>CAZCJF010000050.1:0-22159 GCA_964499095.1 uncultured Ignavibacteriaceae bacterium
TTAAATGTTTTTATAAAATTAAAATTAATAACACTCTAAGTCTAATGGAGCGAAGCCGAAGCCTGTCTGTTAGCATACAGGCGTGACACGTTATTTATTAAAAAAAGAATTGGTCATCTTTCGACTTCGCTCAAGATGACCATAAAATTTAATAACAATAAAAAGTTAATCAACAAAAACTACATTGAAACCTGCGGCGGAGCCGGATCATCAGGATTACCTGCATTCTTAACAGGAATCTGCACAAGTAACCACGCAATAAATGCAAACACTATCAAACTAATTATGAATGATGGTTCTGCAAATATGCTGAACAATGGAACTTCGAAGAAAGCAAATCCCGCAAACAGTAATCCAATCAACGCTTCACCGGCAATTAATCCGGCTGCAAGTAAAATTCCGTTATTTTCAACTCGTGATTTTTGCGCATCATTAAAGTTTCTTTTTGCATTAACTTTTTCAACTATTCCTTTAATCAAACCACCAACGAAGATGGCAAAAGTAGTACCTAACGGCAGATACATACCAACACTAACAAGCATCGGACTTTTAACATTCATTAGTATAAATCCAACACCCATTAACATTCCAACAAAAATTAAAATCCACTCCATATCGCCGGCTACAATTCCTTTTGAAAGAATAGCCATTAAGCTTGCCTGAGGAGCCGGTAATTTATCGCCGCCAAATCCGGCACCACCCATTTTAATATCGCCTTCATGTAAAATCAGAAGCGGAAGAAACATCACAGCCGCTGAAACAACTACGCCAATTATATCACCAACCTGCATTTTCCAGGGAGTACCACCGAGGATGTGTCCGGCTTTTAAATCCTGAAGCATTTCACCTGCAACAGCAGCGGCTACACAGACGACTGCAGCAACACCAAGAACTGCAGCAACGCCTTGAGTTCCTTTCATTCCGAGTGCAACCATTAGTATTGCAGCAACAACCAATGTTGATAATGTTAAACCGCTGATAGGGTTATTACTTGATCCGATAATTCCAACAAGATAACCTGAAACAGCTGCGAAGAAAAATCCTGCAATTATCATTACGATAGTAGCAACAAGTGCTGCGAGAATATCCTGAGCGAAATAATTATATATAAAAAATGTTGCAACTGCAGTACCTAATATTCCAATCATTACCCAATTAAAGCTAATGTCTTTTTCGGTTCTGATTTCAACGTGTTCACCGGTTGCAGCTTTTTTAACATCGCCAACAGATCTTGCTATTCCGGTCGCAAGGCTTTTACGCATTTTCCATAAAGTAAAACCGGCACCAACTAACATTCCGCCAATTGCAATTGGTCTAACATAATCCTTCCAAACTTTAACCATTGTTTCTGCCCAGCTAAAATCTGCAGGCAGTTCTGTATTGTAATATTTAAAGAAAGCAATCATAGGTGTTAATAAGCCCCAAGCCAAAACACCACCGCTAAAGTTTAATGCAGCAAGTCTTGGTCCGATAATGTAGCCCACACCCATATAAGCGGGACTTACATCCGGAGAACGGAATAATAAATGACCATTACCAAGTGTAAATAATTTATCCCAGGAAGTAGCAAAAAGTTTAAACTGACCTAATGCCTGAATTACAGCACCTATTCCCATTGCACCAAATAGAAATTTTGAACCACCAGTACCATGTCTTCCTGCCTTGTGAATTTCAGCAGCAGCTACTGATTCCGGGAAAGGTAACTCAACATCTTCTACCATAACTCTTCTTAACAAAGCAACGAACATAATACCAAGAACACCACCTGCAACCATTATTGCTGCAGAAATCATATAATTGCCGGGAGTAAAAAACGGATCCCAAATTCCGGCAATAAAAAATGCAGGTAATGTAAAGATGGCACCTGCAGCAATTGACTCGCCTATAGAGCCAACTGTTCTTGTAAAGTTTTCTTCAAGTATAGTTCCTTTCATTAGTTTGATTAAAGCCATACCAATTACGGCAGCAGGATAAGTTGCTGCGATTGTCATTCCGGCTTTTAATCCGAGGTAAGCATTTGCGGCACCAAGTACAACAGCAAGTACGAGTCCAATTATTAAGGCTCTTATTGTAAATTCTGTCATATTGGTTTCGGGTGAAACAAAGGGGACAAATTTCTTTTGCTCTGCCATATTCTTTCTCCTGTTACTGAGCAATTATGATTGTGGTTAGAGCCACATTTTCTCTAAAAATAATATGTTAAAGTTAAGCATGAATGGTTATAATTCTCAACACTTTTTGCATTATTTATTCAAATATTCTGCTGAGAATAGAACAGATAGGATATTTTATCAATAAGATTTGACTGTTTAATAATTTTAGCTTCTATCCATCTTTACGAAGCCAGAGGTATAAAGACAGTAATCGTTGTTCCTACATTAACCTCACTTTGAATCTCCATTGAGCCATTTAACACATCGATAAACTTTTTTGTTATGGTTAATCCAAGACCGGTACCCTCAAATTTTCTTGTAAGTCCTTCACTAACCTGCCTGAATGGTTCGAATATTAAATCCAGATGTTCTTCTGAAATTCCTATGCCGGTATCACAAATTTTTACTGATGCATTATTTTTTATTTTCTCTGCAACAATGTTTATTTCACCATGCCTGGTGTATTTAACTGCATTATCCAGCAAATTATTAAATATTTTTAACAGGATAGAATACTCACCTTTAACAAATATCTTTTCTGCTTTTGCATCAAGATTTATTATTAACCCTTTTGCAATTGCAGATTGATGATAATTATTTTTACACTCTGTCAGGATTGTAATCAACTCAACTGTTTCAAGTTTAACCTGCATTTTCTGAGATTCCAGTTTTGAAATATCAAGCAGAGAAGTAAGTGTATCATTCAATCTTCTGCTGCTCTTATGTATAAATGCAGCCATATCTTTATGATTTTCATCTTCTAATTCATTTAGTAGGAGTTCAGAAAATCCGATTATTCCGCTCATCGGAGTGTTTAATTCGTGACTCATATTTGAAAGGAAAATGGTTTTAAGTCTATCCATCTCTTCTGCTTTGTCTTTGGCAAGGATTAAATCCAGCTCAAGTTTTTTTCTTTCAGTGTTATCACGGATTATTGCCAGTAAAATTTCTTCATCGCCTTGTTTAATAAGTTTTGCACTTATTTCAACAGGAATTATGGTTCCGTTTTTCCTCTTATGGTTTGTTTCAAATAAAATTCCTTTTTCAGTATTGACTGATGAAAAAATTATTTCCACATCTTTTTTTCTATCATAACTTAAATCAAGCAAATTCATATTTAAGAATTCGGTTTTAGTAAATCCATAAGTATCAAATGCTTTCTGATTGGCTTCAAGAATATTTCCATTTTTATCCAGACTAAGAATCATATCATTTGCATATCTGGTTAATGATGTATATCGCTCGCTTAGTGCATCTTTTTCCTTAATCAGATTTAGTGTTCGGGTAATGAAGTGTAACCTGCTTTGCTTCCAGATTGCGTAAGTTATACTTGCTGATAGACCAATCAGCAAAAGTGAAATAATCAGAACTACGATCGCTGTATTCTTGGTTGATTCAGTTATTTTTTCCTGATCAATTTTTGCAATTAAGTACCAATCAGTACCAGGTACATTATTAACAGATGTGATAGATTTCGATTCGTTTAATTCAATGTTGTTGCTGCTCTTTTTTTGAAAAATGCTTTTTTCTAACTCATCCTTGTTTTGTTTGCTTAATGGAAGAGTTCTTAAAACGACTCCGGTTTCTTCTCTTATTTCTTTCAATACAAAGCCCAGATCACTATTTCTCTTTAACAATACAAATTCAACATCTTCAGATTCCTGTTTGGTGTAAGAAATTATTGGCTGCAGATATTCAAAGAAAGAAACCTCAGTCCAAATAAATCCAATAAGCTTATTTGATCTTTTAACAGGAGTAATTATCCCCTGTATTAAAACTTTATCTATTCCAAGATAGAGATTGGTAACTGATGAGGAATCTTTTTTAAGTAATACTTCAAGCTCGTGTTTAAGAAAAGATCTGGATATGTTTTGACTTTTATTGGTTGAAAAAATCACATTAGCATTTGTATCGAAAATATTTAAACTAACAAAATCAAAATCTGTTTTAAGTTCATTGCCCCACTTTGCAATTTTATTGAGAATTATCTGATTTGATTTGTTAGTTACCAGATCCTGAATATCCTGAGTTATTTCCGGCAGCTGAATGAATGATTCAATGATTAATTTTCTTTGTAACTGCTCTTTTTCAATTTGCTGCAACTTAATCTCTTTAATTGCAACCACATGTCTGTACAACTCATCTTCTATATCTTTTTTTCTATCGCTATAGAAAAGATATCCTATCAATCCTATTACAACAGAGATAACTAAAAAGAATACAAGGTATTTAAACGGAAAATGATCTTCTGATATTTGTTTCATTAGTTAATAAACTTTTATCTGTTAAAACTTAAAACTTTAATTTTCTTATTCCAATATGGCAGATTGCAAAATCATATTTTACCGGATCCACTGGATCATATTTCATAAGATTGCTGGTAATTTCTTCTGCCATTTGCCAGCTTACATTTTTACGTTTTGTAAGTTTAAGTGACTTACAAATTCTGGCTATATGTGTGTCCACAGGTATCACAAGATGACTGGTTTTTATTTCGCTCCACAAACCAAAATCAAGCTCATCCTTTCTGACCATCCATCGTAAAAAGAGATTCATTCTCTTGCAGGCACTTCCCTTTTGTGGTAATGGAAACATAAATTTTATGCCGTTAGAAATATCCCCAAATGCCTCATTAAATGAGTTTAAGAAGTGATCTGAAAAGTTCGAAATACCGTTTTTTACATTTTTATCGGAAAAAACGTAACCCTTAAAAAAAACATTTTTGATGGATGAATACTTATACAATTCACTTTTCAAAACGTAGAATAATTTTTTTATATCTTCATCAGAATAAAATCTATGCTTTATACCTGATATTTTTTGTGCATCCTTTTCGGAAAAATTAGTTATGAACTTATAAGGCCTATTCTCAAACAACTTAATAAGTCTGTGTAGTGTATTTTCAATTTGTTTCACATTTCCATATGCAAATAAAGAAGCAATAAAACCAATAAGTTCAATGTCTTCTTCACGGTCAAACAGATGTAAAAATTGCAATGGATCAGGTTCAAGTTTTGTCCTGTCAAAAACTTTATAATGATATTCCAGTTTTTGTTTAAGTGTCATAATCAAAAATAAACTTTTTACTCCAGATGATAAGCTCCAAATAAAAGTATTATTTTTATTCACCCTTATCATCTTTATCCATAATTTTGCAAATAATTTTTTAGGATAAAGCATGGACGATAAATTATTAAAAGAGCATCCGGTAATTGATTACATTGCTATTACATTGGGTGCAGCAATAATGGCAATTGGCATTGGAGTTTTTCTTGTTGATGCTAAAGTTGTACCCGGTGGAGTAAGTGGCCTTTCTATGAGCGTTCATTATCTAACAGGATTACCTGTCGGATTGATGATTTGGGTTCTTAACATTCCTCTATATCTTTGGGGTATAAAAGAGTTAGGTAAAGAATTTGGGATAAGAACTTTTTATGGTTTTACACTTAGCTCTTTCTTTATAGATTTTTTCAGAGGTGAATTTCCGTTTATTGGAGGTTTAGGTTTACAACATACTCAAACTATTAAAGATCTTCAGCAGAATGATTTTCTTTTTCTGATTTTACTTGGTGCAGCTCTGCTCGGAATAGGTCTGGGAATAATATTTAAATTCAGAGGTACAACTGCGGGATCTGATATTGTTGCTGCAATTATGCAAAAAAGATATGGTGTAAAACCCGGAATGGCAATTATGATTACAGATTTTTTTGTAATTCTGCTTGCCGGTTTTATAATTGAGTTTAAAGATTTAGCAGGTAACCGGTCAGCAGTTACTCTAACTTTCTATGCTTTGTTTTTACTATTTATTTCAAGCCGGCTTGTTGATGTAATAATAGATGGTTTTGATTATGCACGCTCTGTAAATATCATTTCAGATAAAAATGATGATATTGCAAAAGTGATCATGAATGATTTGAGTCGCGGTGCCACAGCAATTAAAGCCCGAGGACTATATCGTAACATAGACAAAGAAATGCTGACAACAGTTGTAACATTGAAAGAACTGTCTAAACTTTTAAATATCATTAAGAAGATTGACCCAAAAGCTTTTGTAACTGTCAGTAATGTTCATGAAGTGATGGGAGAAGGATTTAGGAGGAGGATTTGAATGAAAGTCTACTTTCACTTTCTAAAAATTATAAAGAGTAAGAGGATTTAATTATTGCTGTTGAAAACAAATAAATCCATAATTTTTCTTTTCATCATATCATTGACGATTTTCTTTCTAAGTTCAATTGGATTGTTTAATTCTTTGTCAAAAGATTTACACATACTTCTATTTAATAATCTGGGGTATACTGTTAATCAAGGTTATGCTTTTGGCCCATTGTGGTTTTTTCATCTTAATAGTAATCTCGGGGCAATCGCAAGTAAAGAAATTCTATTATTGATGACTATTGGAATATCAATAATATTGTATATTACAAAACATCGGAATTCACTAAAAAATTTTCTTAGTGAAATAATTGGTGGGATTATTTTATTTTTAATTATTAAATATACATTCAATGAAAATCTTGGAATTACTGATTTCTTAGGCGCCAATGTGGAAGATTCACATTTCCCTAGTGGTCATGCCTTTACTGCAGCTATCTTATATCTATCTTTATATTTCCTCTCAGAAAAATTTTCTAAAAATTATAAGACAAAAAAATTTTTGAGGTACTATTTGAGTATGATTATTTTTTTGGTTGGCATTAGCAGAATCCTTGGAGGGAATCATTCACTTACAGAAGTATTAGGAGGTTGGAGTCTGGGAATTTGTTGGATTTTGCTGTTGCAGATTATTTGGAAAATAGAAAATAAAACATTTAACTCTAAGCAAAATTCAATTGAATCTTAATAAGTAAAATGTTTTATGTGCTCACCTTTTATTCCTATTTCCGTCATTGCTTCTATACCAATTTCCAAATGTAGATCTGCAAATTTTTCTGTTACTTCTTTATCAGATTTTTCAGTTTTAACACCTTCCGGAATCATTGGAATATCAGACACAAGCAGTAACGCACCGCGTGGAATCTCATTCACTAATCCTACAATGAACAAAGTTGCAGTTTCCATATCGATAGCTATTGTAGAAAGTGTCTTTAAATAATTTTTAAAATCTTCGTCCCATTCCCAGACCCGGCGGTTAGTTGTGTAAACTACTCCCGTTCTGTATTCCATTCCACGCTGAATAATTTTTTCTGAAACAAATTTATGAAGCTTGAACGAAGGTAATGCCGGTACTTCTTCCGGTTTGTAATCATCACTCGTTCCTTCACCTCTTATAGCGGCGGTAGGCAGAATAAAATGTCCGATCTCAGTTGAGCGTTTTAATCCGCCGCACTTACCAAGGAATAACACTCCCTTTGGAGCTCTTGCCACAAGTAAATCCATAATTGTTGCAGCATTCGCAGAGCCTATTCCAAAATTAATTATTGAAAGTCCATTTGAATTTGTTGCGGTTTGCATTGGTCTGCCGATACCTTTTACATCACAATTAAATCTTTCGGCAAAACTTTCAACATAATTTTGGAAATTAGTCAGCAGCATATAGTCACCAAATTCATCAATTTGAGTTCCTGTGTATCGCGGCAGCCAGTTTTTTGCAATATCGAGTTTTGTTTTCATAATAATACTCTTTTTAATTTAGCACCTTTGTGTCCTGGCGAGGACAAAATTCATTTCACGCAAAGACGCAGAGAAAATTTAATTAGTATAATTTGCAATTATTTTTTTTATTGCTTCTTCACAAACTTTACAAAACGGTTTATCTCCTTTTGAAAACATTATACAATCAAGCATCGGTCGGTATAAACCTGTTGGCTGATATCCGGCACCTTCAAATGCACCGACTTTATTCCAGTACTTACTGCTCATTAAATAATTATCAACTTTCTCTGACTGCTTTTTATCTTTAATTGCATATTCTTCTTCAGCTGCCTTGATTTGATCTTCAAGAGCCCGATTTCGCTTCAGCTCTGCTATATAACTGTTAAGTCTGTTTCTTTCTTTGAGCCATTCATAACTGAATCGATCGAATTCTTCTTTTTCCCACGGAGTTGGGATTTCAATTCCATCACTTAAATATTTTTTCCATTTAATATTTTTTGGATCAAGTAATGCAGTAATATTTGGTTCAACCGGCTCAACTGTTGGTTTGAAAAAATCATTGTAGGCAACGTCCGAAGTGTAATATTCATCTGCTAATCCAGTAAATGAATGACCAAACTCATGAGTAAATAAATATTTTGCGAACTGATTATCAGTCGTGTAAGTACAATATTGATTATAGATTCCTCCGCCGCCGTAACGTGGATGATTAACCTGAATGTAAATTGCATCGTAAGGAACGTGTGCTGCAAGGTTTCGCATTGATAAATTATCTTCCGTCATCAAATATCTCTCCGATCCTAAAGTCCAGAATGAAGTGTTAAGCACTGTATTAACAAAAATATCAGCACCGGGTAAATCTGTTCCTGATTCCTCTGACGGTTTAAACACACCATAAATATTAAAATTACTTTTTTGTGACTTATAAGGTTCCTGCTCAAAGAAAAATTCTACAAACCGATTTAGATCTTTTTCAAATTTATCTCTTTCTGATTTTGTGTAACCTTCTGCAAGGATAACAACATCAACTTTTTTATGCGGATCACCATTTGAAACAGGGTCAAAAATCTCTACAGATGAATCAGCAATTTTATCTTTAATTATGTAAATGCTTTGCGGATCAATTTCTGTTCTGAAAAATTCATCAAGCAGGTTTTTCTCATTTCTTTTTTCCAGGGCAAAAATGATTTTGTTTTTTGGAAAAGGAAGAATTGCTGTTTCATGAAAGCTTTTAACAATACCATTTACACCATCATCACTTGATGCGTATTCACCAAACAGTGTATTAAATCCTTTTGAATAAATTAATTTGCCTGTGGCAGCATCATAAATTTTAACATAATATTTTCCATTGTTCAGATTATCAACAAGATGATTTAGGCTACCTGCCCAGATGCCATAGCTGAATAATTTGTCAATCGTAATCATTTCTGTTTTAGCATCGCCGATATGAAAATAATCTATGCGGAGTGTTTTATCTATAAAATAATCATCGAATTTAATTGTGGTTTGCGCATTTAACACCAGTGTAAAAAGAATTACAGTAATAAGTGATCGCATAAAAGCCTCGCTTAATTTTTAGCGAAAAATATTTTTTTGTGATAGTAATTTAATAATCTTTTGCTGAACTTTGGTCAGTATTTGTTTACGTCAAATTAATTTTATAATTGTTTTGTCATTCCCCCGAAAGTGGAAATCCATTTTTGATGATTTAAGAATAGTGGATGACTGCGTTAGCGAGCATGAAAATATGATAATTTAAAAATTGGCATTTATAAATCATTTAAAACAATTGGACAAATAATGAATTTTACTGTTAAATGTTTTCCCGGTACATTATTCCTGATTTTCGTTCTAACTGTTATTTCATATTCGCAGCAGGATGAAAGCCGGAAACTTTATGATGACTCACAAGTTGCAAGAGTTGATATAACAATAGATCCTTCTGCACTTGAGTGGATTTATCAAAATGTTCAAAGCGATTCAGAATTTGTTGCAAAATTTCATTTCCAAAATGCTTATATAAATGAAACCGTTGATTCAATTGGGTTCAGACTAAGAGGAAACACATCACGTGATGCTCAGAAAAAATCGTTCAAAGTTTCTTTTAATACATTCTTTCCGGGCAGAGAATTTTATGGAGTTGATAAACTCAATCTCAATGGCGAGCATAATGACCCATCAATCATTCGCAGTAAACTTTCCTTCGACCATTTTCAAACAATAGGAATGAAAGCTAGCAGAGCAAGTCACGCTGAGGTTTATATTAACGGTCAATACTATGGTCTTTACATTTCCGTTGAACATATTGATGATGAATTCCTGAATAAAAATTTTAATAACGATTCCGGAAACTTATGGAAATGCCTTTACCCTGCTGATCTTGTTTATCTCGGTAGCGATCCCAATCTCTATAAAAATCTAAACAATAACGGCAGACCAGCTTATGAATTAAAAACTAATGAAGAGCAGGGAGATTTTACAAAGCTTGTTAAGTTAATTACTACTCTTAAAAACTCGGCATCATTATCACTGGTAGATTCATTGGAATCAATACTTGATGTACCGGGAGTTTTAAAATATTTTGCTATGAATATTCTTCTTGGTGAGTGGGATGATTATTGGTCGTTGATGAATAATTATTATTTATATCACGAGCCAAGTGAAGATAAAATTTATTTAATACCTTACGATTATGATAACACATTCGGGATTGACTGGTTTGGAATAAACTGGGCAAATGCTAATCCATATAATTTTCCTAAAGTAGTTGGCGGATCCAGACCACTTGCTGAAAAAATAATGCAGAATCCTGAATACAGAAATTTATACACTCACTTTCTGGAATTTTTCAGATCAAATATTTACGATCTGAATTTATGGGAAAGCAGATTGGATAGTCTAAGACAAAGAATCACAACATCAGCTCTAAATGATAACTACAGAATACTTGATTACGGTTTTGATACAAATGATTTTTTTAATTCTTATTCAGCATCTGGTTACAGCAAAGACCATGTTAAATATGGATTAAAAGAATTTGTAAACCTCAGAAATGCATCATTGCCTTCTCAGCTTTCTTATCAGAATGCTAAGCCAATTGTTTATAAAATTGATTATCTGCCTAAAAATCCCGGACCAAATGACACGATTAAAGTTTACGCATCGGTTTTTGATAATGATGGATTGAGTGAAGTTGCAATTCATATTCAAAAAAATGATTCACCAACTGAAATAATTCCTATGAATTATTCTCCAATTATTAATTCAAAGATTATTGAAGAATCAGATAGATGGATTGGTATAATTCCCCCGCTTGGAAATAATTCAATTGCAAAATTCTTTATATCAGCCAGAGATAATAGTAATCAGTTTCAATTCTATCCAAGAAGAAAAGCGGTTGAGATAATTACTCCTCAGATAATAACTAATGATATAGTAATCAATGAATTTATGGCAGATAATGAATCCACAACAACTGATCCTGCCGGCGAATATGATGACTGGATTGAACTATATAATCCAACCTCAAATCCAATTTCTTTAACTGGTAGATTTATTACAGATAAAAAAGATAACTTAACAAAGTATAAATTCAATCAACCAAATTTAGTCTTAAACCCCGGAGAATATCTTTTAATCTGGTGCGATGAACAAGGTTCACAGCAAGGAATACATGTAAACTTTAAGCTTAGTAAAGATGGTGAGTTTATCGCCCTGGTTGAAACAGATGGGGTGTCAGTAATAGATTCAATATCTTTTGGTCCACAGCAAACAGATATGTCATTTGGACGATACGGTGATGGTAACGATAGTTGGGTTTTTATGAGTCCAACTCCGGGCGCAACAAATAACATTGTTTTTGTTGATGATGATGAAATTATTCCTTCAGAGTTTGCATTAACCGCTTACCCGAATCCTTTCAATCCTGCTACAACTATCTTGTATGTCATTCCGAACGAAGTGAGGAATCTGAAAGATTTCTCGTCACAAGGTCCTCGAAATGACAATACTATGGTTTCATTAAAAGTTTACGACATCCTTGGAAACGAAATAATAACTTTAGTTAATGAAGAAAAACCTGCAGGCAGTTATGAAGTTATTTGGAATGGCAAAAATGCTTTTGGAAAAAATGTAAGTTCAGGAATTTATTTTGCAAGAATACACGCAAATCAACAGTTTAAAAATCTAAAGTTGATGCTGCTAAAATAGATTATAAGCATTAGTCTATCTTAAAAGTTAAAAAGACTTTTTTGTCATTCCCACGAAAGTGGGAATCTACTTTTTAGTTTAAGTTACGGATTCCCGTTTACACGGGAATGATTAACAATTTTCGACTTCTGAAATAACCTCGCAGTATTTATCAATAAAAGGCAAAACTCAATAAAAAGACAATTTCAGAAGAGGCAAGCTTCTCCCATTCTATTTAGTATTTCTGTACTAAATATTCTTTTTCAATTAAATAAATAAAATTTTTTTTTGAAAACTGTTCATAATTTTCTTGCCCTATTTAACTTAAACGCACTTTTTAAATTCTTCTGATTAAAAACCTATGAAAACGACCGATTTTTTGAGGAAACTAAGCTAAAATGCCTTAAATTTGTAGTAATAATTTTTAACAATTTCTTAAACAATGAACCAAAAACTTTTTATACAACAACTTAAAATAAAAGCACAAAGGAGAGTATTTTTATGGCTCGTAAGAACGTGTTGATAATGGGCGCTGCTGGACGCGATTTCCACAACTTCAACGTTTACTTCAGAGACAACAAAGACTACAACGTAGTCGCATTTACCGCAACCCAAATACCCAACATAGAAGGCAGAACATATCCAAAACAACTTGCCGGCAAACTTTATCCAAATGGAATTAAAATTTATGAAGAGAAAGAACTTGAGTCTTTGATAAAAAGATTAAAAGTTGATGAAGTTGTATTTTCATACTCAGATGTACCTTTTGAATACGTAATGACAAAAGCCTCAATTGTTAATGCTGCGGGAGTTTCATTCCGTTTATTAGGCACCAGAGAGACAGAGGTAAAGAGCAGCAAACCTGTTATTGCTGTACTTGCAGTCAGAACCGGATGTGGTAAATCACAAACTTCAAGAAAAATTGTTGAAGTATTAACAAAAGCAGGTAAAAAAGTTGTTGCAATTCGTCATCCAATGCCTTATGGTGATTTAGTAAAACAAAAAGTACAGCGCTTTGCTTCTTACGCAGATCTTAAAAAACATAAATGTACTATTGAAGAGATAGAAGAATACGAACCGCATATTGCAAGAGGCGGAGTTATTTATGCAGGAGTGGATTACGAAGCAATTTTACGTGAAGCTGAAAAAGAAGCTGATGTAATTTTGTGGGATGGAGGAAATAATGATTTTTCTTTCTACAAAGCTGATGTAACTTTTACAGTTGTTGATCCACACAGACCAGGACACGAGATGAAATACTATCCCGGTAACACTTCATTAAGAATGGCTGATGCGGTTGTTGTAAACAAAATAGATTCCGCTGACGCAGCAAATATTAAAACAGTTATTGATAATGTCAGGAAAGTAAATCCAAAAGCAGCTATCATTGAGGGTGCTTCTCCTGTTACAGTTGAAAAACCTGAACTGATAAGAGGCAAAAGAGTTCTTGTTGTTGAAGACGGACCAACACTAACTCACGGTGAAATGAAATACGGTGCAGGTGTTGTAGCTGCTCAAAAACTTGGAGCAAAAGAATTAGTTGATCCAAGACCTTATACAGTAAAATCAATTACAGAAACTTATAAGAAATACCCAAACATTGGTGTATTGCTTCCTGCAATGGGATATGGAGCAGCACAATTAAAAGATCTTGAAACAACAATCAACAATACAAAGTGTGATGCAGTTGTTATCGGAACTCCGATTGATCTTAGCAGATATATCAAAATCAAAAAGCCAAGCACACGTGTAAAATATGATTTGCAGGAAATTGGCGCGCTTACAATTGAAACTATTTTAAGAGAAAAGAAAATAATTAAATAATTCTCAAGAATGTCATTAGTAGCCATCGGGGCGAAGCAATCTTTAAAGTTTATAGTCATTTCGACTATGGCAATGCCAGACGTGGCAATCCGTTTGATTATTCAGATCACTTCTGGCTATGCCATCGTGATGACAGTTTTGAAAAATATTTCTTCAGGGGCGTTATGAAAAAGTTAGTTTTATTTTCAGTTCTTATTTATTCAACTTTTATTCTACCACAAAGAAGTGATACTCAAGCAATCATAACTCCTCAAGGTTTTGGGATAAACTTACTTAACTCTAAAGGCAACTCATCAATAGATAATGATATCTCTAACCTTGGATTTATGAATCCAGCAGCAATTTCAAACTTCGATAGTTATGCCTTTGGATTATCATATCAACTTAGTTCGGAAATTGAAGAAGGATGGATCGCTGATATTGGTACAAGTCGTAAAAACGATTGGATGCCGCAATCTGCTGGTGGTGTTTTTAAGATTGAAAATTTTTCTTTTGGATTGGGATTTGGACAAAAGTATAACGGTTCACTTGATTTTGATTCCATACAAATTACAACTACTCAAAATCCAGATGGTACAGGTGAATATTTTCAAGTTGAATACAAGACTCGTGTTCAGACTTATTCACTATCTGCTGCATATTCTTTTCCGGAAGTATTTGGCGAATCATCTTCTTTAGAGATTGGATTTAGATATTCTTACAATCATTTAAAATTTTATGAAAAATTATGGCAGATGACGATCGATGAATCAGACAACATTGGAAGCTATGCTATTGGATTACAGTACTCTAATCAAATCTCAAATAATAGAATTTTACGAGTTGGTTTTTCATACGAAATCGAACCTGATTTTCAAAAGACTTCCGAATATCAAAGTGACTTAATTTATGCTTATCCTGATTCGATAAGTGTTATCCCTTTTAACTATAAGTTTAATCTTATAGGAAGTGTTCCTGATAAATTTAATTTAGATGTTTCTGCTGATCTTACAGAATCCTTCAGACTAAATGCAATGATAACAGGAGTTTTGTGGGAACCAGACAATGATTACATAAAAAATCAACTTGAATTTTCTGCAAGCGGTATTTACAAAATTAATGAAATATTTGCTCCATCATTTGGGTTTTACTATACAGATAAAAATTACGATGAAAACTTTTTTGATATAAATGAGAAAATGAATGCATTATTCCTGATTGGTGGCTTAAGATTCAATTACAATATTTTCTCAGCCGATTTAGCAATTGCTGATTCACATCTTTTCGGTGGTGATTTTAGAAAACAAACAATTGGTAAAGTTGCAATCGGGGTTCAACTGTAAATTAAAAGTATAATTTTTATCTATTGCAGTTGACTTTAGTCAACTGGCGAAATTAAAAATACCATAATGGCTTTAGCCACATATAAAAATAAGGGCAACCATTTTTATATATTTCATTCTAGATAGTCTAAATAATTTTGTAATTATCATTAAGGAAGAGGTATGAAAACAGTATTTGTTTTTCTTAATATTTTTTCCTTTCTATTAATTACAAATAAAACATTCTCTCAGGGAGAAGCCGCTGTTCCATTTTTATTGCTGCAGCCTTCACCATCACTTGCTGCAATGGGGCAAACAGGCACTGCCCTTCCAACCGAAGACCCATTTGGATTTTTATGGAATCCCGCACAACTAGGTTACACAAGCCAGAACAATAATTTTTCATTCATATTCTATCCATCAAAACTTGTATGGCTTCCAACATTTAATCTGGATTTAGAAGTTAAAAGTTTAGCATTTAACGTTGGGTATAATTTTAAAGATATTATAGATTTCCCTTTAAGTGTCGGTTTTGGTTATTCGTACTTCGAATTAAACTTTGGTGAATTTTTAAGAACTGGTGAACAAGACCCAACTCCATTAGGAACTTTTAAATCAATGGATTATTACAAGGCTTATTCCGTAGGAGTTGGAATAGATTATTTTGTACAGTTAAATGGTGGAATTACCTTTAAAAACATAACTTCTATTCTTTCAGATTATCCAACGGGTGGCGAAGGTCCTCCGACAGGAACATCAAAACCAAATGTTATTAATTTCGGTTTATTGATTAATGTTCCTGTGTCTAAATTGATTGATGATGGTATGCTCATCGAATTGGAAGGCGATATGCATCTTAAACCTGATTTCAATTTCTCCATTGGTTATTCCAAATCAAATAGTGGTGATGAAGTATATTATATAGATCCTGCTCAGACTGATCCACTTCCAAGAACTGATAGGCTTGGTTACGGTTTCTCAACAGGATTTGATTTACTCGGAGATAATTTCCAGATGAAGGCATTAAACTTTTCATTAACTGTTGAGGCAGATGATATTTTAATCGATAGAGATTCAACAGGCTGGGATTATCAATCAACTTTAAGCGATCTTCAGTTTGTAAAAAATTTAATAAACATTGAAGGCACTGAAAAAATTGTATCTCACATTGGATTGAAGATTGATCTTTTTGAAACTGTTTCATTCGGCACAGGTCATTTTTCGGGTCGTGGTTTTTTGGACGTAGCAGAAACCGGAGGATATGAATTAAGAACAAAAGGAATTTTTAAGCTTTGGGCATTGTGGGCAAAAGAGCCATTTACAGAATTCTTGCGAGATCATATAGATATTAGATATTACAACACAAATTACTTTGCTAATGACTGGCGAGAAACAAAAATGACTGGTTTGGCTTTGTACGTTCATAATTTAAATTCTTTGTTTTACTAAAAATTTTTTTTAATGTAATTAATAACGAATTGTCATTCCCACTGCCATAGGCATCCCTTTGGGAGAAAGTGGGAATCTATTTAATTTAAAGTAGTTTGGATTCCCGTTTTCACGAGAATGGCATTAACAGAAAAGAAAGATGGAATGATAATAGACAAACTCTCAAACTCACATCTCTATTCCGGAATCGGCGAAAGAATTAACAAAGCTTTTGCTTATCTAAAAGAAACTGATTTCTCCAAAATGGAATTAGGCAAATATGAAATTGATGGAGACAACATTTTTGCTTTAGTTAACGAGTACAACACAAAAGATGAAATCGAAGGTAAACTCGAGGCACACAAAAAATATATTGATATTCAGTTTGTAGCAGAAGGAAAAGAACTTATGGGCTACGCACCTTTAGAAAATCAAACGGTTATTGATTATTACAATGAACAAAATGATATAACTTTCTTTAGCGGTGATAAATCATTTACGCTTGTAGAGGAAGGAATGTTTGCAATATTCTTCCCCACCGATGTGCATTTACCTGGAATTAAAGTAAATGATAAATCCTATGTAAAGAAAGTGGTGATTAAGGTTAAGGTTTAATCGTATGATAAATCTATCTTATAAATATGGCGGAGCAAAAGCACTTGTTGCTCTGCACGAAGTACACATAAAATCTTTTTATGAAACGTGGAAACAAGCAAAGCAACTTGGAGTTAAACTTCCTGTCTCTGATGATCCATATTACAAATCTTTAGATACATTGCTTTATCATGTTTTAAGATCAGCAAGAGGTTATATGATTTGGATGTGTGATAAATTAGAATTAGAAGACCCAATAATAGAAGAAACGCCACCTGCTGAAATGATAGAAAAAAAAGCTGAAGAACAGATTGCTCATTTAATTGAACAATGGAAACTTCCTCTCGCTAATGTTGAACCTAAATTGTTTGAAGATAGAGTTTATAAATCAAATTGGGGAGTTGATTACTGTATTGATGCAATGTTAGAGCATGCTGTTATGCATCCAATACGGCATGAGTATCAACTAAAAAATCTCATAAAGAACGTCATCAAGAGCGGAGCGAAGTGATCCTTCAATATTAAAGATTGCTTCGCCCCGACTTGTCGGGGCTCGCAATGACTTTTTCATTTTACTGCGGTGCATCAGCAGTATATTTTAATTTTACTGATTCTGCTGCTTCAATATCTTGCACACCAGAAATTCTTTGTGCTAAAGATTTTCCATCAAGTTTATGATATTCTAAAACTTCAAGCGGCGTTCCGCATTCAGGATAGTCGGTCAGTCCGAGGTTTGTAAATTCTAAGCCACTAATTTCACGAATTTTCACTAATGCATTTAATATCCTGTCTCCAAGTCCGCCAATTGCTGAATGATCTTCCAACACAAAAATTCTTTTTTGATCTTTAATTATTTCACTCAACCATTCTAAATCAATCTTATTCAGCCAGGGCATGTTAACAACCTTTAATCTAAAACCTATTTTCTTCAAATAATCAGCGGCAACAAGTGCTTCGTGAAGCATAACTGGACCATAACCAAAAAGTATGGCATCATTTCCATCAGTCAATTCAGACCCAACGCCAACTTTAAATTTGTAGCTTGAAGGGAGCTCAATCTTTTCGGGTGATGGACCGATTACCAATCTAAGCATACAATTTTCTTCAGCTTGATTTACACAGTATTCAGTCGCCCATTTTGTCTCTTCAGCATTGCAAGGTTGTATGATTATAATATTTGGCAACGCACCAAACAAGGAAATATCTCTAACACTTTGATGAGATTTACCTGGTCCGGCGGGAATCATTCCTGAAAAATGACAAGTATAAATTACTTTAGTTTTTTCACCGGCATTATTATAAATCTGTTCGTTTGCTCTTGCTGCAAGAAAACTTGCGAAGGTATTAACTACGGGAATCATTCCCATTCTTGCTAATCCTCCAGCCATAGAAACCATATCCTGTTCAGCGATTCCGTTTTCAATAAATCTGTCCGGATAAGTTTTTTCAAACTTTCGCAATTTACAATCCGCAGAAAGATCACCATCAAGTACAACTAATTTTTTATTTGTTTCGGCAATCTCAACTAACGCATCACCATAAGCTTCAGTTACAAATTCTTTATCAGATTTTGTTGCAACTTTTCCTTCGGCTTTGTTAAGCGGGATTTCAATCTTATCAATTCCCAAATCTGTGGAAAGTTTTTTAATTACTTCGGTTAATTCACTCAATCCTTTTATATAACTTTCATCATCAGGTGCGCCGGAGTGCCATTTGTAAAGTGTCTTCCCCTGAAAAGTTTCAGTGAGAGGTTTTTCCATAAAAGAAACTCCTCTGCCTTTAATCGTATCGGCAATAATCATCTTAGGTTTATCAGTAACTTTTTTAAGATCATCAAAAGTTTTTTTCAAAACATTATATTCGTGTCCGTTAATTCTTACAACGTGCCAGCCAAAAGCTTCAACCTTTTTTGTAACATCTTCTATATTATTTACATCAGCGACAAGCATATCTGTTTGATATTTATTATGATCCATTATTGCGGTGATATTATTTACTTTTTGATGAGCTGTTGCTTGCAGTGATTCATAAATTTGTCCTTCCTGAAATTCTCCATCACCCGTTAAAACATAAATGTGCCCCTTATTTTTATTGTAAGCTTTTGCCCACGCCATTCCTTTTGCTTTAGAGATTCCCATTCCAAGTGAACCAGTGCTTGCTTCAATTCCATTTTGTCTAACTTCAGGATGACCATCAAGTCCGTGTAATCTTCTTAGCATCAATAGTTTTTCTTCGGGAATAATGCCAAGAGCATAGAACAATGAATAAAGTCCAGGAACATCGTGCCCCTTGGATGAGAAATAAATATCTCTATCAGGCGAATCTAATCCGACATCAAAAACATTCATTTCATTTAAATACAAATAAGTTGTAATATCCATTGCACTAAGCGATGAGCCCAGATGTCCTGATCCAGCTTTTTTAACAGCAACAAGGGTATTGTATCTGCACATATCGGCAAACAATTTCATTCGTGCAGCCCAGTCGCCGTTATGATTTTTAACTTTATCAAATTCCGATTTCTTTATAAGATTGAATGTCATCAACTACTCCAATAATTTAGAATTATATCTTAAAAAAATACTGATGGAAAAATAAGTTTTGGTTTTGAGAAAAAGTAATATTTAGATCACAAAAAAGCCCTCCAAAGAGGAGGGCTTTATACAGGGGAGCGGGTATGATTACTATATTATTCCCACCAGCTTAGAATCCTGAATCGTGAAGATTTTAAATTCAATTTAGCGTTATCTAAAGTTTCTTTGCTATATAATGCATTAAAAGTACCATTAGAAATACTCATATCTACTGAGTTTCCGGAGACTATTAATGATCCAATAACTCTACCTGTTCCATTTAGTTCGGTTTTGATTGAAGCTTCCTTATAAGCTATGATAATGCCCCTAAAATCGAAAGTACCCCGGATTGTCAAGTCACCATTAACTACTAAAATTCCAGCCCCTGAGGCGTTGCCGTTAAAGGTTGCATCACCGTTAATTAGAGTAATTTGAGGATTTTGATAAGTTCCGAATGTTCCTCCGTTATAAGTTCCTGAACCAAGAGTTTGATCCGCAGAAAAAGCAATATCATTTGAAACACCAGCCCAATCAATATTATAATCTTTAACAGCAATGCTTGGGGTGCCACCTAACCCTGTAATTTGATTTTTAGCATTCTTCCCAAGATTATCTCTTATTTCAACACTATCAGCAGCATTATCAACCAGTATTCCTGGTTTTACATTTGGTCCGGTAGTTTGAATTCTATTTCCGTCCTTATCGTGATTGAAACCGCTTACAGTAAAGTTACCGTTCAGTTTTGCATTTTCAACTGCTGCAGTTGATACATAAATAGCTGCCGGCGCCATTGGAAAAGGAACTGGATCTCGTCTTGCCTTAACAACGGTTTCGTGTGTTACATTCATATAATAAGCAACTGATCTGATTGTTAAAGCTGAATCAGGCCCGGAAATATAAATATCATAAGTTCCGTCTGCTAAAGAGTTATTTAAAAATGATCCGGAGAGAGTTTTATTTCTTCTTAATTTTTCCAGATAGATTTCTACTCCTGAGTTTGCTATCAATCTTGCCTGAGTGTTTTCATACATGTTAACCGTAGTACTTAAACCCTCTTTGGAGTTTACATTCAATCTTAACACAAAAAAAGCGATGATCACAGACATCCCCATTGTTAATATTAAAGCCATTTTTCCCATATTAAAAACTCCTAAATATTCCTTGGATTAATTTTCATTTCCCAATATGTAAACAGATAGGGATGATTCGGATTAACAAATATAGATTCCATTTCTGGTATTGTTGATTCTACCCATATTTCAACTTTAATGTATCTGATATCAGCTAAAATATTTGTTTCAACATTAAACTCATTCAGATAGGAGAGCTTAAGTTTAGTTAGTCCTAATGAAGGACCACCAAACTCAACACCGTTTACTTTTCTATATAAAACAATATCCCTTGGATTTTCTGTGCCTTGTGCTTTTGTAGAATCACTAACATAATACTCAACTATGTCAACAGTATTATTTCTGTCAATATCGGCATAAAACTTAATATGATTTGAATCTGCAATTGCAATAGCCGTGCTGTCACATTCATAACCAATTTTTCTGAAATCGTAATTAATCATTTCGGCTAAGGTTTTTGCATTTTGCTGCAACTTTAGTTCATTATCAGATGAAACGCCGCTACTGCTTGCAAACAAATTTAATTTCATAATTAGCAGTAGAATTAAACCACCAATAAAAGTTGAACCAAGTATGTCTATTATTACTGCCATATTATTTATGAGTAAAAATAAATGTTAATATTACATCGTTATTTAAGTAAGGACTGCTTACTGTAACATCCACTCGTTTATGAAATGTCTGTACGCTACTTTTTACATCAGCATCACTTTCTGATACATAGTAAACTTTTGCTGAAATATGATAACTTTCAGAATGTGGTGCATCTGCATTGCGTGAAAAATTGTTGTAATCATCAATATCATCAAAGTATGGATAAATTTCACTCTCTACACCCAAACTATTCGGAGAAGTTAATGTCGATCTGTTAACTGTTGGGAATATTAAAGTTTTTTCATCAAAAGCTTTTTGTTTTATTTCTTCTATAAGATCATCTGCCAAAGAAAATGCAGTTAAATACACTTTGTTCTCAATATCAACAGTGTTGGATTGAAGCAGTGCACCATTAAAACTCATTGAAGTTAATGAGAGAATAAAAAGAGAACCTATTGCTAACATCGATTGAAAATTACTCATATTAAACTTTACGGATTATTGCCCTACTAATTTTTTGTTAAATTTGTGCAAGTTCAATGCCACTCAATTAAAATCATTGTCGTTAGCAATTATTGAATTAGGTTCAAAAATGGATTATTAGTGAGAGAAATTATCTATGTAAAGAGTACAAAATTAGCGGCCTTTAAAATGGAACCCGGAGTCAGTAAAATTTACTTTTATGTGATCTTACCCCCTAAAAGTACACATTAAGTTAAGTAACTTTTTCAATTAATTCTCTTCTGTTTTTTCCTTCAAATTCCACTGGTGATAAA
>CAZCJF010000051.1:0-22099 GCA_964499095.1 uncultured Ignavibacteriaceae bacterium
TGGACACTGAATGGCAGAACATCAACGGCAAACAGTAACTCAGCGCCGTGCAATTGAGAATTTACAATGTATAATGTACAATTTAGAATTAAACTCAGTGGTTCTCAGTGAGAAACTCTGTGTTACTCTGTGAAATGCAGCTAAAAATCCTTACACGGAGAGTCACAGAGAATACACGGAGTAACACGGAGAAAAAACAACAATTAAACAATAGAAGAGAATAAAAATGTTGAACGAAGTGAAATCCCGCTATGCGGGGAAAACAATATCAATAATCATAATGTTAATCGGAACAACGCTGGCACAAACCATTTACGAAATACAGCCCGGCACAAAAGGCAATGAGATAGTGCTTACAGTAGCGAATGTGTCGGAAGAAAATCCTGCAATGAATATAAGCATAAAGCCTCACCCAACCCTCTCCAAAGGAGAGGGCTTGAATAATGCATTGATTACTTTTCATCAGTCAGAGCAAACAATTGATATATTAAATCCAAAAGAAGAGAAGGAAGTATCGTTCACATTTGATGTGAGCAGAAGCGCACAAATTAATAAGAAAGACACTATTGAATTTATGATAACTGACGAGAAGGGAATAATGATGACGAAGAGATTTATTTTCAGTTACATAGGACCAAAAGAATTTAAGTTGGAGCAGAACTATCCTAATCCATTTAATCCCACAACAAAGATTCGTTACCAAATCCCTGATGTAGGGACTGGGCTAGCCCAGTCCGTGTTGAAGGTTTATGATATATTGGGAAATGAAGTAGCAACATTAGTAAACGAACAAAAAGAACCGGGCTATTATGAAGTTGAATTCAACGCATCACAATTTGCAAGTGGAGTTTATATATACAGGTTACAATCAGGCAACTTCATCTCAACAAAAAAGATGATGGTGATAAAATGAATAATAACTATTATGCAGGATTTTATAAAAATAGTCAAAATTGACTATTTACTTAACAGAATGATTTAAATAATTTTTGACCAGCAATAACTCAAGGATTTCTATCTTGCAAGGTCCTTGGGGGAGATCTAAAGAAGAAATTTATTTGAAAAAAACGCCTCTAAAATTTTAGAGGCGTTTATCATTTTAAACAGTTACTTTTTCTTTCTGATAAATTTTTTGGAATTCTCTTGCCTTTCTATGCTTCCAGCTTCCTTTGTGATATGCATATCCCGCTATGAGTGGAAGTGCAATAGTTGCTTCACTGTAAACCATCTGTTCATAACTTGTAGAAACTTTACCCCAGGAACTTGCTTCCTTTAACGTAGAGCCTGAAAGTGCGCCGTCTCTTTCATCTGCAACAGTAATTTGAATTGCATATTTGTGCATATCGGCGTCTTCTTGTAAAATATCAGCAGCTACTACAATATCCTGCGTGAAGTTTTTAGGAACTCCACCACCAATCATAAAAATTCCTGTTTCCTTACTGTGCAATTTAATCTTTGTCAGTTCATAAAAGTCTTTACCGGAATCGCAGGAAACATAGTTATCAGGATTTTTATGTTGATGCATAACAAAACCAAATCCAGCAGAACAATCTGAAAATGCAGGAACAAAAATTGGAACATTCTTTTTGTAGCAAGCATAGATTACACTATCCTCAACTTTTGGTCCGCCGTTTTCATCAAGATATTTTCCAAACTCCCACAAAAACTCTCGTGATGAATAAGCACCGGGTTTCATTGAATCGAAAATAGCTGCAGTAGTATCATCGCAAATTCTTAATTCATCTTCATCAATAAAAGTATCATAAATCCTGTCGATGTGTAATTCTCTCATTTCATTATCATCAACCCACTTGGTTCCTTTGTAATGTTTAAATCCAAGTGCTTCAAAAAAGTCCTGATCAACCATAATTGCACCCGTAGATACAACAGCATCAACCATGTTATTCATAACTAAATCGTACACAATTTTTTTCAATCCGGCACTGAATAAACTTCCTGCAAGAGTTATAATGATGGCGCAGTTTTCATCTTTTAACATCATATCATAAATTTTTGCTGCACGATTCAGATCACGTGCGGAGAAAGCCATATCTTCCATCGACTCTACGAGTTTGACTACGTTATGCTCTTTGATATCGATATGCTTTACAACTTCTTTCAGATAATCTTTTTTACTTGCCATTTTAACTCCTATTTATTTTTAGAAAAATATTTTTGCAAATCTTAAAATTCCTTGTTTCCAGGGTACGCGATGAGAAATACCACCTTTGTTAATAAATTCATCTCTATGCTCAAGATACCATTTGTAATTCCTTATTAACGCATCTTTGTTTGAATATTTAGGTTTATAACCTAATACTTTTTCCGCTTTTTCAATAGAAACAAAAGAATCCTTCGACGCAGTTTCATATACCCATTTGTAAAGAGGAGATAGTTTAAGTGCTTCAAGAATTCTGAGTGTAAATATAATCGGTTTTTCCGGAAGTCCAACAATTTTTTTACCGTGCCCTGCAAAATCCAGTACTGCCTGATAATCTTCTTTCATTGTTGTGAATTCTTTTGCCCCAATATTAAATGTATCGTTAACTTTTTGCTCATCAAGTGTTGCACACAAATAAATAGCATCACACAAGTCTTCAACATCCAGCAGCTGATATCTGTTATTACCGCTGCCAATCATTGGAAAGCCTTTACCATCGTGAGCCCAATCAAATAATAAATCAAACACACCAAGTCGTTCAGGTCCGATAAATGATTTTGGGCGAAGGATTGGAACGCACATTCCAAGTTTCCTGAATTTCAGACATTCTTCTTCTGCAAGAATTTTTGCTTTACCGTACGGACCAACGCCATCAAGTTTATCATCTTCTACCAGTGGGTGATGATCCGGAATTCCATAAACGGCTGTGGATGAAATATGAATGAATCTTTTTACTTTATGTTTTAGTGATGCTTCAAGTAAATTCCTTGTCCCATCTACATCAGTTGAAAAAATATCTTCCGGTTTATAAAGTGGTAATGCTGCGGCTGTATGAACCACAATATCTGCCTGACTGACTGATTCATCTACAATATTTTTATCTCTGATGTCGCCTTTAATTATCTTTATTTTATCCTTCATATCAGGATAATCAAAATCCACTATATCTAACGAAGTTATTTCGTGTCCTTTTGAATGCAAAAATCTAATCAGATTAATTCCTAAAAATCCTGAGCCACCGGTAATAAGGTATTTCATTTTGCAGAATAAGTTATTAAAAATGTTTTATCAAAATTAGTAATTTTGAATACCTCATCAAATTTTGATACTCAGTTAATAAATGAATGAAGAGATAGTAAATACTGAAAAGAACGAAGAAAGAAAAACATGGCTAAGAAATCTATCATTATCAATTTTGATACATTTAATTGTTATGTCAGTTATTTACTACTTTATTAGTAACGATGAAAGCAAATCCAAAATAAATCCTTCCAGCCTCTTTTTTGAGATTGATGAATACGAAGTAAAGCAGACAGATATCAGTGAGATTATTGAGAAGCTAAACCAAGATTCTCCTGAAGAACAAAATGAAAACAACGCGACAATATCGGCAGGATTTTTACAATTTACAGATATGACTGCTGACACTACTGAGTTAGATCAGGTATATCACGAAAATTCTTTAAATCTTTCAATTAAATATCCCAGAGGATGGATTTTTTTAGATCAAAAAAGAAAAAATAAGTTAGATGGCGTAACTTTCTGGGCAATTAATACAAATCTTGATCCACCGCCATACATCCATCTTGAAGTAACAGACAGGTACCTCTTCAACCCAAACAGATACAAATACAAATTGGAGTTGAATGAATTCACTGCTTACTACAATGATCCGGAAGAACTTTCAGGAGTTGTATCTCAAAATTTTTATTTACGTACAAACAAGGATGAGGATTTCATTTTGAAGTTAATGATTAACGGAATGGACTCATTCAAGGCTTTTCAGCCCAAATTTTTGGCAATTCTTAAATCTTTTGACTTTGGAAATGAGTTATTCTGAGCTTTATTCAATATAAAAGCGTATTCCTTGAGTGAATAAAATAAGTATTTCTTGACTTTTCATACACTTAACTATATTTTTCAATCCTTTATTTGAAAAGACTATTGGTTTTCGGAGGAAAATTACGTGAAACAAGAAAAAATTACTAAATTTATAAAAACAGAAGATGCTGATCACAAGTGGTATCTTGTAAATGCAGAGGGTCAGACCTTAGGTAGAATGGCTTCCAGGATTGCAAGAATTATTAGAGGAAAAGACAAAGCGATCTTTACTCCCAATACAGATACCGGTGATTTTGTTGTAGTTATAAATGCAGAAAAAGTTAAGTTGACAGGCAAGAGAGAGCAATTAAAAGATTATAAAAGACATTCAGGTTATCCTGGTGGACAGAAAATAAGAACTTATCAGGAAATGCTAAATAAAAAACCTGAGTTCGTTATAGAAAATGCAGTAAAAGGAATGCTTCCTAAAACTAAACTTGGAAATAAATTAATTAAAAAATTAAAAGTTTATGCTGGAGATAAACATCCACACGCTGCTCAAAATCCAGAATTAATAAGTTTTACGGAGAAATAATTAATGTCAGATAAAATTAATGTTGGTAGAAGAAAAACTTCTGTTGCAAGAGTGATCCTGAAAAATGGCAACGGAAAAATTGTAGTTAATGATAAAGAGTTTGAGCAATTTTTCCCTCAGCTTCTAAGCAGAGAAGATATTTTACTTCCTTTGAAGGTTACAGAAACGGAAGGTAAATATGATGTTCATGTTAATGTTAAAGGTGGTGGAACTACAGGGCAGGCACAAGCCGTAAGATTAGGTATAGCAAGAGCATTAATCGAAATTAATCCGGAATTTAGAAATAAACTAAAAGTTGAAGGACTCTTAACCAGAGATCCAAGAATGGTTGAGCGTAAAAAATACGGACGACCGAAAGCAAGAAAAAGATTTCAGTTTTCTAAAAGATAATCACGAGTTTGAGTATAAGTTTATGTTCAGGTTTTTTTTCTTGAACGTGAACTTGAGCTTGAACTTTTATTAAATAATCATACACTCTGATTTACCACCTGTGTCCCGCACAAAAAGGGATGGAAGGTAAAGATGACGAGAGTAGTTGAAAAACAGGAGTAATATGAAAAAAGTTGATATAACTCAGCTTGTAGAAGCTGGCGCACACTTCGGGCATTTAACCCGCCGATGGAACCCTAAAATGAAGCCATATATTTTCATGGAAAAAAATGGCATTCATATCATCGACTTAAAGAAAACTCAAAAATATCTGGTAGAGGCTGCTGAAGAATTAACAAAGCATGTAGCTGAAGGTAAAAAAGTTCTTTTTGTCGGAACCAAGAAACAAGCAAAAAATGTAATTGAAACCGAAGCACGAAGATGTGGACAAAATTGGGTTAGTGAAAGATGGCTTGGAGGGATGCTTACAAATTTTGCTACCATAAGAAAAAGTGTAAAACGATTAAGCAACATTGAAAAACAGGAAACCGACGGAACCTTTGATAAAATTACAAAGAAGGAAAGGTTGTTCCTGACTAGAGAGAAAGATAAACTAAAAAAAGTTCTTGAGGGAGTAGAAACAATGTCAAAACTGCCCGGAGCTTTATTCATTGTTGATATCAAAAAAGAAAGCATTGCTGTGCAGGAAGCTCACCGACTGAATATACCTGTTTTTGCAATTGTTGACACTAATTGTGATCCCGATGTTGTCGATTATCTGATTCCGGCTAATGATGATGCAGTTAAGACAATTGAAATAATCACAAATTACATGGCAGACGCTGTTCTTGAAGGTGAAGCAAAACTTAAAGAGAAAAAAGCTGAGGAAGTTGCTGAAAAGGAAAGAGTAAAGAAAGAAAGAGAATCGAAGAAAGAAGAGACTAAGAAAAAAGCTGAATCAAAAGCTAAAAAAGAATCTGAAACTGATAAATCTTCTGAATCTGCAGAAGGTAAATCTGAAGTATAAAAAATTGAAAATATAATTTTGAAAGGAAGAGTAATTAATTATGGCTATTACTGCTGCTGATGTAAATGAACTAAGAAAAAAAACCGGCGCCGGTATGATGGACTGCAAAAAAGCCTTAACTGAAGCTAACGGTGATTTTGCGAAAGCTATCGAAATACTTAGAAAAAAAGGCGCTTCTGTTGCTGCAAAAAGAGCAGAGAAATCCGCTAATGAAGGAATGATTGTTACTAAAGTAGCTGAAGATCATAAAAAAGCTTCTATCATAGAAGTTAATTGTGAGACAGATTTTGTTGCTAAAAGTGATGACTTTGTGAAGTTAGCACACAGCGTTGCTGATGCAGCATTTAAAACTGGTGCGCAGGATGCACAACAATTGTTAGAAAGTGATTCCCAGTTAAAGAATTTTTTAGTGGATGTGATGGGTAAAGTTGGTGAAAAAATTGAAGTATCCCGTGTTGCTACTGAAATTGCTGAAAATGGACTTTTAGTTGATTATATTCATATGGGTTCTAAATTGGGTGTGCTGGTTAAGTTCGATAATGTTTCTGGTAACTCAAACGAGTTAATTGAAATTGGTAAAGATATCGCAATGCAGGTTGCTGCTATGAATCCGATTTGTGTATATAGGGAAGAAGTACCAACCTCAACTATTGATAAAGAGATTGAAATATATAAAGAGTTGGCTCGCAAAGAAGGTAAACCGGAAAATATTCTTGATAAAATAGCTCAGGGCAAACTGAATAAATTTTATCAGGAAAATTGCTTGTTCGAACAGGCATTTATTAAAGATAATTCTAAATCTATAAAAGATCTGATCTCAGATTATAATAAAAAGAATAGTTCGCAGACAAAAATTAGCTTGTTCAAGCGATTCCATCTGGGTGATGAGAAAAAATAATTTAATCTTAAAAGGTCTTAAATAAATTAAGACCTTTTTTTATATTTAATCACACAAAAGAAAGAGCTAATGGGTAAAATCAAATTTAAAAGAGTTTTGTTAAAACTTAGCGGTGAATCTTTGATGGGCAATCAAGGGTTTGGTATTTCTGCAGATGTACTTGATTTTTTTGCAAATGAAGTAAAAAAAGTTCACGATGTTGGCGTTGAGCTGGGTATTGTAATAGGTGGTGGAAATATCTACCGTGGTTTGTCTGCCTCAAATCAGGGAATCCACAGAGCAACTGGCGACCAGATGGGGATGCTTGCTACAATGATTAACTCACTTGCACTTCAAAATGCAATTGAGAAAAAAGGAATTCATACAAGGCTGATGAGCGCTATCAAAATGGAAGAGATAGCTGAACCTTACATAAGAAGAAGAGCGATCAGACATCTTGAAAAAGGAAGAGTTGTAATTTTGGGCGCAGGAACTGGTCATCCGTATTTTAGTACAGATACAGCCGCATCACTAAGAGCAGTTGAAATCGGGGCTGATGTGATTGTTAAGGGTACCAGAGTAGATGGTGTTTATGATTCAGATCCAGAAAAAAATCCTAGCGCTGTTAAATATGATAAAATATCCTATCTGGACATTCTGAAAAATAACTTGCGAATTATGGATTTAACTGCGGTAAGTTTGTGCCAGGAAAATAATTTACCAATGATGGTTTTTAACATGGACGTACCCGGAAATCTTCTAAAGCTTGTTATGGGAGAAGAAGTAGGAACATACATTGATAACAGAGGTTAATCTAAAATTTAAATTATGAGGCTTTTATGCATCAGATTATAAAAGATACAAACCATAAAATGGATAAGACAATTGAAGCCTTAAGAGCTGAATTGGCAAAAGTCAGAACCGGCAAGGCAACAACTGCATTATTAGATGGAGTTAAAGTAGATTATTATGGAACTATGACTCCAATCAATCAAGTAGGAAATATAACTGTTCTTGATGCTCATACTTTATCAATTACTCCGTGGGATAAATCTATGGTGCAAGCCATTGACAAGGCTATTCTTGAAGCGAATCTTGGATTTAATCCAATAAGTGATGGAACAAATCTTAAAATTCCTGTTCCGGTTTTAACCGAGGAAAGAAGAAAAGATTTTGTAAAAATTGTTAAGAAATTCGGTGAAGATGCAAAAATTGCAATAAGAAATATACGCAGAGATGCTAATGAGCACTTAAAGAAAGAAGAAAAAGATAAAAAGATTTCTGAAGATGAATTAAAACACAACGAAGCAGAAGTACAAAAACTTACCGATAACCACATTAAGTTGATTGATGAAATCCTGAAGCATAAAGAAAAAGAAATTATGGAAGTTTAGTAGGAAATTTTTTCTTATTACCCAACTCTTTGCGGGTTGGGTTTTTTTTTGCCTAAGCAGAATTGGTTGATTAAAATTAGTTATTTTTGCAAAGCGATTTATAGCACAAAAAGATTGAATGAATTTCCAGAACATTAAAAATAAAATTAAGTCAGTTATTGAAAGTTCTTTACTGAAGAACGTTTTGCTCACCATGAGTGCGCTTGCATTGTTTTTCTTTGGTGTAATCGTATATGGAATTGTACTTAATCTTAGAGAACCGAGCCTCGAAGAAGCAATGTCTCTAAAGGGATTTAAAAGATTAGAAGATGTTAACTTACTTGTGAACAGAAGTAACTTTACAGTAAATCTTTATGAAGATACGGTTCTAATTAAATCTTATCGGGCAAGTTTTGGAAGAAATCTTCATGACAAAAAAAAACTCGCTAATGATGGAGCAACTCCCGTTGGTGAATACAAAATTTGCAGTATTGAACATCATAAAGCTTACTATAAATTTCTAAAGTTAAATTACCCGAATCTTGATGATGCTAACGAGGCGTTAAGAAAATCTATAATTACACAAAAAGAGTATAACGAATTAAGATTTCAGTTTTATTATGAAGATTGTACAAGTCCGAACACAGTTTTGGGAGGTAATATTGGAATACACGGGATAGGAAGATTAAATGCAGTGTTTAAGAATCTTCCGTTTGTTTATAATTGGACAGATGGTTCAATTGCAATAAGTAACGAAGATCTTGATGAATTATTAAAAGTTATTAAAAAAGGGACTAAAGTTGTTATCAAATAAATATCTACAAAAAACCTTAAGATTTATTTTTTTATTACTTATTATTTTTTCCTGTTCAGATAAAGGAGAGAAAATTCCCGTTATTGATTATAACAATAAAGCTCAGCTGCTTGAGGTGGTGAAAAAGCATTATAATCCTAACGCCGTATTTGTTGCCGCAGGTATTTTTGATGACACCGGTAAGCAAATGATTGGAGTTGGTGTTGAGGTTGAAAATAATGAAGAATGGGGAATTAAGTTTTCTATGCTTCAGGCAGTAAATGAATATCTTACAGTAAAGTATGAATCTGATGTACTGGAAGGGTCCTTTAAAGAAAGTTTTGTTGATAAAATAAAATTCTCTTCATTCGATAATGAACTGCTTTATTATAATTCTCAAAGTTATTTTATGGGCAGCGGGGGTGGGGAGATCTTCTCCTACATCGTTAATTTTAACGATAAACAAATTTACTATGCTCATCTTGTTGTTGAACCTAATGAATTGACATCTTTATTTATATCTGATAATACTGAGAGCAAAGAAATAAAAAACTTTTTTTTGCTTACGTTTAAAAGAGACTACCCTAACTTAAAAGTTGTTACAGATGATATCATTGTTGAGTAAAAACTTATTTGGTAGAAAAACCGTCTTAATTTTTTCCGGTGATTTATGAGTCGATTCTGTGACACTATAAAAAAGTTATTTTTATTTGTGATTGTCATTTTCATCTCTTCTGCTTCTGAGTCTTTTTCGCAATCCTATTATGATTATGAATTAACAAGCATTAATTTTTCCGGGAATGAGACTTTTTCAAAATCCGATTTATTGCCTCTTATAGAAAGTAAAGAAAGCCCTTCCTGGTTTTGGGTGTTTCTAAACTCATTTACTCCCTTTGGAGATGAACGCATCTATTTTGATTCATCTAAAATTTCTGTTGATTTAAATGCTCTTACAGAATTTTACAGATCAAACGGATTTTTTAGAGTAACAGTTACTTCTGAAATATTACCCGATACATCAAAAAAAACTGTTGAGCTTAATTATAAAATAACAGAAGGGGAGCCTTTTTTCTTTGGCAGGCTGGAGCTTACCGGTTTTCAAAATTTATCTTCTGTGGATTTCAGCAAGCTTGTTCAGCAATCTATCACTGTTGATTCTTCAAGAAGATTTTCTGAATCAGAAATCCAGCAAAACATTTCTTCAATAAGAAGGTTTTTAGCCAACAACGGTTTTGTGATGGCAAGATACGACAGTACTCTTATAAAAATTGATACACTCACTTTTCGCACAGATGTTAATATTGCATTTCAAACAGGAGATCAGTACAGAATTAGTGAGATAATTATTAACAAAGCTGGTGTTTCTATAGATCAGATTACATATGAACTGATTGATGAAATTGTTGGAATAAAACCAGGTGATATCTATGATCAATCCAATATAGACAGAAGTGAATTAAGATTGTTGAAAACAGAACTATTTACTTCTGTGGATATAAATCCCATTATAAGTGAAATTAAAGACGGCAGAGTCCCGCTTGAAGTTAATACTACTATTGGTTCGCTCAATCAGCTTTCTCCTGAAGTTAAAGGCGATAATGAATTTAATACTTTTAATTCCGGTTTGGGAATAAGTTACACAAGAAAAAATTTTTTTGGTGATGCACGCAAGTTTAATATTTCTACTTCATTCAGACTTATTGATATAATTAATATTGATCTTGCAAATATCTTTAAATCGGGTGCTGATAGAGACTCAACTTATCAGGGAATATTTGATTTAAATGTTAAAATGGAACAGCCGTTTTTATTTGGCAGACCAATTTTAACTTCAACAGAAATTTATTTGAGATCACAAACGCTTAAAACATTTACCGAAAATTCATATGGTGGTGCACAGCGCTTTGATATTGAAATGCCTTCTTACACATTCATTACGTTATTCCGTCCATTTTTAAGTATTGATGTAGCAGAGCGAGAAAATAATTTTAATAGTCCTGATAGAGCACAAAGAATATCATTAAGTGTTAATAGTTTTACTCCGGGTTTAGGTGTGGAATTAGGTTCATCCAAAACAGATGATATTCTTTTCCCGACAGAAGGCAATTATATTTTTATAACACCGGAAATATTTCATTCTAAAACAAGCTTAAATCTACTCAGCAGATCTTCATCTGGTTCAATAACACAATTTGATACCACATTTTCTGGTAACACATATTTTTACAGAATTCAAACAGGAATTTCAAACTATATCTCATTAGATAATTCTAAAAAATCAGTCTTTGCTTCAAAGTTTAGGTTTGGATATGCTCAAACATTCACAAGCTCGGGAAACGAACAAATAGCATCTCAGCAGTTAATTCCACCCAATAAAACATTTTACGCTGGCGGCAGCAACTCAGTCAGAGGTTGGAGAACACGTGAGTTAGTGCCCCGTGAAAAAATTGAGTATCTTGGAATTACAACAGAAGCTGAAGATATAAGAGGCGGCACAATCTGGCTCGAAGGTTCTTTTGAATACAGAAAAAAACTTAACGACTATTTTGGTTATGCACTTTTTGCTGATTATGGCAATTCCTGGAATAATTGGAATTCAGTAATGCTTAAAGATATTGCAGTGGCTATTGGATTTGGAATTAGAATTTATACACCCATTGCCCCTTTCCGGTTAGATTTTGGAACAAAGTTTTATAATCCTTTTGATGAAAAAACGATCTTTAAGAAGGATTTTTTAAACAATTTGGAATTCCATTTTGGTATTGGCGAGGCGTTTTAAGTTGATTTCAATAATATCTTTTCTTTTATAAGATTGTATTATTCGGTATCTTTCTACCCCTTTTTTAAGAGATTATTATGATTTTAAGTATGACAGGCTACGGAAAAGGTACATCCAGCAATGGTACCTGGCAAGCCGATGTTGAAGTAAAAAGTGTTAACAGCAGATACCTGGAAATTTCACTTAAATTTCCACCTGCTCTTGCTAATAGAGAATATGAAATCAGGGAGCTGATAAAAAGTAAAATAAAACGCGGAAAAATTAATTTATCAATTCAGATGAAGAAAAATGATGTTGCGCTTGAAAGTATTTCCATTGATGAAGATAAATTAAAAAAGTATCTGGCAACTATTAAAAAGATTAAAAAATCTGCTGGAATATCTGATAAAATTAAGTTGGAACATATTTTAAGCAGCAGAGAAATTTTTATATCTAATGTTGATGAGATAACAGACACAGAATTTGATGTTGTTAAAGATGCTCTGCTTAAATCACTCGATGAACTTATCCTTATGAAAAAGCGTGAAGGAAACGAACTTCAAAAAGATCTTAAAAAAAGGATTAAAATTATTGAACAGAAACTTGACGAAATTGAAAGCGAATCCCAATCAAGTGTAAGTGAACATCATATAAGATATAAAGAACGAATTAAAAATTTATTAGAAGATCAATCTGTAATTAACAATGAAAGATTAGAAACTGAAATAGCTTTAATTGCCGAACGCGCAGATATAACTGAAGAATGTGTTCGTTTGAGAAGTCACATAAAATTTTTTACAGATAGTCTTGCTAAAGAAGAAGATCCGGGCAGAAAATTAAATTTTTTATGTCAGGAAATGAACAGAGAAACAAATACGATTTCTTCAAAAACTCTTTCTACATCAATTACGCATAGTTCTGTTTATATTAAAGAAGAGATTGAAAGAATCAGAGAACAAGTACAAAACATTGAATGATTTTGAAGAAACCAGGAAAGATAATAGCAATTTCTTCGCCCAGCGGCGGAGGTAAAACCTCGATAGTAAAACGTTTACTGAAAGATTTTCCGGAACTTGTTTTTTCTGTATCAGCCACAACTCGTCCGAAAAGACAAAATGAAGTTCACGGAGTTGATTATTTCTTTTTAACTGAAAAAGAGTTTAAGGAAAAGATTGATAAAGGTGATTTTATTGAGTGGGAAAGATTTTATGACTATTACTACGGAACTCTTAAAAGTTTTATAGACGATAACATTTATAACGGTGTTTCTGTTCTTTTTGAAATTGATGTTAAAGGGGCACTTTCACTTAAAAAGATTTATCCGGAAAGTGTATTGATATTTATCGATCCACCATCTTTTGAAGAACTGGTGCAAAGACTAAAAGAAAGAAAAACTGAATCTGAGCAAGATTTGCAGAAACGTATTGATAGAGCAAAAATGGAATTGAGCTTAAAGGAAAAATTTGATTATATTTTTGTTAACGATGAATTAGAAAAAGCATATAAACAAGTTAAAAGTTTAATTAAGAAAATATTAACTAAGGAGTAATATAAATGAACATATCACCAATTGACTTAAGGTTGATTGATCAACGTGCTGAAAATGTTTATGAAGCAATTGTTGTAGCGGCACAAAGAGCAAGACAAATTAACAATGAGAACAAAATTGAGTTCAATGCATTGTTAAATACAATCCCTTCAATCGGCGCAGATGATGACGCTGAAGATGTTACAAATCCGGCACAACTAAAAATTGCGCTTGAACTCGAAAAGAAACCCAAGCCGCAATTAAAAGCACTGGAAGAATTACTTGAAGGTAAAATCAAGTACAGATATAAAGAATAAATTTACAGATGGCGGAAGAAGATTTTCTTCCGCTTTTAGTTTATAGCAAAACCTTTGGCAAAAAATGAAATCATCCGCAAAACAAAAAATTATTGAGTCATTAAAAGTTCAGAAAGAAATTTTTGGGGATGATTTATTTGAAGAATTAAATATATCTCAACAAAACAAAACCGATAATTTAAAATCTGCTAAATCCACGCTGAGTAATTACACAAAAGTAAATAAGCCTAAAGTTTTACGTGAAGAACCGATTCTTTTTGGAAAAGGAATGGAAGACTGGGAAAAATCAACGTCGCTTGAGCAATTAAATAGCTTAATAAATAATTGTACAAAGTGTGCATTGCATAAAGGAAGAAATAGTTTTGTTTTTGGTTCTGGTAATCCTAATGCCAATGTTTTGGTGATTGGAGAAGGACCCGGTGCAGAAGAGGATAAGCAGGGTTTGCCGTTTGTTGGCAGAGCAGGACAGCTTTTAACAGATATACTTAAAGCAATAAAATTCAGCAGGGAAGAAGTTTATATTGGTAACATCGTTAAGTGTCGCCCGCCGGATAATCGCACTCCTCTGCCTGACGAAATGGAAACTTGTATCCCTTATCTGAAAAAACAAATTGAGCTTATTAAACCAAAAATGATTTTGTGTCTTGGACTAACTGCTGCAAAGGGTTTGCTTAAAAGAAAAGAAAGTTTAACGGCACTGCGAGGACAGGTTTTCGATTACGAAGGAATAAAGGTTATGGTAACCTTTCATCCGGCAGCACTTTTGCGGAATCCTAACTGGAAAAAAGATTGCTGGGTAGATGTACAAAAATTTAAGAAATTGTACGATGAAATTTGTTCTTAGCTAAATTTATAAAGAATTAATTTTTACTCAGCTCAGAATAAATAATAAGTAAAGAATTAAATAATTGCATTTATTTTTTAATTGAGTGGTCTTTTCTTGTAAATAAAATATATCTGATTTACTTTTACATCCCCGATAAAGACGGGATTAAGAATAATAAAATGGCTAAAACAAAATCAAATAATCAAACAACAGATTTAATTCCGGCAGATGTAAAACCACCATCAGCGCCTGAAATTGAAGCTGCAGTTTTAGGAGCAATGCTTATTGAAAAAGAAGCTGTTCCCAAAGCAATAGAAATGCTTACGAGAGACAGCTTTTATTTAAGACCTCATCAGTTAATTTTTGATGCAATGGTTTCCCTTTTTGAGTCCAACGAGCCAATTGATACAGTTACTCTTTATGAGGAACTGAAAAAAAGAAATCAGATTGAAGAAGTTGGCGGCGCGATTTATCTGAGCAAGTTATCTCAAAATATTTCTTCTGCTGCTAATGTCGAATTCCACGCAAAGATTATAATTGAAAAACAAATTTTGCGCGGATTGATTTCATCATCTCATCAAATTGCCCAGGCTGCTTATGAAGGGAACCTGGATGCGTTTGATATACTGGACGATGCAGAAAAGAAAATTTTTGAAATAACAGAATCCCATCTTCAAAGATCTTTTCAGACAATGGATAGAGCGGTAAGAGATGCTCTTGAATACATAGAAGCAATTCACTCTCAGAAAGAAAGAAAGTTTTCCGTACCAACGGGATTTTATGAATTGGACGAACTATTGGGTGGATTTCAAAAATCTGATTTAATCATTGTTGCTGCAAGACCATCGATGGGCAAGACAGCCTTTGCCTTAACTCTTGCTCGCAATGCTGCCATTGATCATCAAATACCCGTAGGTATTTTTAGTCTTGAGATGTCCACTATGCAATTGATTATTCGCTTGCTCTGTGCAGAGGGAAGATTGAATGCGCATCTTGTTCGTAGTGGTAAATTACCAAGTGAAGAGGGAGTGAAGCTTAGTAAAAATGCACACAAATTAATTAATGCTCCGCTTTATGTTGATGATTCTCCTGCGCAAACAGTGTTGGAAATAAGAGCAAAGGCAAGAAGGTTAAAAGCAGAAAAAAATATTGGGATGATCATAATAGATTATCTACAATTAATGCAAGGTCCGCCAAAATCTGAAAGCAGAGAAAGAGAGATTTCTCATATTTCAAGATCACTAAAATCTTTAGCTAAGGAATTGAATATTCCGGTAATAGCACTTGCACAGCTTAACAGAGCAGTTGAAACAAGGTCGGATAAAAGACCACAATTATCAGATCTTCGTGAATCGGGTTCAATTGAACAGGATGCAGATGTCGTTATCTTCTTAAACAGACCTGAATATTATGGAATTGAAAAAGATGAAAACGGAGAATCACTTGAAGGTGTTGCTGAGATAATAATCGGGAAACAGCGTAACGGTCCAACAGGCACTGTTAAACTCGCCTTCATAAAAGATTATGCAAGATTCGAAAATCTTGCACACGCAAGACAGATTGCAGAATATACAGCTGCCCCAATCGATGAGGAAATCATTTAATTAAATAATTGAACTTTACAATGAAGAAATATTTTTTAACTCTCATCAATAATTCGTTATCCAAAAGAATCACTATTATTTCACAAATTCTCTTTCTTGTATTTAGCACAAATACCTTTGCTCAAATTTTTTCGGATGATGATGTAGAAGTTTGCAACTCAAAATTTCAATTAGCAGTTGATCAAAATTTGCAATCCAAACCGATTAATGAAGTTATAGTAGAAATTGGTAAAACATTTATCGGAACAGATTACGTGGCCCATACTTTAGAAAAGAAAGATGATGAGCAATTAATAATTAATTTAACCGGACTTGATTGCACGACTTTTTTAGAGACAACCTTAACTTTTGCCAGATGTATTAAAAAAGGTAAAACTTCATTTGAGGATTATCAGAAGGAATTAATGTTCATAAGATATCGTGATGGAAAGATTGATAAATATCCTTCCCGCCTTCATTATTTCTCTGATTGGATATTTAACAATCAGCAAAAAGGAATCGTTGAAGACGTGACGAAGGAGATTGGCGGCAAACCAATAAAATTTAAAGTTGATTTTATGTCAGAAAATCCCGACTTGTATAAACAATTAAAAAGTAATCCCACCTTTATCCCAATTATTAAAAAGCAGGAATCAGAAATCAATAAAAGGCAATATTATTATTTGCCTGAAAATGATATTGAAAAATCTGAGTCCAAAATTAAAAGTGGTGATTTAATAGCACTGACAACCAGCGATAAAGGCTTGGATATCGGACATGTTGGAATTGCGATTAAAATGGATGATGGAAGAATCCATTTTTTACACGCACCATTAGCGGGTAAAAAAGTTCAGATAACCGAAATGCCTCTTAGTGAATACACTAAAAAAATTAAAAAGCATACAGGAATAATTGTGTTGAGAGTTAACGAACCGTAGATCAGTTTCGTTTTAAAATTTCTATTATTGATTCCTCAATACTTTTTTGTTTGATGCCAAGTGATTTTAATTTATCAGTATTAAGCGAAACATCCTGAACCTTTGGTAAATCAGGAACATCATCCATTGTAATTTTTTGTAATAATGTTTTATCAAGATTGGCGATTTCGCATAATCTTTCACCGAGCTCAAATCTCGAAACTCTTTCTATTCCACCAAAATTAATAATTTCAGAAGAGACATCTTTACTGATAATTTCCTCAATCATTCCTGCAGCTTCAAAAAGTGAAAGCGGAGTTCTGAATTGATCAACAAAAAGCTTTACGGGTTGTTTGTTTTTTAGCTGTTCATAAATCAGTTGGAAGTGATTCTTTGAGTGATTTAATCCAAAGCCATAAAGTAAAGCTACTCTTAAAATTATAAAATTATCGAAAGTATTCCGGATCATTTGTTCGCCCATCAGTTTAGTCTCGGCGTAAAGAGAAAATGGTATCAGCTTGGCATCTTCTTTTAACATAGATCCACGATAACCTTCATACACCAAATCGGTTGATGTGTAGATTAACTTTGCATTTATTGATTCGCAAATTTCTGCAACGTTTTTTGTAGCATAAACATTAGTATTGTAAACGTCTTTCGTACTTAAATTCTTTGGAATAATAGGTGAAGAAATTGCTGCCGTATGAATGACGATATCTGGTTTTATATCATTAAATAAGCGACGGCAATTTTCAAAATCATTTATGTCAATCTTTACTGAATTAAACCGATTACAGTTACCAATGTTACTATTGTACAAAGAAATTATCTGATGATCTCTGGACAATACTAGATTAAGATATTGACCTAATAATCCACTTGCACCAGTTATAATTACTTTCATTGCCAAAAGAAAAAAAATTACACTTTAATTGTTGATACTATTAAATATAATTGCTGTAAGCAAAATCAATTTATTTGAAAATCGTACTTACTTTGGTAAATTTATCAAGAAATAATGAAATAATTATGAAGCAAGTTATAATCCTTAGCCTTATTCTAATATTAAATTTTGAATTATCCGCTCAAACAACCAAATATTTTGATGCGCCATTTGGTGGTGGTGGTGGATTTACACCTGCATGGTACTTCCCAAATGTTAATCCGTTAAATCTTAAGCTTAGGGAAATTGGTATTCCTGAGCTAGCTAAAAATGGATTATTTACCACAGGCGGAGGGGGATATATTTATATTGGCTTTGTTAAAAATTTAAGAATAGGTGGAATGGGTTTTAGCGGCTCAACCAGTAAAAAAGTCAGTGCTGTAAACAATTCATCTGAAGCTAGTTATTCTCTTGGCGGCGGCGGTTTAACCGTTGAGTACACTTTACCTTTTATTAAAGATATTGGGTTATCCATTGGTGCAATATTAGGCGCTGGGGGCATCACTATTGAGTACTATAAAAATACTGATAAATTTTCCTGGGATAATTTTTGGAATGGCAGTAATAATAATTCAATGGAAAGATTGACAAATAATTTTTGGATAATTTCCCCAACACTAAATCTTGATATTCCAATTTACCGATTTACTGCATTGCGAATTGGAGCTGGTTATCAGTTTTCATTAGGTAATGGATGGGAAGCTAATAATGAACAGGTTATTGATGGTGTGCCTTCCGAGCTTAATGGCAATTCATTTTTTATTCAGGCAGGTTTATTTATAGGATTCTTCTCTTTTTAATTATGAAAAAAATTTTAGTAACAGGTGGTGCCGGTTTTATAGGAAGTAATTTTATCAATTACATATTAAAATCCAGAGATGATTATTTTATTGTAAACTTCGATAAACTTACCTATGCTGGTAATCTTGAAAACCTTAAAGACTCTGAAAAGAATAAAAATTATGTATTTGTAAAAGGAGATATCTGCAACACTGAGCTTGTTAATTACGTATTCAAAAAATATGATATTAAATATGTAATTAATTTTGCTGCGGAATCTCACGTAGATAGAAGTATCTCCGGATCAGAAATATTTTTTCGGACAAATGTAATCGGAACAAATGTTTTGCTGGAAGCCTCAAGAAGATTTAACGTTGAAAAATTTTTACAAATATCAACAGACGAAGTTTATGGTAGTTTAGGTCCGACAGGTTTATTCACTGAAAAAACTCCAATATCTCCCAACAGTCCCTATTCCGCAAGTAAAGCTGCTGCAGATATGATGGTTCAGGCTTTTAATCATACTTATGGTCTGCCGACATTGATCACAAGATGTTCTAATAATTATGGACCACTACAATTTCCGGAAAAATTAATTCCACTTATGATCATAAATGCACTCCAGAATAAAAAACTTCCGGTTTATGGTGATGGTATGAATGTGAGAGACTGGATTTACGTTATCGATCATAATAAAGCTGTGGAACTGGTATTTGAAAAAGGTGAGTTTAATCAGGTTTATAATATCGGTGCCAGTAATGAGATGAAAAACCTTGATATAATAAAACTAATCTTGAAACATCTTAATAAAAGTGAAGACTTGATAGAATTTGTAAAAGATAGACCGGGACACGATAAGCGTTATGCAATAGATTCAACTAAGATACAAAACGAATTGGGCTGGAAACCTCAGTTTAGTTTTGAAAAAGCAATCCAGCATACTATTGAATGGTATCTTAATAATAAAAATTGGTGGGAAAGAATTATTAACGGTGACTATCAATCTTATTACAAAAAACAATATTCAATTAAACAGTATTAGGAAAGTTGATGAAACAGATTTGTTTAATACTTATAATTTTAACTATAAACATTTTTGCTCAAGATAAAAAAGATATTCAAAACCAGTTAACAGTACCTACGATAAGTGTAACAGTTGGAGGTAAATTTATTGTTAACGGTACTTTCTCAGCTTTATTTGCCGAGCGGGTAGATCACTTTATCACTCGAATCTATAATGCAGCAAAAGAAAATTCTCTTTCAGTTGCAAAAGATTTACAAACTGCAGAAATAATAAATCGTAACCTTGAACAAGATTATGCAATAAGAGGAATTATATTAAGAAGTGCTAATGGTGAAGAAAAAATATTGGATCTTGCTAAGTTCAGGGTCAATGGAGATTTCTCAAATAATCCATATTTGAAAAATGATGACGTGTTGATTTTCCCGGCGGTGGATTTGGAAAGAAACTTCATTAATATATTGGGCGCAGTTAACAACCCAACTAAATTTATGTATGTTGATGGTGATAAATTATCTGATGCAATAGAACTGGCACAAGGAATTAATAAAGCTTATGAAAATGTAAGTGATGCAGTCATATACAGACTGGATTATACAGGAAGCAGGATGGATTCTATATCTGTAAAACTGAGCGAAGATTTTAATTTACAGCGTGGAGATAGAATCTTAATAAAAGCCAACGAACCTATGCGGAAAGACTATAAAGTTAATGTAATTGGGGAAGTCAAAAAACCTGGTCTAATACCAATTACTTATAAGAGCACAACGATTTCAGAAGTTATAAAAAGAGCGGGAGGTTTTACTGATAATGCAGATTTGGCCAGAGCTGAACTTATTAGAGGTGCAAATGCTTTCGAATCAATAATATTTAGCGCAGATCTTGAAAAATTACTTATGTCGAGAATGTCAACTCTAATAGAAGGAGATTCTCTCTATTTCCAAATTGATGAAAAACTGAGATTTTTAAGAGGAAATGGATTGATTGATTTCACAAAAATTCTTGATAATAATTCTGCTGAGGGAAATTTTATCGTTCAAGATTATGATTTGATTTATATCCCCTCTAAACTTGATCTCGTCTACATATACGGTCAGGTAAATAAAGCTGGTTATGTAAAATATAGTCCAAATAAAACATATGATTATTATTTGAATTTGGGCGGCGGAATTGGAGAAACAGCAGCAGATGTATATATAATTAAAGGACAATCACGAAGTTGGGTATCCGTTAAGGAGTTTCCATCTACAATTATCGATGCAGGAGACTACATCTGGGTTTCGAAAAAAACTCCGAGGACATTTTGGTATCATGTTGAGCAGGCAAGTAGAATTGCTGCAATTTTGGGGTCTGTTGCAACTGTCATTTTATTATTTACTCAAGTAAGTAAATAAAACTTGACAATTAGAAAAAAATCCTTCATATTTGCAAGCTTCATTTTAAACAAATTAAAATTTTATTTTAATAATTTTTCAATTAGTTTGTTATTTACTTGACATTAGCAATTGAGAAAATTAAATTTGAAGCCCTTCAATTAAGAAGTTTTGTTCTTTGATAGAGTGAGATATAAGCCAGTTAATTCCATAAAAATTTAACTTGCGTCTAAACGCCAAGATTACAAAAAATTAAAACTCTACTACGGAGAGTTTGATCCTGGCTCAGGACGAACGCTGGCGGCGTGCTTAACACATGCAAGTCTACGAGAACGAGGTAGAAATATCTTTAGTAAAGTGGCGCACGGGTGAGTAACACGTAAGTAATCTACCTTTGGGTCTGGAATAACTTCGAGAAATCGAGGCTAATACCGGATAATGCAGCGGCACCGCATGGTGATGTTGTTAAAGTTTGCGTAATGCCTAAAGATGAGCTTGCGTCTGATTAGCTAGTTGGTGAGGTAATGGCTCACCAAGGCTGCGATCAGTAGCTGGTCTGAGAGGATGATCAGCCACACTGGAACTGAGACACGGTCCAGACTCCTACGGGAGGCAGCAGTGAGGAATATTGGGCAATGCCCGCAAGGGTGACCCAGCAACGCCGCGTGGAGGATGAATGCCGTAAGGTTGTAAACTCCTGTTAGAGGGGAAGAATTCTACCGATTGGATCGGTATTTGACTGTACCCTCAGAGAAAGCCCCGGCTAACTACGTGCCAGCAGCCGCGGTAATACGTAGGGGGCAAGCGTTGTCCGGATTTACTGGGTGTAAAGGGCGCGCAGGCGGGATAAAAAGTCAGTGGTGAAATCCTACAGCTTAACTGTAGAACTGCCTTTGATACTTTTATTCTTGAGTTCGGAAGAGAGAGACGGAATTCCAGGTGTAGTGGTGAAATACGTAGATATCTGGAAGAACACCAGTGGCGAAGGCGGCTACTTGGTCCGTTTCTGACGCTGAGGCGCGAAAGCGTGGGGAGCA
>CAZCJF010000052.1:0-21271 GCA_964499095.1 uncultured Ignavibacteriaceae bacterium
CCAAAGGATTCCTGCGGAAGAACCTCCGACCAAAAGTTTAGGAAACTTCTGCTCCCCGCCTTGACCGATGTAAGTCGGGCAGGTATCCGCTGAGCTAAAATAAATTTAGTTGATTTGATATGGAATGGTACCCCCGAGAGGAATCGAACCTCCGACCAAAAGTTTAGGAAACTTCTGCTCTATCCACTGAGCTACGGGGGTATTTAAATTTGCACGCCAAAATTACTAATGATCCGAGAAACTTGCATATCTCTTTACATTAGTTTTTTTATTTTAGTTAATAAGTCTATAAAAATTACAGGCATAATAAGTCATTATGAAATTTACAGCAATTCTTATTCTACTGTTTTATTCAATAAATTTTGCTCAGATTAAAACTGAAGAAAAAATTATTGGTGATGGAATCTCTTACAAAAAAATTATCAACTCATCGGATACACTTTTAATAAATATTCTAACTATTGATCTATCAAAGAATACCTATCAGATATCCGGGATTAAAGCAAAAAATCTGTTAAACGAAAAGTTAGAAACAAGTGAAATGGTAGAGACACTAGAGGACTCAGGTTTTGAAGTGATAGCAGCAATTAATGCCGACTTTTTTGAGCAAGATGGAGAAGTGATAAATAATATGATTGCTGATGGTGAAATTGTAAAAGCAACAAAGTTTAGTGATTCACCATTCAATACTTTTGTAAATTCGCAATTTGCAATTACCAGAGACAACAAATTATACATCGATAAATTTGTGTTCAGTGGATTTGTTGTTCTACCCGATGGAACTGTAGAGCCTATAAAAAGAATTAACTCAAAAGCAGACAGCAATTCGATTTCAGTTTATAATAAATTTCAAGGAGAACAGACTCCCGCCGCCCCGGATTATTGGAGTGTTGTTGAATTCAATTTGGACAATCTTTATCAATCCGCCGATACAATTTTTTACAAAGTCTCAGAGCGTATTAAAAAATCCGGAAATCAAATTGTTGGATCAAATAATTTAATCTTATCAGCAAACAATCAATATTCATTCTATCTTGATAGAAATATTGAGTTAGGTGATACATTAAAAATCGTCTTAAATTTTAATCCGCATATAAAAAACATTTTTACTCTTGTTGGTGGATGGCCAAGATTGGTTGTTGATGGACAAAATCAAATAATGATCGATAGAAAAACTGAAGGCGTTATTAGTAGATTTTCAGAGAACAGACATCCAAGAACAGGAGTTGGTTTTTCTAAGGACAGCACAGTGGTTTATTTTATAACTGTTGATGGAAGACAAAAATTAAGCAGGGGAATGACTCTGGAAGAATTTGCCGATTTGATGATTGAGCACGGGATTTATCAGGGATTAAATCTTGATGGAGGAGGATCTACAACAATGGTTGTTAATAGGGAGATTGTGAATAATCCTTCTGATATGTCAGGTGAAAGAAAAGTTGGTAATTGTTTGGTCGTTATTAAAAAGAAGTAAGTTATTCTCTCAGAATTAAAATTGCTCCGATTAAGATTAAAACAGCCGCAATGCTTCTCTTTAAAAGATCTTTATCATTAAAAAGTTTTCCACCTATTATCGTTGCCCAAAATACAGATGTTCTTTTAATAGCTAGCACAAGCGCAACCGAAGCTAAACTAACCGCTACAATTTGTGTGTAGCGATATCCGATAGTTATCACAGAAATTAAAGCTATCCAGCCCAGTTGATTTTTTTTGATCTCCAGTGAGGAAGCCTGCTCTTTATTTTTAAAGAATAAATAGATTATCGAAAAAAGAACAGCAAAATAAATATGCTGAAAAGCTGTTAGCGATATTGGAGATAAATTCAGTTTTATTAACAGAAATTTATCTAGTATAGATGAGGCAGTAAACAATAGTAATGCTAAAATTATGTATCGATGATAAACTGATTTTATAAAAACACTAAATGGAATAAATAACTCTTTAAAATTTTTGCTCTCCAGAATAAATGTTCCTGCAATCAAAAAAAACAAGCCCACTATTTCTATTATTTTCAGAGATTCACCAAGCAGCAAAAACGCAAACACCGCCACAAAACCCGGAGTTAAAGCTAACAGGGGCAGAGCATTACTTATTTCAAGATTTTTTAATGATACCATCACGCAGTAAAAGGCACCTACACCAATCATAGATTTAATAAACAGAATAGCAAGATTAGTGTAATTAACAGTAGCATAATCTATAAAAAAGAAAAAAGGAATGGAGAATAACAGATTTACAATTGAAAGAAGAAAAGAAAATTCAAGTACACCCACTTTAAACAAAACTTTCTTTTGCGTTATAGCGGCAAAAGCAGATAGAAAGGCTGATAATATTGATAGTATAAACCAGGTCATTTAAATATTTCGATTACTATCTGGTTCATTAAAAAGCAATATTAGTTTTAACAAAAAAGTTTCTGCCTGGTTCAGATAATATTAGTCCTCTGTTTGTAGATAAATGATTTCTGTATTCTTTATTTAAGATATTTTCAACTCCGGCAATAATATTAAAATTTACTTTACCAATTTTTAAATCTGTAAAGTGCAATTTAATATTAAAGTAAGCATAACCCGGTGTTACCAGCTCACCAGCTGCAACCTTATCCTGTTTATCAAAAATGTAGGAAGAAATATCAGCCATTAACCAATCTGATAAATAATATCTAAATCCAATTAATAAATTAAGTGGTGGAATCTGTGGCAGGTCTTTATCGTTTGTTTTATCCAAGCCACGGACATAAGAAAGATTATTGTAAATATCCGCCTTGCTGCTGAATGAAAAATTAAATGAGTAGTCTAAACCATAAAGCAAGGCGTCACCAACATTGGTTTTTATTAAAGCATTTCTACCTTCGTAAATTCCGGGGACTTCGGTCACGAGGTTAGTTAGCGTATTTAAAAATAAATTCAAATTAAATTTTAGATTGGTCGGAAATAATTTAACTCCAAGATCAAAATAATATCCGTCCTCCGGAGCTAAACCGGGATTACCAACTCTAACGATGCTTCCTAAATCGATATATTGATATCTTTCTTCGAGCGACGGAGAACGAAATGATTTTGCTGAATTAAATGATAAACTGGAAAAATTATTTAACTTAAGCAGCAAACCTGCATTAAAAACGTATGAGTGATTATTTGCTTTTTCTTCTTGCCAGATAATTTTTTGTCCCGCAGGATTATTATTTAAAGTTCCATCATTTAGTTCATAAAGTGGATTTAAAGTTTCAGAATTATTAAGCCAGATGTAGTCATATCTTCCACCAAATGTTATATCTAATATTTCATTTAATTTAAAATCATCCTGAACAAAAATACCTGCTGAGTAATAGCTTGCATCTGGCAGTGGCTTTTCAAAAATTGTTTTATAGATTGTTCTTAAAACACTTGAATCTGCAGGATTTAAAATATCAATTTTTTGATCACGGGTTCTTAATCCATTGTAGTCCCTCTTCCAGAAATCAATTCCGGAAATCAAATAATGATTTGAAAAAGAAAAATCTAACTGAGTCTGAGCCCCGTTTGTGTAATGATCTGCCCCGGGACTTATTTTTAATACGCTTACTCTGCGTGGAGGCTGTCCGTTAGCCGCAGGAATGAATTGAACTATACCCGGAATGTTTTCTACATCTCTGGATATGAATTGATGGAAATACTTTGCTGATAATTTTACAAATGACTTGCTTAGGTTATTAATTTTATATTCAAAGTTGTAAAGCTGTCTTTCTTCCTGCGGATACGTAACGATAGCATTAGTTGGAAATAAAGGTGAGGCTCCTGGAATTCCGACATCAAATGCTTTGAATCTCTGGAAGTTTATTTTTACTTCGTGATCATCAAATAGCTTTAATCTGAATAGTGCACTTATACTATTATCTTCAAACTGGCTGTTAGTTAAAGTTCCGGTTGGTGTTTTAGTATTATCTGCTTTTCTGAATGAGCCGCTTAATTTGGCAATCCAATTCTTTCCTGATGAAAAAATATTTATTCCATTTGCGTACAAATTATTAACTGAACTGAAGCTGCTGGAAAGATTTCCCTTAATGTTAAAATTACTGTCATAACTACCCGATTTTGTTATTACATTAATAATCCCACCGGTTGCACCACTACCGTATAAAGAAGATGCTACTCCTTTTATAACTTCCACGCGTTCAATATCACTTAAATCAAACATTGATAATCTTGCACTGATATCTGTAGATGTTTCAATTCTGCTTCCATCCACTAATGTAACCACATTTGATCGGGTTAATCCCCGTATGCTGATTTCAGTGCCCCAAATTCCATCTCTTAAAAGAGAAATACCCGATTCACTCTTTAATAAATCGGAAACAGTTTGAGATGGATCAATTTGAATTTCTTTCTCGCTAATTACTGAAACCGGATATGGCAGCAAATCCGGATTTTTTTCAAACTTACTCGAGGTAACAATCACTTCGCCTAATCTGATACTGAACGGAACCATAGAAACAATTATTGTTGTATCAGATGATAGCTCTAAAAACTTCTCAAAAGATTTGTAACCAACGTGAGTGATTTTTAATTGATAAAAACCCGCTAACACATTCCTGAAATCAGCTTCTCCATTCGGGTTGCTTGATGTAAAATATTTATCTGAAAGCTGTATGTTAACGTTTGAAAGTTTAGTGCCGGATACTGAATCCGAAATAAAAATTTTTATTTCAAAAGTCTGGGAATAACCAATAAGGCTAAATAAAAGAACGAATAAAATTAATTGTAAAAATCTCATATTTGATATCAATTCTTATTTTTTTTCAGTCCAAATTTAAGTAAAGATGTGGAGATTGAATATGTAATTCGAGAATAGGATTAAATATAATTGTTCTAAAACACAAAGTTTACAATTTTTAAATATTTGCAGAAAAAACATCAAAATTGTTATAATAGATTTACAATTTAATTCATTCTTTACATTCAATAATTTTAAGGACAGGTTTATGAAAAAATATATCTTAACTATACTATTCTCATTTCTTTTCATCTCAAACATTTATTCACAAGAAAAACCAATTCAGGTTGCATTATTTAATCCAATCCAAATCTTTCCTGAAAATACATCCATTACTGGTGTAAGATTAAATTTGATTTATGGTAAGAACGTAAATGTAAAAGGAATCGATTGGGGATTTGTAAACTCTACTACAGGTAACCAGGTTGGTGCTCAGTTTGGATTTGTTAATCTTGTTGACAACGGCTTCCTTGGATTTCAAAACGGTTTTGTAAATGTTACAGACAGCAAATTTGAAGGTTTGCAATGGGGATTTGTAAACTATCATAAGGGAAAGGTTAGTGGTTTACAATTAGGATTTGTTAACTATGCCGGTAGTATGTACGGATTACAAATCGGTTTAATTAATATTATTAATCAGGGTGGGGCATTCCCATTCTTCCCGATTGTCAACTGGTCATTTTAATGTTATCATTTACTAAAAAAAATTATTAATCTTTAATTAATTACTGTCATTCATTTAAGGAGGGTATATGGATTCAAAAAAACTGGCAGCAGAGTTCATAGGCACATTTTGGTTAGTACTTGGTGGTTGCGGCAGCGCAGTTCTTGCGGCTGCTTTCCCACAAGTTGGAATCGGATTGCTTGGTGTAGCTTTGGCTTTCGGGTTAACGGTTCTTACAATGGCTTACGCAATCGGGCATATTTCCGGATGCCACTTAAACCCTGCTGTAACTTTTGGCCTTTGGGCAGGCGGTAGATTTAAGGGATCTGAAATTTTACCGTACATTATTTCTCAGGTCCTCGGAGCTATTGCAGGTGCAGGAGTTTTATATCTTATTGCAAGCGGCAATCTGGGATTTGATATCAATAACGGATTAGCTTCAAATGGTTACAGCGAACATTCTCCTGGTGGATATACTTTAACTTCAGGATTTGTTACAGAAGTTGTAATGACATTTATGTTCTTAATGATTATCCTTGGAAGCACCGATGAAAGAGCTCCCAAAGGTTTTGCTCCAATTGCTATTGGTCTTGGATTAACTTTAATTCACTTAATCAGTATTCCTGTTACAAACACTTCCGTAAATCCCGCAAGAAGCACTGGTCCTGCAATATTTGTTGGTGGCTGGGCTTTATCACAGCTTTGGCTTTTCTGGGTCGCTCCAATTATTGGAGGTATTTTAGCAGGATTTGTCTATAATTTTATTGCTGGAAAATCTAAATAAATCTTTTCTAATCCTTATTTTTGAGCGCAGGATATTTAATATTCTGCGCTTTTATTATTATTAAAAATTCTGGAGTTATATGGAAGAAAACATTCTTGGTAAAGCAAAAGCCGCGATGGAAGCAGTTAAGACCAAAGTAACTGAGTTAAGAGAAGATTTTCTGGATGATGAAAAAAAAGCAATTGTGGAGGAGTATAAAGAAAAAGGGGAAGCAAAAACAAAAGAACTGATTGAGATTTTAAATAATTATCAAAAACTTTTTATTGAAGCCGGCTATGATATAAACAGTATTAATGCTTCTTTAAGTATTCCACCGGATATTTCAATCTCCTTCAAATTTCTTGGTGCAATTGATGAAAATAAACGATCAGAAATTTTAGAGCGTGCAAAAGAAAATAAAATGGTTTCAATTCTGATAAAAAGTTTGTTTAAATCAACTGATTTTGCTGAAACGATTAAGATTGGTCAGATGAAATTAAAGAGCATAAATATCACATTGGGTTTAATACCTAAAATCAGCATATCAATATCATAGTTAAATGCAGACTGATAATTCTAAAATACAGAGCATAGCAAGTTTACTTAAATCGAAAAATTTTGATAATGGTTTAGTTGAGATTGTTACAAGGCAGCTTAATATGTTTTTAAATGGAGTTAAAATTCCATTTTTAGTAAAGCCTTGCACAGTTGATGATGGTATCATCAGATTAGATGAAAATCAGCATAAAGATTTGATTGAAATTTATAACAACGCGGCTCTCGAAGGACGACTGATGAAATTTGTTCCTGCTTCCGGTGCAGCATCAAGAATGTTTCAGAAATTGCAATCGGTTTTAAATAAATATGAGAATGATTGTTTGGATGATTTAAAAAAGAAATCTGAAACAAATGCTGAATGCAAAGCAGCAGTTGAATTTATATCAAACCTGGACAAGTTTGCTTTTTATGAAGATTTAAAATCAACTTTAAATTGCAATAATGAAGAGATAAAAAAAATTTCACGGCAATCACCATCACAAATTTTAAAGACTTTGTTAAATAATAACGGATTAGATTATTCATCCAAACCAAAAGGTGCAATAAAATTTCATAATTACAGTGATGGTGCACGAACAGCATTTGAGGAACAAGTTTATGAGGCAATGCACTACATTCCGGATCGGCATAATAAATTAAGAATTCATTTCACTATCTCAGAAGAACATACAGATTTGTTTAATGAAATTATTGGTGAGCTAAAAGAAAAACTGAACGGTACAGATTTTAAATTTGAAATAAGCTTTTCATATCAGAAAAAATCTACCGATACAATTGCTGTTGATCTGGAAAACAATCCTCTGTTTGAAAAAGACGGTTCATTGTTGATGCGTCCCGCAGGGCACGGTGCACTTCTTGAAAATCTTAATGATTTGCAGGCAGATATTGTTATCATCAAAAACATAGATAATTTGTGTGTTGAGCAATTAGCAGGCGACACTTTTTTATTTAAGAAATTGTTGGTTGGTTATCTGGTTGATGTGCAGGAAAGAATATTTAAAATATTATCAGGACTTGATAAAAAAGAATCTGATGATAATCTTTTTTCTGAAGCTTTTGATCTGATAAAAAATATGTTGCAATTACAACCAGATGAAAATTATTTTAAGTGGGATTCGATAGGGAAGAAGGAATACTTAAAAGAACTGCTTGACAGACCTATTCGGGTTTGTGGAATGGTGAAAAACATGGGAGAACCTGGTGGCGGTCCATTTTGGATAAAAGACGCAGATATATTATCAAAACAAATTATTGAGCAGGCACAAGTTAATTTACAGGATGAAAATCAGAAAAAAATATTCCGCAGCTCAACTCATTTTAATCCTGTTGATATCATTTGCGGATTAAAAAATCATAAAGGAATCAATTTTGATTTACTAAAATTCAGGGATGATGAAAGCGGAATCATTACAGTTAAATCAAAAGATGGTAAAGAGTTAAAAGCATTAGAATTGCCCGGTTTATGGAATGGTGGAATGGCACATTGGCTGACTATTTTTATTGAGGTTCCAATATCAACTTTCAATCCGGTAAAAGAAATAAATGATTTACTGCGCAAAGAACATCAGCAGATGGATTTAAATTAGTAAAACAATTAGAGTTTAATTAAAAAAAATTTATGGAAGAAAAATCTTTTAATGAAGATATCCTGAACTCACTTGCAGAGGGTGTGCTGACTGTCGATAAAAACTTTAAAATAAATTTTATCAACAAAGCTGCTGAACATATTACAGGATACAATAAAAATGATGTTGTAGGACAGTACTGTAAATATGTCTTCAAATGTGAACTGTGTCAGGTAAAATGTCCAATAGGATTAGTCCTTGAATCCGGGAATGATCTCTACGAGTATAATTCTAATATTGAAACCAAGTCTGGCAGTAGAAAGAATATCAGATTAAATGCTGCCATATTAAAAAATAAAGACAGCGAACCAGTTGGTGGAGTGATTTCATTCAGAGATCTGACAGAACTTGATATTATAAGAAGAGAATCAAATCCATTAAATAATTATTTTGGCATCATCGGACATAGCAAACCAATGCAGGAAATATTTAGCCTGATACAAGAGATTTCTGAATCCGATGCAACAGTTTTAATTCAGGGTGAATCTGGTACAGGCAAAGAGCTAATTGCTAATGCAATTCAGGCTACGAGTTTAAGACGGGACAAAATATTTTTAAAAGTGAACTGTTCCGTTTTTCCGCAAAATTTATTAGCAAGTGAATTGTTTGGTCATATTAAAGGAGCCTTTACTGATGCAATCAAAGACAGACCCGGAAGATTTGAGCTCGCCAATGGTGGAACTATTTTTTTAGATGAAGTTGCAGAAATGCCTTTGCAAACTCAAATTCAATTATTAAGAGTTCTTCAGGAAGGAACATTTGAGAGGGTAGGAGAATCGGTAACGAGAAAAACAGATGTACGTGTTATATCGGCAACAAATATTGATGTTAAAAAAGCATTAGAAAATGGTAAGCTTAGAGAAGATCTTTTTTATAGATTGAATGTAATCCCGGTTTTTGTACCTCCATTGAGAGAAAGGAAAGAAGACATTCCTTATCTCATAAAACATTTTATAAAGGATTACGCAAGAATTTATAAAAAAGATATCGAAGATATAGATGACGATGCACTTGAGGTTTTAATGAATTATTCATGGCCTGGCAATGTGCGTGAACTGGAGAATGCAATCGAATATTTAATTGTAAGAAATAAAAACGGAAAAAGTATTTCATTTAACAGCCTGCCATATAACTTTAAAGCAAACATATCTGTTTTACCTGATGAAGTTATTGAAGATATCAGGAACGATAACACTTCTCAACTTATTAAGCTTTTGCAGAAGCATCATTGGAATAAAACCAAAGTTGCTAAGGAGCTTGGAGTAGGCAGAACTACTTTGTGGCGTATGCTTAAAAATCTGGATTTGGATCCCAAACACTAAACGTTTAATAGTGTTTCAACCGAAACACTGTGTTTCATTAAATGTTTTTCATCTATTAAATCATTTTTACTCTTTTCTCAGTGGCTACAAAAAATTTCGAAACGAACCGTTTCATCTGCAACAAAATTTATTGCGTTTATTCACTATAAATGCTGGCAAAATAATTGCCTACTAAAAGTACTATGAGTGAAATGTTAGGCAATCAATACTTCCTTTCAAGAAATTATCAATTAGCCGCATCGGTTTATTCTAAAGTACACGAAGAACATCCGGATAACTTATCTGTTACTAAAAGAATGATAATTTGCCTTACTCAGACTGGTGAGATAGATAAAGCATTTAGATATTTTTATAATTTAGTCAATACTGATATTACAATAATCACAAATACAGATCCAGTTGCCGATGATTGTCCCTGCCCGGAATTAACAGAAAAATTTGGTAAAGTGCTTCCTTACGAAAATAACTCGAAAGACTTAAAATTATTATTAGGAATTTTATGGCTTTACTGTGATGCTAAAAAATCGCTGCAGTTTTTTGAACAATTAAATAACGAAAATCAGGCTGAAGCCAGATTTAAAGATATTATACAAATAATTAAACAACATCTAAATAACAAAATTTAATTCATACAAAATCTTTCAAGGGAGAAAAATTATGAGAAAAATTTCGGTTACACTTTTAATACTTTTAGCTTTCGGGTTAACCGAATGGGCTTATGCTCAGGCAAACTTTAGCACAAGTTTGCATGCTACCCGAAATGGTAAACCATGGTTCTACAACAAAGTTGAAAATGGTGGTTCCGGTGGATTCGAAACTTTTACAAACGTTCCAATAACACAATTGGGATGCGTTGAGTGTCATGATGCAGTAGATGCAAACGGCAATCCTTATCCAACAAACTACACACCAGGATGTGTTGATTGCCACTCATCAACATTCGCTGTTACCCAGGGAGATTGTCTTGGTTGCCACTCAAGAGAAAACGCAATAATTAATAATCCTAATCTTAGTGATGTGCACAGGACTGCAGGATTTACCTGTATGAGCTGTCATAAGTCTGCAGAACTTCACGGAAATGATGGCATTGCACATAAATCATTGTTTGACCCGGGTGCAATTCAGGCAGATTGCTCAAACTCAGGCTGCCACGCAGGTTTTACACATCCAAATCCATCAGTTGATCCTCACGGTGGAAAATTACATTGTACATCTTGCCATGCAAAGTCAAATTTAGCTTGCTACAACTGTCATTTTGAAAGTCAGGTTGATACACATTTAAAGAGACCACAAAGGCAGTTAACAGGTTTTATCATGCTGGTTAACAGAACAAAAGATAACAAGGTTCATCCTGCAACATTTCAATCAATTACTTATCAGGGTAAAGCTGGAATCGTAATTGGTCCATCTGTTGCTCATACAATAGTAAAAACAGGTGCAAGAACTTGTACAGATTGTCATAAAAATATGGGCGGAAATATTCCAGCAATAAATGATTATGATGAAGATGGTATTATGAAATTTGCAACATGGAAAACCGACAGCACATTAAGCTGGCATCAGGGAGTTGTTCCAATACCTGAGGATTATGAAAGATCTTTTGTTATGGACTATTTAACTTATAATGGTCTAACAAGCGATCCTGTAGCTCCATCAAAGAATTGGTCAATTATTAAGAGTGATGAAGACCAATTCCAAATGCTTTACTGCACGCCATTAAGAGTAGATCAAATGGCTAAACTTGGAATGAATACAACCTGGGTCCCGGTTGAGTTAGCTTCGTTCACCGCTACTGTTAGCGGCACAAACGTTAATCTTAACTGGACTACTGCGACCGAAACCAATAATAATGGATTTGAAATCCAGAAAAAAGTTGCAGATAAATTTGTTGCCATTGGATTTGTGAAGGGACACGGAACAACATCTGAACAACATCAATATTCATATACTGATAAACAAACTCAACCAGGCAAATATGTTTATCGCTTAAAACAGCTTGATCTTGATGGTACATTTGAATATTCAAAAGAAGTTGAAGTAAATGTAATTCAAGGTTTAACGTTCTCGTTAGCACAGAATTATCCAAATCCGTTTAATCCAACTACGAAAATTTCCTATACAATTCCACAGGCAGCATACGTTCAACTGAATGTTTATGATGGTCTTGGAAATCTTGTTAAAGAATTAGTTTCAGAACAAAAAGAAGCCGGATATTTTGACGTCCAGTTTGATGGATCAAACTTATCAAGCGGTATTTATTATTATCAAATTAAAGCCGGAAACTTTACTGAAACCAAAAAATTAGTTCTAATGAAATAGTAAAGTTTCTGTTTTCATAACATCCCCCTAAAGGTGCCCAAACGGGCACCTTTTTTTGTCGGCAAATTTATTCTTAAGAAAAAATTTCCCTTGTAAATCTTACCCAATTATCTTTATGTCTTATTAAATCAGCCTGATTAAGTGAAAAATTCTAAGTTTTAAATGAAGTAATCTATGGTATAAAGCTTGCGATTTTTTCCATAAAAATTTTGTGGAAAGGACTGCTCATGGGCTTAACTGAAATAGGAGTTATACTCTTTTTGGTGGCACTTTTAGTAATCGGATTTATAAATTCAAGAAAAGTATCTCAGGAATTAAAAAAACTTGGTGTAGATAAGTAGTAAAGCAAAAATTATTTTTTTCTACTTAAGATCTCTGTTGAATTTCCTCTACCGATAATTACCATATCAGCAATGTTGTTGAATAATCCTACTTCAACAACGCCGGAAAGCATTTTTATTTCTTTTTCCAACGTTAGTGAGTCTTTTATTTCTTTCAGATGTAAATCAATTATCTCGTTTCCTGAGTCTGTGTGATAGATATGATTATCCTTTTTTCTTATTACAGGATTGAATCCTGAATTATTAAATTTTTTAATCAGATAATTCGAAGCAAAAGGTATTACTTCAACCGGAAGCGGAAACTTTCCTAATTTCTTAACAAATTTAGATGAGTCAACAATCCATATATTCTTATTGGAAATAGTTGCGACAATTTTTTCAAATAATAAAGCACCTCCGCCGCCCTTAATTCCATTTAAATTACCATCAACTTCATCGGCCCCATCAATTGTTAAATCTATTTTATCAACTTCATCTATATTAATCAGTGGGATGCTTAAGTTCTTTGCAATTCTGGTCGTTTGTAATGATGATGAAATGCATTTTATTTCCAAGCCTTGTTTAACCATTTCACCAAGTTTATTTAACATAAATAAAACTGTTGAACCGGTGCCCAATCCCAAAATCATCCCGTTTTCAATAAATTCAGTTGATTTTTCTGCTGCAAGCTTCTTTTCAATCATTACTTTTTTGAGTTTAGTTATTAATAAAATCTTTAACTAATCGTAATTTAGTAATAGAAAAATAAAATTGTTTTATAAAACTTAAATTGTAAACAAAATTATAGGTGAAAAAATGCACCACTACGATCCAAGTGTTGAAATACAGGACTATTTGGTTTTTGGAGAATATGGGGATGTGAATCCATCAATTACAGATTCATCAACATATACTTTTCTTAATCCCCAGACAATGAACGAATTGTTTGAGCACGAAATAGAAGGATGTTTTTTATACTCGCGTCATTGGAATCCAACAAATAAATATCTTGCTGATGCACTTGCAAAACTGGAAGATTCTGAAGCAGCAATTGTAACTGCATCCGGAATGGGAGCCATTACCTGCACTATTCTTCAGTTGTGTCAGGCGGGTGATGAAATTATTTCCAGCAGAACAATTTATGGAGGTACCTATGCTTTCTTTAAGAATTTTTTACCAAGGTTTGGAATTACAGTAAAGTTTGTTAATACGCAGGACTTAAAAGCGGTTAAGTCAGCAATTACCAAAAAAACAAAAGTCATTTATTGCGAAGCAGTTAGCAATCCATTATTAGAAGTTGCAGATATTCCCAGGCTATCTGAATTAGCAAATAAAAATAAAATAAAGCTGGTGGTTGATAATACATTCAGCCCCATTATAATCTCCCCAATTCATATTGGGGCTCACGTTGTTATACATAGTTTAACAAAATTCATTAATGGCACAAGTGATTGTGTGGCAGGATGTGTATGCAGCTCAAAAGAATTTATTTCTCAGCTTACCGATATTAATTCAGGTGCATCAATGCTACTTGGACCTGTACTTGATAGTTATCGTGCAGCCTCTATATTAAAAAATCTTCATTCACTGCATATCAGAATTAAAAAGCATGGTGAGAATGCACTATATCTTGCAGAGAAACTTGAAAAATTAGGATGCAAAGTTTTTTATCCGGGATTAAAATCTCACAAAGGTCATAAGCTCTTAAAAGAAATTATGAATGAAGGATTTGGATTTGGTGGTATGCTTGCAGTAGATGCAGGCACGACTGAAAAAGCAAATGAGTTGATGGCAAAAATGCAGCAGGAAAAAGTCGGATATCTGGCTGTAAGCTTGGGTTACTTCAAGACATTATTTTCTTCTCCCGGGCATAGCACTTCTTCTGAGATTCCGGAAGATGAAAGAAAAGCAATGGGATTAAGTGAAGGACTTGTCAGAATTTCAATTGGCTTGGATAACGATATTAAAAAAACTTATGAACGAATAAAAAAATGTATTAAGGAAGTTGGGCTATGTAAATGATTTTTGTAGCGCACTCCGCCGCGGCGGACTTTCGTGCGACTGTCCTTAATCTTTATTTAAAGGCGATTTAATAGGATCGCCTTTTTTATTTTTATTGCATTAACAATTTACCGCAGTTAAATAATTTTAATCTATTTCCACAGCTTTTATTTTAAAGATAGTCAAATTCGACTATTGACAAAATAGATTATTTGAAATAGGTTCAATTAAAGATCTGAGAAATTATTTTTATCCAAATGGAATAATGTTTCTGAAGCAAACAAAATCAGTGGAGAAACTTTATGGTAAAAAGTTTAGTTAAAAAAGTTCTTGACAGAGAAAATAAAAAGAAAAAAATTTCGCTATTCGCTATTCGCTATTCGCTATTCGCTATTCGCTATTCGAATCCTTATACCTTTATTCCTTATACCAATATCACCACTAAACGCGCAAGTAATCATTAAAGAAAAAGTGGAGATAAATCCTGTCTCATCGCAACCAATATTAGGAAAGACAAATAATAGTTCATTCATTAGAGGCTACACTCCCTGTGGACCACATATGGAAAACACTCAAGCTGATCATTATTGGCAAGTTGTTTGGGCGGGATATTGGGGACCAATTGATCCAGCACAACAGTTATTTGAAGTTCAGACAAATAGTTATTTCGGGAATTTTGTAAATAAAAGTAATGGACCATTTGATATACAAATTTTAGAAGGTGCAGACTACTGTAGTTTTCAAGAGTGTATTCCAGAGGATTACGGGTGTCGATGGACAGATATGCAGTATACAAATTTGACTGACATAAGTGGCGATGAACTTATAGGCAGTGGTGATATAATGTTTTTTGATTGCGTTCCAAGATATGTTGATCAAATCTTTCACATAAGGTATCATTATTTAGATCAGGATACTGCAACAGTTGTATATAGCATTCATAGTGTTCGTCTTAATCAGACAAAATATTTTCATACCTTAATAGTAAAACGACCATTTATACTAAGTGAAATGTATGAAACAGTTGAAATACCACACGCAGAGAAACAAATCTTTACTCCAAGACCGGAACCGGTTTTTTGTTCGGGGCTAGACTCATCAAACTACTATGAAAATTATGATTGCAAAGGCATTGTTTTTTCAGCAGGAGGAGGTTTCCCGGATAATATTACATTTAATGTGTCAATTGTAGAAGGAGAAGAATATGGAACAATGCTTACTTATGATTCCTATAATAATAAAATAGAGAGTAACAGCTTTTCAAATATTGATGAATACACTTATGAATTGATATATTTTTATGCAAACGGAATTGAACCAAAAGATACTGGCAAAGTTAAAATACATATCAGCACTACCGATCCCGGTATCCCAGAAACAGATGTAAACATTAAGGTTGTTCCAAACCAAAATTATCCAATTAGATTAACATTTATTCCAGCAGTGTTAGCTCCAGGTGACAAAGCGGATATCCATTTAGAAAAGAGATTTAGTGAATATCCTTTTTCTGATCCGGAAAATGTAATCTATGAACCATTTCCGGCAGATCAATTATTTAATGTAGGGATAGAAAAAGGGGAACAGTACGGCACAATACTAAATCTGGTGTCTTCAGATACATCAGATGAATTTGTAGAAATAGAACAAGGGTTTAAATTTATTGCCGCTGGTAGCATTAATACGGATTCAGCAAAAATTAGCATTAGAATATCAACAATTATAGATAATGGTGGAATAATAGCGGCATCAATAAAAAGCACCGGTCTTTCTAACTCGCAAATAACAAAATCAATAAAAGAGTTAGAAAGAAAAAAAAGTTCATCTTCAATAAAAAGCAATCGAAAAGAAGAGAGAAAAAACAGCAACTATAATAAGGACATAAAAAATTCAATAATACCAAATTCAATAGTTCCACCAAGCAGCGGGGGTGAATTAATATTTGGTATTGGTCATATAAAAGTAATACAACAAGAAATCCTTCTTGGTGAAACAAAATATTATGCAGTAAAAAAGAAAACCGAAACTGGTGAACTTAAAATTGAAGAAATAAAAACAGATTATGGTAGCGAACCGGAATTTCCAGTAGACGCAGATGGATGGGTTTGGCAAAAGACAGATGTTTGGGGAAGTGCACCAATAGAAAAATTAGGTACAAAATCTGGGGTTTATTGGGAAAAGAAATGGTTTGATAAAACTGATAATAAAAATAAAGATTTTTCAGAAAATGGAATGATTAGGTTGATTGGACGTTTTTGGGAAGAAGGCAAAGAAGATAGTTTTAAGGTTAAACTTAAATCAACTGATAATGCTGAAATTGAAATAAAAATTGTTAAACCAAATAAATTGGGGACACAATATTCAAAAGCTAAGGACGTTTTCAGTAAGGAACTTAATATAGATTCACTATGTATTTATTGGGGCGGTCTTAAAGGAATACCACCACAATTTATAAAAGGTCAAATGAGAAGGGAAACAAGCTCAAAGTATCATTTTTATCCGACCTATCTTTATGAGCCTTGGACAACGCAATTCAGAGCATTTAAGGATGATCAAAGCTTATTTAATAATCTTTTTTTTGTACAAGAAAATGCAACATCATTTAATCCTCCAACACCAAATCATAGTAATGTTAAGGATTATCATTATCCCACTGGACCAGTGAGTGTTTGGTATATGATAGAAAATTATTCAACGATAGTTCATATATCACCACCTGGTGGCTGGGAAAAATACGGGAAGCGAAAGGAAAACGGAGAGTTGTATTTTTATGGTGTTTATAAAACTCCACAGAATAAATTTAATGAGTATAAAAAACAAGCATATAAATATTTTAAAGTTGAATTGTATCCACAGAACAAACTTTTTGCTAACAACGAAGCAAGAGAAAACTTCATAAAATTTTTCAGAGATGAATGGAATGGTGAAGTAAGTGGCAATAAAAATGGATTAAAAAATATTAAAGCTCAAACAAGAATAGCTGCATCATATGGTTTATTACAATTAACATATCCCACTGCAATAGGTGGAACAGTTAATTATCCAGTCAATTTTGAAAATTTACCCGAAGAATTATTAGAAACTGAGAATTTAAAATGGGCATTTAATCTTTTAACCTACTATATCAACGATGCTTTAAAGACCCAGATTGATAAGAATGGAAACTGGCAAGACGGGCTTGAAGGGACTTACTTAAATCGAATCTGGAAGAGTTGGAATAAATGGAAAGTTGGTTACCCAGAAGAAGTATTGGATTTTTCAAATAACTATAAACCAGCCAAATAAAAGGAATTATAAAAGATGAAATTCTTAAAATTTATAACTAATATTTTTATAGTGATATTTTTATTATCAACAAACATTTTCAGCCAATTAAAGATGGATGAAAATCTGTATAACGAAATACAGCAAAAGTTAATTTTTAAGTATGGAAATTCTGTTAACCTAAAGTGGATATATCAAATTGACTCATTAGAATTATATAATGGTTATTATCCGTTGCCATATCAGTTAAGCAACCCCTACGGAACATTAACTCACACAACAATATTTACGGCAACAAAAGAGACGGAATTTTCTTGTAAAGGATTGGTTGGAATATATAAAAATGGAAGCATAATATGGGATTCTGATACTACGATGAACTGCACTGGTGATTTGGATAATTATACTGGGCTAGTGATCTTTTCTGTATCCGATATAAACCGCGATGGGAAAGTTGATATTGTTTTATCCTCAATATCTTTTGGTCCTACTGATTATTCAACAGTACATAGACTATATGCATATAGTTGGGATGGCAGCAATGGTTGGTTAATTACGGATACAGATTCGGAAGGTAAATCCACTTTAGAGAGTTTCCTTGGCACTGGTGACTTCGATTTTGTTGATGTAGATGGAGATGGAATTTATGAAATTACAGCAGATTGGTATATTGATTTGGATGAATATCATACCAAATTACAAGTATTTACATATTACTGGAATGGCTTCAAGTATGTTTTTGATCCAAACAAGCCACAACCTCAGCCATACGATTTTCTGGTGCAGAATAACATTGATGTATCATTAAAAGCATATGTAGAAAAAGTTGATTCATTATATAAATACAATTATGTTCTTCATAATTTACCAAGCAGTAAACAGGAGATAAATGCCATATATTTCAAATGTGGGGTAGACTCAGCACTTGAAAATTATCTACCGTTTGGTTGGAACTCGGTTTTTTCTTCTACATTGTTTGGATTTGAAGATCTAAAAAGCCCGACACTTTATTCAACAAATAATTTTATTAGAATTGATTCATCAAAATTATACGGAGTCCTATCTTCAGAACCTCCATCCATTGCTTCTGCATATATTCGAGCTTTTAACCGGACCCCTCCATTAGAAGATACAATAGATGGGAAATACATATCGTTTGAAGATTTTGGAAATAATATCATTATAAACTCAATTAAAATTTTGACTATTGGGCCCTCCAATGTTTTTGATTCATTAGGAAATATTGAGAAAATAGATACATTACTTGGATATGTAAATCAATCCTTCCAACTCGGTTGGATAGCAAACCAACCAACAGTAGACAAATACGACAGCTTATTTATTTTAGCAAAAACTCAACTCCAACAAAACAATAACACTGCAGCAAAAACTACACTTCAAACAGTTCTACAGCAAGTTGATATAGACAGCACAAATAACTTAACAAGTGAAGCTTATGCTTTACTTCGTTACAACACGGAGTATTTAATTTCAAAGATACCACAAAGTTCACCAGACTTATTAGTAAAGTTGGTAAGTAGTCAGGGAGTTCAGCTTCCAGCAAGTAATGTACAATATTATGATAGCAGTTGGAAAGATGCAGTAAACAATGGAGATGGCACATTTACAGTAATAACAACAAAGCCAACAGTTAGCGTAAGAGTTTTCTATGAATATGCAAGTATGCAAGTGGATAATGTGCCAGCACAAAACAACACTTACACATTTCAAACAGTAAATGCAGTAGTGCAATTAAAAAACAGTTTAGGCAATTTTATAGATGTTGGCACAGTTCAATATTACGCAGGAGCTTGGAGAAGTTTTGGGACAACAACAAATGGACTTGCAACGAAAGAACTGCTTCCCATCAATTACAGCTTTAGAATGACTTATGAATATGCAAGCCAAGACAAGCAGCAAAATCTTTCAGTTGATCCGATAGTAGTATTCCAAACAGTTAATGCACAGGTTCAGCTAAAGAATAGTTTGGGAAATTTGATAGATCAAGGTACAGTTCAATACTACTCTGGAGCTTGGAGAAGTTTTGGTACAACCTTAAATGGAGTAGCAACAAAAGAACTTCTTCCAATCAATTACAGCTTTAGGATGACTTATGAATATGTTTCAAAGGATAAACAACAGAACTTAAGTACAAATCCAGTTGTAGATTTTAGTACTGTGCTGTGTTCTGTAAAAGTAAGCAAGACGAGTAATAAACAGCCAGTAAGTGGTGCAGCAGTAAAATACTATGCAGGTGCCTGGAGAAATCTTGGAACAACAAACACCAGCGGCATTGCTACAAAAGAATTATTACCAGCAAACATAAGTTTTAGAGCAAGTTATGGAAATGTTTCAGTGGATAAGCAGCAGGATATATCTGTAAACAGTTTAGTGGAAATTTTGTTAAACGTACCTTAAGACAGATGCCTGCCCGCCGTGGTGGGATGTTTAATGTGGCGAAGCCATCCCTTCGGGAGCTGATGGAAAATGTAAAAGATCATCAGTTGGTAAAATAAATGTAATGCACGAATCCATTCGTGCAAGACTTAATAACAATGAGGTAAAAAATGAAAACGAAAATGTTTTTAACAATAATTCTGCTATCAACAGTTATAACAGCCCAAAACACATACAAGGTTCAACCCGGAATAAAGAACAACCAGATAGTTTTAGAATTAAAAAACATATCAGAGACAGAACAAACACGCCTCCCCAAACCCCTCCTAAAGAGGGGCTTTAAGCACTTAAAATTTTCCGACAACATAGAAGAACAGATTGTATTAAATCCAAAAGAAACAAAAGAATTAATATTTAATTTTGATGTTGATTACAACATTGGGAAAACAGAAGCAGACACAATTGAGTTTATAATAACAGACAACAAATCAATCAACATAACAAAGCAATTTATTATACAATACACACAGCCAACGGAATATAAGTTAGAGCAGAATTATCCAAATCCATTTAATCCCACGACAAAGATTAGATATACCATTGCATCAACTCCCCTCTCCTTAGGAGAGGGGCTGGGGGTGAGGCTGATTGTTTACGATATACTTGGCAACGAAGTAACAACTTTGGTAAATGAGAAAAAAGAACCGGGCTATTATGAAGTAGAATTTTCTGCATCACAATTTGCAAGTGGAGTTTATATATACAGGTTACAATCAGGCAACTTCATCTCAACAAAAAAGATGATGGTGATAAAATAAGTTTTGCAAAAAATATAGTTTGTTTACTCTGGTTTAAACAAAGCGCAAACTGCACCGGCAGGATCTTGTATTACACAGTATCTTCCATAGCCAGACATATTTTTTGGCTCAACAATTATTTTGCCTCCAAGTTGTATGCAGGATTCAGCACTTTTATCAACATCTTCAACTGTAATGTAAATTAACCATTGCGGAGGAAGTTTTGCATTCGCTCCACGAGCATGACAAATTCCTGCAGCAACTTTATTACTTTCAGGAGCTGCCATGGTAAAATCATCGTAATCACCCATTGATAATCCTTGGGGTATCCATCCAACTACCTTTGCATAAAAATCTTTTACTGCTTCAGCATTTGGAACCGTTAAATCACACCACGTGATGGAACCAATTTCGGGTCTTTGTTTTTCACTCATTGTATGATCCTACCCCCATATAGTAGATAAAAAGAAAAGCAACTATATTTAGCAAAAA
>CAZCJF010000053.1:0-20892 GCA_964499095.1 uncultured Ignavibacteriaceae bacterium
ACAGTAACGAATGAATAGAAAAACCTCAGGGGCCAAATGGCACTATAGTAAGTAAGCATTTTACGATGCTATCGGCTTGAGATAAGCTGATAGCATTGATTCTGTATTAAATTTAGAGTAAAATTCGATTGGATATTTTAGCTGTTTAGCTGAAATGACAATCAACTATTTACAAATAGAATCCCTTCCAATTAAACATTTCCAAATTCTATATCTTTTAATCAACGGAGAGCAAAATGAAAACTGCAAACAGGTTTTTGTTCAATTCTTTTGTTGCTTTGCTTTTAGCAGGATTAACATACTCACAGAGTATAGATGTGCATAATTTCATTGGTAAACCACGCAATGAAGTTGTGAAAAAATTCGGAAATCCTGTTCATAAAGACGAAAGTAATCCGGATATGATTTGTATGTTCTACAAAGGGAAAACAGGAAGTATGATTTTCGTATCCGATAGAAAAGTAGTTTATCAGGCTGAAGCCACTCAAACGATGAACACTGAGTCTGATGCAAGAAATAAAATGGACTCATTCATAACAGAATCTATTTCAAACGGATTTAAAGTTGATACTATTAGTGTAAATGATTATCAACTTCAAAAAACCGGGACAAAAGTTGATTTGCAATGTTATGAAAATAAAATTTCGAAAAATTTTGAGATTAGAGTTAAAGCCAGAAGAACAGAGAATTAAAAATTTAATTTTAGTTATTCAGATACTTTGAAACTGCCTCAGCACAATTTTCTCCATCAATTGCGGCAGAAACAATTCCACCAGCATATCCGGCTCCTTCGCCACAAGGAAATAATCCAATTATCTGAGGATGCATAAATGTATCTCTGTCCCGTAAAATCCTGATTGGAGAACTCGTTCTTGATTCTACACCAACCATTACAGCTTCTTCTGAATAATAGCCAGGCATTTGCTTATCAAAAACCTGTAATGATTTTTTTAATCGACTTGTGATAAATTCCGGAAGACTACTGTGCAATGGTGAGGGTGTTAAACCCGGGATGTATGAACTTTTCGGAAGCGACTGAGATTCTTTACCTGCTACAAAATCTGTTACTCTCTGTGCCGGTGCAGATTGTGTTTCATTGGCTAACTTAAATGCTAATTTTTCTAATTCCATCTGAAGCATTAATCCTGCTAAGGGATAATATTCATCATACTTACTCCATTCACGTTCTGTTATCTCAACAACAAAACCTGAATTTGCAAAAGGAGAATTTCGTTTTGATACCGACATTCCATTTACAACAACTTCACCCGGCGATGTTGCAGATGGAACAATTATTCCACCCGGACACATGCAAAATGAATACACTCCTCTTTGCTCAATCTGGCAAGCTAAGTTATAACTTGCTGCAGGCAAATTTGGATGTTTATCTTTTGTGTGATATTGAATTTCGTTAATCAACTTTTGAGGATGCTCAATCCTGACACCCATTGCAAAAGGTTTTGGTTCAATCTTAATATTTTTTTTGTGGAGCAAATAAAAAATATCACGTGCTGAGTGTCCTGTTGCAATGATAACAGCATCTGCCCGAATTTCCATCTCATCATTTACCTTAATTCCAACTGCTTTATTTCCTTCAATCAGAAAGTCTGTCAACTTAGAATTGAAAAGAATATCACCTCCGTTTTCTAAAATAGTTTTTCTAATCTCAGCAACAATTTTAGGTAATCTGTTCGAGCCAATATGTGGATGAGCATCAATCAAAATTTCATCACTTGCACCATGTTGTACCAATAATTGCAGAATTCTTTTAACATTTCCTCTCTTTGTGGAGCGCGTATAAAGCTTTCCATCGCTGTATGCACCTGCCCCGCCCTCACCAAAGCAATAATTACTATCAGGATTTACCGTGTGCTCCTGTTGGATAGCACGAATATCTCTTCTTCTGGATTGAACGTCCTTCCCTCTTTCCACCACAATCGGTTTAATGCCATGTTCGATTAACTTTAAACTTGCAAACATTCCCGCAGGTCCAAATCCGATTATAACTACTTTTTTGTTGCTGCTTACAGGATTAAAAATAATTTTGTTCCGATAATCAGCCGGATGTTCGTTTATAAAGACATCAACCAGAAATCTGAAGATTGGATATTTTGATCTTGCATCAATTGATTTTCTTATTGGGATGACTGCGGATAATTCTTCTTTTGATAGTTTAAGTTGCTGTGAAGATTTTATGAGAAGAATATCAGAAATATCTAACTCTTCAGGACGAACAGATATTTCAATTTGCTTTCTCATAGACTTTATCTAATTAAAGCAAATTCTAAAAAATTGCTTTTGTAGATCCGCCATCTACTTGAATTGTGGTGCCGGTAATATAGCTGGCTTTTTGAGAGGCAAGAAAAACAACCATCGCTGCAATTTCCTCCGGTCCGCCAAGTCTGTTCATCGGAACATCTTTAGCCATTTCCACTAAAATTTCTTCGTGGGATTTACCTGATGTTTTTGCGCGGTTAACTGCTAATTCATAAAGTCTGTGTGTTAAAGTGTAACCAGGGGCAACATTATTTACAGTTATATTTTTATTTCCGATTTCGTTGCTGAGAGATTTTGCAAAACCCGTAACACCAGCCCGTAAAGAATTGGAAAGCATTAGATTATGAACCGGCTGCTTAACAGCAATAGAAGTAATATTGATGATTCTTCCCCATTCCTGTTCAATCATTTTTGGAAGAACAAGCTCCGTAAATCTTACCACACTCATCAGCACTTGCTTAAATGCATTATTCCAATCATCTTCGGTCAGATCTCTGAAAAATCCCGGCGTCGGTCCGCCGCAATTATTTACGAGTATATCAATTTTCCCAAATTGGCTTTGAACAGCATTAAAAAAATTATCAATATCTTTTTGATGGTTTAAATCGCAGACTCCCCAGAAGGGTTCTACATTATATTTACTTCGAATATCACGGGAAGCTTCAATTAATTTTTCTTTCGAACGGGAACAGATGGCTACCTGACAGCCTTCTGCAGCAAGTGCTTCAACAACGGCTTTACCAATTCCTGTACTTGAAGCAGTTACAATTGCAACTTTTCCTTTAATTCCAAGATCCATAGTTATGCCTTTGGAAGAAAATACTTAAACTTTTTTCAACTCGCTTACAATCTGAGCTGTATCGAGTGCAATCACTAATTCTTCATTTGTAGGAATTCTCATAACAGCAACTTTTGCTTTGTCTTTTGAAATGATTTCTTCTCCGCTGTTATTTTTAATTTCATCCAGTTCAATACCCAGGAACCCTAAATCTTTGCAAACTTCTTCACGTACTTCAGGAGAATTTTCACCAATTCCACCGGTGAAAACAACGCCATCTAATCCACCCATTGCTGAGGCATAAGCACCAATATATTTTTTAATTCTGTATGCAAAAATTTCAAAAGCCCATTTTGCTCTCTGCTGATTATCTTTCACTGCAGCTAATATTTCTCTCATATCACTGCTCTCACCACTAATTCCGATAAGTCCGCTATGCTTATTAAGAAGTGTTGAGGCTTCGTTAAGACTCAAATCTTCCTTACCCATGATAAAAAGAATTAATGATGGATCAAGATCACCACTGCGCGTTCCCATCAGTAATCCTTCAAGTGGGGTAAATCCCATTGTCGTATCAATCGAAACACCATTCTTTACTGCAGCCATACTGCAGCCATTGCCAAGGTGAGCGGTAATTAATTTCAACTCACTAATATCCTTGTTAAGAATTTGTGCTGCACGTTGAGCAACAAAGAAATGCGATGTGCCGTGGAAACCATATCTTCTTATTTTATATTTTTTGTAGAGCTCGTATGGGATTCCATACAAATAAGCTCGTGGAGGCATATGGGAATGAAATGCTGTATCAAATACACCGCATTGAGGTGTATCAGGTAAAATTCTCTGGCAAGCCTGAATACCTTTTATGTTGGGAGGGTTATGCAAAGGAGCGAGCTCAATATTATCCTGCAAAACTTTTACAACTTCGTTGGTAATTAAAACTGAGCCTGAAAATGTTTCACCACCGTGCACAACTCTATGACCAACAGCTTCAATGTCTTTTTTATCCTCAATCACTCCGTGATTTTTACTTAACATTACACCCAATACATACTCAACTGCTATCTGATGGTCAAGAATTTCTCCAACGATTTTAATTTTTTCATCATCATAACGTTGATGCGATAAAACTGCCCCTGTCATTCCGATTCTGTCCACTAAACCTTTGGCAAGCGCTAATTTTTTTTCAGTATCAATAAACTGATATTTAATTGAAGAACTTCCGCTGTTAAGAACTAATACTTTCATAAAATTAAATCCGTTTGATTAATAATTCCCCTAAAAATCTAATTAAGTTTATTTCCGTGTTCATCGTACTTAAAAATTCCTTCGCCTGTTTTCTTACCAAGTTTACGCTCACGGACTAGTTTTCTGATAAGTGGATTTGGTCTGTAACGTGGTTCACCTAAAGTGTTCCATAAAGTTTCCATCCAGGTAAGAACTTCATCCAAACCCATAGCATCAGCCATCTCAAGAGGACCATACTGAAAATTATACCCTAATTTTAGTGCTGTGTCTATATCCTTTGCAGTAGCTATTCCCTCTAAAAGCATATGCATAGCTTCGTTAATTAAAGGAACAATTGCACGTGTTGTAATGAAGCCGGGGTACTCATAAACTTCTACCGGTGTTTTACCGATTCTTGATGCAAAATTTTTAACCTTTGCAACTGTCTCGTTAGATGTGTGCAAACTTTTAACCAATTCTACCATTGGAATTTTTGGTACAGGATTAAGGAAATGCATTCCAATTACTTTATCTGATCTTGTGATAGATTCAGATAATTTTGTAAGGCTTAAAGTTGAAGTATTTGAAACAAAAATTGTATTTGGATCAGCTATTTTATCAAGCTGCTTAAACACGTTTTCTTTAACCTGGTAATCTTCCTGAACTGCTTCAATAATCAATTCGCAATCCTTAGCAGCATCCATATTTGTTTCCCATTTAATTCTACTGAAGATCGCTTTTTTATCGGAGTTGGTCATAGCCCATCTTTTTATCTCGCGATTGATTGATTCATTTAGTTGAGCTTTGGCATGTTCAAGGTGTTCATTATCAACCTCAATGATTATCACTTCCATTCCTTGTGCAGCAATTGTTTGCCCGATTCCCTGCCCCATAGTACCGGCACCAATTATTGCCACATTATTGATTCTGTCATCAGCGAAATTTGCATTTTTAGAAGTTTCCAGTAGATCTTCTAATTTTAATCCATCGTCTTGCATAATGTTTTCAAACCTGTTAGAAAATTTTTAAAGAATATATGATGTTTTTTATCAAGTTAAATTTTAAAGGAAAGAATAGATTTATCAATATCCGTCCTTTTCAGATGCACTATTTTTCAGCATCTTTAGAAAAATATTTTGATTTTTATTTTACAAAAAATCTTAATAATTACATCCAAAATTAACAATAAATATCAGGCTGTCCAATAAAACCATTGATAAAAATATGTTGCAATAATTTTAGTATTTTTCTAACAAAATTTGATTTAATTCGAAGTGACACCTTCTGAAGCATTAAAAAAATATTTCGGATACAAAACATTCCGACCCGGACAGCTGGAAATTATTGAAGAGATTCTCAACGGCAATAATGTTCTCGCTGTACTTCCAACTGGTGCAGGAAAATCTCTATGTTATCAGATACCTGCTATGATTGGCGATAATTACTCAATTGTTATCTCCCCTTTAATTGCTTTGATGAAAGATCAGGTGGATTCACTTAATAAACAGACTGAGATAGCAGCGTTCATTAACAGTACACAGACTTTTTATGAAACCGAAAAGGTTCTGGCAAATATTTCTTATGGAAAAATTAAAATTGTTTATGTTGCTCCTGAGCGACTTGAAAATACAGAGTTTGCTCAAAGACTAAAAAATTTGCATCCCAATTATTTGTTCATTGATGAGGCACATTGTATAAGCGAATGGGGACATAACTTCAGACCAAGTTATACAAAACTTCATCAGTTTATTGAGTTTACAGGGATTAAAAAAGTTTCTTCTTTTACTGCAACTGCCACTCCGGAAGTGGTTAAAGATATAATTAAACAACTCGCATTAAAAAATGTAAAACTGATTGTTAAAGGATTTGAAAGAAATAATCTTTACATAAATGTTGAAATAACAAAAAAGAGAAAGGAACGATGCCTCGAACTGCTACATCAGCATAGAACCCCAGCAATTATTTACACCTCATCAAGAAAAAATTCAGAACAGCTTGCAGAGTATCTGACGCTTAACAAAATAAATTGCAACTACTATCATGCAGGACTTGATCCTATTGTTAGAAAAAAAATTCAGGAAAACTTTATTGAGGACAAAGTACCAGTAATTATCGCCACCAATGCGTTTGGGATGGGAATAGATAAAAAAGATATCAGATTAGTTATCCATTATAATTCGCCTGGCTCAATTGAAAATTATTATCAGGAAATTGGCAGAGCTGGCAGAGATGAAAAAGATTCTTTCACTTATCTTTTATTTAATGAAAGTGACAAAAGAATTCACGAATTTTTTATTAACAATTCATATCCAACCAAAGATTTAATAAAAAATATTTATAATGCATTATGCGACTGCGCCCAAATTGCAGTTGGAATCAATCCGGATAAGCAAATCCACATTGATCAAAAGTACATAAAGCAATATGTTAAAGAAGACGTGAATCAATCGCTGATTTATTCGGCAATCAGATATCTGGAAGAAGCAGGATATTTAAAGATTAATTCTGCTTATCAATCGAAGAACAAAATTAAAATCTTATTTGAGGCTAAAAGATTAAAAAGTTTTATAAAAAACAGTCAAAATGAGTTGATGAAAACTGTTTTGATTTATCTGATAAGAAACTTTGGTTCGGATATATTTTCTTCAGCAAAAACGTTTGATGGAAATAAATTACAAACTGAAACAGGAATAACTTCTGAGGAAATGGATGAAACACTTACTAATCTGGCGTTTCTTGGAATAATTGATTATAATAAAAACGATTTTAAAGAAACGGTCTCGTTATTACAACCAAGAGTTAAGCCGGAGGATTTAAAGCTTAATTACAAACTAATCAATGAATTTTACATAAGTGCCAGACATAAGCTTGATCAGATTACTGATTTTGTTTATTCAAATGAGTGCCGTTTCAAGTTCATCCTAAATTACTTTGGTGAAAAGACTGACGACTATAAATGTAATAAGTGTGATAATTGTTTAAAGAATACTCAGCCAACATTTAGCAGCAATGATTATGTTAATGAACAGGTTCTGGACTTGTTAAACGAACTTTCTGAAGCGATTACGGAAAAAGAAATCAACGAAGTCCTTCTGGGAAAGAATACTTCAACTAAATTCAGGACATTAAAAAGTTTTTCAGCATTAGCTGGATTCAACAAAACCGACATATCCAATAGCTTACGCAAATTGTTAAATGAGGGTAAAATAATTTTAAGTAAACGTGACAGACAGAAATTTTATTCTCTACCCTCAAAAAAAACAGAAAAGAGTTTAGAAGAAAATGAAATTAGTTTTTTAACCGAAACATCTTCTGAAAAGGAAAGAGATTATCAACAGAGTCTTGAGTTATTTCACACTCTGCGCGAAATAAGAGAAGATGCATCCCGTAAATTTTTGCAATCGCCAAACATTATTTGTCCGGACTCGTTACTTGCAAAAATTTCGCAGGTTAAACCAAAAACAAAAAGTGAGCTCTTGGGTATTTCCGGATTTAATGAAAGAATGTATAATAAAATCGGAAACGAATTTCTTGAGGCAATTAATTCTTTTTTATCTGATTCCAATCATAAATCAAAACCAGCTGAGAGTAAACTACCAAAAAATATTCAATCAACATTTAATCTTATAAAAAAAGGATACTCTTTAAATGAAATATCTGAGTTAACCAACCTTACTGATGCTGTAATATCAATGCAGATTGAAACTATAATCTCTTTCTACCCAGATATAGATATATCTAAACTTATTTCTCAAAAAGATTTTAAGTTAGTAATAAGTGAATATGAAAAAGGTTTTAGCGATTTGAAAGAATTAAAAAGCAGGTTACCAAAAGATATAAGCTATCCTATGATAAGAATAGCATTGGCGAAGATTAAAGCTTCTCAGACTTAGAACCTCTTAAACTATCAATGTAAGCTTCAGCTTTATCAAAAAATCCATTCCATCGCTTTGGTTCGGCATTATAAAATTTTACCATCGAATCATAATCTTCTCTTGAAACTGAATAACGTGTTAATACAGTATCTTTAATCTGATTATTTGTGAGATTGGTAGTGTCGCGCATTATCAAAATAGAAGAATAAATTTCAACAAACTTTTCTTCAGATATCGGAGGTTCCTTATCGCAGGCGCTAAATAAAAAAATTAAAGAAAGTAGAAGTAATCTTTTCAATTTCGATTCATCTTTTTACTTGCTTCAAATAAAATCTTTTTTTCACGCTCAGTTAAATTCTGATAACCCGACTGACTTATTTTATCAAGAATTGCATCAATTTCAGCTTGAGATATTTCTTCATCATCTTTTCTATTAATGTCATAAAAATCAGCATCTTCTATGTCTTTTTCTCGTTTAGATGTAGTTGAGAAAGGATTTGAAAAAATATTGCTGCCCGATTTTGGTTTATAGTAATATGATTTTCGGAAAAGGTTTTTAAGTGGTACATAACTGTTCCTGTCAAATATTATGTAGAGAAATGCGAATAATGCACCACCCAAATGTGCAAGATGTGCAACTCCACTAGAGGCGCTATCTATTGCTAAAAATTCAAGTACAACAAGAAAACCAATCAAATATTTTGCTTTAATGGGAATCAGAAAGTACAGAAAGATAAGATTATCCGGAAAGAACATTGCATATGCAATAAGAACACCGTAAACAGCTCCTGAAGCACCGATTGTTACTGCGGGCGCACCACCAAGCAATGGGGAAACAAACAAGTGAAGTAAACCGGCACTAATACCGGCCAGGAGGTAAAAAATTAAAAACTTTTTTGAACCAAAAATATCTTCTATGCTTGCACCAAACATCCACAGGGCGAACATATTAAATAATATGTGAGAAAATCCACCATGCATAAATTGGTAGGTAATCAGCTGCCAAACCTGAAAATTAAATGGTTCACCTGCAGCATCAAACCCTGAGATTGGATTTAACGCAAACCATCTGTTCAGAATGTACCATGCAGGGTATCCATTAAATGTCAGGTTATCCATCAATAGTTGGATAAAAAATACCACACCATTTATAATTAGTAAATTTTTAATCACCGGAGGAAAAGTTAGAAATCCTCCAAAACCTCTTGGCCGATAATAATTACTCAAAATATTCCTTTAATAATTAAACATCATTTAACGCAACCACACCAGGTAATGCTTTGCCTTCTAAAAATTCCAGAGAAGCGCCGCCGCCTGTTGAAACGTGCGATACTTTATCTTTTAATCCAGCTTTAGAAATCGCAGCAGCAGAATCTCCGCCACCAATTACGGTTATTGCTCCTTTAGCGGTTGCATCGGCTAAAGCCTGCGCGATAGCATTAGTACCCTTTGCAAAATTATCAAATTCAAATACGCCCATAGGGCCATTCCAGACTATCGTCTTAGCATTCAGTAATTCATCTGTAAATAACTTAACAGTTGCCGGACCAATATCCAATCCCATTTTATCAGAAGGTATTGAATCAACACTTACAACTGAAGAAGGTGAATCATTATTAAATTCGCTTGCAACAACTACATCAACCGGCAAAAGAAATTTTATTCCTGATTTTTTTGCATTGGCTAATACTTCTTTTGCAAGATCAATTTTTTCTGCTTCAAGCAAAGATGTACCAATTTCTTTTCCCTCAGCTTTATAAAATGTATAAGCCATTCCACCGCCAACAATAAGAGTATCAACTTTCCCGAGAAGATTATTTATAACATCAATCTTACCGGAAATTTTTGCGCCGCCTAAAATTGCAACATATGGACGTTTGGGATTTGTAATCGCACCACCGAGATAATCAAGTTCTTTCTGCATCAGATAACCTGAAGCACAAACTTTTATATACTTTGTTACACCTTCAGTTGATGCGTGGGCTCTGTGGGCACTTCCAAATGCATCATTAATATAAACATCACCAAGCTCAGCTAATTGCTTTGCAAATTCCGGATCATTTTTTTCTTCTTCCGGATGGAAACGTACATTTTCTAAAATAAGCACATCACCATTTTGCATTGTGTTAACCATTGCTTTAGTTTCTTCGCCTATACAATCCGGAGCCAGCTTAACTTCTTTACCAAGAAGCTCTCCCAATCTTTTTGCTGTTGGCTTTAAGCTGTATTTAGGATTAGGACCACCTTTTGGTCTTCCTAAATGACTCATTAGAATTGCTTTTCCACCTTCAGCGATAATTTTTTTAATTGTTGGAAGTGATTCGGTTATTCTTATATCATCGGTAATATTTAAATTTTCATCCAGAGGGACATTAAAATCAACGCGAACAAGAATGCGTTTACCTTTAAGATCAACTTTATCTATTGTTAATTTATTCATTTTATCTTCCCTGTTTTTTATTTTGATTAATATTAAAAAGGCGATCCTTTAAGATCGCCCTTAAAAGGTTGTTACATCTTTGCAACTTTTAACAAGAGATCAACACATCTGTTTGAATAACCCCATTCATTATCATACCAGCTTACAACTTTAAAGAATCTTTTTTCGTCTTTGAAGTTATTCTGAAGAGTTGCTAATGAATCATAAATAGATGAGCGTTCATCGTGATTAAAATCTGTTGATACTAATTCTTCATTAGTATAACCAAGAACACCCTTCATATAAGTATCAGAAGCTTTTTTGAGTAACTCATCAATTTCTTTTATAGAAGTATCTCTTGTAGATCTGAAAGTTAAATCAACCACTGAAACGTTTGCTGTCGGAACTCTGAAAGACATTCCTGTTAATTTTCCTTTAACTGCGGGTAAAACTTCTCCAACTGCTTTTGCTGCACCGGTAGTAGAAGGAATAATATTGATTGCAGCGGCTCTTCCACCTCTCCAATCTTTTTTAGATGGACCATCAACAGTTTTTTGTGTTGCAGTGTATGAGTGAATAGTTGTCATTATACCAACTTCAACTCCAATTCCCTCTTTTAATAATACGTGAACAACTGGTGCAAGACAGTTTGTTGTACAGGAAGCGTTGGAAATAATTGTATGCTCAGGTTTTAATTCATTATCGTTAACTCCCATAACAACTGTTTTAACATCGCCTTTACCAGGAGCCGATATGATAACTTTTTTAGCTCCTGCCGTAATATGTCCTTTGGCTTTTTCAGAATCAGTAAATAAACCTGTAGATTCAATTACATAATCAACACCAAGTTCTTTCCATGGTAACTGAGAAGGATCTTTTGAAGCAATGATACACTTTGTTTCTTCTCCATTGATAACTAAAATATCATCAACTTCCAGATCTGCTTTGCTCTTCTTGGAAGTAACTTCACCTTTGAAGGTACCGTGAACTGAATCGTATTTTAACTGATAAGCAAAATATTTTGCGTCGTTTGTTATATCAACTAAAGCAACGAGATCTATCTCTTTGCCCAAAACGCCTTTATCTGCCATCGCACGTAGAACGAGTCTTCCTATTCTTCCAAACCCGTTAATAGCTACCTTAACTGCCATTTTTATAACTCCTTTATAATATTATTCTTAAAAATAAACCCAGACAAAATTACTCATTAAGCCCTTTATTATCAAAGTGATTCGAGGGTATTGTGTGAATTTTAACACATATTTAACAGCTAATTTCTGAATAGTTTTGAACTAAATAATTTATATTTTAGTTAAGTAATTAAATAAAAATAAAGAGGAAAATATGTTATCAAATAAAATGCTTAAAGCTCTGAATACACATCTTAATGAAGAATTATATTCATCTTACCTGTACCTTTCAATGGCCGCATATTTTGAAGCAAAAAATCTTAAGGGATTTGCTAATTGGATGAAAATTCAATCTGCAGAAGAAAATATGCACGGCATGAAATTTTTTAATTATATCCTGCAAAAAGGCGGTAAAGTAACTCTGGCACAAATCAATGCACCAAAGGTTGAGTGGAAAAATATTCCTGAAGTCTTTGCAGATACATTAAAACACGAACAGAAAATTACCGGACTGATTAATAAATTAGTCGAGGCTGCAATCGCTGAAAAAGATTATGCAACCCATACTTTTCTGCAGTGGTTTGTAACTGAACAGGTTGAAGAAGAAGCTAATGTTGAAGAGATAATTCAAAAAATTGAAATGATTGGTGATAATAAGAGTGGATTGTATCTGCTTGATAATGAACTAGGTTCAAGAGTTGCTGCTCCTGCAGGTGAATAATTAAAAAGTTAACTTTAAAACAAAAAAACCTCTCATAATTTGAGAGGTTTTTTTATGGCCTATAAATCTATTTTTTTATTTCAGCGAGTGGAATTGCAGTATGCCTCATAGAGTGAACTTTATTTGCAACTTCCAGATTAATCTCTTTACTTACACGTGCTTCAAAATAATCTCTAAATCTTTGCACCATAAATTTAACGGGCCAAGCAGCCGCCTCACCCAACGCACAGATAGTATTACCTTCTATCTGATTTGCAACTGTAATTAATAAATCTAAATCATTTGCAGAACCTTTACCGGCAAGAATTCTCTTCAATATTTTCTCAAGCCATCCTGTTCCCTCTCTGCAAGGGGTACATTGCCCACAACTTTCGTGATGATAAAAATGAGCAATGCGCGCTAAAACTTTTACCAGATCAGTATCTTCATCCATTACTATTATACCACCAGTACCAATAGCAGAACCGGCAGCACGTAAAGATTCAGCATCCATCTTTACACCTTCAAGCTGATCACCGCGTAAAGGAGGCATTGAAGAGCCGCCAGGAATTACACAAAGAATTTTTTTATTACCCGGAACACCGCCTGCATAATTGTAGATAATGTCTGTCAGCAAAGTACCGGATGGAAGTTCATAAACTCCGGGTTTATTAACATGACCACTAACACCGAATAAAATTGTGCCCGGATGTTTCGGTTCGCCAATCTTTGAAAACCATTCCCAGCCCTTATTTATAATGGGAGGAACATTTGTAATTGTTTCAACATTATTGATAGTGGTAGGACATCCCCACAAACCATTTTGTGCGGGGAATGGCGGTTTTACCCGTGGGTACCCGCGTTTACCTTCAATAGAATTCATTAAAGAAGATTCTTCACCACAAATGTAAGCTCCGGCTCCCTTATGAATATAAATATTGCAATAAAAATCTGTTCCAAATTTTTCTTTCATTGCTTCACCAACATATCCTGCAGAGTAAGCATCATCTAAAGCTTTTTGCATAAGTTTTATCCATTTATGATATTCACCACGAATATATATGTAAGCTATCTTTGCGCCGATTGCATAACAGGTAATCAATATACCTTCTATTAACTGATGAGGATTATATTCAAAAATTTGTCTGTCCTTAAAAGAGCCGGGTTCAGATTCATCACCATTAATACAAAGATATTTTGGTTTATCTGTTGTCTTAGGCATAAAGCTCCACTTTAAACCGGCAGAAAAGGCAGCTCCGCCTCTCCCACGCAAACCGGATTTTTTTACCTGATCAATTATATCATCCGGCGATTGAGAGAACGCTTTCTTAGCAGCAGTAAATCCACCATTTTGAATATAGACATCAAGAATGTGAATATCTTTTATATCTGGTAAAACTATTTTTTCCATTTAATAAAATTATTTTAACGAGTTGATTAGTTCTTCTACTTTTTCTTTGGTAAGATCTTCATAGTAGTCTTCATTAATTGCAATCATCGGAGCAGTGCCGCAGCTACCCATACATTCAACTTCTTCAAGAGAAAATTTCATATCAGATGTAACTTCCATATTGTCAATGCCCAATTTATCCTTAACCTGATTCCAAATTTCATATCCCCCTCTTAACATACACGAAACATTTGTGCAAACCTGGATATGATACTTCCCCATTTGCTTTTGATGATACATTGTATAAAATGTAACGACTCCAAGAACATCGTGCGGGTGCATTTCTAAAACATCGGCAACTTCTTTAATAACCTCTTGTGAGATATAACCATTTTGTTCCTGTCCGATATACAATGCAGCCATTACTGCAGATTTTTTAACAGGATATTTTGCAATCTCCTTGTTAATTCGTTCTAAGTTTTCAGCAGTAAATTTAAATTTCATTTTATTTATCCGCCTCTCCCATAATTGGATCGATACTGCCAATTATAGCAACAACATCTGATACCATATGCCCTTTTACTAAATGAGGTAAAGATTGAATATGAATAAACGAGGGTGAACGGATTTTGCACTTCCAGGGATGCCCTTCTCCTTTGCTTACAAGATAAAATCCTAATTCCCCCTTTGAACCTTCAATTGCGTGATAAATTTCTCCCACAGGTGGATTGATACCAAAGTTCACAATCATAAAATCGTGAATCAGTTCTTCCATCTTAGAATAAACCTCTGCTTTTTGAGGCAACACTTGTTTGGGAAGATTTGCTTTTATTTCTCCCTGCGGCATAAGTTGTAAACACTGTCTAACAATTTTAGCACTTTCACGAATTTCATCAGCACGCACAAAATATCGTGCTAAACAATCACCTTCAGAGTAAGTTGGAATTTTGAAATCTACTTTATCGTACTGTAAATATGGGGTTGCTCTTCTAAGGTCAAACTCAACACCTGATGCACGAAGATTTGGACCGGTATAACCATAACTTAATGCATCTTCTTTTGAGATAACTCCGATACCATCTAATCTTTCAATAAAAATTCTATTGGTATTTAGTAATCTTTCACATTCATTTAAATTTTCGTCAATTCCGTCAACAAATTTTTTAATCAATGCAATCGCTTCTGGTTGAGCATCATTTGCAACACCGCCAATACGTGTGTAACTGTTTGTAAATCTGGCACCGCACAAAACATCCCACACATCCATAATTTTTTCACGTTCTCTCAAAGTCCACAGAAACACGGTTAATGCACCAACATCCATTGCAAAAGATCCGATTGCAACAAGATGAGATGCAATTCTTGCAAGTTCGGCTACAATCATTCTTATATATTGTGCACGAACTGGTACTTCAATTCCTGCTAATTTTTCAACAGCTAAAACCCACGCAACATTATTTGCCATTGGTGATATATAATCAAGACGATCTGTATGCGGAATATATTCGAAGTAACTCATGTTCTCAGCCATTTTCTCATATCCACGATGGAGGTAACCAACATCCGGCACACATCCAATAACTTGTTCGCCATCAAGCCTTAGAAGAAGTCTTAAAACTCCATGTGTTGCGGGGTGCTGGGGACCCATATTAAGCACCATTTCGTTTTCAAGAGCATCATCAATGGTGATGTTTGTGTCTTCGAGAAGTTTCTGTAAAATTTTGGGATGTACTTCGTCTTTTAATAACTTATCCATAAAACCTATTTCTTTGGAAGTGGTAGAGAACCAGGAATTCCCATTAACGGAAAATCTTTTCTTAAAGGATTATATTCAAAATCTTCAGGCATATAAATTCTTCTCATATCAGGATGATTGTTAAAAGTGATGCCATACATATCATAACATTCTCTTTCCTGCCAGTTGGAAGTTTTCCAAACGTCAGATACGGTATCAATCGTACAATCTGATTCGTCCAAATCTGATTTTAAAACCAATCTAAATTTATTTTTAAGAGAAAATATATGATAAACAACAGTGAATCTGTTTTTTCTGGTAGCCCAATCAACAGCGGTTATATCTTCACAAAGTAAAAATTCTAAATCGGAATCTTCCTTTAGAAATTTGCATACCGGATTTATAAATTTTTTATTCAGTTTAACATTGAATTCACCTTTATACTCGGAAAAATCTAATTCCGCATCAGGAAAATTCTTAGTAAGCTTCTGAGAGATAAGTTCTTTTAATTCCATTTTAATTATTCTGAATTACATTTAATTCCGGCAACTTTAAATTCTGAAAATCACGTGCACGGGTTCTTCCGATTTTATCCTGTATTTGTATAAGTGCATTTAAAAGATTGTCCGGACGCGGAGGACAGCCTGCCACATAAACATCTACAGGTAAAAACTGATCAATGCCCTGCACAACAGAATATGAACGATACATACCGCCGGTTGATGTACAGGCACCCATTGCAATCACCCATTTAGGATCAGGCATCTGATCGTAAATTTTTCTAACAACGTGGGACATTTTATAAGTAACGGTTCCGGCAACAATCATTAAATCACACTGTCTTGGTGTGAAACGCATAACTTCTGAGCCAAACCTTGCAATATCATATTTAGGATCTGCAGAAGCCATCATTTCAATTGCACAACAGGATATTCCCATAGGCATTGGATAGACAGAATTTTTTCTTGCCCACTGAATTATTGCTTCGAGTTGTGTAACTAAAAAACCATCACTATTTAATTTTGCTTCTAATCCCATTTAAATCCACCTTTTTTGAAAACATATAAATAACCAAGTTCAAGAACTATTAAAAATACTAACATAGAATAGAAGACAGAAATTCCAATTTCGCCGAACAATTTTTTAAACTGCACTGCCCAGGGGTAAATGAAAATCACTTCAAGATCAAATATTATAAACAACATTGCAACAAGATAATATTTGATAGAGATTCTTTCGTGAGTTGTGCCTACGGGTTTCATTCCACTTTCATAAGTAGAAAGTTTTTCCCGATTGGGTCGCTGAGGACCAAAAATCACCGAGGTCATTACAGTTACAAAAGCAAATATTGCCCCAATTGCAAGCACTATAAAAATAGGGATATAATATTCAATCATTATTTTAACGTAAAAATTGTTGCGAAAGTTATCCAAAAAATGACTGATTGTCAATTTAAACATTTTGTCATTTGGACAGGATTTGATTTTATAATCTATTATTTTTAATTGGTTTAAGCAGTAAAATATTTTCTAAAATAATTTTTAAAAACAGACCAGATTAATAATTGAAATTACGTTTCAAAAGCAGCAATTCTGATTTATTCTTCACTCCAGGTTTGATATGCTTTTTTATTTTGTCTGGAGCTCAATTTGTACTTCCTCAAACAAGAGTTGACAGCCTTGAGTATCTGAAACGTGTAATAAAAGTAAATTATCTGGGATCCAGATTTGACAAACAATTAAATACTTACTACTTAAACTCAAATTTTCAACTAATAACTGAAAATGATAATTACTATTTCAGAGTGAGCGAAAATTTCAGCTCTACTTTTATAAAAAACGAAAATCGCAGTACAAGGGATGAACAGCATTTAAATCTTAATACCAAGTACATTTTTAATAAGAACATTTTGGCGGGCATATCTGCAAACAGTTCTGTTTTATCAGATAACAGATCACTTGGAATAAATGAATCATCAGTTAACTATGCCACACTTTTCAGTGAGATATCTCCCGTTGAAAAATTAGTTTTTAGTCCGTTTGCCGGCTATTCCAGAAATCATCAAATAGGCGTTACGGATTACGGAATGGTTTATGGGCTCGAGGGAACGCTGGATAAAATATCAATCTCGGATCTTGATATAATTTCAGAGTTGAGATACCGAAACGAAGATGTTTTGCCGAGAAGAAACTTATTGAGATACTATTTTCTTTCAGTAAGTAACAATTTTGATAGAAATGTTTTGAATAGTATCAGAACTTCATTTTCACAAAACAGAAAAGATTTTTACTTTCAGGCTGATTCAATTACCTCTCAGCAATTTAATATTGAAAAAAATATTCAAAGTAGAACCGAGACTTCATATTACATTCAGGATAGATTGTCTTATGACAAATTTTTTGACATTTTTTCTCTCGATCTTGCCGGTGGAATAAATTGGAGAAAGATTGATAGAAATACCAGATACAGATCGAATAGTAATCTTTCCAACTTATTATATGACACGAACATTGATGAGCTTAAATTAGAATTGGACGCAGTAACAAGATATGTATCTAGATCTTTTAACTCGGCTTTCAGATTAAATTTTTATGAAAGAGATGAAAAACATGCAGTTAAAAGATTTGAAGGAATGAGCGAATCTCTTTTCGAGCAGCGCTCAGAAATTGAACGACAGAAAAACAATTTATCTACCCGAGCAACATTATCACTTTCAGGTAATCTTGTAATTTCCGATGATGATTTGCTTTCATTTAGTTTATATCATAGTAAATTAACCTATGACACACCAAGTTCACTAAATGATGATGACCGTGATGAATTATTATCAATTATCCGATTGGGATTCTTTAAAAAATTAAACTCCTACCTTACTGCCTTTGTAAACTCTGATTTAACTTACGGACATACTGTTTACATTTTTGCTAGCCGAAGTTCAAACAATAATAAAAACAGAATTTTAAGATTGCGTGCCGGCGGAGATTATTCCGGCTCTCTTATAAAATCCTTTAATAGTTTTGAGGTATCCGCCAATTACACAGTATATGATTTTGAAGATTTAAATTCCAATAATCAGAGCTACTCATTCAGACAATTCACGGCTGTAGATTCAACAACAATATCTTTAACAGATAAAGTATCTTTTTTTACTTATGCATATTTAAAACTTTCAGAAATCGGAGATTTCAGGTGGGATAGTTTTACCTCGCGCCCGACAAGATTTTTAAGCGAATTTTATCTCGAGCCAAGATTTATCCTTAATATAAAAAGATCAATTATCTCTGCAGGATTAAGAATGTTTGGACTTAATACTTACGGTTATAACAAATCTGAAAAAGTACTTGAGACCGAATATCTCAGTGCAGGACCGCTTGCACTTATTCAGGTTGAAGTTTGGAAAAAATTTAACTTTATTTTAAGAGGATATTATGAATTTATCTCTGCAACAAATACAAGCAACAAAGAACAGGCAAGTTTAATTATGCAGATGAATTGGAATTTTTAATTCAAAAAGATATATTCACAACAATCAATTATGAATAATAAGTTTTGCCACAAGATAGCTACTACTTAGAAATAGAAAGCAGCCCGAATAATCTTATAACCGTAGAAGAATTTGTTAATTATTTTGCGGTTGATTTAGGATTAGATGAAGAAAAGATTAATGGTTTGCTTCTTGCCGTTACCGAAGCTACAACCAATGCAATAATTCATGGTAATAAAAATAACAGTTTAAAGCTGGTTAGAATTTATGTTACTGTTGAAAACTCAACTCTTATAATTAAAATTAAGGATGAAGGTAATGGATTTGATCCTTCTATCGTGCCTGATCCCACAAATCCTGAGAACCTCCTAAAAGATTCCGGACGTGGATTATACTTAATGCGAGTTTATATGGATGAACTCGATATAAACGTAACTCCTGAAGGCACAGAGACAATTCTCAAACTAAAAATTTAATCACTCATTAATTAACTAATTGCTTCTGCTTTATCACTTATCTATTTTAGATAAAAAGATATTAATCATTCTTTAAACAGGAGAGAATATGGCACGTAAAAAAATTTCCCTAATAGGTGGTGGACAGATTGGTGGCGTACTCGCTCAACTGATCGCACAACGACAGCTTGGTGATGTTGTTATGTTTGATATAGTTGAAGATTTACCTCAAGGTAAAACACTTGATATTGCTGAAGCAGCTCGTGTTGATGGATTCGACTGCTCAGTTAAAGGAACTAATGATTATAAGGATATCGAAGGATCTGATTTGGTAATCGTTACTGCTGGCCTGCCTCGTAAACCCGGCATGAGCCGTGATGATTTGCTGGTAACCAACGCTAAAATTATGCAGACTGTTGCTGAGAATGTTAAAAAGTTTGCACCTGATGCTATTGTTATAATCATCTCAAATCCTCTGGACGCAATGGTAACTTTATTTAAAAAGATAACCGGATTTCCTGAAAACAGAGTTATGGGACAAGCAGGAGTTCTGGATTCATCACGTTTTGCCACTTTTATTGCATGGGAACTTGGTGTTTCTGTTAAGGATGTTAATGCAATGGTTCTTGGCGGACATGGAGACACAATGGTTCCGATTGTACGCTATGCAAATGTAAATGGAATTCCTGCAATGGAACTTCTTGAGAGAAAGTATAATGATAAAGCCAAAGCAGTCGAAGTTATGAAAGCACTTGTCGAAAGGACAAAACAAGCAGGTGGAGAAGTTGTTAAATTATTAAAAACAGGATCCGCATTTTACTCCCCGGCTTCTGCTGCAATTGCAATGGCTGAAGCAATCATTTATGATGAAAAAAGAGTTCTTCCTGTTTGTGCATTGTTAAAAGGCGAGTTTGGTGTTAATGGCTATTACGTTGGTGTGCCTGCTGTGCTTGGTGCAAATGGAGTTGAAAAAGTAATTGAGTTTAAACTCGATTATGAAGAGCAGGCTTTACTTGATAATTCCGTTAATGCAGTTAAATCTCTTGTTGAAGATATGGAAAGATTAGGATTTTAAATTTCTTAAAACTAACAAACCCAATTCCTTAAAGGAATTGGGTTTGTAATTTAAGAGTTATTTTATTAAAAATTAACTGACAGGATAAACACTTACGTACTGTCTATCTCCGCGCTTGGTTTCAAATTTTACGATGCCATCAGCAACTGCAAATAAAGTATCATCCCCGCCTTTTTTTACATTAACTCCGGGATGGAATTTAGTTCCTCTTTGTCTAACTAAAATATTACCAGCAAGAACAGCCTCTCCGCCGAATCTTTTAACACCAAGACGCTGTGCATTGCTATCTCTTCCGTTACGTGATGAACCTTGACCTTTTTTATGTGCCATTATAAAATCTCCTTTTA
>CAZCJF010000054.1:0-5894 GCA_964499095.1 uncultured Ignavibacteriaceae bacterium
CCACGCAATACATTAGATGAATCACCAACAATGCTTCTTACCTGAGATGCAGTTTGCCAACCCTTTGGATTATTATTAAACTGAGTATCGGTATAAGACTTGGCATTAGTTTCTGCTCTATCTGCCGAATCTTTCGCTATATTCTGAACTTGCAATAAAGTTGGATAACCTCTCGCATTCAAACTATCTTTAATCATATTTGCAATTTCAGTTGAATTTTTATACCCGTATGCTTCTGTGCTATCTTTTATCATTTTCGCTATTTCATCTGCACTCAATAATCCCCTTGCTACAATAGTATCCCTAACAATATTACCAACAAGATTGGAGTCTAATCCTGCTTGTGCCATAATTCTTTCAAGTTCTTTAGCCCTTTCATAAGCAATATTTAATGAATCTTTTAACCCTTTTATTTGTTCTATCCTAATATGCTGACCCCACCCAAGTCCATAAAACATAATGAACATAATTATAATTATTTTTTTCATGTTGTTACTCCTTTAATCTGAATTATAATAATTTATTACTATCCACTGCTGAATGTTTTTATCAAACATTAAAGTTATACTATCATATCTGTTTAATGTTATATTAGAAGATGCTCTTATACAATAATTAAATCCTGCTCCATTTGTATCAGTAATTGTAACTGCGTCTGTGCCAGATTGATGATAAATTGTTACTATTGGCACTCCTAATGTTGCTGTTAATTCACTCCCTATGTAAAGTGTGTCTATGCTTCCCCCACTTGCATTTACTTGTAAATTTATTATTTCACTTTTTATAGTTAACGATCTTGTGGATGAAGTTATTGGATATAGTTGTGGGTAATGTAAAGCAATCGGCTTTATCAATACTCCTCGTTTTACAATACTTGGTGGAGATAGTAATCCTTCATTTGCTTGTGCTATAAGTGCAATATCCAAAGAGTTCGATAATGATTGGGCATAGACCGTATCAATTGGTTTTTCCATCTTCCCTAATGACTGTTGAGCTGAATCTATTGGGGAAAATCTTGCAGAAAATTGTATCTCCGCTCCATCATATCCTATTGTAGTGCCTTGCGATGAATCTGTCTGATATGCTGGGACAATTATAATCTCTTCAAATACCCCTGTCTTGGCAAATACATATCTCCACCTTTGATTTGTCCACCAACCTAACCAATATACATCATTGGCAACAGGTGTAATATGCCTTGTTTTTACATTAGCATTGAAGGTATTCTCTTGTGTCCAAGTATTGCTATAATTTAGGAGTGATTCTTTGAAATTTCTATTTAATGAATAATAACTCGCTTTCCTCCACAAATATTCCCCATTTACAAGTTTTTGCATCGGGAATATATCTGTGTTTGTATAATTGTTGAAAGCCACTGAGTCACGGTTTTTTAATGATACTACCTGTGCCAATGTTGCCATATAGACAAGGATAGTAATGGTTAAAATTTTCTTAATCATATTGACCTACTATTATTGGTTTAACATATAGTTTTAACGATTCTAACTCAAATACCTTCACATCGCCAGATAGCTCTAAGTAAGCATCTATACAACTTGTGTGAGGTGGCACTCTCTTAAAGAATCGTTTCTTGTTTGCTAATATTGTGTATTGTTTTACCATCTCCCAAGATAAATTATTATTTTTTCTTAAAAATAGTTTCAATGTTAAATTCGCATCCGTAATACCTCTCCAACTTACATACCCTATGACAAATCTTCCTTTGTATTTTAATTCTTTATCGGTGCTTAATCTCGCAGTTGTCAATTTTATTGATATTTCTTTATTATTATCATTCAAGATGATACTCCTTCAATTAGTATCATACCAGCATCATCTTCTAATATATGTCCCATATCATCAGTAATGTATCCATAATATTCAGGATCAGTGCGGTAAATGTTTCCATATTTATCCATAAAATTAAGAATACCTTTATCTCCATAACGATATATATGTGCGTAATCAAATCTTTTTTCTTTTATAATATCATCCCCAATAAACAGATATTCTTTATTCTCATCCTCAACTCTAATTCTGTAAGTATTATACTTATCTCTTACCGCAAATAACTTATTTTTGCTCGCTATTGTTGAATAATCACCTCTTATCGATTTTATCAGTAATGGTTGTGCTGCGAAACCTTGCCCTAAATTTATTCTATAAATATCTTCATTACCTGCCCAATAAATTGAATTGCCAATGTTTACTATCGTATGTTTGCTCACACATCCTGTCCCGTAAATTGGCTCTCTCTTTGCCCCTGTTTCGGGGTCTATTGAAGTTACACTCTTACCCTTTAATATTAACAACTCTGTCGTTGGTAAAAACGCCATCCCAATTGCTTTATCGTTATCATATTTTTCAAGCTCTCTGTAATTGCTAAAATTAGCTAAATCCCATTGGTAGATACCTGGTGGTGCTATATTAGATATGAATATCATATCCTCATATCTTTTATCTATATATGGATTCAGATAATAAGTTCTCCCCCTGAATGTCAGAGCCATATCCCATCCTCTGACCATGTTATAACTTGGAGTATAACCTAATAAATCTGTTATTTCTTCATCAGCTTCTTCAATATCTTTCTTCTGGAATGATACTAAGTCTTTTTCTTTTAATGACACCTTATCTACCCAAAATATCGTTTGTTCATCTTCAATCGGTCTATTAGCAATGACAAGATATTTAGGTTCTTCATCTATGTTCGCCATTAAAGTAACTTTTTGTTCACTATAAGCTGTGCCAATATTTGTTAGTTCTTCTTGCAATGCTTCATCTTCGGATAATGAATCACCTAATAAATAAGCGTAAAAATATCTGTTTGGGACTGCTATTGATAATTGAATATCATCAATGAATAAGTCATCCCATATACCTATAAATTGACCTTCATTATCTACTCCATATGCTATCGGTTCATGAACAATGTAAATTTTAACATTTTTTGCAAGTTCATTTATTTCAACAGTAACTAAGTTATTACTCGTGTATGTTCCGCTATCCTCGTTGTTTAGTATTAATAAAGTTTCTGGATTATTACTCCCTATTTTTTTATAAACCCCGACATTCCCTCTTGCATAAAATGTTAATATTTTTGGTTTATCTATTGTTATCATCACAAAATTACCGTTAGGGAATTGTGTATTCGGTGGGCTTTGACTTGCCCCTGATTGTAAATGCCAACTACCTCTTGGATTGCTTGTCGAGACACGAGCAAAACCATCTATTAAGATTCTGCTATCATAATTTGTGTCCTCAAAATCTTCTGACAAATCATCTACCTGACTTTTCATCTGGACAGATAAATTGTATTTTTCTCCTTTTTTTAACCCACTTACAGGTATTCTTATCCCTTGTCTTTCTTTATCTGGAACTTGCCCTCCATAACTGTTTACCGTGATCTTAAATGAATAATTATCAACTGAATTTGCTGATGTGTCTATCTGCAAAGAACCGTTTAACCTATGTGTTACCCATGAACCTTGTGTATTTTGTTCATTTACAACGCTAACTGCGTTTGCTTCATTTAGTTTCTCTGGAAACGATGATTCTACTATCATCCTTCCAAATTTGTCAACTTTCCAAATTACATTATTATATTCTTCATCTTTTAATTGGTATTCCCTGATTTTATAATAGTTAATATCATCAATTGAATAATAAAGTATGAGTTTTGTTAATCTTATATTGTCTATACCCAATCTGACATAAGGATAGATTGAAATATATTCCTCTGCACCAGCTATTATTTCATTTTCTGCTAATAATTGTTCTTGGTAACCATCTATAACCCCTGTCATTCTAAAATAATATTTGTTTAATTCAAGATCGCCATTTTCTTCCGTGTATAAATCAATCCCATAGATACCTTTTTTTGTTGTTAAAATAGTTGTGTCTATAATTATTCCTGATTTTTCAGCGAATAGTCTAAGATTATTTTCATCTTGCAATAATGGATGTAGATTAGGATAATCCAACTGACGGAATAAGTATGATGTTTTTCTAAAACCGATTGCCAATGCAGGTCTGTTTTCTTTCCCACCAAAACCTATTCTTAAATCATCAAGAACTTTATGTATAACAATATCTTCCCAATTGACATAATATAATTGTCGTAATGCTTGTAAGTCTATGTAGTTTTTACATAGATAAATTGTATCATTAACTTCCCAATTATTCTCGTATTTGGTAATGTTAATTCTTGTGCTATTTGAATCAACCTCCGTTGCTGTGATTATCCTCGCATAATCATTCTTTGTCTTATTATAGATTGTCCATCCTATTAATTTATTTTCCGTAATTTGCTGATCAATTCCGCCAAAAATTGTAATATTATTTTTGTATGTTGCACTGACCGATTCTATTTTGGAAATAATAATCTCATTTAACCATTCCCAACTATCTATCCATGCTGTCCCATCAAAATATGGTCTTGCCCAAAAGCATAGTATATCTTCTTTGTCGGTTATTCCTGATAAGCCATCTGCTTTAACAGTTGCTTTCTGTATTAAAATAGTTACTTCTGTGCCTTGTTCATTTTCCTTTCTGTCAACTAAAATATCAAAATTTAATGAAGTTATATTTTCAAGATATGAGTGTAAAGGATAATCATATTTTAATTTATATCCCTTTCTTAAAACTAATTTTTGTGGATAAATGTGAGGATGGAGATTTAATATCTCTTGGGCGTAATTTATTCCTGGATAATCTATGTTTGTAGATATTCCTCTGACTTGCCCTAACTCTATTTCATTCCATTTGGTCAAAGCTCTTTCTTAGCTCCTGTATTTTTAGCATAGATTACCCCCTTTTCTCTGAGTATATTTTCTCTTATTTCTCTTTTTTTATTATCTATGATATTGCTTAATGATTCTGCGGGCTGCATGCCAAGATGCTCTAAGCAATAATTCTTTGCTGTTGATATTACAAGCGGAACATAATTATCTCTAATATCTAAATTAGAATCATCATCAGTGAATAGTTGAGGATAACTATTATAATACATTTTTAGTGTGCCTATATTGGCTACATTCTGACCTTTATAAAGGTATAGAGTTTGCCCATGTTTATACCAATAAACCTTATTCTGCCTCTCATCAAATCTTGCAAGATTTTCAAATTCTGTATCTCCTACTTTTATCACTTCTTTGTTTATTGAATCAGTAATTTTTGTAATATTAGCTATTCTATAATTGCTTAAATCAATAGCCATTTCTGAATGCGGCGGGAATATCGCATATATCGCTTCCCCTGTCGATATATTTCTCCCCAATGCTTTTGTAACCGTGAAATTGTTGGCATCTGTAATAGATTCTACTTCTGCAATGCACATAACACCTTGAGCTTCAAATGGGATATTTTGGAAATAGACGATTCTTTTGCCTATGTCTGCTGATGTTAATCCATGTGATGTTTTTGTAATTGTTCTTGTTGAGTTTGTATATGTAGCAGATAAAACTAATGTGTTAGCTATCGACCCACCTATATCTGTTATATCTGCAATTTTACCATAATCATCACTACCTACTCCTGAAATAAATTCAGCTACATCTGTTACAGCGACATTGACTAATGTTTTGACAAATTCTGGATCGAGGTCTGATTGTGTCTCTTTTCTTAACCATAAAATGATAGTGTTCACTACCATTTTAAGTGTCCATATTTTTCCTAATGGTTTTACAGGTGTATTATCGAAACCCATTTCTCAATCCTTTCGTTTAAGTTGTTTCATTTGTTTCTTTCAAGAATAAACTGTAAGCTATATCTGCTATTTGTTCGTTCCAATGCCAATCGAATGGGGAATCCTCATTACCATTTTGAGCTAAATATCCACCGTTGGTCGTTGATATTGGTTTTTTCAAATATGATATTTTGACTGCTGTTGTTGT
>CAZCJF010000054.1:5994-20562 GCA_964499095.1 uncultured Ignavibacteriaceae bacterium
CGTTGGTCGTTGATATTGGTTTTTTCAAATATGATATTTTGACTGCTGTTGTTGTGACATTTGGAAATAGAACTAACTTATTTTCAACTTTGATTACTACTTTATTGTTATCAGTTGGGATAAATTCATCATATTCCTGTGTTAGATACAATAAGTATTTGTGGCTCGGTTTTGCTTTTATAAATTTATTGTTATGTATCCCACCAATAAGTTCTTGAATATCCAAATAATTATTGGTTAGATTATACTCCCCATTTGTAAAATTTATATCGCTTGTTTGCCTATATAATTCTGGAAATATTCTTATCATCATTTCTACATTGTAACCCAAGTTAGTCCAATACATATTAAACAATTGATTCAAAGCTCTATTCACATAATCAATAACTTGGTCTTTTGTTAAAATATTAGGTTCTGGCATTACTCCACTGCCTGGTGTAAATGCAGTTGTAAATTCATCTGGTATTCTATGAAGGAAATTGACTGCTATTGTATCTAATTTGGGTGTTGCCATTACCAAAGCCCTTCTATCATTGGTCTTGAGATTGTCCCTCTGCCTTTATGTGTAAGATGTGCTATTTTAGCTATTTCTCTTTCATAATAAGATTGCCATAAATTTCTTGCATCCCCTATTAAAAATTGTGCTGTAACATAATATTCTAATGCCTTATCGAATTCTTCGCCTATTTCTGGCTCATTGTTATCGTCTATTGCTTTTGTGGATGTTTTCCTGTAAACAATCAATTCTATTTCACTTCCATCTATACTTAAATCTGGTTTCGGATAAACTTTTAGCTTATTATTTATTATAGTCGCTATTGAAGGCGTTTTTATCGATTGTGTTTGTTTATTATCAGTTATCCATATCGCTACATATTCATCAGTTGGTAAGGGCAATATATTATGCAAAATTGTTACTATGTTCCCACTTATTGCATAATCTATATTCCTGATTTGATAAACCCCATTCAAATAAATTTTTTCTGAGTTTAGTGCAACCCCATAATCTTCTGGAATTTTGAAAATTCTATTTGAACCGTTTTTATTTCCACTTAATTCTGAACTTTTAATGTAGTAATTATTTGTTATCCAATTAGCTGTTAAATAATCTGTTGGGCTTGGGATAATATCAATTAGTGTAATCGTTGTATCTGTGATTGTGTAGTCTGTTATTCTTTTTATAGGTATTCCATTATAAAATATTTCTTCCGAATAACGGACTATGCCTTTGGAATCTGGAATAGTGAATATCTTGTTTAAATTATTTTTTACTCCTTCTAAACTTTTCCCTGTTTTGAAATAGGATGCAAAATTACTTATTAAATTTGATCCAGCATCTCCAAAAGCATTCGCAATTTTTATTAAATTTACAAATTCAACATTTGATACTACTTTGAAATTGCTATTTGATTTGACAACTTTGATTGCTGAAATATCATTATTGTAATTTAAGGTTGGGTCTGTTACTGTTTCAGTTGTTAAAGGATATTCGTCAATCCCTTCTTTGAAAGTAATTTTAATTAATGCTTCTGGCTGTGTTTCACGAATGATTACATCTTGTGCAGTGGTTAATTCTCCATAAATTTCTGTATCTTGTATGTCACTAACTACAATACCATGATTTTTAAGATTTCTTAATATCCGACCAAGCAAAATTTTTGATCTTGCCATTATTCTTTTTCCTCGTCTTGTTTCTTCTTCACATTAATATCTGTGATAATACGCTCTACTAATCTTTCTTTCGGTTGTTTCATAAATCCGCTTAGTTTTAAGGTTTCGCAAATCTTTCTTAATTCATAGGGTTCTAAAGACAATAATGCTTCTTCTAAATTCTCATTTTCTATGTTCGCTTCCAAAAACTCAATGGGATTAAATGGTGTAACTATTTTATTATCTTCTGGATCAATAACTTGGACTTGATGTTGAGTTGTTTGTGCTAATTCATCGTCTTGGTCAGCATATCTGAAAACATGACCTCTGTTAGTAACAAAATATTCGGCAATGTTATCTGGGACTGCTTTTGGTTTACCTGCCTGCAATTCGGCTACAAATCCTTTTTTGCCACAAAGATTTTTGAAATTAGGTGGTAAATTGATAATTGTGTCAATCTTAGAGACTATTCTTGCCATTTTTATACCTCTTCTAAATTTGTTAATAATGCCATGCCCTTGTTTGGGCATGGCTTAGGTTAATTTATACAGCAGCTTTAACAACCTTGTTCCAATCAGAGGAAGTGCCAGAAGCATTATTTATCCTCTGATAAAATGCTACTCCAGCAACTTTCGGTGTGAACAAGATTGTGCCGACGGGAACTGAGGAATAATTAGCGAAATCAACAGTTGTTTCCTCAGTTGAAAGGAAAAACTGCTCTACAGCATTACCATTTTGGTCTGCACCAGCAAATCCAATAAATTTATTGGTTTTGGCTTCTTGTGCTTCGGTAAGTTGCAACACATCTCTTGGTCTGTCGCCTGTATAGGGCTGCATCCAATTTGCTCGTTTTCCTGTATTAGCCATTTTTTAATCTCCTATTTTTTATTAAAACTTTGCCATGCTATTAAAGCATGGCATTTTAATTATCCGTTAATTAAGAAGAAGTTGTTTGCCAAGAAATATTCTGTGGACTGTATGTGGCAACAACAAGTGAACTTGTATTTGTAACTGCTTGGTCTGCAGGTAAGAAACCATCAGAATCAAATCTGTCTGCTCTATTATAACCGATTACTGTTACAGATGCTTCACTCTTTATGTTTCCATAATCCTGTGTTTCATTCCTGAATTGTAAAGATTTTGTATTACCACAAAGAATAGCAGATGCTCCCATAAAGATTGCAAGTTTAATATCAGATTGATGAATTGGGTTTTCTAATGGATTTTCATTACCATAGTTCAGGACACCCCTTGAACTGTCATATCCTGTGTCTCCATTCATCCATATTCCAGGATTATTGGTATCAACAAGGATTAGAACACCTTCAACTAAGTGTGCCTCGTAAGCACCTGTGAACATAGGTGATTTTTCTCCATTAGCTGTTACTAATGCAATGTGAAGTTTTTCAAATAATGGGTCTTCTGCTAATTGAGCCATTTGTCTATCATTAAGAATTGCAATACCTTTAACAAGTAAATTACCCGCATTGGTTGGCACTAACATTAATTCAGATGCTGCCATCTGCATTTTTCTCAGAGTCTTCATTGTGAATTTATCGGAAGCACCCATATTCTGTAACACATTTGCAATATTTGTTTCATAAGTAGTGTTGTTAGAATTAAATGCAACTCTACCATAACCTTCTACGAAAAAGTTTGGATGAGATTTCTGAACACATTTTGGTAATTCTTTGCTTCTAATCAATTGATCATCGAAACCTCTGTATATCGCATCATAAGGTGCGTATGCCTGAAGTCTCTGGTTATAGTGTTGAAATTCTGTTTTGAGATTATCCCACATCTGTTTTAAATATGCAGGGTCTATTGCAAGTTCGCCCATTGCACCATCTGTAACTTTAGCGGGTTTTCTAACTTGCGTAATATACGCCTTTTTGTAAACCCAATTTCTGTCTTCTTCTTTCCCAAGTGCTTGATCATCACCAACGACAGGTTTCTTTCTGAGTGGTAACAATAAAGGTATATCAATTTCCCACCCGCCTTGATGGAAAAAGTCTGTTAAGACTTCAATTGGTTTACCTGTTGGTTTTAACTGCTTTGTAGCTGTTGCACCAAAAGGAACTGATTTAGGATAACCATATTCATTTTTACCCCCGATGAAACCTATTAACTCGTTCCATACAGGGATTTGATACCACTGCGAAAATCCTAATTGTTTGGACTTCGCAGCACGATACATTAATAATTCATTATTTATTTGTCCCATTTTCTAAACTCCTTTATTTTTCTAATTCCGCAACAATTTTATTTAATACTTCTGGATTATCAATCTTCTCAATATCATCCAGAGTATAAACCTTTTTATTTGGGGGGGTGCTTCTACCACTACCCTCTTTTAAGGTTTCTTTTTTAAGTTTATTCCTGAGCGAACTTTCCTGACCTGCTTTCTTTTCAAAGAATGCAGTTAATATTTTATCTTCATATTGATCTTTGAAGTTCTTCACTAATTGACCTTTTTTAAGCCAATAGATATAATCTCTTGTTCTTCCCTTTTTGATACCTACAATATCAGTGTTCGGAACAGGTGTCCCATCTGGTAATTTATCCTTGATAAGCAAAGTATCGAGATATTCATTTGTCGGATAACCATTCTCATCAAATTTGATAGTCAAATCAATCCCTAAGTCTTCTTCGGTTAAATTGTATTTTTTCAAACTTTCTTTAATTGATTTGATTTCATCCTGCAAATCTTCCACGAATACTTTCAAAGGATCATTGTTAAGTTGTTTAAGTTTCGGTAGATTTTCTTTTGTTACCAATGGGATAAGTTCTGATGGGTTGTTATCATAGAGATTATTCAGATTTTCTTGGATGAAGATTATTTTAGAAATATCCTGTTTGACACTTTCTTTTACCATCTTCAGGTCTTCTCTAAAATTATTATCTGGATTATCTATATCCAAATCTCTACGCCATTCTTTGTATTCTTCGCTATCCATCGAAGTAATATCTGGCATATTTGGATATTTGCTTTTTAATCGTGCTAATGTTTCTTTTTCCAGATATTGTTTGATATTTGGTTCGTCTTCTGGTATTTCGGGGAAAGTGTCTTCTTCTACGGTTTGTGTTTCAGTGGTCTCTTTTGCAGATATTTCTATGTCATCATCTGGTTTACCCACTTGTTTTTGAGTGTCTATCAGAATATCAATCAGTTCGTCAGGACTTTTACTTTTGAAGTCTTCCTTTATCTGTGCAATTACTTTGTCGTTGCCTTTCAGATATGGGGACTTCATAACAATTGCATTTGCTATTGCATTCGCAATATCATCTGCTGTTTTGTCTTTGTATTTCGAGAGGATGTCTCTTACTTCCTCTGGATGTTGGGCAATGACTTCCTCTGTTAAAGTGAATGTTTTGTCTTCATCAGAAGTATCCGATTTTTTATCTTTATCATCGGGTTCTGATTTTTCTTTTGGCGAAGTATCTTCATCTTCTTTTGAAGGTTCGCCTTTCGTTTCACTTTTCCCTTCGATTTTTTCTTCGAGGATTTTTAATGCCTCTTCTAATTCTTCTGGGTCTTCCAATTTTTCGATTTTTTTAACTTGTTCATCTTCCTGAACAAATTCTTTTTTCTTTGAATCGAAAAGTTCTGAATATATGTCTCCCATAATGATTACCTCTCTTCTTTAATTTTAATAGTTTTTATTTTTTGGTTCTAAAATATTGAATAAACTTTTTTTGGATGTGTCTTTAGGTGTAATCATTTTTTTCATCTTCATTTCTTTCTGTTTATAATAATCCACCATCTTGGGTCTGTCCATTGTTGAAGTTGATTTTATCATTTTGTTCCTTCCTTCCAAGTAGTTGAATATACTTGGGGGGACTTTCTTTTGTTTGTTCTGATTGTCTTGCATTTTTAATGCACTCCTATAAAATGTTAAATTACTATTAAATTGTCCCATTTGTCCTCCTCACATCTAATAAAAAAGCGGTTATCCATAGGGCAATAGGATAACCGCTTCGGGGGAGCTATGATTTTACGGCTGCACATCTGATCTTGTGCTACGCTTGAAAGAACAAGGAAATATGACACTAAAAATTTAATAATTTGTAATTTTATTTCAAAATATTTTTTCAAATGTAGATACCTCTGGATAATTCTCAATAAAAAAGGAAGCCATTGCCCTTGTTATTTCTGCTGTGCTAATTAAATCTGATTCCGAAGCATAGTGCCTGATTTCTTTTATATCATGCGATATATAAATTTTTCTGTCTGCTTTTTCTTTCCCCTCAATCCTTAGCGTATTGCAATACAAAGATTTTATTACATATCCGCCTCCGATTTTCCAATCGTAACTATTCATCACTTCAATAAATTTCGTTTTATCATAGAGTATTGGATAATGAATATCAAAATGTTTTGTCGGCAAACCTCTGTTTTCTAATGCTTCTTTTGTGTTCTTCATGGCTCTTTTATAATAATCGTCTGTTTTCCTTCTCTTAATCTTTTCTTCCAAGTCATATTGATAATAATATTCTAATTCTGAAAAATTTATCGGCTTGACAAGGAAAAAATCATCATTGAACATCACGAAAGGATTACTTATCTCATCAATTGAACAGGCATATAATATTTTATCCATTATTCTTTTTTCTTTATTATCGAAAGGCGACTCTTCATAATGATAAAATTTTATTACACTATTATCAACATAATGGGATGGTTCACCGATTAAATATACATTGTTATAATTCCTACCATACTTTTCCAATGATCTTAATGAATATTTTATTTCTTGGTCTCTCCATTCGGAATACTTACCATGTATGTAAACAATGTCGGGTTTCAAATAATGTTCTCCAAGCATTCTATACTTTTTATCCCATGAAATGCAATCGCTCCTTCTCTGATTGCTTGCCTAAATTCTCGGTAATGTTCAGGTCTTATTGTGTTTTTTGAGTAACCTTTTTTCAATTTCAATAAATCTACTACATACAGATTGGCTAATTGGACTGCCATACCAATAAATCTATCTGAATAATGTCTGTCATTTGTAGTAACATTTTTTAATTGTTCGTAAGTTTTTCTCAATGATTCTTTTGTGAAAATTATCGGATAGTGAAGATAAAATTTCCCTTTGAACTTTATTGGTTTATTCTGATTGTATTTTATAGCGGTTATACTTTTATCATCTGGTAATATACTGTCTGGTATTTTTGTATAAAAAGCATCATATTCTGTGAGAATAATGTAATCGTAATCTTTATCAAGCAAGTATTCAAATATTTGTTCTATTCTTTGTGCAGATATTTCTCCGTGATGCTCTGCCCTGCCAATCAATATTTCTAAATATCCTTCTACCTTTCCATCTTCTGTCATCTGGCTATCTATCGGCGAGATGAATATTATTTCATCTGATGTTTGTTCCCAATATTTTAAGTGCCTTTTCACAACACTAATTGCTTCTGAATGCGTCATTACAACGGTAAGTTTTTTCATTTATCCCTCTGTTTTTTTATTGATAAAAATAAAAAACATTCCTCTACCGTTTTCATTTTGATTCTGGAAATCAATGGTTTCTATGAGATTATATCCATTGAAGTTTTTTAATTCATTGTTTAATAATCCGCTATCATTGAGAAAATTTCTAACATTTATTCCTTTGGGTTGGACAGTGGGGTCATTATCTTTTGTTTGATCAGTGATGCCACTATCATGGAACATAATCATTCCGACTATAATTCCTAACTTATTTATTATTTCTTTAGCTGATTCCCAATCTTTTTCTACTGCGTCGTAATTGTGGTTACCATCAATTAAAATTATAATTGCAGAGGTTTTATCATAACTTTGTGGGATATATCTGTTATAGATATAATTTCTTTCTTCATCACTGTTGTTTTTTAACAGAATAATTTCTGTTTTATCATTACTGTTCACTACTAATTCATCGTAATTCAGACTCCATCCGTTTTCAATATCAATAGCTACTGTATTGTAATTTATGTCTTCAATATCATCTAACAATTGATTCATCGTCTTCATTGTCCTGCCTTCCGCTGCACCGATTTCCAGATATAGAATATTCTTTAACCCATATCTTTTTACAAGTTCAATAAATTTGTTAAAGTTATCAATTATTATTTCTTCGCAGCCATCCATCGCAATCCCGAATTTTAGTGTATTTTCCATGATGTTCCTTTCAAATTTAAGATTTATAAATAGGGCGTTTTAGTTTCCAATCATTCCAATCACCACCGTAAGTATCAAGCCAATTTTTTGCTAAACTTCTGTTATACAGGTTCTCTGGGCAATTCCTGTTATTTCCCCAAAATGATTCGTGTTTCTCATGATAAATTGCATTATATATTTCTGCACCACCAGAGCGTTTTACCATATTTCTCATTACCATGTCCCATGCTTCTCTTGCAAAATACATATCTGGCATTAACGCTTTATTATCTTCCCACCATTTTTTTGTGAATATGAAACAATCACTGCCTGGATACCATTTGCCTTCTGCCACTTGATGCTCACTTATCAGATGATTTTCAAATTTATAATAGAAATCATGTCTGTGTAGATAAATACTTTTACTCTTTATTTTATCCATTATTTCGCCTGTAATAAATGGCACAAATGATATATCAGCATTACATATTACCAGAATATCATCTTCTTTCGATTTTTCAGCAATACTCTCAATCATATTTTTTACTCTTGGTATTGATGAAATTTCATAATTGTATATATCCCACATGCACTTTGATAATCTATTTTCTTGTTTCCAAGTTTCCTGTGCAAATTTTATTCTTCTTGCAGTTTCATTATTCGACAGATTGTAAGAAGTTATAAGTCTTATTCTTGGTCTTTGGAATTGCCAACCCTGAATAGCTGCTAAAAGAATTTTTTCTTTATTACTATCAATTTCTGAATAGTAAATTCTTGCAATATGGTTCGGTCTCCAGAATGATTTATGCCAATCATCTTTACTATCGGTAATCAATGAAATAACAGGCAAATTAGGAACTGCATTTGCCAAATGTAGTGTCGCTGTGTCTATTGTTATCAATGAATGAGCTTTTTCATATAAGCATAACAAATCATATATCATTTCTGCTTTCACATCCGATATGTCCAAGATATGATATTCATCTTGGTTAATGTTTTGTTTCAGATAGTTTAATAATTCTTCTGGCTTTTCTATCGGGGATGAGACTCCTTTCAATGATGTGAGAATAATCTTTTTATCTTTTGGCAGGTCTAATCTTTCAACGAGTTCTTTTTCCCTTGTTTTGCTCCGATTATTTATTACGAGTGCTTCTTTCCCCCATATTTCCTTTGTCTCTGATAATCTCCAAGCTTCTCTTTGGTAGTTCCAACACTTTCTGTCTATTCTGTAATCTTTCCCATATACTGCACAAATTTTAATATCTGCATTCGGATATTGATTCTCTATCAACCTTCTTGCAGGATTTATCAATCGAAAATCATTGTTGAAGATAATACTCCTGCAATAATTCACACCCTTGATAAGACTTGAATATGCCTTAGATGTTACTATCGAAGGTAGAATATGATTTTCTGTTGATGCTTGATATACTGCTGGTAATATGTTCATAATATCGCCATATCTCCCCAGCATAAGATATATTTTTTCTCTCATATCCGATTATGCGAATTCAGTTAATTCTAATTTTGTTACTTCATGATTTTGGTGAACTCCGATTACCCTCGCCACTGTCCTCAATGCGTTAATCATTTGTCCTTGTTTCCCAATTACTTTACCCAAATCATCTTTAGAGCAAGCAATTGTTAATTTTGTTATCCCATCTTTTTTGGTTTTTGCAACGATTACCTCTGATGGCTTATCAACTATGCTGGTAACCAATAAGTGGATAATTTCATCTAAAGATTTGCTCTGGTTGGTTTCTTTTTTGGGCATGGTTTTGTTCTCCTTTGATATTTTCACATTAGTTTTTTGAAATCTTTTGGATCATCAGAGTTCCATAACTCTCTTCTTTGTGTAGCAGTTAATCCTTTATGTATATCTTTTGAATTGACAAATTTGAAATATGGTGATTTATTACTTTCCATAAATACTTTTTTCTTTCTTATCATATAGTCATATTTATTAGGTTTTTTATCCCGCTCTTTCTCTGCTTCAATTAAACTTGTAAATTCTGCGATTGGCTTCCATCCATATCCGTATTCCTTTGATATTTCTTCCCATTTACATAGTTCATAACAATTATTGTATTCAACCATATTATTACCCTCCTATTTTTTCAATATCACGATAAATTTTTGTTATTCTTAAGTATTTGACAGGGAAATTCATTATCGTTTTCTGGATATTTTTCAACATTAAAATAGTTGGAGTATCTGTTGTTACTTCCAGCTTTTTGTTAATTAGTAATTTAAGTTCTTTTACTTTGGTTCTTTCCATGATGGGTTATTTATTTTTTTTGCTTGTGATTTTTCAGTATAGTTTATAATTACTTTTCTTATGAATGCCGATAAGCTTTTTACTATCTTTTTCACATCCCCTGTTATTGTTGCTATCATTAGCAATGCTCCAATATATGTCCAGATATTTGAGAATATTAGCAAAAATATACTATGGATCATTTCATTTGTGTTCATATAAAAAATTCTCCTTATTGTTGAGTTTGTGAGTTTCCATGATTCGCAAACAATCCTGAAATAGCATCCTCCATTTCAATCTCTTGTTGCAATTCTCTTGTTTTTTTCATGTTATCGAGTTTCTTCCCTTCAATCTCTGTCTTCTTTTCTTCTACTCCAAGTTTTGCCATTATCATTTGCAGTTGTGCCTGGATTTGTTGTAATTGCTGTTGTTCTGGTGATGGTGTTCCTGATTGTTCCCATATCTGTATTATTTTATCAGCATCTATACCCCCCATTGCTTTAACAAGCACGGGCAATATCATATCTGCTTTCTGTGGATTTACACTTAGTGCAGCATTAAATACATCAGATAATTTGTTGTATCTTTCTTCCTGTGCCGAAGCTGAATATGGCTCTTCTGTTATTTCAATATCATAATCATAGGCATCTATGTCGTTTATTACTTTTTCTTCTATCATTCCATTTTCGTTGATACCAAATACAGGTTTGTTCAATGCAATGTCTTCTTTGTCTTCCACTGATTTGTCAATGTCATTTGTTATCCTTATTACTGTCTGTGTAGTTACATAAGTTTTAATGAAATCCATCGCAAGTTCGTAAACTGCTTTTAATGTGTAGTCTCTGTTTTCAAGTAGGTATGAAAACGATTTTGCCTGCCTTTGTTCTTTCGCAAGAAAGTGTTTCCCTGATGTTACTCCAGGTGATGCGTTCCCCCTTACTTCATCATCAGCATTTGTAATTACCTTTATCAATTGTAGTGTCTCTCCAGGCGTCCTCATCAATTCTGGCGATATGGTCTGACCTTCTTCGGGCTTTATCATATTGATATATCCCGCTCTCACTCTACGATATGGTGCGATTCTGTTTGTCATCCAATCTTCTTCAACTCCTGAAATGGCGTTTTCATCTAATATCCATCCCTTGTTTGCATACCTGGCGATTAGTTCTAAAATCAGACTTCTTGCTTTGTTAAAATCAGTTTGCGGGTCTTTAATATCATCTATTATACTTTGGGCTAATAATGGGTCTCTGTGTGTGTCATAGCAGTATTCTGGTATGTAAACATAATATCTGCTTTCTATCGGATATGCCTGTTCATTTACCTTTAGCTGAAATGTCGGTATTACTGCTGTCACAAATCTTTTATTCACAAGATCAACATCTGATATACCCTTTAATCCGTATTCTTCTTTAATCTTATTTATCAATTCTGGCTCAAATTTATATCCGTCAAAATCTTTTCCGTTGTATTCTTTATATCTGCTTTCATAAGTCTGAGTTATATCTATAAGTTTGGTCTGCTCTTTAACATACAATCGTCTTTCCATCCTTTTCTCGTGCAATTCCAATATGTCGAACTTCCCATTCTGAGGATTCCACCATTGCATTGCGTTGTTAAATAATCGGTTCTGGCTGCTTGATGATGAAATCGCTGTCTCGTAAACTGCACTGAATAACTGCTTTAATTTTTTTGTTAACCACCTGTCTTTTTCTGTGTCCGCTTCAAAAAATATTTTCGCTTCGTGCCTGATTTCATTCTGCAATTCTTCATCATTCAAAGCGTATGTGTTTATTATTTCTTCCAAGCTCATTTCATGTTTACGCATTACAAATGATGCTCTCTCCCATTGTGGGTCATCAGAAAGTGGCTCGAATATCATCTCTCTTGGGTCAACTGCTTCGATTTTTAATTTCCCTATCTCATCCATCGTTCCGTTATATTCCCATTTAAGATGATATACTCCAAGTCTGGCTATCAACTTATCAAGAAATACCCTTCGTTGTGCTTTCTCAAATTGTCCGTGATAAAGATAGTATTGTAATACCTGTGTGATTTTATTTGATAATTCGGTGTCTCCTTCTGTGCGTGGTGATATTTTCGCTTTCCTGCGGTTATCTCTTTCTATCCCGTAAATTACATTTATTACCGTCCTGATTAAATTATAAGCTAATGCAGGTCTTCTTTCTTTCTCTAATTTGCTCTTTACCTCTTTATCCCACTGCAAACCTGAAACTGTGTAGTTGTAATTATCAGTTATTTCATCGTGGAATCGTGTGAACTCTGATGAAAGATTGTTGTGCAATCTCATTATTTCGTAAATGGTTGCATCATCTCTTATTTTCCAAGTTCTCTTTTCCATTGTTTATACTTCCATAAATGAATTGTGGTTAATTGTTGTTGCTTCTTTTTGCCTGAGTAAATCTCTGAACCATTTTGGCGTTCTGTCTTTCTCTGGCTCTTTCTTAAAGTATAGCTCCATAAAAGCATATTTGAATGCGTCGTATGGGTGATCAATCTTTGGCTTGTCTCTGTTGAAATCCATATCTGCATCTGCATCATATATTGCTTCGCTGAAAAATTTAATCAAATACCTCGACCTATGCCCAAGATATAATTTGCTCTTTTGTTCAAGCTCGGTATTACATTTCGGGCATTTGTTGTTGTCTTCCCCTTCTTTAGGCACAACGGTTTGTTTACATTTGCTACAATATTTCCTTATCTTCAAATAGTCCTTTACTGCTTCATTTACTGCTTGCCTATATGTTTTGTGTTTGTCAAGTGATTTCTTATTTACCACTCTCATCTTTGGTGCGTTCTCTCCCATCCTTTGCTTGAATACTGACCTGAATATCTCTATCGGTGTCTTGTCAACTCCTATGTTACTTATCTGGCTTATCTCCATATCGGTATCATATATCATATCTATCTTATATAGTTCCCGCTCCAGCAAAAAATCTGCAATTGCATTGGCCCTGTCTGTCGGATTAGTCTCATCCCCTAAGTAAAGTTCATCAGCATTTATTATCGTGCCTTCGCTATCCATCTGCAATACTTCAAGCACTGTTACATTACCATAGTCAAGTCCGCTTATCGTTTTTCTGATTTTGCTCATTGTGTAGTTGATAACATGATGTTTGCGTCGGAAATCTTCAAAAAACATTCCTTCAAATATTTCCATATCTCCGAATAATTCCGCTCTCCGTTTATGTTCTGGCAATTGATTGAGTGTGTGTCCATAGTTCGTCCTGATGAAGATTTCAAATCTTTCCTTCTCTGGCAGCTTATGATAGATGCCGATAAGTTGCTGTATTTTTTCATCATTTAATTCTTTCTCTTCAATCTTGTGCATCTTTGCCATCTCTGAGATGCACCAATAAGCATTATCCCACCCTCTTGTCTGCATATATGCAAAATCGCTTGGGTCTTCTCCCTCCTTGTAAATCTTATCGTAGAACACTCGCTTGTGATAGTTGTGTCCGATATTGCCTGGATTGAAACATAACAAGGTCTTTGCAACTATGCCTGGCTTTGTGCTTCGGTTAATTGTGTATAGAAACTGAATTTCATCTTCTGTAAATAACTCACTCTGGTCAACAATAATATCTGCGAATCCTCTACCCTTCCTTTTCTGAAAGGTCTCTAAACTATCTCCGCTCAAATATCTTATGTAGCTACCGTTTGGCAATCGCAATATCATATTGTTCGCAAAAAAGTATTTCCTTAATTCTGGAAACTGTTCAAAGAATGGTATTATGTGGATGTCCATCATATCCTGATAAACTCTCATCACGAATAATCCGTTTGTCTGTGGGTATTTCAGTCTGCGGATGAGCATCAGCATATCAGCAGTGTGGCTCTTTGTTCCTCCCCTCGCTCCGCCGAAACCTATTTTTGTGGCTTTACTCTTTTCATACAGTTTTATCAATTCCGCTTGGACGGGCTGAAGATTGATGTTCAGTTCAATTTTTTTCTTTTGCTCGGTATTTTCTTGTGCGATTGCCGTTGTCAATCTTCCAATCCTCTCACATTCAGGATAATCAGATTGTTGCTTCCTTCATCTTCACGATCTTTCCAGCCGAAATTATTCTTTAGGTTGAAAATCACTCCTGCTACATTCTTAGCGGTCAAAAGTAATTCTTCCTGTTGGCTCTCAATCCTTAGTCTTGCTCTCTTGATGGCTTCTTTGATGGCTTGTTTTTCTTGAGGTGTGTAATAGTCTTTGTGTTTCTCTTCATTCTGTAAATCTGCAATTGCATCTCTGCTTGAATATCCCATATAAAGGGCTAATCCGCTGACCGTGTAGGTTTTCTTTTCTTTGTCGCACCAATCAAAATATCCGTCAATCCGCTTTAATATCTCCTGCGGGTCTGCGTGCTTAATCTTCCTATCTACTTTCCTGACTGCTTGTTTTCCTGATGGCATAAGAGTCTTACCTTGTTTTGAGCAAAAATAATGCTTTGTTTGTTCAAAGTAAATAAGAGACAATAAAAAAGCCAATCACTTGGATTGGCTTATCGTGTAAGTTAGG
>CAZCJF010000055.1:0-20163 GCA_964499095.1 uncultured Ignavibacteriaceae bacterium
TTCGATGCCCGCACACAGGAGTTAAAAGAGGAAATGACAGTTCCATCAAAGGAAGGACTTAATGTCCAGCTTGAGATAAGTCTTCTCTATTCATTGAGTTTTGAAAATGCAAATAAAATTTACAAAACAGTCGGAGAAGATTATGTAGATAAAATTTTAATTCCGCAATTTCGCTCGGTTGTTCGCGGAGTAACCTCCAGATATGAAGCAAGAGCGCTTTATACAGCAGAAAGAGAAAAATTAGCAAAACAAATTGAAGATGAATTAAGTCAATTAGTTGGTCCAAGAGGTATTACCCTGGAAGCTGCACCTTTAAGAAAAATAACCCTGCCACCTGGTTTGACCGCATCAATTGAAGAAAAATTAAAATCTGAGCAAGAAAGTCAGAGAATGCAGTTTGTTCTTGAACGTGAGCGTCAGGAAGCCGAAAGAAAGCGAATTGAAGCGCAGGGTATTGCTGATTTTCAGAATATAGTTGCTAAAGGAATAAGTGATCAATTATTAAAATGGAAAGGTATAGAAGCAACTGAAAAGCTGGCAAATTCACCAAATTCGAAGATTGTTGTAATTGGTTCCGGAAAGGACGGATTGCCGATTATTCTTGGGAATGATAAATAAACTTGCCAGTCATTTGTTATTTGTCTCTTATTTTATATTTTTGAACCAATAAGTCATTTTATTAACTAAGATGTAAATATGCTTGCATCAATTCATACAATAAACATACTTCTGCCGTTTTTTTATTTATCAACTTTTGCTATTTATTTTTATGATTTTCAGCAAGGCGGAAAGAAGTTTGAGAACTCCAAGAGAGTTTTTCTTTTTTTAACTCTGTTTTTTCATTTCCTATATCTGTTGTTAAGAACCATTCAGTTTGATCATCCGCCGATAACAAATGTATTTGAGATTTTTACTGTACTGGCTTTTGCTTTGGGTTTTTCTTATTTCATTTTGGAATTAGTTACAGATATTCGTGGAACAGGACCGTTTATTATTATTATATCCATTCTCTTCCAAATTATCTCTTCTCTTTTCATTGAGGATCTTACAGAGGTACGGGAAATTCTGAGAAGCAACTTGTTAGGCATTCATGTAATCAGCGCTTTAATAGGATATGCCGGAATTACCATATCCGCTGTTTACGGTGTGTTATATCTTATACTTTATAACGAAATCAAGTTGAATAAGTTTGGTTTGATTTTTAACCGTCTGCCGAGTTTAGAAATTCTAGAGAGATTAAGTTTTATTGCCGCAATTATAGGATTTGTATTCCTCTCCATAACAATAATCATCGGAATAATCTGGCTGCCGAGAGCTTTCGTTCAGTTTTCCTATCTGGATCCCAAACTGATTGGAACATTTGCAGTATGGTTCTTATATGGACTTGGATTATTAAATAAATTTTTAGGCAAGTGGAGAGGTAAAAAATTAATTATACTTTCAATCATTGGTTTTACGCTTGCAATATTTTCTACAATACTTACAAACTTTTTAGCACAAAGCTTTCATTCATTCTATTGAAATATGAATCTTCTTGGAATATCAATAAATCATCGCACTGCACCGGTTGAGCTTAGAGAGGCTCTCCATCTGAATGAAAGTGAGATAAGAGAATTTATAAAACAAACAAAAGAAAATTCTTTTTCTGAAGGCATAATTTTATCAACCTGCAACAGAACAGAGATATATGCTATTCCAAAGAGCGATAAAATTTCCACAAAAGATTTACAGGATTTGATTAAAAACTTTAAATCAAATTCTCAAGTGCAAAATGAAAATTTTCAAAGTTTCATTTCGCGGGAATCGGTAGAGCATTTATTCCGGGTTGCGTGCGGCATTGATTCACTGCTAATTGGCGATAATCAAATCTATAAACAAGTTAAAGATTCTTTTCAGATTTCGGAAGAGATGGGTTTTGCCGGTGTTTTAATCCGCCGTGTGATGGATGCAGCCACACACGTTGGCAAAAGAGCCATAAGCGAAACGGCTATTAGTGAAGGAGCCGTCACTGTAAGCTATGCGGCTGTGCAGCTTATAGAAAAAATATTTTCTAATCTTCAGAAAAAATCTGCTTTAATAATTGGAACCGGAGAAACAGGCGAGATAGCGGCTAAACACCTGCGCGACAGAGGAATCGGAAGACTTGCATTAACTAATCGCTCTTTTGAGAAGGCAGAAAAACTTGCGGCGGAACTAAACACAGCAGTTTTTCCATTTTCAAATTTTAAAGAGCATTTACACAAGTTTGATATAATTGTTAGCGCTACTAGTGCTGAAGGTTTAATCCTTACAAAGCAGGATATTGAAGCAGCAATGAAGAAACGAAATTATGCCTCAATGGTTATAATGGATATTGCAATACCGAGAGATGTTGATCCTGAATCAAAGAAAATTGATTATGTTTTTTATCACGATATAGATTCTTTAAATATTATTGTTGAACAGAATCTTGCCAAAAGAAAAACAGAGATACCAAAAGTTGAAAAGATAATTCAGGAAGAACTTGATAATTTCTTTGAATGGTACAATTCCCTAGAGGCTGCACCAACTATAAAAACATTACGGGATTATTTTGAATCGGTTCGTGCAGAAGAAGTTGAAAAGAATATCAATAAGTTTTCTGAGGATGATAAAGAAAAATTAGATATAGTTACCAAAAGAATAATTAATAAAATTCTTCATCATCCAACAATTGAATTAAGAAAAATGTCTGAATCAGATTTGCGGGCAGAAGATACTGCTGCAAAAATTTCTATCATAAGAGATCTGTTCGGATTAAATAAAAAGGAATAGGAATCGCCACTAAAACTCAAAAGCTCTAAAATCCATTAAAAACCTTTTGTGATTTTTAGTGTTTTAGTGATTTCGTGGCAAAAATTTTTATAAAAATTGGAAATAAATTGAAACAAAAAATTATTATCGGTTCACGTGGGAGTGAGCTGGCACTTTGGCAGGCAAACTTTGTCAAGCGTGAAATCCAAAAGAAGAATAAGAATGTGATAGTTGAAATCAACATCATTAAAACAAAAGGGGATAAAATTCTTGATGTTGCTCTATCAAAGATTGGTGATAAATCTCTTTTCACAAAAGAACTTGAAATTGAACTTATTGAAAAGCGAATTGACCTTGCCGTACACAGCCTAAAAGATCTTCAAACAAAATTACCAGATGAGCTTAGACTTGCGGCTGTAACAAAACGCCACAATGTTGAAGATGTTTTAATTGCACGCAAAAAAGGAATGACAATTAGCAAACTTCCTGAAAACGCAAAAGTGGCAACAGGATCTTTAAGAAGAAAATCACAGCTTCTGCATCTTCGTCCGGATATAACCGTTTTTGATTTACGCGGAAACGTTCCATCGCGTATTAATAAATTTCTGGAATCTGAATGGGATGCAATAATTTTAGCTCGTGCAGGTGTGGAGCGATTAAATCTTAAAAAATATATTTCATCATTTATTTCAACTGATGAAATTCTTCCCGCTGTTGGACAAGGCGCTCTAGGAATCGAAATACACAAAGACAACAAGATTGTTGAAGAAATTCTTAAGTCGCTACATCACGAAGAAACTTATCTGGCTGTTATTGCAGAACGATCTTTACTGCGCGCTTTGGAAGGCGGCTGCCAGGTTCCAATCGGAGCTTTTGCACAAGTTAAGACAAGTGGATTATATCTTGATGCAATGGTTGGCTCACTGGATGGATCAATTACTTACAGAAAAAAATTGCGCGGCAGTAAAACCGATCCGGAAAAACTTGGTAAGCAACTTGCCAAAGACCTTTTAAGAGCAGGAGCCAAAGAGATTTTAAAAGAAGTTTATCAAACACAAAAGAAACAATAATAGCTTGTAGAGATGTTAGTAAAGGAAGAAAAAATAAAGCGCAAAGAAAAAAAGCGGGAACGTATGCTTGAGGTTGCTGCTGAACTTTTTTCAAAAAAGAATTATCATGAAGTGATGATGGATGATGTTGCCCGGTTAACAGATGTTGCAAAGGGAACTGTCTATAATTATTTCTCCTCTAAAGAAGAATTGTATTTTACAATAATGAGCTCCAAACTGGCTAATCTTAACTCTTCTTTAAAAACTAAAATTGCCTCAGAAATAAGTATTATCGACTCACTGCATACTTACGTAATACATCTCTATATGTTTATGATGAAGTATCAGAGTTTCTTTTTGATGTATCAGAAAGAATATCTGAGCGCACAAAATCAATTTTGCGATGAACTTAGAGCAATGAGCGATGAGTTAAAATCAATTTTAAGTGATGTTATTTATAAGGGAAAAAGAGAAAAACAATTCCGCGATTTAGATGAAAGTTTTGCAGTTAAGCTTGTACTGGGAGCAGTATTTGGTGCGGTTCAAAGAGGGATAGAGAATAAATACGCAGGTGAAAAATTAGCCGAAGAAAGAGAAAAACTTTTTGACTTTGTCTTACACGGACTTTATTCCGGTTTTGATAACAACAAAGTCCGCCCACTTAAAAATAAAACCGTTGTTTTGACAAGAACTGTTGAGCAATCAAGAGAATCCGCTTCTATCTTTAGCGAGCTTGGTGCTAAAGTAATAATCTTTCCGACTCTTGAAATTGTTCCTCCGAGTAACTGGGATGCTTTTGACAGTTTTATATTATCATCGCAGAAAATTGATTTCATTATTTTTACCTCTGCACACGCCGTAACAATGTTTTTACAAAGATGCAGCGAACTCAAAAAGAGTATAAACTTTTCCAAAATAAATGTTGTTGCGGTTGGTAATAAAACCAAATCTCTCTGCGAAGAAAATAATCTCAGAGTAGATATAGTACCGAAAAAGTTTTCCGGTGAAGGAGTCGTTGAAGAGCTATCCAAATACGATCTTAAGAATAAAAATATTTTTATACCTCGTTCTGCAATTGGAAGAGAAGATTTGCCTAAAGGTCTGGAGGAACTTGGGGCTACTTTAATTACTGTGCCCGTATATAACGTCTCGCTGCCATCAAAAGAAACGATTCAGCACAGTATTGAAAAGTTAAACTCATCAAAACCCGATGTGTTTATTTTTACCAGTCCTTCAACCTTCGAAAACTTTTTAATCATAATGAATATTAGTAATCCGGTTTCTTATTTCAAAAATTATGATGTGGCTGCAATCGGACCAACAACTAAAACTACTATAGAAAGCAACAGAGTAAAGGTTAGCATTATGCCCGATGAGTATACTATCAAGGGTCTTGCTAATAAGATGATAGAATTTTACAACCATTCAAACAGATAACGGAGAAGTTTTGAGCGAATTGAAAAATGATTTATTCCTGAAAGCATGTAAAAGACAGGATGTTGAACGTACACCAATCTGGATTATGCGGCAGGCTGGCAGATATTTACCTGAGTACCGTGCAATAAGAGCAAAAGCAGATTTCTTAACTATGTGCAAAACTCCGGAATTAGCTGCTGAAGTTACAATTCAGCCAGTTGATATAATTGGAGTTGATGCGGCAATCTTATTTTCTGATATACTTGTTATTCCCGAAGCAATGGGAATGCATTTGGAAATGATTGAAAGCAAAGGACCGGTTTTTCCAAAGCCAATCAGAAGTTATGATGATGCAAGGCAACTAAAAGAAATCGACCCCACCAAAGATCTTAAATATGTTATTGATGCTGTAACTCTTACTAAAAAGTATCTGGATAATCGTGTTCCTCTAATTGGTTTTAGTGGTTCACCGTGGACACTGCTTACTTATATGGTGGAAGGAAAAGGTTCAAAAAACTTTTCTGAAGTAAAAAAATTAATTTATAATCAGCCCGAGCTTGCACATGCAATACTGGATAAGCTTTCAAATACAATTGCTGATTATCTTTCTGCAAAGATTGAAGCAGGATGTAATGCTGTTCAGATATTTGATACGTGGGGCGGAATTCTATCACAAAAAGATTTTGAAGAATTTTCTTTAAGGTATGTTGAAAAGATAATTTCGCAAATTAAAAGAAAAGATGAGCCAATTATTTTCTTCGCAAAAGGTGTGCACTTTAAGCTAAAGAAAATTGCAAGTATTGGGGCAGATGTGCTGGGTCTTGATTGGACGATGGATCTTGGAAAGGTAAGAGCAAAAGTTGGTGATAAAGTAGCACTGCAGGGTAATCTTGATCCGACTGTGCTTTATGCTGATAAGAAGTACATAAATAAATCAGTGAAGCGTGTTCTAAAATCTTTTGGTCAGGGCAATGGCCACATATTTAATTTGGGTCATGGAATTCTGCCGGATGTTGATCCTGAAAATGTTAAAGCACTTGTGCGATATGTAAAAGAAGAAAGCAAAATCTTTCACCACAGAGGCACAGAGACACAGAGTTAATGCAAAAAGAATACCTAAATAAATTAAGTGGAATTATTTTAGATTGTTCAATAGAGGTTCATAAAAATCTTGGACCAGGATTATTAGAAAGTGTTTATGAGGTTTGTTTATGCAAAGAATTGGCTTTGAGAGGGATCAATTTTCAGAGACAAGTTTTATTGCCAGTAAATTATAAAGGTGAAAAGTTAGATGCCGATTATAGAATTGATATTTTAGTTGAAGATATAATAATTGTTGAATTAAAATCAGTTGAGCAAATGAATTCAGTATATGAAGCTCAACTTTTAACTTATTTAAAGCTAGCTGATAAAAAGTTAGGATTATTAATAAATTTTAATGTGCCAAGATTAATAGATGGTTTTAAGAGAATGTTAAATGGATATTTATAATCTCTGTGCCTCTGTGTCTCTGTGGTAAATTGCCTTAGAGGATATTTTATGTTTGAAATAGATTTAACAAAATTTAAAAAGTACGATAAACCGGGACCGCGATACACCAGCTATCCAACGGCTCCGCAGTTTAATGAAAACTTTACTCACAAGGATTATCTTGATGAGATAGTAAAGACAAATTACGGCAGTAATCTTCCTAATTTATCACTTTACTTTCACCTTCCATATTGCGATACGCTCTGTTACTTCTGCGGATGTAATATGATCATTACAAGAAACAGGGATCGCATAAAAGAATACATCAGTTACCTTAAAAAAGAAATTGATTTACTCAGACAGTATTTACTTCCTGATAGAAAAGTTGCACAGCACCATTGGGGTGGAGGAACGCCAACTCACCTGAATCCGGATGAAATAAATGAACTGGCAAGCTACATAAACAAATCTTTTAACTTTAAAGAAGATGCAGAAGTAAGCTGTGAGATTGATCCGCGTGAACTTACCAAAGCACACCTTGAGGCTTTACGCAACAACGGATTTAACAGAATAAGTATGGGTGTTCAGGATTTTAACGAAAGAGTTCAGAAGGCTGTTAACAGAATTCAACCGGAAGATATAACCAGACAAACTGTTAGCTGGGTAAGAGAACTTGGTTTCCAAAGTATTAATCTTGATCTGATTTATGGTTTGCCTTTTCAATCAGTTGAAACCTTTGCAAATACAGTGGATAAAATAATTGACATCAATCCCGATAGAATAGCAGTATTTAATTACGCACACGTTCCATGGATGAAAAAACATATGGCACTTATTCATCCTGAAGATATTCCCGCACCTGAAATCAAGCTGGAAATTTTAAAGATGACAATTGAAAAACTGGTTGATGCCGGATACGAATTCATCGGGATGGATCATTTTGCCAAACCAGATGATGAACTTGCTGTTGCTATGCGTGAGAAAAAACTTTACAGAAATTTTCAGGGCTACAGTACAAACGCAGGAGCTGATCTTTATGCAATGGGAATCACATCAATATCCCAGTTAAAAAATATTTATGCACAGAACTTCAAAACAGAAAAAGAATATTATACAGCACTTGATAATGAGACCCTTCCAACTGCAAAGGGTTATCGCCTTACTGAGGATGATCATTTGCGAAGAGAAGTGATAATGAAACTTATGTGCGATTTTGAGCTGGAGTTTAAAAAGATCGAAGATCAGTTTAAGATAAACTTCAAAGAGTACTTTGCGTGGGGATTAAATAATCTGAAAGAAATGCAGGAAGATGATCTTGTTGAAATTTCTAATGACGGAATAAAAGTTAAAAATATGGGCAGAATGCTTATCAGAAATATTGCAATTAACTTTGATGGCTACATCGAGCGGAAAGAAGATAAGGCAAAGTATTCTAGAACGGTTTAATCACAATAGAACGCGGATGACACGGATTTAACGGATCAGCACGGATTAATTTTCAATCAAACACCAAGATTCTATTGTAAATAAAATCGAAAGAAAAAGTTTTTGATTCTGTTCTTTTCTCAATGTACTCTGCAACTTTTTCTAATCGTTTGGGAATAGAAAGAATTTTTTCCTGAGCTTTTTGTGCCAGATCATTTAATCCAGTTATAAATTCAATTTCCCAGAACTTTATTGCCTCTTCAACAATCTTTTTATAATCTCTCGGACCGTAAATACCAACTCTTCTTACCACATCCGCCATATCTCTGAAATTAGGCATTGATATTCCCGGCATATCAATAGCGGGCATAATATCTGTCGCAGAGAGCATTGCTCTGTTAGGATCAAGATTTAAAACTTCTTTAAAAACATTTCTGTAAAAAGTAAAATGCTTGGCTTCATCGGCAGCGATACTGCTTAAAATCCCATTTAACAAAGGCTCATCATCGCCGGCAAGTTTTCCGGTATTCTTGTGTGAGAATTGAGTTGCGCGTTCCTGCAAAGTTGTGTAAACAAAAACTTTGTAAGGATCTTTATCCCAGTCAGGGTTAAATCCGCTTTCGATGTAGTGAAACTGCATCAACTCAACTTCACGAAAACTGAATAATCTTGCATCACGGACATAATCTCTTAAAACGGCGCCATGTCTATCTTCTTCTGCTGTCCACATATTATTCCATTTAGACCAAAAACTTCTGTCACCAAGATGTTGAGCAATCAATCTATGAAAATGCGGCAGTCCTTCTTCTGTTAATAGATTTAAAGCAACAGCAACACGCACTTCGTCTTTAACTCCGCGCACTCTTTCTCTTAACTGTTTAATGTTGTTTTCCTGATCGTCATTTATTTTTTCATCAGCCGGAAGAAAATCAGATGAAAACCAAAGTTTTCTTTTTTCAACATGATCATTCATCCACTCTTTTACCTTTGGTTCAAGTTGATTTAATACTTCGGTTTTAGCTGTTATTTCATTTTTTTCTAAATCGTTATCTTTGATAATAATATCCATTTATGTTTTACTATACTATTGTTTATAAAAGTTTAATATCTGAACAATAATAGTTCCGGGATAATTCAATTAAAAGAAATGTAATTGAATAGAGCAAGGTTTTACAATTTAATTACAATTCAGAGTAATCAAGAAGTTTAAGAAAATATAATGTAACCCTTCGTCTTCGTTCAGGATGACGAAATTAACACAATTTAATCGCTTGGTCTTTCACCCATTTTTGCGGTTGCAAAGAAATCGTTGTAAAATCTCCGGGTATAGCTTTCAAGTAAATGATCAATTCTTTCTTTGCTGGGTGATTTGATTATCAATCCTGCGTGATATTCTTTTTTTAATCTCCAATAAACTTCCGGATCGTTATAAGCATTTAAATCAGGCCATTCTTGTTTTGAAAGCGAAGTAATTATTGCAGCATAATCATTACTAACTTCCGGAAGGAAGTATGATTTTTCACCATTAAGAATTTCTATCTTTGCCCATTCTCTCCATAAATTTATTCCGGTTGCCGCTTCAACTAAAGTAGAAAGATTTGCACCGCCAACTCTGGCTGAAGTTTCTAAAAAATATAATTTACCATCTTCAGCACGAATAAACTCTGAGTGTGATACACCGCGTAATAAACCCAATGCTTTCAAAACTTTTTTATTAAGTTCCAAAACTTCTTTTGCTTCATCAGTTTTGCTATCGAGTGTTCTGCTTGTAAATACTCTTCCCTGATGTGCTACCTCAAAGGGCGGAGTGCCGTATTTGCTTGCCAATTCAAACACAACTTCTCTATCATTAATTATTGTATCTACGTGATAGATGCTGCCGGGGATAAATCTTTCCATTAAGAAAAAAGATTGTTCGTCTGCCAGATAATTTATTCTATCCCACATTTCCTGTTTGTTATGTACTTTTTTCAATCCATAAGAACCAGCAAGCAAACGTGGTTTAATCATATAAGGAAATGGAACAGTATCAGCAAACTCATTTATTTTTTTATGATTCAGTACATGCAGAAATTCGGGAACCGGAATACCCATTTCTTTAGCGCGCATTCGCATTGCAAGTTTATCCCGGAAATATCTTGCAGTAGTATCTCCCATCCCGCCAATCCTTAAATGTTCACGTAATGAAGCGGCACGTTCAACATCAAAATCATCAAGCGCAACAATTCTATCAATCTGTTCTGTCCTTGCAAGGTAACTTACGCCATAAATTACATCCTGCATGTTCCAATCTTTATTTTTATCCGGAATGTAAAAAATCTCATCTATGCTTTCTCTCGGCCAATCAGCGTTCTCCAAGCTTTTAGATGTAAGTAAAATTACGCGGCAGCCCTGTGCTTTAGCTTCGCGCATAAAATCAAAACCTTTTTCGTAGCTGGAAATACATAAAATAGTAAGCATATTTTTCTCCTTAGTGTTTCTATGTGTTCTAAGTGTCTAAGTGGTAAATTCGCTCACCACTAAGACACAGAGGACACTAAGTTTCACTTAGTTAATTACACAAGTAAGATTAAATTTAAAATCATTAAAATCAAATGTTAGTTTTATTCATTAGTCTTAAAATTGGATATACATTTTCTCCCCTATCATAAAATGGAGAGCGTTTGTAGAAGAAATCCAATCTTTCTCCGGCATTATTTTTAAATGCTTCATCTTCGTTTAGTTTTTTATAAAATTCATTTTTTAAAGATGGGTCGTCTTTTAACATTTGTTTAGCATAGGGCTCCATTACATAAGCCTCTGCATATTCTTTTCGTTCAAAGAAAGCATTAAAGAATCCCCAATTAACAAATGAATCCGGAGCTTCTGGTTCAAGTAAATTAACAATAACTCTTAACTGCCTTTGATTTGTATAGATAATTAGTGAGCCAGATTGTATATCACATTGTTCAATAAAAGATTCAACATTAAAGCCTGGCATTTGTCTTCCCTCGTAAGGGCGCGCTGCAAAAGTAACGTTTGTGAATCTGTACTTTTCAACTTTCAATTTTTTTGTTGAAGCCAATACATTAAACTTTATTTTGTGCGATTTAATTACATCAATAACATCAGAAAATTGTGGTGGAATAAGATAAGCCGCGGGAACAATTATTTTTTTTAGTGAGTTGGCTTTGTTAAAAATCGGAATTTCTATTTCAATGGGTTTATTAGTGTACTTACGGACAGTAGAACCCGTGATATCGCTGTGTTCGTCGTACCATTCAAATCCTTTGAATAAAAATTTATTAAACTTTCCATTCCCTGCCAGCACAAGTGGAAACTTCTTTTTATCTGCCAGATAATTTTTTATTGTTTGTTTATCAGCAGAACTATTTATAACAATTAATTCCTTATGATTTTTATTCACAAAGTCTATTGTGTGTTCCATCATTGATTTTGTTGAGTAAACACGATTTGCAAATGGCTTTAAACTATGTGTTTCTACAAGCAAGCAAACTCGATTCTGGGTTGCACAATACCCGTGAGATAATCTTGGTGGTGCGGGTAAATCTAAAATGCCGCTTTCAATTGTCCCGGATTTAAATTCCATATAGGGACCTACAATAAATCCATCCTGCTCAACTTTTTGTAATAAGCAGGGTAAATATTTTTTTTCTATCCATCCAACCAAACCTCTGTCAACATTCTGGTGAGTTTCAATTCCATAAGTTACGTGATACTGATAATCAGCTCCATTAGTTGTATGATTATCAATCATAAAATCGGGCAGCCATTCATTAAACAATTTAAGGAATGATTTTATTTCCGGTGAATCAGCTTTGAGATAATCGCGGTTCAGGTTCAAGTTCAAAGCATTGGTTCGCCAGCCCATTTTCTTTGGTCCGTTTTGATTTGGTCTGTTAAATGGACTTATTCTTTCGTGCCCATCAACATTAAGAACCGGAATTATCAGCAAAATTGTGTTATCAAGTAAATGATTTTTTTCTTTAGTGATTAGAATTTCTCTTAGTAAAAGCATGCAGGCGTCTTTGCCCTCAACTTCACCAGGATGAATTCCATTTTGAATCAGCACAATTGCTTTTCCTGTTTTCTTAGCTTGTTCCGGAGTGAAGGCTTTATCTTTTGAGACAATTATTGTTTTTAGTTCTCTTCCCTGTGGTGTGGTTCCGATAGTATTGATTTTTACATAAGGAGTTTTATCAGCAAACTTTTGAAAGTACTTTAGTGTATTTTCATAATCAGGAGATTCAAGTCTATTAGATTTTTCAAAATGAGTTAACCAATAGTTAGAAATATTTTTTTTCTGCATTGTAAAAAATTTGATTAGTTATGATTGATACAAATATATATTTCATTTAATAAAAAAGGCGACTTTGATTAGCCGCCCCTCAAATAATTTGATAATAATTAATACTTCGGTTCGATACCTAGATTATAAAAAATAAATCCCCAGACATCAGCAACTTCATCAATAATTTTTGAAGTTGGTTTTCCTGCACCATGTCCCGCTTTAGTTTCAATTCTAATCAGAACAGGATTTTCTCCCTTATATTTTTCCTGTAAAGTTGCGATGTATTTAAATGAATGAGCAGGAACCACTCTATCGTCGTGATCGGCTGTTGTTACTAATGTTGCAGGATAATTCAGGTCTGCTTTAATATTATGAAGAGGAGAATATTTGTAAAGATACTTAAATTACTCTGGGTCTTCACTTGAACCATATTCAACAGCCCAGTAATAACCAATTGTAAATTTATGAAAGCGAAGCATATCCATTACGCCAACCTGTGGAATTGCAACTTTAAATAAATCAGGTCTTTGATTTATAACTGCGCCTATCAGTAATCCGCCGTTTGATCCACCCGCACAAGCAAGCTTTGAAGGATTTGTGTAGCCTTCTTTGATAAGATATTCTGCAGCTGCAATAAAATCATCAAACACATTTTGTTTTTTATCAAGCATACCGGCTTTATGCCATTCCTCTCCATACTCTCCGCCGCCCCTAATATTAGGCATCGCAAACACTCCGCCATTTTCTAAAAACATTAATCTTGATGTGCTGAAAGATGGATTGAGAGAAATATTAAATCCACCGTAACTGTAAAGATAAGTTGGGTTGTTTCCATCAAGCTGTAAACCTTTTTTGTACACAATGAACATTGGAACTTTTGTTCCATCTTTACTTGTATAGAAAACCTGCTTTGTTTCATAGCTATCAAAATCAAAATCTAATTCTGCCTGCTGATATAATTCACTTTTCAGAGTGCTAACATCAAGCTTAAATATTGTGCCCGGAAAAGTAAAAGAAGTGAAAGAATAGAATGCAAGATTATCATCTCTTCTGCCGCTGAATCCAACCGAACCTAAGGAAGGAAGTTTTATTTCGGATTCATATTTCCCATCAATGTTGTAAACATAAACATGATGAGATGCGTCCTGCATATAAGTAGCAAAGAGTTTTTCTCCAAATATTTGAACGCTTTGTAAAACATTTTTTGTTTCAGGAATTACATCTTTCCAGTTTTCTCTTGCTGGATTTTTAGGATCAACTAAAATCAATCTGTAGTGTGATGCATTATAGTCAGTCAATACAAGAAGTTTATCACCGAGATTATCAACAACTCCATAATTATTATTAAGATCATCAACGATGCTGATAAATTTTGAGCCCGGATCAGAAAGATCTTTTACCAGCAAACCGTTATTGTGCGTACCTTCAGAAAAATATATTATTAAAAATCTTTCATCATCTGTGGTGCCTGCCGAAAAACCGCGATCTGGTTTTGAAGCATCTTCATAAATCACAACATCATTTGATTGATCATCACCAATTTTGTGAAAATAAACTTTTGAGTACTGATTTTTTGTAGAAAGCTCTGAGCCGGTTGGTTCAGGATATCTGCTGTAATAAAAACCTTCGTCCTTCCATGCTATTCCGGAAAATTTTATCCACTTTAAGTGATCATTAAGTTTTTCACCGGTTAAAGCATTCATTACAAAAAATTCATCCCAATCAGATCCTCCGGATGAAATACCATACACAAACAACTTTCCATCCTTTGAAAAAGAAATGTTAGAAAGTGATTTTGTTCCATCTTCAGAAAATTTATTTGGGTCAAGAAAAACTTTGGCTTCACCATTCAGTTCGTCTTTAACATACATTACGCTTTGATTTTGTAATCCATCATTCTTAAAAAAGTAATACTTATCTCCGGCTCTGAATGGCGCTGTGTATTTAGGATAGTTATACAATTTTTCAAATCGTTCTTTCAGTTTATCTCTGAAAGGAATTTTTGATAAATACTCGTTGGTTACTTTGTTTTGTTCAATTACCCATTTTGCGGTTTCTTCTGAATTATCATCCTCAAGCCAGCGGTACGGATCTGCGACTTTAGTTCCGAAGTAATCATCAACAACATCAACTTTTTTTGTTTCGGGATACTTTAATTGTGCAAAGTTTGAAATTGTTAATAACACTATGAAGACTCCTAAAATTGTTTTCATATTTTGTCCTTTCTCTAAAAATCAGCCACAAATTAATTCTTTGATAATTAGTGCAATTAGTGGCTAACTAAATTTTGATATTCCGGATTTTGGTCAATAAACTTTCTTACATACCAGCAGCTTGGTATAACTTTTAATTTTTTTTCTTTGGCGTATTCAAGAGCTGCTTTTACAACTTTTGCTGCAAAACCTTTTCCTCTTAGCTGCGGTGGAGTATATGTTGAATACAAATCTATTACGTTTTTACTTTCATCGTACATCAGATACACTTCATCGCCTTCTATCTCAAGAAAAAATCTGTTACCAGAAGTATCGTTTTTTACTTTTTCAATCATTATAAATTTTAATTTTTTATTAATGTAAAATCAGTATTGACAGCTAATAATTTATCTCTGTCATCCTGTCTTGTTAAGATAGTAATTAAATGCTTTTCAATTTCAGTTTCAAGTTCTTCAACATTTACTTTGGCTTTTTCAGGATCAGTTGGAAGTAATCTCCATGGTTTACCTTTCTTAAAATCATAAACACCATAAATTATCACGGGAGTTCCGTAAACAATAATGCTTTCGCCATCAGCAGTTAAAATCCACTGTTCTGCCCAATAATAAACCCATTTTGAGTCTTCTGCGAGAAGGCGTGCACAAGCATGGCTTGCCGGATATCCTGGCAGTTCATATTCGTGAATTGAAACACCACTAAAATTTTCAAGATTGAAATACCATCTTAAAATCCAATCGTTGTTATCAGTACTGATTGTTTTCTTTGATTTCCAGTTTGTTGCAAATAATCCGTTTGGGGTTGGTGTGGATTTTTTGCCGGTGCTCGTCGGTCCCCATTTAACAAGGTTACCAAATTCATAAATTGCAAATGCCTGATGACTCTGGGAGATGATAATGATTTTTTTAACTTTGTTCAGAAGATCAATCCTTTGCGGAAAAGGTGAGTATATATTTAAGTCATTTAAAATAGTAACGGGCACAACCAGGGAATCAAGTCTTCTCACTCTGTTTTTATCAACTCTGTTTAATGCCAATATTATTCTCACACCAGTTGTGTCGTATTCTTTTAATAAAGCAGAATAACTTTTAGATTTTATTAATTTATAGTTGATACTGGGACTCTCTAACACAGGAATTTGATCTGAAAGCACAGAATCGGGAATAGATTTTTCGGCATCGCTTTGTTTATTATCAGCTTTATTATCCTCTTTAGTGCAAGAATAAACAAACAATGAAATTATTATCAGTGAGACTATGCGCTTAATCATCTCTTTAAATCAATATGCCCCTTGAGGATAAATTATTAATAAGATCATCATATCCAACATACTGAATTCCATCCCAGCCTAAGCTTTTTGCCGCTTCGACATATTCCGGAATGTCATCAATAAAAATATGTTCTTCCGGCTGGAATCCTGAGACTTTTTCTACTGCCTGATATATTTCTTTTTCCGGTTTAATAAATCCAACTTCGTGAGAAAGAAAAAGTTGATCAAATAACTTCAAAAACTCATAATCCTGAAAGCCATAAGTTTTGTGAATAGAATTTGTGTTGGATATCAGATAGAGTTTATAATTTTTTTTAAATTGAGATAGCAGCAGAACAATCCTCTCATCAACAGAAAAGATATCTGACCAGTATTTACAAAAAGTTGTACCATCAATTACGTTATCAAGATATCCAAGCATTTGAGATATGAAAATATTTTCAGGTATTTTCCCCTTTTCAAAATCTCTGTGTGTTTGATAATTGGATTTATAAAGCTCTAAAAACTTTTCGCCAATACCGGGTTTATGCTTATTAACTTTATCTACAAAAAATTTATAATCAAATGGGACAATCACTTGTCCCAAATCAAAAACTATGGCTGAGTATTTGCGAGATGTCATTCAGCAATTACAAAAATATCGTCTGAAATTCCTTTGTTAACTTTTATACTGCTAACAGTAACATCAACGGATTGACCGCCAAATGACTGGGTGATTTTGTAAGGATATTTAACACCCTCCACTTCTCTGAAATCATCATAAACAACGGTCTGTTCACTTAATCCCATTTGAGTCTGAATCTCACGTTGTTCTTTTACTTTCAAACCCGACTCAGCATCAAAATAAGAAAACCATCTTAAACCCGAAGGAAGAGTCATTTTAATCTTGTATGCCTCTTTTCCATTAACTGTTTCATTCCCCTCATAAGAAAGTGTAATTCCATAACTTTGGGGACTTAATAAAAAATCCATTTGAGCTTCAAGTTTAAGAGCTTCAAGTTCTTTGTCTTTAACTTCTATTTTCTGATCCATTACTTTCATCACGGCTTTCTCGCCATCAAAAATGATAATCTGTTCCATTCCACCTGCTTTAACTTCCTGTCTAAGTTTATTTGGAGCTTTTTGTTTAACAGTAAGAGTTATACTTTGACCCATCGCTGTGCCGCGCATTATGGTGGACTTATCTTCAATTTTTGCAAGCGCATCTCTGCCGCCAATGGCTTCAATATATTTTTCAATTACAACATTTGGATCTACCTGATTTTGTTCTGTGGTATCTTGTGCATAGATTACAAAATTAGATGAAAGCAAAACGAAAACGACAAAACTTAAAATTGTTTTTTTTAATGACATTTTTCTATCCTTTATAATTGTTTAAAATCCTGATTCAAAAATAACAATAAGATATAATTAAACATTAAGTAAAATACCGGATATCATTTCTTATAACCTTATATTAGAAACATTAGTTCTAAAAATCGCTTTAATTTAATATTTACTGCTAAAAAATTAGTTTTTTAATAATATGATAATGAAACAAATAATTATTCCTTTCATAATTCTTTCCACAGCAATCAGTGCACAACAAATAAATGTTTCAGGCAAAGTTGTGGATGCAAAAACAAATACTCCGTTAAGTTTTGCAAATATCCGAGTAAACGGCACCACTTTAGGAACAGCAGCAAACAGCGATGGATTCTTTCAGTTGAGGTTAGATTCCCCCGAAGCAGAGCTTATTGTTTCATATATTGGCTACTATTCTGATACTGTGAACATCAGACAAACAGGCTATAAAGATGTTACAGTTGCTCTTAATGCAACCGATATTGAACTTTCTGAAGTTGTTATAAAACCGGGAGAAAATCCGGCAAACGAAATAATAAGAAAAACTATTGCAAGAAAGAAAACGAGAAATGAATTGCTTAATAATTATATTGTTGAGGCATATACAAAAGGTGTAATCAGAACAACAGAAGATATTACCGCCAGAGGAAGCTCCATAAATGTTGGACTGGGCGGCAATGATTCCACAGAGCTTATAATTTCCGGAATTCTGGAAAATCACAGCAGAGGGTACTTTAAGAAACCCGATAAGTACAAAGAAATTATCCTTGCAAGAAAACAAAGCGCCAATTTCCCTTCCACAATTAATATACTAACCGGCGGAAGATTGATTCAGAATTTTTACGACAACAACATAAACTTTTTAGGCAGAGATTTGCCCGGTCCTATCGCAGATGATGCTCTTGAATATTACTACTTTTACATAGAAACTATCCTTGCACAGAACAATAAAAAAATTTATCAGATTTATATCGAGCCAAATAATTCATCAGATCCCGGATTTGAAGGAAAGATTTTTATCGCAGATAGCTCTTTTGATCTTGTTAAAGTTGATTTGATTCTAAATCGTGCCGCAAATACAGGAAGACTTTTTGATACGGTTAATATTTACCAGCAGTTTGATTCGTATAATCAGATTATGATGCCTGTTGATTACCGGTTGTTTGTTAAAGCCAGTGTTTTGGGTTTGGTTAGATTCGGCTTTGAACTTAATACAATATTATTTAACTATTTCATTAACGATAACATCCCGGATGATACTTTTGACAAAGCAATTGTAACCGTAATTCCTGAAGCGGATAGTGTTGATTTGTCTTATTGGGAAAACACACAAACTATCCCCAACACTCCGGAAGAACAACTGGCATATAACCGGATAGACAGTCTTGAAAATATTCCTAAAAGTTTTTGGGATGATTATTCAATACTTGATACAAGAATTAATCTTTCAGATAATGTTTCCATTAGCGCCCCGATTTCAATGTACCATTTTTCCAGAGTCGAAGGACACTCAATTGATTTTGGTGTTTTTGCCAGAAACGAGTTCAATAAAAGATTTAACGGCTCACTTAATTTATCCTACGGTTTTTCAGATAAAAAATTTAAACAAGAGTTGAACGCGGAATATCTGCTTGGTAAATACAGATCGTGGAAAATTAAGTTTGGCGCCTTTAACAAAGCAAAAACACTTTTTGAACAGTCTGATAACTATGGCGATTTAATTTCCACACTCGTTACTCTTATATCAAAAGATGAATTCCGGGATTACTATTACACAAAAGGATTTTCATTCGGAGTTGAGGGAGAAATTTTGCCGGAGTTAAAATTAAGACTTGGCTTAAATCATAAAACAGATAACAATGCATACAACACATCGGATTTTTCAATATTCAATAAAAGCAAATCATACAGAATAAATCCTCCTGTTTATGAAACCAGAATAAATACATTAAATTTTGGTTTTGATATTGATTTCAGGGATTATGTTGAGGATGGATATTTCAGAAGAAGAACTTCTTTGGGAAGATCTTTTGTTCTGTTTTCAGGAAACATCACTTATTCAAACCCGGACTTATTAAGCAGTGGATTAAAATTTACCACATACGAGTTTTTTGCAAGCGCTTTTATAAAAACGTTTTCATCCTCTTTTTTTAATTTAACTGTGTATGGAAGATACACAGATGGAACTTCAGCTTTCCAGGATTTATTCGCTCTTCCCGGCAACATCGATGGAATTTTTAATCCACAATCATTCCGTACGCTTAAGATAAATGAAGCAGCCGGCGATAAAGTAATTACTTTAAATCTGGTTCACGATTTCAGGGATGAAATTTTCAGATGGTTGAATATTCCCAAAATAAAAAACTGGGAGATTATGCTTTCACTAATTTTTAATGCTGCAATTTCAGATCTTAATAATCAGTCTGAGTTAATCGCCCCAATAAAGCCAAAGACATTTAAACATCCTTTTTACGAGATTGGATTTGGAGTTGGGCAGGGATTGCTGCCGTTTAAGTTAGAGTTTATGTGGAAATTAAATTACAGAGATGGAAACAACTTTAGAGTTGGATTAAATATGCCGATGTTGTAAAAAAGATAAAGCAACCTTTTCAGAATCACCCCGTTTCAATTTCCCTGAACCTAGTAGAAGCGAAAGAAGTATATTAGGATTTAATAACAAACCCAATTTCACAAAGAAATTTGGTTTGTAAATTGCTGCTTGCAAGTAATCAAGCTTTGCCTGAGGTGGAAAAATTTAGTTTCAAAAATTATTTTGTCAAGAAATGGTTCTATACAACCGAGGGCAGATGGAAACAACTTTAGGGTCGGATTAAATATGCCGATGTTGTAAAATCATTTAAAGTAAACTACCACCGCCATAGGCGGTGGCTTTTTTTTGTTACCACCTCTTAAAAG
>CAZCJF010000056.1:0-19666 GCA_964499095.1 uncultured Ignavibacteriaceae bacterium
TTTTTTATTTTTGCTAAATATAGTTGCTTTTCTTTTTATCTACTATATGGGGGTAAGATCACTATTACTGTAACTGGGATAAAAGACTTATCAGGCAATATTATTAATTATAATAAAAGTAGTTTAAACTATTCCTATGCCGGAGATTCTACTCCTCCTGAACTGATTTCTGCAACTGCAATTGATTCCGCAAATGTTGAAGTTGTATTTTCTGAAACTATGGATAGTACAGATATTTCAAAGCTTACTTCATATTCTATTAATAATAATATAGTCATAAAAAGTATTTCTGTTTCAGCAAATCTTAGTAGAGTTGTTCTTAACACGTCAACTCACCAACCTGGTACTTTGTACACACTCGCTGTAAAAGGGATAAGAGACTTAGCAGGAAATATGATTTCTGATCAAACTAAAAATTCATGCGAATATGTTTTTATAAAAGACTTGAATGCCCCATCCATTGCTCAACTCCAGTTAACTAACACCAAGTCAATAACTTTAATATTTAATAAAAGAATAGATCCAAGCTCTGCAAAAAACAAAGCTAATTATAAAATATCAAATAATATTTTGGTTAATCAAGTTCATTTATTACCAGATTCTTCAAGCGTTTTGCTAAAGACAACTACACAACAGACAAATACAGACTATGTCTTAACCGTATCCAATGTAAAGGATAGGGCTGGTAATACAATTAATCCAAATCCTTGTAATAATTTATACCGAATTACTAAGTCAAAAGGAAATAAATTACAAGTATCAGTCATTTCTGCCTATTCAGCATCCTGGGCAGAAAATTACACTCCGCAAAAGTCCATTGATGGTCTTGGGATGACATCCCAGGAATCAAGATGGCAAAGCAATAAAACTATGCCAGATACTATTACTTATGATTTGGGCGATGTCAAAGCGGTTGATAGCATCAGAATTTCATTTTATAAAGCAGAATCAGGAAGATTGTATAAGTATTCAATATATTCCTCGGATAATAATAAGAACTGGAAGCCCATTCTAAAAGATATTTGGGCTGAAGCCTCAGAGTGGTCAGAAATAGAATTTGACTCGACGAAGGCTCGTTATATTAAATTGATAATTAAAGAAAGCAATCAAAGTCCTATAGCAAGTATTTGGGAATTTGAATCTTTTGGGTCTAAAGTTAATGCCGAGTTGGAAAGCGATAGAATTATATCTATGAATTTTGAATTATCTCAGAATTATCCTAATCCTTTTAATCCAAGTACTAAAATAAGATATTCAATTCCATATTCTGATAAAAACCAACCTGGTAATGAACAACATATAACATTAAAAATTTTTGATATTCTGGGGACTGAAATTACAACTCTTGTAGATGATTTTGTTGGAACAGGAGTACACGAGGTTGAGTTTGATTCAACTACTTTAAGCCAATTATCCAGCGGAGTATATTTTTATAGGTTACAAGCAGAATCTTTTGCAGATACAAAAAAAATGATCTTGCTTAGATAATAAAATCTTAAAGAATAAAATTTTTAGTTAAAAAAAAGGCTGTCAAAATTGGACAGCCTTTTTGCATTAGAAGATCAGTTGATCATAAAATTGGTTAATCACAATGACCTGGACCAATATATCCTTCATTATAACTACCGAGAATTCCAGCTAAACTAATAAATTTCTGCCTTAATGCATTGCTGCCTTTTAGAGCTGCAATCTGTGCAGGTGTATAAGTTTGGAAAAGAACAGTTGCTTCATCAAAAGCCGCCTGTGCTGAACTGAAATCTGCTCCATTTAATTGATTCAGTTTAGCCGCTATATAATGAAATGATAAAATGTAATATGCATTTCCAGCTGGTGATGTCCGTAGAGTCTGATAATAAGATTTACCACTTAAGAAGAATGGAGTATCTTCACCTACCTGTTCCCAGGTGTTGTCGTAAGGTGCCGGGCCATATTTTGAATGTGTCTGCCAATAACCTGGTGTTAATGTACATCCGCCATCATGTGTTGGTTCAAGATCAAACTGAATTAATGACTGTTTTTCTTTGTTTGTTGCAAATGTCCATCCTGTATATAACCAAGGACTAGAACCATAATTTTGAGTAGGGTTAAGTTCATAAATGTAAGCATCCCCAATCGGTTCCATTGTTACGGTTTGTGTACCATTGCTGGTAGAATAAGTAAGCTCAAGATAAGGATGATTAGATGTCCACTCTTTGCTGCTCCACTGTGCCCATCCATCAACAACTATTTCTTGATCTAATAGAAGACCATAATTTGGATAGTCACCCTTCAACCATCCGTTAACCAGATTTGTAATATCTATCTGGCGCCAACCCCAGGTATCAGCCAGAAATGATGTACTAGGTGTAGCGTCAAATGCGCCGCTAAAGTTGCTCCATGTAACAGTCATTTCATCCCAGGGACTGGTTACTCTGTGAATTTTAATCTCCTGCCCGTTTAGTAAATATTCATGTATGTTGAGTGTAGCAGAAGTTAAGGTAGCACCCGATGGTAGTGAGAATTTGGATAGACCCGGTTTTATTGGCTCAGGACCAACTATTGAATATTCCTGCTGGCATCCGAAAAGAAAAAATACAATAAGAATTAAAAAAGATGCCGGTAGAAATAGATTCTTCTGTTTAGGCATAACACCTCTCCTTTGTTGATGAGTTAATTAAGTTAGTTAGTTTAAGCTTCGGTTTCATATGAGATTTTATTCTCATATTACTCTAAAATATTTGATTTATACACTCATTATCTATACCAAAACCACTCAAAAAAAAATCATTTTTTTTAACGTTTTATAAACTATTATTTTGCTCAAATCTTAAATAGATACAGTTTAGGAATCGGCTATTAAAACAATACAAGTATATTCATTAAATACTTTAATAATGAGCGAGTTTGAGCATTTATTAATAGGCAAGCAAATTGAATTTACCAGACAACTAAAAATTATTTTGCAATAAATATTTATTTTTATTCAGGATCTGGAGCAATAATTTGTTAGAAAATATTTTCAAATTTCTTGACATTTCACTAAGAATAAGCGAAGTTAAACAAGCGTGTTCATTTTTAGGCAGGAGTTTGTTATGACAAAGCTTTCTTGCTCAAACCAATCCAACATTAACAGGTATTATCACCCGGTTCTGATTTCTATATTAATTCCCACTGGAGGTTTTATGAAACTTGTACACACTTTAGCAATAATATTATTATTAGCTATTAGTTTTAATTTAAATGCACAGGATATGAAAGCCAAATTAGGTGGCAACGATGCATCTCACGGCTTTTCTGTTTTGAATGCTGCAGGCGACACTTTATTTAGAATTACCGGCGATGGAAATATTGGTTTTGGAAATGGTGACCCCCAATATCTGTTAGATGTTTTTCAGAAGTTTGGTGATGTTGCTAAGTCTATAAACTTAAGAGCTGGCTCACGCCCTAATTCTAATGGTGGGGATATTAATCTGATTGCTGGTGATGGAGATGCTGGAGGAAATGGTTGGTTTAAGGGCGGTAATATTAATATTATTGGTGGAAATGGAGTAGGTTCTGGAGGAAGTATTAATTTAATTTCAGGTAAATCTCTTGGCCCTGGGATGACTTCGTCAGGTAGAATAAAAATAGCAGCTAATTCTGGTGGTGAAGGTGGTGGACAGGTCGAGATAACAGCTGGAACAGGGGTATTAGGTAATGGAAACATATGGATAAAAACAGGAGTTACTAACAGCACACTACAAAAGCTAAAAAAAACTTCAGCACAATTCGGTGGTGGTATTTACTTAACTACTGAAGATAGTTCTCCCTCAGAGGGCGGAAATGGAATCCATTTAATTACAGGTGATGGTCGCGGGAGTTCTATTGGAGATAATGATATCAAGCTAACCGCAGGCAATAGAAATACAAGTGGTGGTAATATTCAATTTACACCGGGTATTGCAAATGATGGAGTTGGACCTAATGGTCTTGTAATTGTTAACGGCTCTGGTACTGTTTCTGGTACATGGACTGTTTCTTCTGATGAAAGATTTAAAAAGAATATTGAACCTATTAAAAATGGATTAGACATAGTCGAAAGTTTAAATCCTGTAAAATATGATTTAAGAAAAGATGAATTCCCTGAAAAGAAATTTAGCGATAATAGACAAGTAGGTTTAATTGCTCAGGAGGTAGAAAAAGTTTTACCCGAAGTTGTGAGTACTGATGCAGAAGGTTACAAGTCAGTTGATTATGCTAAGATTAATGTTTTATTAATTGATGCGATTAAAGAACAACAGCAAAGCATTGAACTGCTTAAAAAAGAGATTGAACTTCTTAAAAGTAAAAATCAGACAGAAGTATCATCAACTGTTTCATCTTCAAACTGAGCAGAGTTTTTTTACAAATGAAAAAAAATATCATATACATAATTTTATATTTGAGTGGAATCATTTTCGCTCAGAATAATGAACTTATAGTTGAAGATGGTACTGAATTTAACATCCCGGCAGGAGCACAAATTACTGCTGATATTATAACAGTCAATCTAAACGCTATATTTGTAAGTGAAGATCCAAGTGGCGTCGCAGATGGTGCTTCAATTCAAGGCGATGGTGTTTGGGCTTTACCAGTTGAGTTAAATAGTTTTACTGCAAAAGTGAATGATAATAAAGTTTTACTAAACTGGGTAACAATAACCGAAACTAATAATTATGGTTTTGAAATTCAAAGATTAAAGTCTCTTAACAATAAACCCAAGTGGGAAAAAATAGGATTCATTAATGGATCGGGTAATTCAAATTCAACCAAACAATATTCATTCACTGATCAAAACTTATTTGGCGGCAGCAAATTTAAGTATCGTCTTAAACAAATAGATAATGACGGAACATTTAAATTTTCTGAAATTGTAGAAGTAGAAGTTATTCCAAATAAATTTGAATTATTCCAGAATTATCCCAATCCATTCAATCCATCAACTACAATAAGATATCAACTTCCTGAAGCCGGATTAGTTTCTATAAAGATTTATGATATTCTTGGTGCTGAGATTGTTGAGATAGTTAATGAAATTAAAGAAGCGGGGACGCACGAAGTAGAATTTGTTTCGTCTAATCTTCCCAGCGCAACTTATATTTATCGTTTAACTACTGAAGATTTTTCTGAAACAAAAAAGATGATTCTGCTTAAATAATAACCAGGAAATATGCAGCTAATAATCATTTAGCTGAACATTAAACAATCATCTAGGAGGTCAATAATGGAACTGCGTAGAAGGGCTTTCGGTATTGCGGTCGGTCTAACGTGGGGACTTTCAGTATTGCTTGTAACCTGGTGGCTTTTATTATGGAATTCAACAGGATATACAATCTCTAAGATTGGAAGTTTATTTTGGGGTTATACTTATTCCTGGCTTGGTGGAATTGTGGGGTTAATTTGGGGATTCATATATGGTTTTATCATAGGATTTCTAATCGCTTTGTTTTACAATTATTTTCTAAAATTTTTCAGTAAAACAAAAGCTTCCTGATTCAATCAAAATACTTAAAAAGACCGTTTTTATAACGGTCTTTTTAGTTTAATTTTACATATTATCTTTAAGGGGATATTATGAAAGCTTGTTTAAAGTATTTAATAGCATTTCTGTTTCTGAGTTATTTTGATTTACTTGCTCAGCAACCGCTGATTATTGATCACACTTGTACAGATCTAAGTAAAATTCCTGTATCATATATCCAGACGGCAAAACAAAATTTAAGGATTGGATACGGACACACTTCTCACGGAAGCCAGTTAGTTACAGGATTAGAAGCATTAAAAAGTCTTGGGTCTGATTATCATTTTACAAAATCAAATTATGTAACACAACCTGGAATTTTTTTGAATGATTATTGGGGTAATGCAGCTGGTGTTCAGGATCTTGGCAGTGATGGAAATTTAGCCTGGAGAGATGCAACAATTCAATTGCTTAACTTATCAAACAATGATAGAAATGTTGTAATGTGGTCATGGTGCGGGGGAGTAAGCTGGACAAATGCTGCAGGCATTCAGGCTTATCTTGATGCAATGAATCAGTTAGAAATAAATTACCCAAATGTAAAGTTTGTTTATATGACGGGTCATTTAGATGGAACCGGTGTTAACGGAAATCTGAATCAGAGAAATGAACAGATCAGAAATTACTGCAGAACAAATAATAAAATACTTTTTGATTTTGCAGATATAGAAAGTTACGACCCTGATTTACAAACCAACTATATGATTTTGAAGGCTAATGATGGTTGCTTTTATGATAGTGATGGTAACGGAAGTCTTGATATGAACTGGGCAACCAACTGGATAAACGGTCATTCATCTAATCAGCTTGCACAGCTCGCATCCAATTGTGATGAATGTGCTCACTCAGAAAAATTAAACTGCATTCAAAAAGGCATCGCTTACTGGTGGATGCTTGCTCGTATTGCAGGATGGAATGGTGTTGTTTCAGATAATAACGATCAACAAAATTCTTTACCAAAAGATTTTTCACTAACGCAAAACTTTCCAAATCCATTTAATCCGTTTACAACAATAAGCTATGCTCTGCCGGTCAATTCTAAAGTTTTACTGACTGTTTTTGATGCAATTGGTAATGAGCTTTCTGTTTTAGTTAATGAAGAAAAATCTGCCGGACAACACTCTGTGGAGTTTAACGCAAGCAATCTTGCATCAGGTTTATATTTTTACAGAATTCAGGCTGGTAATTTTAATCAGACCAGAAAGATGATTCTCTTAAAATAGATTTTATTCTTTTATCCAGTTAAAATCATACAGAAAATTGATAAAGATTATCTCCATCTTTAAGTAAGCAGCCTGAAAATCACAAAAAATATTTTGTATTCTTGACTTTCTCAGCACAATAAACGAAGTTTAGAATAGTAATTAAGTATAAAGCAGAGATTATTATAATATTCTGCTATGCTTATTTCATCTGCTTCATACCTAATTTATTTCCTAAAAAAATGGTTAGTTTATTATTTTATCTGGAGGGTGCTATGAAATCAATTCTTTTTTCTGCAATTATTTTTACCATTTTATCAATATCAAATATTTACGCACAGGATATGTGGGCTGAAATTGGAGGCAACACTGCTTCAAATGGTTTTTCAGTTATCAATGCAGCAGGGGATACTCTTTTTAGAGTTACAGGTGAAGGCAATATTGGTTTTGGAAAAGGAAATCCTGAATACTTGCTGGATGTCTTTCAAAAGTTTGGCGATGTTGCGAGATCTATAAATTTAAGAGCCGGCTCACGCCCAAATTCTGATGGTGGCAGTATAAATCTTTATGCCGGTGATGGCGGTGCAAATGGGTATTATCTTGGGGGTGCAGTAAATATTGTTTGAGGAGATGGAAATTCTGAATCGGGCGGACCAATAAAAATATTATCTGGTAATGCTGGTACTGGAAACCCAAATGTAAATGGAGGTCGAATTGATATAATCTCTGGCAATGCAATTGTGAGATCAGGAAGCAGCACTGGTGGTAATATTAATATCGAAACAGGAAGAGGGGGTTATAGCGGGGGAAATATAAATTTAAGTACAGGATACGGTTCTCAATTCGCGGGTTCAATAACCCTCAATACGGCGAGGTCACATCAAGGGGGGAACATATTACTATTGACCGAATCTGAGCGAGCATCTATCTTTTTAAGAACTGCACACGATGCCAATCCAGGAAATATAATAATCGAACCAGGAGATGGAACCTCAGTCGGTGGAAATGTAATTATAGTAGCCGGAGATGGATCACAGCCAGGTGAAGTTTATATTAAATCTGGTACAGGTACTGAATCCAGAGGCGGAGGAGATATCCATTTGATAACGGGAAATGGGCATGATATGGCTGGAGATATAGATTTAATTACTCATTATAATTTGCATGGCAGAGACGGAAGAATAAAACTATTATCTGGATTCAGTGAAGAAGAGGCATCTACCATAACTCCGAATTGTGGAATACTATTACAAACTTATAATGTAAGAGGTTCATTGTCACCAAGGTATCAAGGTATAAAATTAATTACTGGTAATAATACTACTGATTACAATGATGTTGATATTACTCTACAAGCTGGTGATGGTGAAATAGGTTTTAATGGGGCTGGTGGAAATATTCAACTAACACCAGGGATAGCATCTGGAACAGGCGCAAACGGATTGGTTTTAGTAAACGGTTCAGGAACATACACAGGCAGCTGGACACAAGCATCTGATGAAAGATTTAAAAAGAACATTAAGCCATTAAAAAATAGTTTAGAGCAAATAGAAAAGTTAAATCCAATAAGCTATGAGTTAAATAAGGATGAATTTCCTGAGAAAAAATTTAGTGATGATGAACAAATTGGTTTAATTGCTCAGGAAGTTGAAAAAGTTATACCAGTTCTTGTAAAAACGGACAGTGAAGGATATAAATCAATTGACTACTTAAAAATAAATGTACTACTAATTGATGCTATTAAAGAACAGCAAAAAAGTATAAATGAATTAAGAAAGGAAATCGAGTTACTTAAAAATAAATCTGAAACCGAAGTATCATCATCTGCTCTGTCATCAAATTAAAGGGGATAATAAAATGTTAAAAAAAATAATTACCATACTTTTGTTTATTACTTGCGGCATCGGCTTCGGTCAGGAAGTTAACCTTGTCATTGCAAATGGTACACGTTTTTACATCCCCAGCAGTGCGCAGATAGCAACAAATTTAATAACAGTGGATCTTAATGGAGTATTTATAAGCGAAGATCCAAGTGGAGTTCCTGATACAGTAACAATTCAAGGTGATGGATATTGGGCTTTACCTGTCGAGTTGAGTTTATTTACTGCTGAAATAAAAAATAATGCTGTGCTTCTAAAGTGGTCAACCGCCACAGAAGTAAACAATTATGGATTTGAAATGGAGCGCAACACACCCCTTTATCCCCTCTCGAGAGGGGAAGCCGAAGGCAGGGGTGTGTGGAAGAAGATTGGATTTGTTGAAGGCAACGGAAATTCCAATTCACCAAAAGAATATTCTTTCACGGATAAAAATTTAGTTGGAGGCAATAAATTTCAATATAGGTTAAAGCAAATAGATAACGATGGGAAGTACATTTACTCAGATATAGTTGAGATCAATTTTATTCCAACAGAATTTGCATTATATCAGAATTATCCAAATCCATTTAACCCTGTAACTAAAATAAGGTATCAGCTTCCGAAAGAGAGTAAAGTAACTATAATGTTGTACGATATTCTTGGTTCAGAAATAAGAGAATTATTATCAGAGCAAAAAGAAACAGGAGTATATGAATTAGAGTTTAAGGCATCAAATCTTCCAAGCGGTGCTTATATCTACAGAATGTTTACGGGAGATTTTAATCAAGCAAAAAAAATGATGATTATGAAATAGAAAAAATATTTGGTATCGTTTAATAATTATTAGATATAGGAATGTGTAAATCCCAATAATTAGAAAGTTAAATTCTAACCTTCTTTAAGTGCTTAAAAAAAAGACATTTATAGGGAAAATTAATTTCGTAAATGTGGAATAATAATTGTATCTTTACGTCCAACAAAATTAGTTTCTGCAATGCGTGAGGAAACTAATTCCAATGCTTCTTAAATTCTCAAAAACCGTTCATTCAAGAAGTAATTTATTCGTTAAAATATTTCTGACTTTCATTCGCTCAATATTCTGTTTTTAAGTCGTATAATATTTATTTATTAACTTATTTATAGGTGCAAGAATAGATGATAAAAAAGGTGGCTCTTTCCTTCCTGCTAATAATTAACTTTTCTTTTTCTCAAAATTATTTTGTTGATGCAACCAATGGCAATGATTCAAATAATGGTACATCTGAAGCTACTGCCTGGCGGACTTTATCAAAAGTGAATAATTTTAATTTTAATACGAGCAGCGGTAATGTTGTTATCGCCCTTAAGCGTGGAGAAATCTGGAGAGAAGAACTTAAACCAAATGATGGTGGGACTGGTGAAAATAATAGAATAATTATAACCGCATACGGCACAGGCCGAAAACCAAGAATATTAGGATCAAATAGTTTGTTAGGCTCTTCATCAGATTGGAGTGATCAGGGTTCAAATATCTGGAGAAGATCCTTATCATCCGCTCCCTTCTACGTTATTTTTGAAAAACCCGGCGTAGCAACCAACTGGGGTTATCAGCAATCATCTGCAGGTGCATGTAATTCGGATTATAAATTTTATTACGGCGGCGGGTATCTTTACATTTACTCTAATGGTAACCCAACATCTTATTATTCTTTTGTTGAAAATCCCGCACGCGCGTTTTCTATCGGAGAAATATCAACAGATTATTTAACATTTGATAATCTTGAGGTCTGGGGATCTTTCGAGGCTGGAATAAGAACAAGTGGTGGAGATTATACAAGGATTACAAACTGCGATATCCATCATATGGGCAATGTAAGAACCAATGATGGCGATGGTTTATACATCGTATCCAGTTATGCATATATCGGGTATAATAAGATATGGGAATGTGGCTCACACTCATCCTGGTCAGGACAGTATGGAAATTATAAGGCCAAAAACAACATATGGGAACATAATTACATAGTTAACAATTATTATACTGGGATAGACTTACAGCACATAAATACCGGAGGAAGAACCGGTGGGCACATTGTTAGATACAACACAATAATCGATTCACTTCCCCAAAGTACTTATTATGGAACCGGTGTTGGAGTTCAGGTTCTTGGAAAGCGGAATAATTATTCCTCGGTTGGATGGAGTTGGCTGACTGATATCAAAATTTATGGTAATATTATTGTTGGTCATTATATCGGAATCAATATTGGCAGCGTTTGTGACTCAATTTATATTTATAACAACACCCTGGTAAACAGCAGATTCTTTTTCTTTGAAACAAAAACTACCGGCGGGGAATTTACAGGAACCTGGACGAAGCCGTGGCACGGTTGGATTAAAAACAATATTGTTTATAAATCCTCCGGCAGCGTAATGGATTTAACAACTGACTCCAATAAAGTATTTGACAATAACCTTTATTACTCAACAAGCAGCACGCCTTTTTATGTTAATGGTTCCGGACTCTCATTCTCCCAATGGAGAAATTGGGGATTGGGAAATCATGATATAAATAGTATTAGTGCCAATCCAAATTTTACAAGCTATGCCAGCAGGATTTATTCGCTCTCTTCCAACTCTCCTGCAATTGATGCCGGCACTCCATTAGATCCTGAATATAATAAAGACATTTCCGGAATTGTTAGACCGCAAGGGAATGGGTGGGATATAGGTGCTTATGAAGCATCTACCGGACCGGATATTACACCTCCAAGAGTTTTGTCTGCGCAACTAATAAATCAAACCACACTTAGAATTAATTTTTCTGAAGGATTAGACCCCAATTCTGCACAAAGTATTAACAATTATTCTATAACAAACGGAATTAGTATTTCTGCTGTGAATCATAACTCTTCAGTGGTTACTCTTACCACTACTCCGCATACTTCTGGCAGTTATACTGTTACAGTTAATAATGTAAGAGATCTTTCCGGTAACATAATCTCTTCCGGTTCAAATTCTGCAAATTATAATTATTCAGTAAACACAGATTTAACACCGCCTTCATTATTGAGTGCACAAATAATGGAAGCTAATGAATTAGTTCTGGATTTTTCGGAAGCACTTTCTGTAAATGATATTGGAAATCCAACAAACTACATCATAACCGGCGGCATACAGATTTTAGGTGCAAATTTATCAGAAAGCGGCAGAAGGCTGTTTTTAACTACTACTAACCATGATACTAACAGAGTTTACAGCATAGTGTTAAGTAATCTTAGAGATCTTGCAGGTAATGTAATCTCATCTACAGGTAACTCAACTTTTTATAAATTACTTGCTATACCTTTTGTCGGATGGCGTGAATATGTAGTTGAGACTGTTAATGCCTCTGCAACAACTGACCCGAACACAAGCCCCGCCAAAACACTGGATGGTTTAGTTTCAGGTGATTCAGATCCTAATTCGAGATGGGCTGCGGAAATTATGCCTCACTGGATCCAATATGATTTGGGTTTTGTTCAGCGGGTTACTTTAGTGGCAGTTTCATTCTATCAATGGAATAACGGAAGAATTTATCGGTTCTCAATAAGTGCTTCTTCGGATGGCAATTCCTGGTCAGAACTTATATCAAACGCTTCTTCATCCAGCCAGGAGTGGACAGTAAACGAATTCAGCTCTCTAAACACAAGATATATAAGGGTAACATGCCTTAGCAGCAATAATGCTAACTGGGCAGGTCTATGGGAAGCCCGAATATTTGGACCCGGCTCTGCTTCAGCAGTGGAATTAAATTCGTTTACTGCAAATCTTCTTAATGATGGCAACGTTTTTATTGAGTGGGAAACAAAAGATGAAAATAATTTGGCATTCGAAATTGAAAGAAGATCATTTTCAGATAACTACACAACTGTTGGAAGTTTTCCCGGCTCAATTAAAATGATTAGTCCAAAACACTATTCATTTACGGATAATACTGTAAAAGCTGGTACTTATTTGTACAGGCTAAAGCAAATGAACAATTTGGGCGAATATGAATATAGTTCTGAAGTTGAGATTCAATTAAATGTGCCGGTTACTTTTAATCTTGCACAGAATTATCCAAATCCATTCAATCCCAAAACAAACATAGAATACTCGGTTCCAAAACTTACTTTTGTTACTATAAAAGTTTTTGATATTCTGGGCAGCGAAATTGCAACGTTGGTCAATGATGAAGTTACTCCCGGAATTTATAAAGTTAGTTTCGATGCCTCTAATATACCGAGCGGTACTTATTTTGCCACTATTAAGGCTGATGATTATGTCCATACAATTAAGATGATTTTGCTTAAATAATTTTTTGTTTCCTTTTTTTAATTAAAAATCACATCCTGCTTTAATAAGTTTGGATGTGATTTTTTTGTATTAATATTCTACACATCTACGCCAAATTTATTCCAGAATGGAACAAACCCGGATAAATGATGGATTTTTTGTAATTATTAAGAACATTGGAATGGAATAATAATTGAATTTTTGTATGGTCAAAACAGGCTATAATTTTTTATAAATTTAGAATGGCTTATTGATTCAGGAAATTTTAATTACTATGTTAAAATGAATAATAAATCCCTCTCAGTCATCAGTTTATCTGCACCTATTATTCTGGGGGGAAAATCCAATTGACACAAATTAACTTAACAAAAGATATGATAAGAAAATATTTTCTCCTGTTAGCAATAATCTTACTATCAGGCTCTATAGCACTTAGCCAGACTGTCGTACCCAAACAAGTCGGGATTGGTTTTAGGTGGGATGATAATGCCAGTGTACTGCGTTATAGCAGTTACTTCGCAGTCTTTAATAAATATGGTGTTAAAGCAGGGCTGGGGTTAAATTTTGGAACAGACCCAATGACGACTACACCCTCTTATATTGATAGTTTGAGAAAGTTTCAGCAGCAGGGGCACGAGTTAATGGATCATACTCCCAATCATAGAACTAACTTTTTTAGAACTACATTTAGTGTTTTCGATTATGATGGTTTACCAGGGGTTGATCATAGGGTTGGAAATAAAATTTGTTTAGAGTTTGCAACGCCTATTATCTCAAATGCTCGAGGGTCAGGATATTGTAACATAAACGGGAACCAGGTTTCAATAGTTTCTGCGCAATTTGCTGCATATTTTAGACCCGGGAGTACAGATGCAAATACTGGGTACTATATTTACATACCTTCGCTTCCTGCCTCAGCCCCGAATCTTTTCTTAATGGATATGAGAATAAATGACACCACTGTTGTAAGGGTAACTGATGTTTGGAATGATCCCGTCGTAAATTTAGGCACACACACAAATGTTCAGTATTATTTATTCAGTGCTGCGGGGGTAAGATTAACAATTGATGGGATTAGAGTATTAGCCAATGAAACTTTGAAATTAGCGGATTATTATGGCTTACAGAGACCAACTACCTGGATACAGCCAGGGATGGCATTTCTAGCTAATTCTGTTACAACAGAAAATTTAATTTTCCCGACTTTAAATAGAGCAGACCTTAAAGCTGCATTAACGCCTTTAGGTTATAGTGCAGGTGCAACGTATACACATTCTTTCCAGCAGGAAGCCGTTTGCACATTTAATGAATATGACCCAAATCAGGATGCACAATTTGGCATTCAATGGAATATTTTAAGAGATGAAGTTTATAACTTAGCACAGATGAAATCAATTATTGCACATTTTGTCGGAATTAATAAAGCACTCTTAGGCGGTGGGCATGGAAATCCGAGCTCGGATGTACATGGTGGGGAAAGCTCTGAAGAAGTCTGGCAAAATTATTTAATAAAAATGGATAGCCTGCTATCCTGGTGCCAGCAGAAAAATATCCCGGTAAAAACATACAAAGAGTGGGCTGATATTTTGTATAACAATGTCTATAACAACTTATCATTACCAGACCCTTATCAAAATGTTTTTCCGAAGATGAATCAGGATTTTGATGGTAATAATTACCCAGACGGATACGATCTTAACGGTCAATATTCAACTGCTTATTCATCGTGGATCATAAACGACGGACCTCCAGGTTCTGATGGGTTTAGTTTTTCGAGTGAAAATGGTCGTATAGATATAATGGCTGATAATACAAAATTTGGCGCAGTTGAGAAAGGAGAAAATTATTTTGAAATTTGGACTAAGGGTAGCACCGGAAGTTCAGATATAATCGTTGCAGTTTCCTTCTTTGCAGATGACGGAGGATGGTCTCCCATCGAAGGTCCAGAATTAAGGTTTTCTTGTAATACACCTTATTGGAAAAGGTATAGGTTAGAAAATTCAGTAGAAGATCAATCCCTTATTATACCAAATAATACAAAAACAGTTGTATTTACAGTAAGGTCAGTTATTGAAGGGAATGAGGTAAGAGTGGGTGGAATTAAATTATACAAAAAAGGTCCATCACTAAATTTAACGGCAGCTTTAGAAGGAGCTTACAACTCAACAACAAATGATATGGGCAGATATCTTAGTCAACTTAATTACGTACCAGCATATCAACCTTACGCGTCATCTCCGTGGAATTTTATTGGTGATACTTTGGTTACAAACACACAAGTTATAACTCAGATTTCAGGTGCAGCGGGATATGCAGTTGATTGGGTTCTAGTTGAGTTAAGAGACAAAAATAATCCATTAAATATTGTTTCTCGAAAAGCCGGAATTATAAGACAAAATGGTTCAATTATAGACCCGGCTGGTTCACCTCTTACATTTGAAGTTCCAACAGACCTTTACTATATAACAGTTAGACACAGAAACCACTTAATGATCAGAAGCACTAATCCGGTTAGTTTAACGGCAGGTCAAACAACAAGTTATAATTTTACAACTGCTGGTAATTCGGTAGGCGGTAAGTTACTAGACAGTTCTCCCGTAGTTTGGGGAATGATTGCCGGTGATGTTGATGGTAACGGACAAATCCAAAATAGTGATAATGAAGATTTTATAGATTCTGAATTAGGACAAACTGGTTATAGAAATGCTGATATTGATATGGATGGAGATGTAGATGCAAATGATAATACCGTTTGGCAAAGTAATAATGGTTTAGGAATACAATAAATTTGTTAGAAGTTTAAAAACTGAATCAATGGAAAATAAAATGAAAAAATTTATTAGCCTTAAATTGTTTGCAATGAGTTTAATTTTTATTGTATTTTTTGCAAATAATGTTTTATGTCAAACAATCCATTTTGAATTTGCTAATGAACAAATTACTGGTACTGCCCCAAATCAGTTCTATGAATTTGACATTATGGCTTCTGCAACACAATCTACTAAATTTAAGGTGGCACAACTTTACTTAAGTTATAATCCTATTGGTTTTGGAAATAATCCATCTGTTGAAATAACTTATGCTGAAGATAATACTGAATTACTTTGGCCTGTTTTGGGGTCAAGCGGTCAGATAGGTAATTACAATATTTCGTGGGTTAAAAACAGTAACGGAATTTTAGCAATTCAAAATATTTGGTATAAAACTGGCTCTGGTACACTTACAGGATACACATTGTCAAATGAATTAAATTCAACACCTAAAAGATATGTTCATGTAAAAATAGCTATTGCCGATCCAAATCAAACAGCCGGAATTAGTTTTGTTAATCCAAGTATTAGTAAAGGCAATTTGCAGCATTATCATTTTACAACTCCTGGTACAAACAACAAAGCAGTTTACCTTAGTGTTACTTATGGCGCTGGTTTAAACAGTCCCTTGCCTGTAGAGCTTAACTCGTTTACGGCTCAGGTAAATAAGAAAGGGATTCTAATAAACTGGACAACAGAGACAGAAGTTAACAATTATGGATTCGACATAGAAAGTGCACCAGTAGGTTTACAGAAACAGGATAACGAAAAGAATTTTACCAAGATTGGATTTGTTGCAGGAAATGGAAATTCAAACTCACCAAAAAAGTATTCATATTTAGTTGAAGGCATTAAATACGGTAAGTATGTATTTAGATTAAAACAAATTGATAATGATGGTAAGTATGAATACAGTAATGCGATTGAGGTAAATGCAGGAGAAATACCGAATGGTTTTGTTTTGGAACAAAATTATCCGAACCCATTTAATCCAAAAACAAATATTCGTTTTGCCTCAAGTGAAAATGAAACTGCAAGGTTAGTTGTATATGATGTACTTGGAAATGAAGTGGCAGAGTTATTCAACGATAAGTTGGAAGCAAATAAAGTATATAATATTGAATTTAATGCATCTAATCTATCAAGTGGAGTCTATTTTTATGCAATCAAGACTAATAGTTTTAATCAAATAAAGAAAATGATTCTTTTGAAATAACTATCATCTTCTATCTCATCTTAAGATGCAATTTTAGTTACGACAAACTAAAAATTGATATATTGAAAAAACCTTCTATGATTCACTATAATAATATAGTGGCACAAATTTAGTTTTTATACTGTTTTGCTAAAGCTGTAATTTCAAAAGAATAAATAATTATGAAAGATTCTGCAATAATTTCACATAAAAAGAGGATAATTATTTTTATACTTATCATTATCCTGCAACTAATAGATTTATCTTATTCACAGAACTCAGATGACGAAATTATTTTTTACTCAAACGGCAGAACTTTTTCGCCTATAATTTCTATTCAAGGAAATGCAACAATTCTATGGACTTTTGCTGATAGCACTACTAGTACGATTACTAATCCAAATAAGGATTATGGAACAGAAGGATTTAGAGTTAATCGATTGAAGGTTACTCCCTGGAGTGCGATCAGAATGATTAATATTGGTTACGATGCCAGCGACGGAGGATCGAAATCAATTCCTTTTGTTGCAGATCAAAAAATATCCAGAATTGAAAATTTAAGTTTATCAGCTCCTTATTTAGAAACCTGGTGTTCATCTTACAATCTGCTCGATTCTTTAAACTTTGATAATTTCATAAATTTAAAAACGATTGAGTGTTTTCGTTCAGTAAACGTAAAAAAAGTTTCTCTTAAAAATACTCCTAACCTTAAAAGGTTATGTTTAGAAGATAATGACCTAAAATCATTAGATCTTTCTGAGTCAACTTCACTGGAGGATTTTCGAGCTGCATTGAACGATTTCCAGGATATTCATTTTTCGAACAGCACAGAAGAGATGTGGCATTTGTGCATCAGAGAAAATCACTCAATCTCAAATTCAAATATGTTTTCAGCTATGCAAAATTTCCCGGCGATGAGAGAATTACTTATTTGGGGAACTAATCAAAGCGGAGAATTTAAAATTAATAATACAATAGGTAACACAATTCTGATATTAGCTTCGCAAAATAAATATACAAAATTGGATCTTAGTGGAGCACTATTAGTTGAAAATGGTATTGGGGAAGTGAATTTTCGTGATAATAAACTAACCAGTGTTAATATATCAGGTTGTAGGCAAATAACTGATTTAAATTTGAGTAATAATCTTCTTTCTGCTGATTCTGTTGATAAAATTCTCAGACAACTTGATGAATTAGAAACAACTAACAGAGTTGTTAAACTTCAAGGCAACGCACCACCAACTCCACAAGGTATGATTTATAAATCAAATTTGGAATCCAAAGGATGGATGGTCTCCATTGAATCCGTAACTGGGCCTGAAATAAATATTATTGGTAATGGGGTTGCTATTTTGAATGGTGATTCTTCGCCAAGTGAAATTGATCTAACAGATTTCGGATCAGTTAACGAGAGCACAGGTAAAATTACTCACACTTTTATTATTCAAAATTTTGGGACTGATACTCTGACCCTAACAGGTTCAGATAATCTAATTGATATTTTCGGTTCTGGTTCATCGGATTTTTATGTCTCATTGCAACCTTCAAAATCCGTCGCTCCAGGAGAATATTCAAATTTTGAAATAACTTTTGATCCTACCTTAGTGGGACTGCGGATAGCAACTGTATCAATTTCTAATAATGACCATTATGAAGATCCATTTACCTTTCAAATCCAAGGGGTGGGTTTTTTGTCAGATATCGAATTTGAAGATGGAAGCTCATTCTATCCAGAAATAATTGCCGGCTTTACAAATCAAGTAATTGGACGCTTTCGGTTAAGGGCAGAAGAAAATGGAGCTTACTTAACAAGTCTTAAAATTAAAATTATAGGTTCAGGATCGGGTTTATCTAACGTTAAACTCTGGGCAAGCACTGATTCTGTTTTTACACCTAATTTTTCTGAACAGTTAGGTAATACTATTATCACTGATCCACTGAACAAGATTTTAGAATTTGAAAATTTCACTTCAAATATAAGCACCAATGGCTTGTTTTACTTTTTAACTGCTGATATTGATTCCTCGGCAAATGGTAATGTAATTTGTTTTATTGAAAATAATAATGATTTAACAATTAATGGAGGATTGCTAAATAGTTTGATTGATAGTGTCTATTTGTCGAATGGGCAATTTCAAATACCGGTTGAATTATATAATCTAACTGCTAATACTAATTTGAACCAGGTTAATATTTATTGGGATATTGCCAGTGAGATTAACAACCTCGGTTTTGAAATAGAACGAATGAATATAAGTAATCGGGAAGAGTGTTTTTGGGAAACAATCGATTTTATTAAAAGTCGAGGGAATTCGAGTGAACTATTCAGATACAGTTTTCAAGATATTCTGAAAATCACCGGAAAATATAAATACAGAATTAAACAAATAAATTTTAATGGTACATATAAATATTACTATTTACCCGAAGTTATAAACTTTAGTAACCCAATAACTTTTGCTCTATTCCAAAATTACCCAAATCCTTTTAACTCGTTTACAAAAATTAATTTTCAAATTCCAGATAAAAGTTTAATAAATCTATCAGTTTTCGATATTCTTGGAAATAAACTTTTCGATTTATTAAATGAGGAAAAAGAAGCCGGATACTATAATATTTCATTTTATGGAAATGACATAGCAAGTGGTATATATATTTATAAAATCCGGATATTATCCTTAGATAATGAGGAAAGGGAATTAAGCGATGCAAAAAAAATGATTTTGGTTAAATAGATTCAATAAAAAATAGTTAAAGAAATTATACTCTATAAAACAGATTTA
>CAZCJF010000057.1:0-18997 GCA_964499095.1 uncultured Ignavibacteriaceae bacterium
GCATCCGATAATCGGATTCCATGTTCGTTCAGTCCACTCTATTTTTGTCATATTTTATATGCCCTTCCGTTCTTTATTACAAACTTTACTTTGCTATCTTTATAAGTGTGTGTTCTGTATCTGCAAACTCCATTCTTGCCATTTCTTGGTTCGTATTCATCACACTCTTTGCCACAACTTCTCAATCCATTGTCCATGATTGTAGTGTAACACTCTCCCTTAGCCTTACAATAAAAATAATCTTTACTTTTGTCTGGGATTGCAAGTGTAACTATATCACTATTATCAAAATAACTTGTAGGATAACAGTGACATTCATCATGTTCATCAAAAAATAATTTTTTCATTTTATTTCTTTTCCTAAAGCCACTTAATTATTGTATCCCCCTTGTAACCTTTTACCCAAACAAACCAGCAGAAAGCCATTGGACTACTACTTATCAATTCAAAATTACCATTTATAGCACATTTAATTCTTTCCGAAAATACATATACGGTTTTAGGCGGATATTTTTCAAACAACAGTTTTCTTTTCTTTCCTTCAAGAAATTGGATTCTAAGTAACATTGCAACCTTATTCCCATCTTGGATAACTTCCAATGCTTTTTCAACAAATTCCTGAGCGAAGGCATACGGCGGATTTGTTATAATATCTCCATCAAATTTATCATTGTTGAAAAATAAAAAATCCTTGACTGTGCCATAACCTCTGTCAATAATATCTGTTGATCTAACTATATAACCTTGTTGTTCCAATACCTTGCTAATATGACCTTCACCACATGCACATTCCCAGATGTATTTGTTGAAATTTTCTTCTTCTAATAGCTTCTTTACTGCGTCGGGGTGTGTAGCATAATAATCGTTTTTCTCTCTTTTCCCAGCATCAGCACCAAGAGTTTTCATCACTGAAGTTTTATTTCCTCTCCAATCTTTCATTTTTTATTTCTCTTTGGGATACTTTCTGCAATATCCCTGAGCCAATTGTATTGTTTGGGAGTTATTGGCTTAGATTTTTGGTTTAAGTTTTTAATATTCTTAAAAAATTCTGCTTCTCTATTGTTCAATACAAATTTACTGTCTTCAATTCTGGATATGTATTCTGATATAAACTTATCTCGGAAATTCATAATCTCTCCGTGAATTGTCTTACAATATCAACCCCGTATTTATCTATTAAACAATATAATATTTTTACCTGTTTGGAAGGTTCGTTAACCCCCCTCTCATATTCAGAGATTCTCATTTGTCCTGATAATCCAAGCACTTTAGCCATCTCTGTTTGTGTTAAGAGATATTTATTCCTGATGCCCTTGTAATCAATTATCTTTTTTCCCATTGCTTTTCCTCTTGATTTTGTAATTGTTTTTCTTGATAACGATTAATTCAACCCTGTTGCGTAAGATATTTTCGGCAAGTCTGAATTTTAATTTCCATAATTCTGTCTCATAGCCCTTTGTTTCATAATATATTATTGACCCATCATTATTAGTTACCACAAAATCCATTATGTAATTACATATATGATAAGATTCGATATTCTGTTTTTTTAGAGATAATAATGGCTCATCTGTTAATATTGGTTGACCGTCTATGATTTTACAATTTATTTCAATCTTAACTTGGCGTTTCCAATCCTTTATTAATCCTGCTTTAATCTTTAAGTCGAGTTGTTTCGCAAATTCCGATTCCAGAGTGCTTTGATAATTGTAACCATTATACTGTTTAGGAACATTGTGGAATTTCTTTGCAGCATCTTTCGATCTGCAACTTTTACAAATGTATATTTTTAGCTTGGGATGATAGTAACATTCTTCGTTATAGTCTATCCAATGATTTCTTTCAAAAGCACAGTTTATGCCTGATAAATTTTTATTTGTCGTTTTGATAAAACTTTTAATTGATATGTTTCTTACTTCATGCATAATTTCTTACTTGTTAAACTCATAAAATATTTTCGCATAAGAACTTTTATCTTTCTTCCAATAATATATATCATCCGACATTTCTCTTATTGGTTTTTTGTTGGTCGGTTCTTTTTGTAAATCCCATAATTTTATCCCTGCTAACTTTAATATCCAATACAACTTGCTATGAGATATTCCATATTTTTTTTGTATTTCTGTTCTCGGAATTTTGTTTACACAATAATCTTTTATTATCTGTTCCTTTGTGGTTTTGTATAATCTGTGTGTGTCCCATATAGGGATTTTATTACTGTGCAGGTAATTTGTTATTGTCCTAATTTTTATCTGGTGTTTCTCAGCCAACTCTGTCCGTGTTACCAGCATTTTAGTATAGCTTTCGTTTATTTCATCTATGATGCCTTGTGTCATCTTATTATATCCCATCTCATTTATCCTCCCCAATTAGCCAATTGAAAACCTTATCCCCAAGTTTATCTGCCACTTTTCGCAAATCGTTAAAAAGGAAATAACTGTGAATTAATAATATCATTGACGATACGAATAACACAAAGATAACTATTGCGATAATTAATGGTTCAATTTCTTGCTTCATTTTAGCCCTCTAAATATTTCATATTATTTGATTTGATTGCTTGGAATAGTGTCGTTCCATTGTTTGTCATTGCATACGGAAGGAATACTTCTGGGAGTTCCGCCAATCCGCATTGGATAATTGCCATTTGAGCTTCTATCCAATCCTTTAATATCCTCCAGCTAATTCTTATGGCTTGTTCTTCAGTTTTCAGGTTCTTCGGTATTTTCTTATTCTTATCAAGAAGTTTTTTTATCCCTCCCCAATTACTCGGTAACCTGAAATTAACGGGATTTTGATTTATCATTACGAAAAATGTCAGAGCAATGGGAAGTCTGTTGTCATCATAATCAATGCTAATTGCCTGGACTCCATTGTCAACCAAAATTTTCTGGATTTCGCCAATGGTTTTATGGTAATCAATCTTTGTTGTGTAATTTAATATCGGCGTTGTCTATCCTTGTTTTATTTTTTGATTTTTGTATCAAAATACCCAACTCAACTAACGATTTTTAAATTAACTCTCATTATGGTAGTCTGCTACCCGCTTCGGGATAAAATTATCTATTATCCACTTCCAAACCTCATCTTTGGATTCTTTATAATAGATTTTTTCAAACTCTTTTTTGTAATCGGGAATATCACCTTCTCTTATTCGATCATACTCTAATTGTTCAGTAATTAATTCTGCTTTTGTGAATATGGATATGATTGATCTTCTTCTTGGATATTTGTATTTCAAATATTCTTCAAATGTCATTCGCTCTCCTTTAAATTTATAGTTAATTGTTGAGGCAATTCTCTCCCTACTAAGATAGGTTTGCTGTCTGCATCAATAATGTTTTTATTCTTATCCTTCAATTCAACATTCCCTAAAATATCACCCACCTTAAATCCTTTCCAATTCTGATAATTCTTATTCTCTTTAGATATGTAAGTAATATATGTTTCATCTGGCTTGTAATGATTTTGGAACTCTACTTTAATATATCCCTTTCCATAATCTCTATATGAAACTTTTTCTTTGTTTACTTTAGTTATTACTACTATCATTGTATTATGTTCGTTTGTTCACAACAAACATACACATTCTTTATCTATTTGTCAATAGAGCTATGATTATTTTCAATAACTGCATATTCATTCTCTGGCACAATTTCGCCTCGCACTTCTACAAATAATTTACCTGTCGGGAACTTTGTCTTTCCTGCTACAAATACTGAGTATAGTGGATTTCTTCCTGTTAAATTTCTTTCTATGACTATGCCCCCTGTGAATCCGCTATTCAATAACTCTTCCCCTTTTATGAATTTAATTGTTTCCATCATTCGCCTCAATACTTTTATTTGAAATAATGTTTTTTATTTGTTCTTTGATAATCTCTATTATTTCGCTTTTTCTTACTTTGTAATAATATTCCAATTCTTTTATCACTGCAACCTCTATCGCTTCCCTTTCCTGTTCTATAATTGTTGCATCCAGATTGTCGATGTTGTTTATTATGTGTTTCCCTTGCCAAATTAAATTTTCAATTCTCCTTTTTACGATGAGATTGATTTCATCTTCACCATAAATAGGCACAGCGTTTACCCAATCTGAGAATGTTATCGATCCATATTTGGGCTTGCGTATTAAAGCATTGTATCTACGACTAACCATCTCACTTGTCCATCCTGCCTTAATAAATTCAATGAACCATTGTCGCATTGTGGTTTCTGGTATATCATCTCTCATTACTGCTTCTATTTTGCCAAATAATTCCAGGCATTTAGAATATAATAAATCAGTTCTTTGATAAAGATTCTCATATTCTTTTGGAAGCCAGCTTAATTTTGGCTTGTTATGATATATTTTTATCGCCTTCTGTTCTGATTTCTCTTTTGTATTTATCAAAGTCAATATTGCCTTTTTTATTTGTTCCATTCTTACCTCTTAAATGTATTCCGATCCATTTTCTTAATGTTAAATAAACACTCTTATATTTTTTTGTTAAGGGCTTATAGTTATCCATATCCGCTAAGACTGTTTTAATAATAGTCTCATCAAATTCGGATAATAACTTTTGACATTCCTCATAGGTGAGTTGTTTATCTAATTTTATTACCGCAGATAGATTATTAACAATCCACTCTTGTAAAGGATGTGTGGGTGTGTCCTCTCTCTTATATTCTCTTTTATTTATATTTATATTTATATTAGCAGTGAGTTGGTCTTGAGTTACTCCTGAGTTACTCTGGAGTTGGTCAGGAGTTGGCTCTGGTATCATTGATTCACCTTCCCTATCTTCATTGATAGTCTGATTTTTATGGAATCCTATATATTCCAGATATTTATGCCCACTTACTTCATATAGATTTATAAGTGAGTGATTACTCATTTCATCCAATAATTTGGGAATTTCTTTAGAGCTAATCTCATTCACAAATGGGATAATCTGACCTTTAATTATGTTCGGGTCTGCAAAAAATCTACCTTTTTTATCAAGATGTGCTATCATCCATGTAAAAAGTAACTTGGATTTTAGCGACAACCGACTAACTTTTTCGTCATAACTAATTTTTTTGTTAAGCATTCTTCCTCTCGGCATATTGATTTTGACCTATTCATTATGAGTGAAAAACCTATTGGCAAATCGGATAATATCATCGTCTTTGCCACCTTTTGTAAGTATCTCGTTAATGTTAATACTTTTCCTTTGCAATATTTCATCGACATGCTTGTCAACTTCTCCGTATTGTAACCAAATAGATGTTACTGATTTTTTTTGTCCAATTCTATGTAATCTGTCTTCAATTTGCAGGACATCTCCAGGTGTCCAAGCTCTATTGATTAAAATTATTGTTGATGCAGAATACAAATCTATTCCTACCCCACCAGCCATAGATAATAAAAATACTTTCGTTTTCCCTGCAAGAAATTCGTCCACCACTTCTTGTCTGTTTTTAGTTGCTCCGATTAAAAGAGATACAGGAATTTTATTATTATTGAATCTCTTTTGTAGTTCGAGCAATGGTTCTGTGAAAGTAGAAAATATGACAACTTGATTGCCTTCTTCTATTACTTCTTCACCTAATTCATAAGCTGTCTCTATCTTACCGTATGCACCAGCATGTGCAAGATGCTGTAACATTACAAGTGCTTCCCCTTCGTTCTTGATAATCCCTTCGTTTAATCTCCTTTGATATTCTTCCCTAAGATTACTGAGAGTTTCATTATACAGAGATATGGATTGCTCCGATAATTCGGCTTCTCGCAATACTCTTATTTTGTCTGGTAAATCCAGACAATCATTTTTAGTCCTTCTGATCATTATATTGTTGATTTTCTCATGCAGTTCTTTGAGATTCGATGACCCATTTATATCCCAAAATTGTCTCCGCCCAACCTTCCTAATGTGTGCGTTACAATATCTGTGCATATATGATGATTTATCCATCGCAAGTTCATGTCTCGTAGCTTTAAGTAATGGGAATAGGTTTATTGGTCTTCCGTTTTTTACAGGTGTCCCTGAGAGACAGAAACATGCTTTACAATTGTCGGCTTCTGATAATTTAAGAAAATTCTTCCCTCTCTTAGTCTTACTGCCTGCTTGAGCATAATGTGCTTCATCTGCTATTAAAATATAATTATTATCAATTTTGTTCGGTTGCTTAGCCCAACTATAAACACTAATATTTTTTATATTTATAGAATTTGCTTCTCTGAGCCAATTCTCCATTAACGATACAGGACAAATAACAACAATCTGATAATTGCCATAATAATCGCTCAACAGTTTAGCAGCTACTAATGATTGTAATGTTTTCCCTAAGCCCATATCATCAGCGAGTATCATCCTTCTGTTTCTAATTAGTCTTTTTATCCCAACAATTTGATGATGAAATAACTTTTTCCCATTTGGCAAGGGTTTTTCTAAATCTATTCCCTCAATGATTTTGTTATATTCTTCAGATAGTAATTTTTGTTTCTCTTCATTTATCGCAAAATATTCTTTTACTCCATCTGAATATTCTGCGTCTGGAAATTCTCTTTTCAATATCCCAATTTTAGATAATGGTAACTCCCATCGTTTATATTGAGGGTTATATCTCCTTCCTTCTATCTTTTTAATCTGCTCTACTAAATGAGGTCTGTAATCGAAATAGACAGCTAATTTGGTAGTCTTCTCAGTTTTCAATAAAAGGATTTTAATTTTGTCCATATTTACGGATTGCCTGTTAGGTTAGCAAATCATAATCTTGTTCTTCTAACGGTAACTCAAAAGGTTGGCTACCATCAATAGGATAGCAAAACTTGACACCCTTGACACGGTCTATTTTAATTTTGCATTCGTTTTGAGTAGTGATCTCCTTTTTATCTAATATCTTAGATAATTCTTTTATTTTTTGCTCATGTTCACTTATTTCGGCGTTGAAATTTCGCACTACTTCTTTCTTTTCTTCCTTTACAGCTACAAGTTTTAGTTCTGTTTGTGCAAGCTCATAACCATATTTGATTTGTTCTTCCTCTGTAAGTTGCCGACTTGTTAAAATCATCTGAGTATGAACAAGTTCATCTAAGTTTACTTCTGGTATTGAATGTTTTTTTTTCATAAGGCATTATCCCTTCGGTTTTGTTGATATTATATTTACTTGTTTAGCAAACGCTTCATGGATTTTTTGTAAATCCTCCCCATTGAACACTGATAGTTCAATCGAATATGCTTTCTCAAACTGAACTACTTCTTCAACGGTTTTTAGTTTTTGGATTCTTTTAACCCAATAGTTTGGGTCTAATTCTTCCCTGTCGGCTGGTATGTCCTCTCCATCTTCTTCTTTGATTATATCTTCTTTCTGGGGGTCGATGTTGTTGGTGGTTAATTGTTTTGCTGGTTCTGTCTTATTACCTATCAGGATAGATTTATAATCAATAAATCCTCTTGTGCTTTCTTCCAATTGTGCCATACTACCCAATACTTGTAATGACCAGATAGGGTATTTAACTTTAGCATTGGTTTTTCCAGGTATCATCTCTACTGAGATGCCAAAAGGTATTCCTGCTAATCTACCCATCATCATTTTAACCTTGTTAAGTTCAGAATAAATGTTAGATGCGGTGTTTTCACTCCCAGAATAAAACAGATAACATAAAGGAGATACTATTCTGTGTGCCTTGTAATCAACTATAAACGCCTTCAAATACATTGCTACGCTGCATACTTTTGGGTTTCTGATTTCTTTTCCATCTTTAAGTATTGTTTTAGGCATCAACTTACAAATACATTCACCTATTTCACCTGCTTCAAATTGCTTCTCATAAGGTTCAGCAGTCTCGTGTATATTCCCTAATTCATCATATTCCCCGACTAAAGTAATTGTTTCTTTTATTCGGTGAATACATTCTTCACCATCACATTTTCTTATCATCTGCTGATTACTGCCATACAAAACATAAGATGCTTGGAAAAAATCTTCAATTTCATTCGTGGGAAACACTAATACCATCTTCTTTGGCTTTTGTCCATAGATTTCAATCAGTTCAGGGAAATCATCTATTACAAAGTAATCAACTGCTTTTGGGTATTCAATCCCCCTTTCGTTTGTTACCTTAATACCAGATGTTATTTTCCCTTTTTTGTTTACCGATATTCTGTCTTTTTTAAGATTTTTGATTATCATTTGCTCCCTCTTTAATTTTTGGTTCGGGTATTTCTTCAACTTCTTTAGTTGAATTGTTCTGGTGGTATCTAATTCCATCATCATCACTGTCAATATCTGTTAATCCTAAAGCTGCTTTCAGTGTGTATCTCTGTAAGTAAGTCATTGTGCTGCCTGCACTATGCAAGGCATTACGCATGGTCTCGTCTTTCTTTGCTTTCATAGATGTTCGAGTCTCATAACCTGTTTCTGCATCACCAATAATACAAGTGCAAATAATCTCATTATCAATTTCTTCAAAATCCCACCTGTAAGTGAGATTGTTTTTTGTTAAATACGGAGCAATTTTATTGACAATGTAATCAAGTGGGGCATAATAATAATCTCCTTCGGGTGTAGATACTTTGGCGATTCTCTCTATCTTTGGTCTTTCTGCTTGGAAATCCCTTAATTTCTTATGGAATAAAACTCTTTTAATCACGCCATAATCTTCAGTTCGCAATGCTTCCTCGTAAAGGATTTCTGCTAAAGATTTTGCTTTTGGTTCTTCTTGCGGTAGTTTTTGGTCTGGTTTTTTTCTCTTTGGTTTTGTTCCTTGCCCTTCCATTTTATCCTCCTTTTATTATCTTGAAACTACTATTTGTTCTTTTTTGAAAATTACTCCAGGTATTTGGATTGTGCCTTTTGTTGCCTGTGCAACTTTGTCAAGGGCTTGTTGATTCGGGATTTTATATTCATCTGGTAATACCTTGAAATCGACAACTTCGGCATACCATTTTTCACGGTAGCTAATTCCTTTAGGTTTTTCCACTTCAACTGTCGGGACAATTATTGGAGTATTGACTACTTCCTCAACTTTCGCTTTTAGTTCCTCAACCTTTTCAAGTTTCCCTTTTTCTTCTGCTTTTTTCATTTGTGCTTCAAGTCGTTTTCTTTCCTTCTCAGCTTCTGCTTCAGCAAGTTTACGAAGTCTTTCTGCTTCTTCTCTGGCTTTCCTTTCTTTCTCAGTTGTATAATTGAGAATCAAATTTTTCAGATGATTTTCTGCACGACTTAAAAGATCAAGCGGATGCCTAAATAAATCCATTATTTGTTTCTTTGCATCATCCAGAGGTTTAGTGATGCTTTTCCTTTGCTCATCTAATTCTTTAGCTCGCTTTTTAATGTCAGATAAAATTGCCGATGCTTCGTTACACTGCTCGTCAGTCTCGATTATCACATCTGCTTTCCTTGCCAATTGGATTACATCCGTTGATTTAGCAATCTCATCCTTGTCCACTGTTACCAAAACAGGTGTTGGGGATGGTGTTGTTTGCTTTGCCATAATGTTATCCTTTCTTTGTAAAGTTGTAAATTGTTAAACACGATAGGAATACATTTAGGTCTTCTCTATCGTTTTTGTGTTCAATAATTCTGTATTGTTCAGGAATCAAATAAACGATCATCCGTTTGAATTTTATTTTTTTATATTCGTCCTGGTTCTCTGCAAGGTCTTTGTATGCTGCGGTTTGCACTCTATGATATTTATTTTCATCACCTGTCTTAATGTCAATAATATAATAATTATCACTGAACTTAAATATCCTATCAACAGTTCCAGCATAGTGGAACTTATTGTGATAGAATTTTTTTTCTACCGCTATGATTTCGGGCTTAAATTGTTTTAAGAACAACTTCCATCCATCGAGATACATCTTTAATGTCGGATGAAGTTTTTCTTCATCTAAAATATTATTATCAAAATATTCTAAAGTTTTATGAATACTTTTCCCAAGTCTCGCCTTCCTATCGAGAATAGCTTTAGGAATCCCATCAAAATTTGATAATCCTATTTTTTGTATTATCTCTGTTACTGATGGGATTTGTTTCCCATCGAGTAAATAAATATGTCCCTCTTCCTTAAACTCTAACATAGCCATCTCCTTCGCAGAGTTCACAAACTTTATTAATGTATGGTGGATTAATGGTTAGAGAATGGATTCTGTATTTGTCAAGGTAATCTACTCTTCCGTCTCCATTACATTCAGGACAAATTATTTGTGGGGTGCAATGCTCATTGCATTTCGGACAAATATCGGAATCTTCAATAAGGATTGGTTCTTTGCAGCAATCTGAGAATGTCATATTTCCTCCTTTATGCTTTATATTTAAGCTATTTAGGAATAGTTAAAGCCCTTCGTTTACTCTTTAAGGCATGCTTTTTCCTAAGTTTAATGTATCTTTTTGCAACCTCATCCTCAATGGCATAACTATTACCAACCTTCTGTGCTGCTATGCCAAATCGCCCAAGTCTAATATCCATTATAACTTGAGTCTTGTGGACTATGCCATTTAATTCCTTCACAATATCTTTTACTGATTTCATATCTCTGTTATGTTTATTTGTTCACTACAAATATACATTATAATTGTTCACTTGTCAAGAGGGTGGCAATATTTTTTTTATCTTTGAATCGGTGTTGCGGTATTCCGTTGGATTTTCCCACGATTTATCGTGCCTGTGCCATTATTCTTCCAATTTTTAATGATTTCCCTGTCGTCTGGTTCTAACCTTGATAATACAACATTAGATATAAATGTGTTCACCCCTATTACCTTCTTTGCCTGTGCTTCTGTTATGACATTATCTTTCAGCATATCATCATAAATTTGCTTGAATATTTGTCTGGCTTCTTTGTCTTTCCCGCTTTGGATTAGGGGGATTATTTCGTCCTCGACTTTCTTTCTAATTATATCGGTGTATTGAGATGATTTGAATTTTCGATAACTTTCCTCAGAATATTTTTGTGTGATTTCACTTGGTTGGAAACCTATTTTCCGTTTAGTTTTTTCTTCTTCCGTGATGTCTTCTGGCTTTACTAATTGTCGGCTTCCAAATTTAATACCTTCTTCTTCCCATTTCTTTACCTGCTGTATGCCTCTGGCAAATCTCGGTGCTTTGCCTTCTGCTATGCTTCTAACCGCACCTGCTGGAGCTCCCCCTATTAACTCTATTGCATCTTTAGTAAATGGTTCTTCTATCGGGGCTGTCTGTGCAAATAAGGTGCTAAAATCTATTTTGAAAGTGATTGTTGATACTCCTTTATAAAGAGCGTCCCCTAATCCATCTACAATGTCGTTAAACTTTAAGAATAATTTTTCATATTCTTCTTCTGGGTCTTTGGGTATGTCAAATAAATCAAACAACGCTGTGAGTATAGTCAAGATTGTAGAAGTCCACATAATATATTTGAATCCGCCTGTGGCAAATTGACCAGACAATTTATAAATAGCAGGTCTAAACAAGTGTTCACCTTCTTTCATCGCTCTATACATCTTCCCCCATTGTCCATAATTCATAAAGGCAAAATTCTTAAATGTAAGCCAAGATTCAATTACGGATTGAACAAGTTTTTTAATTGGTTTAACTTTGCCCTCTGTGTCAATGTAATATCCAGGTGGTTTTGCTGATCTCCCTGATGCAGGTGAATAAGTTCTGGCTATACTGAAACTAATATAACTTTTTAATTTCTCTCCGCTTAATCCTGCTTTTTTCCCTAATAAATAAAATGCTCTAATACCAATTGCTCTTGTGAAATCTTCTATCGCTATGCCTGGAATTGACCAAATTTTAGCTATGACTGAGAGAGTTGATGAAGTTCTACTGAACACATCATTATCATAATGTTTTCTTGGGTCTGTCAAATGTCCTGTCATTTCTAATGACCGTAAAGGTTTTCCAACGCCTTGTCTATCTAAACTGCGTATCACATCAAGAAAGTCTTTGTCCAATCCAAAAGTATTATCGGTTTTTATCCCTCTTATACGGTTTATTTTATCGTATATCTTCCATAACCAAAACGGTATAACATCTACCATTGCTCTTGCAAACGCTTTTTCTCCATCTACACTGTTTAATCGGGTTTTTATCCCTTGCATCTTATTTATTTCAGAGACAGCAATGGGCATCATTGGTAACAAGGTATTCAATGGTTGCACAATTTGTTGAGAATAATATGGAATGCTTAATGCCAAATGATAAACGGAAGCCACTGCTCTTAATGCAGTGCTTATCTTTACATCTTGTCCTTCTATTCTTTGTTGTAAATTGTGCAAATAATGATCTTCTGATGAACCTGGTCTCAAAATGCCCTTTTGTTTTAATTCCTTAATTTTATTCTCAAATTCTATTTGACCGATAGAACGATTTGTAAAGAATGCCACTCCTCGCATGTAATTATAAAGTGTTTTCTCAAAATTTTCAGAAGTATAATCAAAGCCAGGTATATATCTTTTATGAATGAAGTGTTTAGTGAATCCTTTAGCTTGGATTGTCTTCAATAATTTCTCAATTTCGGGGTTGTCTGTTTCTATACCTGTTATGATTGCTAAATTTAATAATTCTTCTTGAGTAATCTCATTCCGCAGTAATTCTTCTTTTGCCTCAGAGAATTTACCAATAGCAACCAATTCATATCCCTCCCCTTCTAATTTCTCTTGTAATCTTTTCAACTCAGGCAATGAATCAGATGTCTTAAAAAATTGTTCATCTTTCAATTTCATAACCAATTTTTCGGCAGGGCTTGCCACCTTCTTCATTGATAGGAAATACTTATGGTTTAATCGACTTGTCGGCAAATAAATTTTTCCATCTATTTCTTTGTATTTTTCTTCAATGAGATGGTCAGCAGCTTCAAACCTTATTCTCTCATTGTTTTGCCATGTCCTTTCTAATGCTACAACTTCATCTATTTTTTCTCCAGCTTTTCTCATTTTTAATAGTTCTTGCTCAAACAAAAATTCAGCATTGGGAACATTCGTAAAAAATTTATTCTTAGCTTTTTCAAGTTCAATAGTTAATCTCTTTAGTTTGTCTTTGCTTGATAGTTTATTTGCGATATAATAGTCTTCTAAGTAAGGGTTTTTAACAACTTGATGGACAATCTTATATTTATCCATCTCCTTAATCATATCTAATGTGTTGTCAATTATCGGTTTATAGACATTCATCACAAAAGATGCTGCATCTGGAGATAAATTATATTCATCGACAAATTCCTGCCATCCCAATAATTCAAATTTTAATCCATGTCTATATAAATCATATTGTGTCTCTTCATAATCCTTTAATGCTTCCAATATTTCTTTTTTGCTCGCTTCTGGTAATTTTCTCCATGCCTTACCATTTAACCATTTATCCTCAATCAAAATTGCAGAATCTTCGTTAATGTGCCTGATAAATTTTCTATCAATAATATCCCATAATACTTGTAATTGTGGTTCTTTATCTGCGAACCACTGTGGAGCAGTTAAAAATTCACGATAATATCTCTTTACTTGAGGGTCTGTTATTCCTAATTCCTTTTCAGCTTGATAATTTTTGATAAATTGTTCTAATTTACTTGCTGTTGCACTAAATGCGTTGCCCAATCCCATTCCAAAATCAAGTATTGTTTCAGGTTCGCCTTCGTATATCTCACCTTTTTCTCTCGCAATTTCCCCCTCTGTTTTTGATTTTGGTTGTTTTAATTGGTAAGATGTTTCCTGCTTTAGTTTAATTAGCTCATCCGTATAATTGGAACTCTTAATTTCTTTTTTAATAGGTTCTTGTTTTTTATTCTTTGCTATTTCTTGTCTTATATCTATTGTGACAGGATCAACATTTAATCTGTTAGCCACTACTACTGTTCGTGCAAATTCTTCAAATAATAATCCTTCTGCATATTGGTCAACAGGTTTTAATCCTCGTTCTCTTTTATAAAATTCATAAGTCTCAAGTAATTTATCCCCTAATATGGACTTCGCATCTCTTATTGCTAATGGCGTGGGATATGCCCCCTCATAATTATTCAATATTGTATCTGTGGAAAGATTTTTAGCAATAATGAGCGGTTTTAACTGATAATTCTTTTCAGTCATATTTTTTATTTGTTTCCATAAATCTCTCATTTTTGTTTCGCTATAATCTTTGAATAGCCCTTTCATTTCTTTACGCCACATCGGATAAATATCGTTCTCATCAGATAATGCTTTCAACTTTTCGTAAATGTCCCACCCTATTTTCATCTCTTTGTTTTCGGGTAACTCTAACATTCTCATATCTTGAGATGGGAGTAATCTGATAACTTTTCGTTTTGATTCGCCTACAATATGAGATATAGGGTATTCGCCCATATTTAATATTTGGTTTACTTCCGTCAATATATCTCTTGGTATTTCGAACAATTCTGCTACATCTGGATTTTCCTCTGCATATCCTAAGTGTGTAAAGGTTAATGCTTGTGCAAATGTTTCATAACCTTCTGGGATTTCAATACCGTATTTCCTTGCTTCCTCTGAGACTATTCTTTCCCATCTCCTGATTTTTGATATGAGTTCTGGATGTCTTGCTTCAATTTCTTTATAGATTGCGTGGATAAGTCCTTCGGTAAAAGCAGACGGAGTCGCTGTGCTACTGATAGATATTCTTGTCCTGCCCCCTTCAACATTATACTCGGTTGCTTCTGTGATTTCGACTGCGAATTTTTCTTTGCCTGGTTCATAACCAAAATCTCCTTCTTTTAATTTTGGTAAAGTATTTATAAAATTATTGCTATATCCTGTCGAGAGGATTTGTTCTCTTGTCCAATAAACTATTTTAGGTTCAATTATTGAAATTATTTTATCTTTTAAGTATGGATGACCTTCTTTGTATTCATAATTATTTGTGAATTTTGCAGGGATAGTTTTGCCATAATTATCTTGGTATGTTTTTACATTGCTTAGTCTATATGAAGTATCATCGCTTGATGAATTGTAGTTTTTCCTTCTAATACTTACCAATAAACCATGAGTCTCATCTAAATATTGTGCTAATTCCAATAATGTATCATAACTATTGATATATCCAATCATCCTATTTCCAGACTTAAAGAACTCTTCATTACTAATAAATTTTTGAAGTTTTTTATCTAAATAGTATTTGCCACCAGCACTTTTGGACGCTGGAACTGAAATAATATATATCCCCCTTGATTGTGAATATATTCTGATTTCATTATTCATATCTTCAATATCGATGAATGATTTATCGGTTTCTAATTCTATTGCCCTTTTTAACTTAACGATTAGATTGGAGTTTAAGTTATCAATTACATTTTTGTCATTTACAAGTAATCCTCTTTTTATTTCTCCAGAGCTTGTAGTATATGTTATCAAATTTCTTGATTTAGGGATTTGGGCAATCGCCTTTAGTATGTTCCCTGTTGCTATATATTTTATTTCTCTTGTCCTGTTATAAAGCAAGTTATCCCAATTCGTTAATATTTCTTTATGCTTTTCTGCATCTATCTCTTGTGATTCCCATAAGATATTGTTTATTGCTTCTCTATCGGACAAGATATATTGGACATGCTGTCTCGTATCACTTACTACAAAATTTAATGCTATTGCTGATGGGGCGAAAGGATTCTTCCTTTTTTCATTTATCTTGAAACCTACGAATATGCCATAAGATTTGTCCAAATCACCGTTGGGTATATAATAAGGGTCTCCAATAGCAAAGGATTTTAATTTTTCTTCTACATAATTAAATTGTTTGTTCAAATGGTCAATTGATTCAGAATATTTTTGGAATAATTCTAAAAAATCTGATTCCATATCTTGAAGTATTGGGACATCTTCTATGATTTCCTGAAACCAACGATTATATAATACTTTTTGCTTAAATAATTCTTGCTGATTTTTCGGAATATCCAATTTCTTTATCATATTATTGATTCTGTCAATCTGATGTTCTGACATCCATTGTTCTCTGAATGCTGAAAATTTAGCTAATATATCTCTTCTATATTCGTCTTTGGATTTCCCTTTCAAATATTTCTCGATAATACCCTTTACTTGCTCCATCTTATAAGGTTTTTTCAAAACATTGACTTCTACTTTTTCTATTACAACATCTTTCCCAAATGAAGTTCTGCTATTTGGATTACCTTCTATATAGGTTGTCGTAGATAAAGTCTTCGCATCGTAAGGTAATACTTTAACATATAAATCGTTTTCTCCCAACGATTCAAGGTGTTCAATGTAATCTAAATATCGGTGCGTAATTTCATTATAAAATTCTTCCTGCATTTTTGTTGGCAATAACGCCACATACCCTGTTACTTTATGTGCTGCTTTTGGGATGGTTTTTAATTTATCAAGTTCATCTTTTGATTTGTCTCCTAACTTTAGCGGGTCTGTTAGCATTTCATTTATTTGCGGGTTCTCTTTCAAATATTCAAAGACCACCATGTCTCCATATTTATTCAGGAAGTCAACATTCTGAAATACTTCTTCTGCTTTGCTCTGGTCTGATGATGTGTTAGCATCTAATGATTTTAACTTCCTTTTTGCCATCATCAATAATCTTTGTTCGGCAGGGACAAAAGATGAGACGGTTAAATATTCTGGATTTACAACTTGCCCTGTCCTAAATATTCTCATTCTCTTTTGAATTTCTTCATTTATATCTAATTCAATTTGCATACTTATCATTACTCTCGGTCTCTGATCTTTGAACTCTGGGGCAGCATGTGCAGAGATACCCGTTGAAGCACTACGATTAATCAACAACACATCAATATTTCTATAATTGCCTTCTTCCCAATTATTAAAATGTCTTAGTATCGTCTTGAAATTCTTCTCCGATGATTTCCTCTTATAAATTGTATATCTACCTTTTTCGTCTTTAACCAATCTTAAATCTCTTCCTGTCATCTCTCCAACTTTATATCCTGCTGCTTCAATTTTTTCGATTATCCTGTCTATTGGACTTATCGAAAGTCCTGAACTTACATCCTTAATTTCCTTCATCAATGTGTTGTATTCTTCTACTGCATCTTTACCCAATTTGTTTATGTCTATTTCATCGGTTGTGGTATCACCTTCTGGAGATTTAATTGAATATCGGAGAATACTTCTTAATCCTCTTTCTAAAACAACAGAGAAGTCGTCATTTATTGTTTCCCCTTCTCTGATAAGTTCCATATCTTTCAAAAATGTTTCCATCGTGCTTGCAAATGCAATAACAGGTTTTTTACCTTCTTTTAATAATCTGATAGCATCTTCTGCAACATCGTCTGCTTTTAACGAAAATAGCATTTGATGGATTACTTGGAATATTTTGCTTGCGAATGGAGCATTGTTAATACCAAGTTTTTCCGTCCCCCTTACTCCTGTTATAATATCAACATCAGTATTTATATCATCTATGTATGGCTTCACATAATTTTTTTGGAATCTTATTATCTTTCGCAATATAGAAGTGATTGAATCTACTTTGTCTGCAAATTTTGTCTGTTGTTCTTTACTATAAATCTTATACTCTGTTTTGATACCTTCAAAACTTCTTTCTCGCCTTATCATCTGCCCTGCCGATATTATTTCTGCTGCAATGATTTCCTGCAATGCTACCCCACCATCTATGATTGCATTTGTTAATGCTTCTGCTTCCAATTCTGCCTCTCTCATTGCAGTTCTTATAGCATAGATAGGCATGTTCGCTGGTTCTTTAGAGTATGTCGCAGATAAGAATATCGGGCTGTCGCTATTTGCCACAACTTCCATCATCACTTTATTAGTATTTGATTCTTTGCCACTTGCCTTGTGGCTTTCATCCATAATAAGAACATTATTTTCAGCAAATCTGTATAAGAAATTTACTTTATTTTTATACTTTTCGGGATTACTAAATTGTGAATAGGTTGTAACAATGTAATCATAATTTGAGAGATCGCCATCCATAATTCTGTATTTCTTCGCTCCATTAGGAATATGCTCATATACCACATCGCCATTTTCATCTAATATGTTGGATTTTGCATCATTGTTTAATATAAATGGGACTAAGTCTTGACTACCGATACCCTTCATATCTCGATATAAATCTGTAAATAAATCTGCTGATTTTGTAAAGAATATCGGCTTATAATTTTTTAATCTCGCATATCTGATCAAAGATGCAGCTACTCTCCCTTTCCCTATTCCAGCCATATCACCGATAATAAATGCTTCATGCTTCTCTATGGCTCTAATACCTAATGCAACTGCGTCGATTTGCTCTGCGAATAATGCAGAATATAATTCTTCTTTAGTTTGATATTGTAATTTTTCTCTAACAAATTCATCTATATCGCCACCAACTTCATATTCTAAATTTTCAAGCGTCTTCATCGTATCAAAATACATATTCTTAGGAATGACAATTTGTAAACTTATTCCCTTAGATTTTGGTATATATGGTAATTGTGCTTTTTCCTCTTTTAATATGTCTCTACCAGATAACTCAGGTATTCCTGTATCGTGAATGCTTGATATATCCTCTCCAATTCCTGAAGGTCTATTTCTTCCACTTTCCACCCCGCCTCCTTGTTCTCCAAATCCTCGTATATCATCCTTTTGAATTGGTCGCTTTCCACTATCGGGTATAGAAGGTCTTTCTTTGTCTGTGGGAGTGGATATATTACTTCCAGGTCGGTTAGCAGATTGTCCAACTCCTCCACTGATTGTTCCGCTTTCTCCAGAAGTTGAGATATCCTGTCCTCCAAGTATGGTTTCAGTTCCACTCTGCTTTTTATCTCTTTGTTTTCTGGGACTTTGCACATCAGTAGATACATTTCCGATTCCGAAGGCATCAGGTTTGGGTCTATGAATAGCTTCATCTCTAATCTCCTTCATTTTATTATAAAGTTCTTCAAAACTATTTATTTTAATTTCTATTTCAGGGTTATACAAAGGAGCATATCCCTCTGGATTGCTTTTCTTACCATTGACTAATATCAATCTTATAGGATATTGTGTCCCTTGTTTTCTGTAAAGTTCTCCGTTTATATTCAGAACTGCATCTACATTATAAAAATGAT
>CAZCJF010000058.1:0-18206 GCA_964499095.1 uncultured Ignavibacteriaceae bacterium
TCCTCAGTTTTTTGGCTAAATTTAATATCCTGAGGGGTCATTTGACACTATTTCATAAGAACCATTTTCTTGATAGAAGTAAAATCTCCGGCTCTCAATTGATAGAAGTAAACTCCGCTTGATAACTTCTGATTTGAATTAGCAGGATTAAATTCAACTTTGTGTAGCCCTGCCGGTTTAAATTCATCAACAAGGATTGCAACTTCATTACCAAGTAAATCAAAAACTTTTAATGAATTCCAGCTACCTGAAGATGTTTGCCAGCTTATCGTTGTAGTGGGATTAAAAGGATTAGGATAATTTTGATTTAGTACAAAGTTATTCAAGCTGGTTTCTTCATCCACTCCAGTTATCGTAGGAATGAATCGATATATTTTACCATTGAATGAAACCAGATAAAGTTCATTTTGTTCATCTACTCCAAATGATGTTATTGATCCTGCAGCTGTTGTAATCAACGTGTTAACAGCAGGATTTATCCCATCGTATTCCAGCGCCCAAACTCTGGCACTAACATAATCTCCGTAAATATATTTCCCTTTCAATTCGGGTACGTTATTGCCTCTGTAAACATATCCGCCTGTAACCGATAAGCCAAGAGAATGTGAGTATTCCCAAACGGGCATTTCATAAATTCCGTTACAACCTGATGTGTTGTAAGTATGAGTTCCTTCATAACATCTCCATCCATAATTCTTTCCGTTCTTAATTATGTCAATCTCTTCCCAGTCACCTTGTCCAACATCAGCAGCCCAAAGCCATCCGGTAACAGGATCAAAACTCATTCTCCACGGATTGCGTAATCCCCACGCAAAAATTTCTTTTCTCACATTTACGTTTGTGCTATCAACAAAAGGATTATCCGATGGGATTCCATAATTGAGAGGTGACTGCGGATTGTTAACATCTATCCTGATAATTTTTCCTAAAAGAGTAGTAATATTTTGAGCATTATTTAATGGATCTCCACCACTTCCTCCATCACCAGAGGAAATGTAAAGATAGCCATCCGGTCCAAATGCTACGCATCCGCCATTATGATTAGAATACGGTTGATTGTATGAAAGTAAAATTAACTCTGAATTTTTATCTGCAGAATCAGGATTGGATGCAGATACTTTAAATCTTGATATCACAGTACGTAACGGATTAGCAGCAGTGTAGTTAACATAAAAGTAACCATTATTTTTATAATCAGGATGAAAAGCCAGACCAAGCAAGCCGGTCTCACCACCGGATGTGATACGGTCACTGATATTCAGAAAAAATTTTGTTGTGCTTACATTTTGCTGATTTGGGAATACTTTAATTGACCCACCGCGTTCAACTACAAATATTCTGTCTGATCCATCTCCGGCATTTTGTAAATCAAGTGCGCTGGAAAAATTTAAGTTTGGAAAAGCAACTTGAAAATCATATTGAGCTTTGCCATCAAAATAAGAGCTGAGTAAGATCAGAAAAACGATTAATGTTTGTTTAGTCATCTTTTGCCTTCTTTTTAGTTTTTGATTTTTTAGAAACAATCTTTTTCTTTTCCCCTGATGACTTTGGTTTAACAGATATTTTTTTCTTAGCTGTCTTAACTTCCGGTATTTTAACAAGGTTTAGAACTTTGTATTCACTTGCTTGAATATGTTTGAATATTTCCTGATAAAAATTATAAAGCTGATTTAAACTTGATGAAAAAATTGGTGCAGCAATTTTATTCCCATCATATTTTATTATATCAAAGCAAGATAAAATTAATGACCATCTTATAAGTTCTTCAATTCTTTCTTTATTGAAATAATTTATCGACTCGTACTCATTGATTAGCAAGAAATCCTTTACATCATTAAAAGATAAAAGTTTAGTGAAAAATTCTTTAATTAAATTATTTGTCTTAGCCGAAGATAATTTCATTCTATTACTAACCAAATGCATATTTATTGGACGATACAATGCTTTCATTAAATCCATATGTTTGGGGTAATCTTCAAATCTTAGAAAACCAAAAATCTCGTAAAGTGGTTTCCAAAGAATCAACTTTTCAAAATTAATTTTAAAGTCATTTTTCTCTTCAAGGGAATCATTTATGATAAACAGGATCTTGCTCAAAATGATAAAAGCCAGCTCCCGCTTGCGCTGCAGCTCATTTTGTTTGATTAGTTCAGTTTTTAAGCCACTGCTCCATTTAGGTGCTCTTGATGAAGCTAAAATTTTTGAGAAGGAATTTTTGAAAGCCTGAATTTTGGAAATTTCAGTGTTACCCTTCTGCATAATTTCCTGCGATGAATTTTTTAATTTCAAATTATTTGAGAGGTCTCTGATAATCCTTAATATTTCTTCATCAATAACAGGCAATTCGATTTCATCTCTGTTTTCCAAATCAAGGGCTAAAAGTAATCGACTGAATTTTATTGATGTAAATAAGTGAACCAAAGAATTATGGAACTGAACAAAATTCTGTTCCTTAAGTGCACGATCAATCGAATCAACTCCTCTCCCGGAAAGTTGATTGTATAAATTTCTGTAACTGCCATCAACATCATACACTTCCCTAAAATCCAGCAAAACTTTTTTCTGATAACCCATTAAATGGAAAGACAAGCCATCAGAGCTTACTTCCTGCCCTGATATAATATATTCAAGCTGTTGCACGTGATCTTTATAAATGTAAAAATATCCGGGATTAGAATTTATACTAAGTGCTTTATCTATTGAGGTTGTACTTGTTCTTCCTTCTTCACCATAAGCTTTTTCACAGGAGTAATTTATTTTTCCGTGCGCTTCTGAATAAGAGTTATTATAGATAACCAGCGCAAACTCATTGCCTGCTTTGTTTGTAAATGCAAATACGTTCTGATTACAATTTCCAAATTGATCTATAAAATCGTAAAACTCAAAATTATCAACCTGACTGAATAAATATCTTTTCTTTGTTAGCGGGAAAATTTCTTTTTCATGTAACCAGACTAAATGTTCGTCAACAAATTCCTCATAATAAGATCGTTTATATTCCATGCCATACTTTTCAGAGAATCCCTCAATCTGTCCGTGCGCAAACATTGGAAGTCCGGGTAAAGTAACAAGCATCGTTGCTACGCCCAGGTATTTATCTCCCTTTCCAAACTGATTGATTGCTGTTTCCTCATCAGGGTTACTCATAAAGTTAACGTATCTTTTTAATATTTCCGGATTGAAGGCAAGTGTGTTTTTAATAAGCAGTCTGTACTTCTCATTTTCCTCTTTCATAAACATATGCATAAAAGCACTATTGTAAACACGATGCATTCCGAGTGTACGGACAAAATATCCTTCCATTAACCAGAATGCTTCGGCAAGTAAAAGTGTGTTTGGCATCTCTGCATTGATTCTATCAACAACTTCCCGCCAGAATTCATTTGGCATCTGAGCATCAAATTGTGAACGGGTCATTGCATAATCTGCTCGGGATGGAATGGCACCACCTGAACCGGGAATGGGGAACCATAATCTTTGATAATGTTTTTTTGCAAGCGTCATCGCAGCATCAAATCTGATAATTGGAGTTTTACGAGCCACATGCATAATAGTTTGAATTAATGATTCACGAACTTCAGGTTTCATCAGATTTAATTGTGCAGTATCGTTCCATGGCATATTTGTTCCATCGTTACCGTGGTAAATGTAAATACGCGAGCCTGTGAATTTATCCAGTCTTTCAAAAACAACTGCGGCATCAGATTTTGAGTAGTACTGATCTTCAATTCTTACTTCAACCCGCTCATCATCAGATAAATTGGGTCCGGTAAATCTGTAATTAGGATAAGGCGGATAATTTGATTGAATGAAGTAATCAGGTTTTTCAACAACCCATTTTGAATATATTCCGGTGTGATTGGGAACCATGTCACTTGATAGCCTGATTCCACGCTGCCAAGCTCTGGCTTTCAGATTTTCAAATGCAGCTTCGCCTCCAAGTTCATTCGCTATAACATAATCATATAAAGAATATGCAGATGAAGCAGCTTCCGGGTTTCCCATCATCTGTTTAATTTTTCTTGAAGCAGAACTTCGTTCCCAGATACCAATCAACCAAAGTGCGGTAAAATTCCATTTAGCAAGTCTGTCTAATTCTTCATCGGGAATCTGATCAAGTGTTTTGATTTCTCTTCCATATTTCTTTGAAAGCTGAAACAGCCATACATAAGCATTCTTTGCAATCATCACTACACGAGGCATCCAGTCAAGGTCATCAGTAAATCTTTTAACTTCAAGCTGATAATATTCGTACTCTTCGGGGGATAATTTTCTGCCGGCGGCAAGTTTTGCTTTTAATGATTCAAAATAACTTTGATCAAATTCGTAAGTGGGCACAGGTGGAGTTCCTTTTTCTCCTCCTCCGTGCTGAACAAATAATTTAAAGTCTTCTCTTATTAAATCTTTACCCTTTAGCAGTTTATTCAGCACTTCAGTATCTATAAAATCTTTCCATTGTTCTCGGATGAAATCAAGCTGCTCTTCAATGTTATATGGACTTTGAATTATCGGACGACGCAAAAATGAGATTAAATTATAACCACCAATTTGGGGTGCTGATTCAAAAAATAATTCTGTCTCCTCGATGATATCTTTATAATTAGTTTCTTTTGCAAGTTCTTCATCGGTGTATAATTCTTTAAGTTGATGAGTTGCGGGATTTATGTTCTCAAGGTTTAAGATTATTAACTCTTCTAAAATTATCTCACGATTTGATTTGTTTTCGGTCTTATCGTTCAGATAATCTTCTGCTTTAATTTTATTTTGATAAACCGGAAGAGGAGGGAATTCTTCAATAAACTTTAACAGCGTTTTATCTAAATCTTTGTCATCGATTTTTTTTCTTAAATATTCAATGCTTTCTTTGAAGACACCCTGTTTATTATTTTGTTCATAATTCCTGATCAACAAATGAAATATCTCGTGAAGCAAACCAAGCGCATTAACCTGACCCGGTGTAACCTGTAGCTCCGATTTACCTTCATTCCTTCTGATTGTATTTATTTTCTCAGAAAGCAATCTGGCGGTTCTAAAATCAGGAATAATGATGTTACCTTTTAACGAGTAAAGATTTTCATCAAACTGGTACTTAATTCTAGAATCTTTTGTAACGTGAAAGTAATAAGTTATCATAATTCTATTATGCGGTTTATTTGGGAACAGAAGTTAAATGATTCGATGTGAAATATAATAAATAATCAATGAAAATATTTGTGGTTTCTATGGATGATATGCAATACTTGACCCAACCCAGGTTTTGTTTTTGTTGAAATCCACACCCATCATTTTGCCTTTGCTTGTACGGATAAGATTATTTACAAGCATAGGTTTCTTATTCCAGTTTTCCCATAAAAACATCATTCTTATCTCAACTTTTGAAAATCCATCAGGAGTTTCAATCAATGGAGCATATTCAACTTTTTGCTGTAAAATGTAGTTGGATTTGTTTTCAATAGAATCAAGTTTTTCTTTTGTTACTTCAACATCAACTCCAAGTCCTGCAAAAGAAAAGAGAGGTTTTAAGACAAAATCATTAAGGTTTTCCGGATACTTATCCAGCTCGTTCAAAAAATAACACTCAGGAACAAACCTGCCTTTTAACTGAGGCAAAGAAAATTTGCTGATTCTAAAAAACCAGTTTGGATGACCTGCCCATTCAGCTTCAATTTCGTCTTTAAAATCAAAATCAAAATTTATTTTTTTTCTTTCAAGTTCATCAAATATCACGCGATTGTAAATTCGTTTTATCTCAATCTCTCTGTCATCCTTTTTGTAAAATAATTTTTTACTGCGCTTTTTAATCTTAGAAAGACAAACGGTTGTAATTCCTGTAAGCTCTTCAGTTGCAGCAAAGTCAATTCTTGTTTTTTGTTTTTCAGGTTCTATTTCTAACAGGATGACATTCTCAGGATCGTGATTTCCTAAAATAAGTTTTGCGAGCAATGTTTGATATGATTGCTTGTTCAAACCACTAAAGTAACTTGTAAATCCAAGTGGAATATCAAAATGCTTCCTCAGAATCTCATTAAGATAATATTGAAAACCATATAAAGACGGAAATGCCTGCAATTCTATTAGTTTAGGCAATAGCGATCCATTACTTTTTGTTATGGCAAAATCAAGCTGCAGGAATGGCGGGTGTTCATAATCATTTGGTACTTTTAATTTAGCAGGAATAGCATTAAGTGATCTCTCTATAAATTCTTTTTTTCTGATCTGATCAATTACATCGTCGCAGGCTTTAAGTAATTCTTTTGTTAACTCAACAGACAAGAAGAGAGGAGTTTCACAAACTCTGAAATCTGTAGGGTACTTTAAAGCTGTATTAAGATCGTTTAAAAATTCCTGATATGTTTTTTCTGTGAAGTTTGCATTAAAATTTTTTCGTACTTCAGAAATCATATCAAACTCTCACAGAGATTAATTCATCAATAGTATTATTAAGGAACGTCGGAAGTACAGTACTGCGTGTTAATTTTATTTTATCCGGATGTTCCAGATAACCAATCATCTCCTGATATCTTTGTTCGTTATATCTGCTGATTAAAAAATTTTTCCTTTCATCCTGTTTGAAATGATAAAGCATACTTTCAGGATCAGCTTCGGGGTGAAACTGAGTACCAACAATTTCATCAGAAATTCTGATTGCTGTAATTGCAGGGTTATCTTTGTTTTCTTCTTCTGGAATTTCCCACGAAAGAATTTTTGCACCAAATTGATTAATTTTATTCTGATTTGGATTTACAACCTGCCATGCTCTAATATCAGCGGCATAAAACGGATCGGTTAAATCTTTTAAGATTGGATCAATCTTGCCCGCATCCGTTTTTGCAAACGGCATTACTCCAAATGAATTGATAAATCTTTTATTTACTTCTCCAAACTGAAAGTAACGTGCCATCATTTGAAAAGAATGGCAAATGAAGAAGATATATTTTTTTTGTTCGGATACCTGATTGTTGTTCCAGATTTTATCAATCAAATTAAAATAATCTTTATCCCATTTCTGGTTTTCCCCTTCAAACGGACTTCCGGGTCCACCGGATGAAATAAAAATATCGTAATCTAAATCAGGTATATCGCCTTTATACCTTGTTTCGAATACATCATACTGTAATTCAATTCCAGGATTGTTTGTTCCGGCTTCCGTAACAATTTCCTGAATACATCTCATTCCTTCGTTACGTTCGTTGTTGTATAAATCTATTGTCGCTACTTTAATTTTGTTTCTGTTCATAAGTTAATAGAAAGTTTTTGTCACCTAGAGCCCGTCGAAGTTTGAGAGAGATTTTTTGTTAGTCTTCGACAGACTGCCTGCCAGATAAGCAGGGCTAATACTGACGTTATAAAAAAATTATATAATTAATCCTTTGTGTGTCTCTTCAATAATATAGTCAACTACACTTTTTGTATCGTGTGTTTGATTCCAGACAACGAGCTGTCTATCGGCGCCGGTGCCCATTTCCAAAATCTGATTGATATAGTCGATTTCTTTTCTTGAACCTAATTCATCAACAACATCATCTATAAATTCTAGTAATTCGCCAGCAAGAATTTTAAAGTCCACCTCTTCCTTTTTTCCGAAATCAATCAGCTTACCATGAATTCCATAGCGAGCGGCACGCCATTTATTTTCCGCAATCAAAGCTCTGCGATACAATCTGAAACCAAGATTTTGTTTAATTAGTTTGTGAAGCTTTGCAACAATTGCCTGCATAACAGCAGTTAAAGCTATTGTTTCATCAACTCTCATAGGAATATCACAAACCCTGAACTCTAATGTTTTAAAGACCGGATGAACCCGAATATCCCACCATATTTTTTTTGCATTGTCTATACAATTTGTTCTAATCAGCAGATCGACAAACTTATCATATTCAGAAACACCGTTAAAGTAATCAGGAATTCCGGTTCGCGGGAATCTATCAAAAACTTTACTTCTGTAAGATTTAAATCCTGTATTTCTTCCCAACCAGAAAGGGGAGTTTGTAGATAAAGCAAATATATGCGGCAGAAAATATCTTGCTGCATTCATAATATGAATTGCAACTTCACGATCCTCAACTCCAACGTGAACATGCAATCCAAAAATTAAATTTGCACGTGCAACCTGCTGCATATCATCAACGATTACCTTGTAACGGGGATGCTCGGTAATTTTTTGATCCTGCCAATGAGAAAACGGATGAGTACCCGAGGCAGCAATCCTTAATCCGTTTTTAATTGCAAGTTTCGCAAGATTAGTTCTTAGTTTTGTTACCTGTTCACGGGCATCATTTACATCGCGGCAAATATCAGTTCCCATTTCCACAACAGATTGATGCATTTCAGCTTTTACGTTTTCAGCAAGGATAATTTTACCATCTTCAAGAATCTGTTGGATGTGTGAACGAAGCTCACGTGTAACAGGATCAACAATCTGAAATTCCTCTTCAACTCCAAGTGTAAACAATCCAGCTTCTGCCATAAAATTAATCTTTCTTATTTCAAAGGTTTATTGTTTACGAATGATGAAACAAAACTACCCCAGGTAAGATTATTCTGACCCGGTTTATGCTCTTTTGCTCTTCTTATTGCCATATTAGCAGCGGCTTCCACAATCCACTCGAAATTTTCTTCACCTACGGAGTGAACATCTGCATCAGGAGCCGGATTGCAGAAATCTATTGCATAAGGCACACCATCACGAACTGCAAACTCTACTGTATTAAAATCATATCCGAGCGCATTGTTCAACGCTAACACACCTTCGTGTACTTTGTCCAGAATTTTTTTCTCAATTGGTTTTGGATTTCTAACGTAACGCAAATGATGCGGCTGCTTCGGATCATACTGCATTATGTGAACATCTTTTCTATCCAGGCAATAACATCTGAAATATTCTGTAAAAATAATTTCTTCCTGAAGCATCATAACAAGTTGACCGGTTTCGTTATAAGCTTTAAAGAACTCATCCATATTGTTTAGCTTATAAACATTTTTCCATCCTCCGCCTGCAAATGGTTTAAAGTACGCCGGAAAACCTACGTACTCAAAAATTCCCTCCCAATCTAAAGGATAAGCCAGATTGCGGAATGATTTTTCATTCGTATCCGGTGGATGCTGATTAGATGGAAGAATAACAGTTTTGGGAACTGCGACTCCAATTTTTGTTGCCAGTGCGTTATTAAAAAACTTATCATCTGCACTCCACCAAAACGGATTATTAATAACTGCTGTTCCGGTTATTGCTGCGTTTTTTAACATCGCACGATAAAATGGTACATCCTGAGATATCCTGTCAATCAAAACATCGTATCCTATTTCTTCACCCTGAATCACTTTATTAATATTTGCAAACTCAGCAATTATTCCACTTTCTTTTTTGCTGTTTACACGCTCAACAAAAGCAGGAGGGAATGTGTTTTCTTGTCCGAATAGAATTCCGATTTTTTTCATAAGTGTGCTTTCTTCTTATTATTCAAAATTTTTTTGTTCTGTTTATCGGTTTATGTTTTTATGGTGAAATGAGAGCCACTAAACCACTAAAACGCAAAAGTTAGCTAACGTATAAAATATCAATCAATTTTTTTAAGATAATCAGCAAACATTTCTTTCCACCATTTCCAGTCGTGTCCGGTATTTTGTCTTACATCAAGCCAATGTGGAATAGATTTTTCAGTTAGTATTCTTGATAATTCAAGATTTTCATCAAGGCACATATCCTGATCACCGGTTCCAAGAATTATCGTCATATTTTTTATTCTGTCCAAATACCAATCGTCATTCAGGTTCGGTAAATAATCAGGTGGATTATTGAAATAGATATTATCATCATAATAACCATTTAACAATCTTTTTAAGTTGGATGCACCACCCATAGAAATTACATAACCAATTTTATCAGGATGTTTGAAAGCAAGATTAACAGAATGATAACCGCCAAAGCTGCAGCCAGCGACAGCAACTTTCTTAAATCCTGTATCCTGTTTTGCATATTCAATAACATCTCTTAAAATCAGGTTTTCATACATAACATGATTTTTTACTCTCTCAGCGGGATGAACATTTTCGTTGTACCAGCTTTCATTATCAAGGCTATCAGGACAGTAAATCTTTATTTTTTTAGAATTAATAAAACTTGCTGCCGCATCTATTAATCCAAAATCTTTTGCCTGAAAATATCTTGCTCTGGAAGTGGGAAAAATAATTACAGGATAACCGCTTTGTCCAAAAACAAGCATCTCAAATTCACGATCAATGAATTGAGAATGCCACTTGTGATATTCTTCTTTCAATTTAACCTATTATCAAAAAGGAAGTGAAATAAATTATTGTCAATCAATGTTACTGTTTGCAGGCAAATATATAAAAATGATTTAATTGTAAAAACTGATTGGGCGCCTTAACAGTCTGTTTTTACAAATTTTATCAAAAAACTGTACTTCTTAAATAATTGATATTAGTGAGCTATAAAGGTATTTTTACGCCACGATTATGAAAAATTCATCTCAGCAAACGCCTTTAATGGCGCAATATTTCAGGATAAAACAGGCACATCCCGATACGATATTGTTGTTTAGGGTTGGAGACTTTTTTGAAACATTTGAAGAAGATGCCAAGACCGCTTCAAAAGTTTTGGGTATAACACTAACTAAAAGATCCAATGGCGCGGCTGAAGATACTCCGCTCGCAGGATTTCCACATCACGCAATTGATAGTTATTTGCCAAAATTAGTCCGGGCAGGCTATCGTGTAGCTGTTTGTGAACAAATGGAAAATCCGAAATTTGCAAAAGGAATTGTAAAACGTGAAGTAGTTGAAGTTATTACACCGGGCGTAACTCTTTCAGATAAATTATTAGATCATAAAAAAAATAATTATCTCCTTTCAATTGCAATTCTGGAACAATTATGTGGATTATCTTTTGCCGATGTATCAACAGGTGAGTTTTATGTTTTTGAGGTTCCACTTAATCATCTTGGTGAACAGATAGAATCAATCAATCCATCTGAACTCTTAATACCTAAAAGAGATAAAGAATTTTTAACGAAACTGATTGAGAAGATTAATCCAAACATCAGAATTACAAAATTAGAGGACTGGATTTTTAATTACGATTTTGCAAATGAGCTTCTTAAAAATCACTTTAAAACTGTTACACTTAAAGGATTTGGAATTGAAAATCTGACCGCAGGAATAATTTCAGCCGGTGCAACATTAAACTATCTTAACGAAACACAAAAGGTTAATCTTACACATCTGAACAGAATTTCTTTGTATAATCCTTCAGAATATATGATTCTGGATTATTCAACCAAAAGAAATCTTGAAATAACTTTCACAATGCAGGATGGAGGAAGGCAAGGATCACTAATTTCAATACTCGATAAAACTCAAACTGCTATGGGTGGAAGATTGTTGAAGAAATGGATTGCCGCACCATTAAGAGATCTGGAACCAATAAATAAAAGATTAGACAGCATAGAAGAGCTTCTTAAGAATAAAAAGGTTAGAAAATCTCTTTCAGAATATTTAAAGGAGATTGGTGATCTTGAAAGATTGATATCAAGAATCTGTACCGGCAGGGCAAATCCACGTGAAGTAGTTGCAATGAAATCTTCCCTGAAAAAGATTCCTTCAATCAAAGATTTAATAAGTGATTTAAAGGTTACCACTTTAAAAAATATCTTTCAGCAGCTTAATCCTTTAAATGAGATTGTTGAAAAAGTTTCCGCAGCTATAATTGATTCACCACCTGCTGCTGTTAATGAAGGCGGAATAATAAGAAGCGGCTTTAGTCCGGAACTGGATGAATTGCGGGATATTTCTCTGCACGGTAAAGAATGGATTGCAGCTTTACAGCAAAAAGAGCGTGAAAGAACCGGCATCCCTTCGTTAAAGGTAAGCTTTAATAATGTCTTCGGATATTATATTGATATTAGTAATGCTCACAAAAATAAAGTTCCAGAAAATTATATTCGTAAACAGACACTTGTAAACAGTGAAAGATATATCACACCTGAATTGAAAGAATATGAAGATAAAATTCTAAATGCACAGGAAAAGATAAATGAATTAGAGTCCCAGCTGTTTAATGAAATCAGAGCAATTGTTGCAAACGAGGCTGAAGTAATCCAACAAAATGCGCGGCTAATTGCAATGCTTGATTGCTTCAATTCACTTGCTCAGTGTGCAGAGGAGTATAATTATGTTAAACCTGAAGTAAATAATTCGGATGTAATAAATATTGTTCAGGGAAGACATCCGGTTGTGGAAAGAATTCTGGAACCGGGCAATAAATTTACACCAAATGATTGCTTGCTGGATAATGTAAATCAGCAGATAATTTTATTAACCGGACCAAACATGGCTGGCAAATCTGTTTATCTTCGTCAGGTTGGTCTGATTGTTTTGCTTGCTCAAATAGGTTCATTTGTTCCGGCAAAATCTGCATCAATTGGAATTGTGGATAGAATCTTTACGCGTGTTGGTGCCAGCGATAATATTTCTGCAGGAGAAAGTACATTTTTAGTAGAGATGCAGGAAGCAGCAAACATACTTAATAATGCAACTTCTAAAAGTTTGATTTTGTTAGATGAAATAGGAAGAGGCACCAGTACATTTGACGGAATATCTATTGCTTGGGCAATTACGGAGTATCTGCACGAAAATCCTGAAATATCTGCAAAAACTTTGTTTGCAACTCATTATCACGAATTAAATGAAATGGCAGAACTTTTTCCCAAAATTAAAAACTTCAAAGTTGAAGTTCGTGAATATGATGATAAAGTAGTATTTCTGCACAAAGTAAATCCAGGCAGAGCAGATCACAGCTATGGTATTCAGGTTGCACAAATGGCAGGACTGCCAGTGTTTGTTACTAACCGCGCAAAAGAAGTTTTGGATAATCTTGAAAGTAAAGAATTGACTCCTTACGAGATTAAAAAAGAGAGATTAAAGAAACTTAAATCAGAAAATGATAATCAAATAAGTTTATTTGAATTTAAAGATGATGAGCTGCGAACGGAGTTAAATAATCTTGAAGTTGATAATCTCACTCCAATACAGGCATTAAATAAACTTAATGAACTAAAGAAAAAAATGAAGAAGGATAGTTAAATAAAAGTTATCTTTATTGTTAGTAAAAATAAAATTTAATAATCAGAAAAAATTGATTTAATATCGGAGAAAAGAATTGATAGTAGTTTTAGAAAAAAATATTACAGATGCACAGTTAAAAAATGTTGTTCAGCATCTTGAAGATTCAGGTTTTAAAGTTCATAAATCTTCTGGCGCAGAAAGAACTATACTAGGAGCAATTGGGGTTAATCCAACATTTGATACGAGAAAAATAAAGATACTTGAAGGTGTTGAAGAAGTTTACAGAATTACAGAACCATTTAAACTAGCAAGCAGAAGCTTCAAACCCAATGATACAGTTATAAAAATTAAAGATGTTGAAATCGGAGCAAATGAAATAATCGTTATCGCTGGACCCTGTTCGGTTGAAAACGAAGAACAAATTATGAAAGTGGCTGAAATAGTAAAAAAATCCGGAGCTAAAATTTTAAGAGGCGGGGCATTTAAACCCAGAACCTCTCCTTACTCATTTCAGGGACTTGGAGAAAAGGGACTGATACTTTTAAGAAAAGCGGCAGATGAATTCGGGTTGATTGTGGTTACTGAAGTTCTTGAAAATTCTATGATTGACTTAATTGCCAAGTACACTGATATATTTCAGGTTGGCGCAAGAAATATGCAGAACTATTCTCTTCTTAAGGAACTGGGAAGTGCTAATAAACCTGTGATGCTTAAAAGAGGATTAGCTGCTACTGTTGAAGATTGGCTGATGTCTGCCGAGTATATTTTATCAAACGGAAATCCCGATGTATTTTTATGCGAAAGAGGAATTAGAACATTCGAAACTTACACAAGAAACACTTTTGACATTTCTGCAATCCCTGTAGTTCATAAACGCAGTCATCTTCCAGTTATTGCAGACCCATCACACGCAACAGGGTTGCGTGATAAAGTAATTCCGATGGCACGTGCTGCAGTTGCCGCAGGTGCAGATGGTTTGATGGTAGAAGTTCATCACGATCCTGAAAAAGCATTATCAGATGGTCCTCAGGCTTTATTACCCCATCAGTTTGAAGATATGATGAAGCAGGTAAAACTGATTGCTGATGTAATCGGAAGAAAGATGTAGAAATTTTCTGTCATTTCAGATTATCTCTTTTTTAATAAAGTTAACCAGGTAAAGAATTATAAATTATAATAATGATTAAACCCAATTCCACTAACTACACTTTTTTGTTTCTGATCATAGTTTTGTTTTTGCCCCAATTGATTTCAGCACAAAATTCAGATGGCAGAAAGATTATCAAAACGTACTATGATAATGGAGTAATCAAAACAGAAGGAGAATATTTTTACGATCAGCTTGATGGTAAATACAAAGAATATTATCCATCAGGAAAACTGTGGAAAGACTGGAATTACGTAAATGGAAAAGAAGAAGGCATCTCCACCTGGTATTTTGAAGACGGGAAAGTAAGTATTGAATGGAATTATGAGAATGGTGTTAAACAGGGGATATCACGATGGTATTATGAAACGGGTGAACTCTGGGCTAAACAACAATACAGCAATGGTATCTTACAGGGAATTACTTACACATACTACAAAACAGGTGAGCTGCAAGGTGAGTGGAATTATGTTGATGGAATTCTTCAGGGAATCTCAAAAACTTTTTATACAAACGGAAATGTTGAAATTGAAAGAAGATTTGTCGATGGAAAACAGCACGGTACTACAAAAATTTATCACGATGACAAATCTCTTGCACTTGAAGCATTTTTTATTGACGATAAATTACAAGGTGATGTTTTAATTTACGATAAACTTAAAACTCTTCGAGTAAGAGATACTTATCTTAACGACGAACTTATTAACAGGGTTAAATATGATTACAAGGGTAAAGTTGAATCAAAGGAAGAAATGATTAGAAATTTTTACCCCAATGGAAATATCAAAGAAGAAATTTACATGGTTGATGGACTGAGAGACGGCATAATGAGAACTTACTATGAAAGCGGATTCTTGAAAGAAGAGTGGAATTATGACAAAAATATTTTAAAAGGCAGATCCTACGAGTATTATGAAAACGGTGTTATTAAAACTTCATCAGATTTTATTGATGGCATAAAACGTGGTAATGAAAAATCTTACTATGAAAACGGCATCCTTAAGGCCGAAATTATTTATGAAAATAATTTAATGAACGGCATCTTTTTAACTTATCATCCGAATGGAAATTTAGAAAGCATGGGTAATTATGTTAACAATCAGCTGGATGGCGAGTATAAAACTTATTTTGATAATGGTCTTCTGAAATCAGAAGAAATTATTAAAAATGGATTACCTGACGGAAAGAAAACCACTTATTATAGAAATGGAGCAATTGAGAAATTAGAAAATTATATTAACGGAAAATTAGAGGGCTGGATAAAAACTTATTTTGCAGATGGTGCAATGATGAAAGAAGAATTTTATCAGAATGGCAGAATTCAGAGAAGAAAAGAATACAGTAAAGACGGTTTATTGATTTCTACTTTTGGTTATAATTAAATCTAAAGGTATTCAGGTATGAAAAAATTTTTTACCATTATTTCTTTCACATTTTTGATCATTAATTTTTCTAGCGCACAAAATTTCTGGCGCGATGTGGATGAGTTAAAAATATCTAAAACCTCTGACAGAATAACAGTTCCGGAAAAATACAGAACGGTAGAGCTTAACTTCACATCTCTTAGAAATTTCCTGATAAAAGCACCAAATGAGCAAACAAGAATTGCCCGCAGGTCCGATCATTATTTAACACTTCCAATGCCGGATGATACGATGCAGAGATTTGCCGTTTACGAATCATCAATAATGGAAGATGAGCTTGCTGCTAAATATCCGGAAATAAAAACATTTCTTGGATATGGAATTGATGATCCATCTTTGAATGTAAGATTTGATTTTACACCCGAAGGATTTCATGCAATAATTTTATCTCCTGCAGGACGAGTCTTTATAGATCCGTTCAGCAAAGGAGATACAATAAATTATATATCATATTATACAAAAGATTTATCAGCAACCAAAAAAGAATTTATTTGTGAAGTTAAATATGATTTTGATCGTGAAAACGAATTAAAACTTCTTAAAACCAATCAAACAAATATCTCGATAGGTCCGGAACTAAAGCAATATAGAATTGCCATCTCGGCAACTGGAGAATACACTGCATTTCACGGCGGTACAGTTCCACAGGCACTTGCTGCCATCGTTACAACATTAAATCGTGTTAACGCAGTTTATGAAACTGAGGTTGGTGTGAGAATGATACTCGTTGCGAACAATGATCAGCTAATATTTACAGATCCGAATACAGATCCTTTCACCAATAATGATGGTGAAGCTATGTTGGAAGAGAATCAAGCAGTTGTAGATGGTACTATCGGAAGTGCAAATTATGATATCGGTCATGTTTTCAGCACGGGTGGTGGTGGCATTGCTTATTTAGGAGTTGTTTGTTTTGCTGGATATAAAGCACAGGGAGTTACAGGTTCATCTGCTCCTATTGGTGATCCGTATGACATTGATTACGTTGCTCATGAATTGGGTCATCAGTTTGGAGCAAATCACACTTTTAATGGCAGCTCTGGTAATTGCAGCGGCTCAAACAGAAACGCAAGTACAGCATATGAACCAGGCAGCGGCTCAACTATAATGGCTTATGCCGGTATTTGTGCACCGCAAAATTTACAATCATTCAGTGATGCATATTTTCATTCAATTAGTTTTGATGAAATTGTAGCGTATACAAATTCATATTTTGGGAATAGCTGTGCAGTAAAAATTAATACAGGAAACAACGCCCCGGTTGTAACAGTACCTGCTGGTGGTTTTTATATTCCCAAAGGTACTCCGTTTTCACTAACTGGTTCGGCTGCAGATCCTGATAATGATATACTTACGTTTTGTTGGGAAGAGTTTGATCTTGGACCCGCCGGCGCTCCTGAAACTCCTTCAGGTAATGCACCAATTTTCAGAAGCTGGACTCCGGGTTCATCTCCAACAAGATATTTTCCAAGGCTTCAGGATTTGGTGAATAATGTTTTTGTAAAAGGTGAAATTCTTCCTTCTTATTCACGCTCTTTAAATTTTAGATTGATTGCAAGAGATAATAAAGCCGGTGGTGGGGGAGTGAATTATAATAATGTTTCATTTTTTGTAGATGGTGAAGCAGGACCGTTTTTGGTTACATCACCAAATACAAATTTAACCTGGCAGGGAAACACTGTTCAGAATATAACGTGGGATGTGGCAAACACAGACGTATCATCAGTTAATTGTGCAAACGTAAATATCTTGCTTTCGCTTGATGGAGGTTTTACGTATCCAATCATCCTTGCAGAGAATACTCCTAACGATGGAAATGAAAATGTTACACTACCTGATACTGCATCTGCATCAGCAAGAATCAAAGTAGAAGCAGCTGATAACATTTTCTTTGATATTTCAAATCAGAATTTTGTAATTGAAAAAACAATTCCTGTAGAGCTTGTTTCATTTACTGCTAATAATGTTGATGAAGGAATTCAGCTTTACTGGATTACCGCAACGGAAACGAATAATGCCGGATTTGCTATTGAAAGAAGTGTCAATAAATCAGAATATAATCAGATTGCATTTGTAAACGGAAACGGTACAACAACATCTAAAAGCAATTATAGTTTTTTAGATAAAGATATTTTGATGGGTAGTTATACTTACAGATTAAAGCAAATTGATTTTGATGGCACATTAAAATATTTAAATGAAGTTAACGTCGAGATAAAAGCACCTAATAACTTTGTATTAAATCAAAATTTTCCTAATCCATTTAATCCTGCAACAACAATTAAATTTCATTTACCTGTTGATGGAAAGGTCAAAGTAAATATCATTAACGCACTTGGACAAATTGTAGCTGAAGTAATAAATAATGAATATCAAGCAGGTATTTACGAAATAAATTTTGATGCATCTGAATTATCCAGCGGAATTTATTTTTATTCGCTTAATGCTGCAGGAAATGATGGAAGAAATTTTACTTCAACAAAGAAAATGATATTTGTGAAATAGTGTCAAATGACCCCTCAGGATATTAAATTTAGCCAAAAAACTGAGGA
>CAZCJF010000059.1:0-17254 GCA_964499095.1 uncultured Ignavibacteriaceae bacterium
GTAATAAATTTTCAGCAATCATTTTAAAAATTAGATGGTGAATTTATTTTGTAAACTTGTAAAAAACAAAGAATTCTAAGGATTTTAAATGAATTTATTTTAATTACCTGCAAATATAATCTTAGTAAACGGTAAATCCCGAAAATTCTTACAAATAAAAAGTGAGTATTAGATTATTATAATGAAAGAAAATGAATATGAATTTGACTTGCAGTAAAATTATTCCTGATGAACTCGGTTTTTGATCGAACTTTTATACAATTTATAATTCATACCATCGCACAGAGCCTGCCAGCTTGCTTCTATTATGTTTGTTGAAACACCAACCGTTGACCAGGTTTCTTCTCCATCGCTGGTTTCTATTAACACACGAACTTTTGCAGCTGTAGCTTCTTTTTCATCAAGTACGCGGACTTTATAATCTACAAGTTTTACCTGAGCTATTTCCGGATAAAATCTGTTTAATGCTTTACGCAATGCATTATCAAGAGCATTTACTGGTCCATCTCCTTCCGCAGCTGTATGTTCAATTTCTCCGTTTACCTCAATTTTTAGAACTGCTTCAGCTGTGTTATGTTTATCTTCATCAAAAAATGTGTAGATGCGGGAGTCGATTGTTTTGAAGAACGGATAAAATTCTTTTCTCTCATTTCTAAGTATCAATTCAAATGAAGCTTCTGCGCCATCAAATTGGTAACCATAAAACTCAAGATCTTTAATTTTATTTACCAGCTTTTTATTAAATCCATTATCATCATTTATTTCAATACCTAGTTCCTTTGCTTTGTATCTGATATTACTTTGCCCCGAAAGATCAGATACCAAAACTCTCTGTGAATTACCAACAGCCTTTGGATCGATATGTTCGTACATTTTGCTGTCTTTTAATACTGCACTAACGTGAATTCCTCCTTTATGTGCAAAAGCTGATTTACCAACAAATGCAGCACTTTTGTTAGGGCTTAAGTTCATAATTTCATTTAGTGAATTTGAAAGCTGAGTAAGCTGCTTTAAATCAATTTTTTTCTTAGTGGAATAGTTCATCTTTAGAAGAAGATTAGGGATTATACTAACCAGATTAGCATTTCCACAGCGTTCTCCAACTCCATTCATTGTTCCCTGGACGTGTACCGCACCACTTTCTATCGCTGCAAGTGAATTAGCAACTGCAAGGTCACTATCATTGTGGCAATGTATTCCAATTGGAATAGAAACATTAGTTTTTACTTCATCTATTATATTTTTTATTTCAGTCGGAAGGCTTCCGCCATTGGTATCACAAAGTACGAGAACGTTTGCTCCCCCCGCTTCTGCAGCTTTAAGCATTTTAATGGCAAATTGTTTATCATCTTTAAATCCATCAAAAAAATGTTCTGCATCAAAAACTACTACTCTATCATTATCACATAAAAATTTTACTGATTTGAATATCAATTCTTCATTCTGATCATCAGTTAAACCAAGACTTGTTTGCGAATGGAATCGCCATGTTTTTCCAAAAATAGATACATAAGGTGTTTCAGCTTTAAGCAAAGCAATAAGGTTTGCATCAGATTCAATCTTATCAGGATATCTTGCTGTTGAACCAAATGCACAGATTTTTGAATGGCTTAAATTTATTTTTTTTATCTCATTAAAAAATTCAGCATCACGAGGATTGCTGCCAGGCCAGCCACCTTCAATAATATCGATTCCAAAATCATCTAACTTCTGAGCGATTATCACTTTATCACGAACAGTAAGGCTTATTGATTCTCCCTGTGTACCATCACGTAAAGTTGTATCAAAAAGTTCGATTATACTTGAATTCATTTTTATTACCTTTTTGTTTACCTGGGTTAGATTAACTAAATCATTTTATTTTTTCTGGCATAATTAAATAAGCCGCCGCTTTCAACAATATCATACACACTGCCAAGTGGACGAAGCTGATATTTAGTTTGTGAGTTTAAGTTTTGAATTGTGTTTTCCGTTAAGTCAATTATTACTTCATCGCCCGTCTTGATTTTATCGTTTAGCTTATGATTAGCTTCAAATGGTATCAGGAATCCGCCATCAACAGAATTACGATAGAAAATGCGTGCGTATGATTCTGCCACTATCACTTTTACTCCCGCCACCTGAAGCGCAAGAGGTGCGTGTTCTCTTGAGGAGCCGCAACCAAAATTAGAACCGCCAATAATAACGCTGTATTCTGATAAGTAATTATCTCCTTCGATAAATGGTTTACCACCATCCGGCAATCCGGCTTTCTCAAGCGGCACGCTGGATAAAGCAAAATGTCCGTATTTTTTTAACTCTTCAGAATCACTGGTACTGTAAACCAAATGTTCTGCGGGTATTATCTGATCAGTGTCAATATTATCACCAAGAACGTATGCTTTTCCTTTTATAAAACTATCCATTTTAATCCCTATAAAAATTTTCTTGGGTCTGTTATTTTACCAGTTACTGCACTGGCTGCCACGGTTAATGGCGAGGCAAGATAAACCTGTGATGATTTGCTGCCCATTCTTCCGGGGAAGTTTCTGTTGGTTGTTGATATCACTACATCTCCATCAATGCTTCTTCCGATTGTATCTGAAGGTCCACCGAGGCAAGCCGCACAGGATGATTCAGCGATGATGCAGCCAGCGTTAATAAAAATTTCTTTCAATGTTATTCCATTTAAAGTTTCTTCTTCAAGTTGTGATGCAATCTGAGTGCTGGCTGGAACGATATAAGTTGGCTTCTGAACTTTTTTTCCGAACAATATTTTAGCCGCATACTGAAAATCGGTTATCTTTCCACCTGTGCAGGAACCAATGTAACACTTGGTTAGCTCTGTACCTTCTACATTTCTTACAATATCTCTGTTATCGGGGCTGTGCGGTTTTGCTACAGTGGGTTCAATCTTACTTACATCATATCTGTACTTTGAATGGTAAACAGCATCTGCATCACTATTGAATTCCTCGAAATCTGAAATTCCAATTTCACTTAGATATTTTTTTGTAACTTCATCAACTGGAATAATACCATTCATACCGCCGGCTTCAATTGCCATATTAGTTAATGTCATTCTTTCATACATATTCATTCCAAAAATTGCCTCGCCATCAAATTCCATTGCACGATAAGTTGCACCATCTGTTGTAATATCACCTAATATCTGAAGGATTAAATCCTTGGCAGTTAGATATTCAGGCATAACTCCATCGAAAGTAAACTTCATTGATTCGGGAATTTTCTCCCAGATTTTTCCAGTACCGAGAATGAATGCGGCATCGGTATTACCAACACCTGTTGCAAACATTCCAAAAGCTCCGCTTGTGCAAGTATGAGAATCTGTTCCGAACAAAACTGTCCCGGGCACATTAAAACCTTCTTCAGCAAGTGCAATATGACAAACTCCTTTATAGCGTTCAGTTCCAACATCATAATAATTTGGTAAATTATAATCATTAGCAAACTGTCTGAGCATATCCACATTTCTGTTTGCGTGCGCATTTTTTGTAAAGATATAATGATCTGGAAAAATCACCAGCTTTTGCTTATCCCAAACTTTTGCATTCTCTCCAAACTCTTTTTTCCAGATTGCAATGGTTGGGGGTCCGCAGACATCGTGCGTCATCAAAACATCTACATCAAGCCAGACATTCTCTCCGGGAGTTACCGATGATTTCTTTGCAGCTTTTGCTAAAATTTTTTCTGTTATTGTCATTCCCATTTTTGTTCCTTTATTGATTAACTGCCATATCTGTATCAAAAACTTGCAGCATTTTTCCGTTTGATATCAGATACTGATTAATTGCCTGCAAATATGCTTTCGCACTTGCTTCAATAATATCTGTAGAAGTTCCCCTGCCATTAAAGGAGTTTTCACCTTCTCTAATTCTTACCAGGGCTTCGCCCAATGCTTGCCTACCGGATGTAACCGAACGAACATTATATGATTCAACTGTTGGTTTGATTCCTAATGCTCTCTCAATTGCATTAAGCACTGCATCCACAGGTCCATCACCAGTGGAAGATTCCTGAATTATTTTTTCTCCATACCCAATTTGAATAGTAGCAGTAGGTATAGTTCCGGTTCCGGAATTTACCTGTAAATATTTCAGTGTGTAGGATTCTTCTTCCTTATAAATTTCATCACCCATCAGTACGCGAAGATCATCATCGAATACTTCTTTCTTTTTATCGGCAATTTCCAGAAATGCCTCATAAACTTTCTCAAGGTTTTCTTCTGTGGGATGATATCCAAGTTCAAGAAGACGTACCTTCAATCCGTGCCTTCCGCTGTGTCTTCCCAAAACTATTTTGGTTTTTTGTACACCAACGGATTCAGGCGTCATTATTTCATAAGTTTCTCTGCTTTTCAACATTCCATCCTGATGTATTCCGCTTTCGTGTGCAAATGCATTCTCTCCAACTATTGCCTTATTTGGCTGCACAACAATTCCTGTAAATCCAGAAACCATTCTACTTGTATTATAGATTTCTTTATGATTAACATTTGTGTAATAATCGCAAATATCTTTACGGACTTTAAGCGCCATTACAATTTCCTCCATCGATGCATTACCAGCTCTCTCACCGATTCCGTTAATGGTTGTTTCTACCTGTCGAGCACCATTTTGAATGGCAGAAATTGAGTTTGCAACAGCAAGTCCGAGATCATTGTGGCAGTGAACACTGATGATTGCCTGATCAATATTCTTTACTCTGCGTTTAAGCTCGGCTATTTTATTGCCAAATTCTGAAGGGAAAGTATAACCGGTTGTGTCAGGAATGTTAACAGTTGTGGCTCCTGCTGAAATCGCTACTTCGATAACTTCGGCGAGGTAACCGATATCTGTTCTACCTGCATCTTCGGCAGAAAATTCAACATCTTCACAAAATGTTTTCGCATAGGCAACAGCATCATAAGACATTTGCAAAACTGTTTTTCTTTTCTCCGCAAGCGAAGCACCGTATTTAGAATCACCGAACTTGCCGATGATATGATAATCCGAAGTACTGGAGAAAGTATGTATGCGCGGATGTTTAGCATTTCGCAGAGCATCATAAGCTGTTTTGATATCAATTTCTTTTGCTCTTGCTAATCCTGCAATAATCAGTTCAGATTCATCAGCAATTCTTTTCACAGCTTCAAACTGTGCCGGAGAAGAAACCGGGAATCCGGCTTCGATAACATCCACTCTTAGCTTTGCAAGCTGACGCGCTATTTCAAGTTTTTCATAAACATTTAATGAAGCACCTGGGGATTGTTCACCATCTCTTAATGTTGTATCGAATATTATTATTCTATTGCTCATCTTTCCCTCTGAATTTAATTCGTAAATTCATTAACAGGCTGCTGCTTAAAAATTTCCTTGAGGTTTTTAAGCACTTTATCAGTCATTTCTGTTGTTGATAATTGAATACATCCTTCACTCATTATATCAGGAGTTCTGTAACCTTGATTTAAAGTGTTATCAATTGCTTTCTCAATCAAATCGCCAGCTGCTTTATTGTTGAAGGAATAAGTAAACATCATCGCGGCAGAAGAAATAGCAGCAAGAGGATTTGCTTTATTTTGTCCGGCAATATCAGGGGCACTTCCGTGGACAGGTTCGTACAGTGCATATTTTTTTCCCAGACTTGCGGAAGGCAGCATACCAAGGCTTCCGGTTATCATTCCAGCAATATCACTAAGGATATCACCAAACAGATTTGAGGTAAGGATAACGTCAAATTGTTTCGGGTTTCTTACAATCTGCATTGCTGCATTATCAACATACATATCAACTAATTCCACATCTTTATAATCCTTATGAACAGTATGGACTACATTACGCCAGAATTGTGAAACTTCTAAAACATTTGCTTTATCAACCGATGTAACTTTTTTATTCCTTTTTCTTGCTATCTCAAAAGCATTCCTAGCTATTCTTTCCACCTCTTCATAAGTATAATTCATCGTATTAAATCCTTGCTTATCATCAAAACCTCTTGGCTGACCAAAATAAATTCCACCTGTTAACTCCCGAAGCACAATAAAATTAACACCTTTAAGTACTTCCTCTTTTAATGAAGAAGAACCAATAAGTGATGAATAGATTTTTGCGGGACGAATATTTGTGAACAGTTCAAGTGATTTTCTTATCTTTAATAACGCCGCCTCTGGTTTAAGATTGTGCGGAAGATTTTCCCATTTATATCCGCCAACTGCTCCCAGAAATATCGCATCAGAATTTAAGCACGTTTGTATTGTTTCATCCGTCAGTGGTGTTCCGTATTTATCATAAGAGCATCCGCCCATTAAAGCTTCTTCAAATTGCAATTCAATATCAAAATGTTCCGCTGCAGCTTTTATTATTTGCACAGCTGCATTGGTTACTTCAACGCCTATTCCATCTCCCGGGAGTAATGTTATTTTATACATTTTTTTCGATCAATATTTATTTACGAATAATTTATTTTTTATCGGGTCTGAGATTTCTAACCTGCTTACCTGCCTGCCACATTTCTGATTCACGGATTTCTTTTAATTCACTTTCTAACTTTTCTCTGTAATCAGATTTTCTTCCTGCTTCAATTACTATTCTTGCTTCGTTACCACTTGATACGCTTTTGTACAGATCTTCAAATACAGGTGTAACTGCTTCACGAAACTTGTGCCTCCAGTCAAGTGCACCTCTTTGTGCTGTAACGGATGTATTTGCATACATCCAATCCATTCCGTTTTCAGCAACCAAAGGCATTAAACTTTGAGTAAGTTCTTCAACAGTTTCATTAAAAGCTTCTGAAGGCGAGTGACCGTTTTTTCTTAAGATATTGTACTGAGCTTCGAACACACCTGCAAGCGCACCCATTAAAATTCCGCGTTCACCTGTTAAATCAGAGTAAACTTCTTTTTTAAAATCAGTTTCAAACAAGTAACCTGAGCCAACTGCCATCCCAAGTGCGATAACTCTTTCTTTAGCTCTTCCGGTTGCATCCTGATAAATAGCATAACTGGAATTTATACCTTTTCCCTGAACAAATAATCTGCGCAAAGATGTGCCAGAACCTTTTGGTGCAACAAGAATTACATCAACATCTTTTGGCGGCACTATTCCTGTTTGATCATTAAAAGTAATTCCAAATCCGTGTGAGAAGTAGAGGGCTTTTCCGGTTGTTAAATATGGTTTTATTTTAGGCCATTGTTCAATTTGTCCCGCATCAGAAAGCAGATACTGAATTATTGTTGCTTTTTCAGCAGCTTCTTCGATATCAAAAAGATCAACCCCTTCTTTCCAACCATCTGCAACAGCTTTGTTCCAGCTTTTAGAATTTTTTCTTTGTCCAACAATTACATTTATTCCGTTATCTTTAAGATTTAATGATTGCCCGGGACCCTGAACACCATATCCGATAACTGCTACTACTTCATTAGCCAGAACCTGTTTAGCTTTTTCAAGCGGAAATTCGTCTCTTGTAACAACGTTTTCTTTTACTCCGCCAAAATCTATTAATGCCACAGTATTTCTCCTTTATTAAATGATAAATAATTATTCAATGCCGTTTGCTTCTTCCAATTCGCGAAGAGTATCAATAAAATTTTCTTTTTGTTTCATCATTGCTACTCTGCCGGAACGAACAAATTCCAGGACATTAAATGGTCTTAATTTTTCTAGCAGTGCCTGAGTTTGTTCTTTGTATCCCGTTTTTTCAATAACTATGTAATCCCCCTCAATTGATAATATTCGTGCATGATGTTCACGGATAATTGATTCAAGTCCCAAACCCTTTGATACAGCATCAAGAGGTAATTTGTAAAGTGCCATTTCCTGATGGATTATCTGATCAGTTGTGTGGTAAAAAGCAGTGAAGACATCAATTTGCTTTTCAATTTGCTTAACAACTTTTTCAACATTCTCTCTCGTTTCAAATACGACAATTGTGTATCTGTAAATTCCTTTCACTTCGGATTCGGAGGCAGTTATACTCTCAATGTTGATGTGACGTCTTGTAAATATGATAGTTACTCTGTGGAGTAATCCAACTTTATTTTCTGTAAAGATGGATATTGTAAATTGTTGTTTCATAATAATTCCGATTTAATTTTAATCTAATCTTATTTCTGATACTGAAGCTCCTGCAGGAATCATCGGAAATACATTGTCCTCTTTTTCAACTACCACTTCAAGAACAAAAGCTGTTTCTGATGAAAGAAGCTTGTCTATTGCTGATTCAAGTTCTTTTCTATCGCTAACTTTATGTGCATTAAGTCCATATCCTTTTGCAACAGCAATAAAATCTGGATTTGTCATTTCAGTTTGTGAATATCTCTTATCAAAAAATAATTGCTGCCACTGCCTGACCATACCAAGATAGTTATTATTAAGTACCACGACTTTAAGATTAATTCCGGTTTGCATAATTGTTCCAAGTTCCTGAATTGTCATCTGAAAACCGCCATCACCAATAATTGCTATTACCTGTTTTTCAGGCTTACCGAGTTTTGCTCCTATCGAAGCCGGAAGACAAAATCCCATTGTGCCCAAACCTCCGGATGTAATACTGGTCCGGGAATCTTTGAACTTAAAGTATCTTGCTGCAATCATCTGATGCTGACCAACGTCTGTAACGATAATTGCATCACCATTTGTTTTTTCAGATAAAAGGCGAACTACTTCAGCCATTGTCAATCCGTTTTTTTCAGGAAATATTTCTTGTTTAATAATCTTTTCATATTCCACTTTATAATGATCTTTAAATTCCTTTATCCATTCTGTATAATCTTTTTGTTTTATTCTTTCAGTTAAAAGTGGTAAAGCTTCTTTTGCATCAGCGTGAATTGCAATATCAGCTTTTATGTTTTTATTTATTTCTGCAGCATCAAGTTCTATGTGAATAATTTTTGCCTGACGTGCATATCGTTTTGCATCACCTGTCACACGATCATCGAAGCGCATACCTATTGCAATAAGAACATCGCATTCATTGGTAAGTTTATTTGGGCCATAATTACCATGCATTCCAAGCATTCCCATATTTAATGGATGTTCATCCGGAAGTGCAGATAATCCTAAAAGTGTCCAAGCAGCGGGTATTCCGGATTTTTCAACAAACAGTCTGAATTCCTCTTCAGCTCCAGCAAGTATCACTCCTTGTCCAAAGATAATCATAGGCTTTTGAGCAGAATTAATAATCTGAGCAGCTTCATCAATTTTTTGTAAATCTATTTTTGGTTTTGGTACATAACTTCTGATTCTTTTACAGGGAGTGTAAGAAAAATCAAGCGGGGCAAATTGCGCATCTTTTGTTATATCAATTACAACGGGTCCCGGTCTACCGCTTTTTGCTATGTAGAATGCTTTGGCAAATGCTTCCGGAATTTCTTCAGCTTTTGTTACCTGAATATCCCATTTGGTAACCGGAGTAGTAATTCCCACAACATCTGTTTCCTGAAATGCATCTGTACCAAGAAGATGAGAAGCAACCTGTCCGGTTATACAAACAATCGGAGTTGAGTCAATCATTGCATCTGCTATTCCTGTTATAAGATTTGTTGCGCCCGGGCCAGATGTTGCGATACAGACACCAACCTTACCGGTAGCTCTTGCATAACCCTGTGCAGCATGAACTGCACCCTGCTCGTGTCTTACTAAAACATGTTTAAGTTTATCTTGATGATTATATAAAGCATCATAAACAGGCATAATAGCTCCACCGGGATATCCAAACACTATTTCTACACCTTCTGCAATTAAAGATCTTACAACTGCTTCAGATCCGGAAATTCTTTCCATTAATTTTTCATCCTTGATTAATGATTCTGTTTTGTTAGAACTGATGATTTGTTTATCTGCCTCTAATGTTTCTTTCATAATTATTGCCTCCTGTTAAATTAATCTGTTACACATCCTTCTGATGCGGATGAAACTAATTTTACGTATTTACTCAGCCATCCACTTTTATATTTAGGTGGAGGTGGTGTCCACATTTTTTTTCTTTTCTGGATTTCTTCATCGGATATCTTCACTTCAAGCTTACGATTCACAGCATCGATAGAGATAATATCTCCATCCTGAACCAAGGCAATTAATCCACCTAATTGTGCTTCCGGCGTAATATGACCCACAACAAAACCATGCGTGCCACCGGAAAATCTTCCATCGGTAATCAGAGCAACATCTTTTCCTAATCCAGCACCCATAAGAGCTGAGGTTGGTTTTAACATTTCGGGCATTCCCGGGGCACCTTTCGGTCCTTCATATCTGATAACAACTACATCACCTTTCTTAACAAGTCCTTTAGCAATTCCTTCGTTAGTTTCAAATTCACTATTGAAAACTTTAGCAGGACCTTCAAACTTTAACCCTTCCTTACCAGTTATTTTTGCAACTGCACCATCTGGTGCAAGATTACCGTAAAGTATCTGGATATGTCCGGTTGATTTAATTGGTTTGCTTAGTGGTGCAATAACTTTTTGATCTGCAGTTAATGAAGGAACTTCTGCAAGATTTTCTTCAACAGTTTTTCCTGTTACAGTTAAACAACTTCCATTAAGCATTTTGTTATCTAAAAGATATTTCATCAGCGCAGGGACACCGCCAATTTTATAAACATCCTCCATAAGATAATTTCCGCTTGGTTTAAGATCTGCAAGAAAGGGTGTCTTATCACTTATCCTCTGAAAATCATCCAATGTGAATTTAACTGATGCCGCTTTTGCAATTGCTAATAAATGAAGCACTGCATTTGTTGATCCGCCAAGTGCAGTAACAACTGTGAATGCATTTTCAAATGATTCCTTCGTGAGGATATCAGATGGCTTAATATCTTTTTCCAGAAGAGATTTAATTGCAGAACCGATTCTTTCACACTCGGTTTTTTTATCATCACTTGTTGCAGGGTTAGATGATGAATATGGTAATGACATTCCTAATGCTTCAATAGCTGATGACATTGTATTAGCAGTGTACATTCCACCACAGGCACCGGGACCCGGACAAGCGTTTTTAATTATGCCCAGATATTCTTCATCAGAAAGGTTACCGGCAACCTTCTCTCCCCAGGCTTCAAATGCTGAAACAATATTTAGCTTCTTGCCGTTGTAACAGCCTGAATCAATTGTGCCACCGTAAAGCAACAATGAAGGACGATTGACTCTGCACATTGCCATTAAAGCACCGGGCATATTTTTATCACATCCAACAACTGTAACAAGTGCATCATAAACGTGGGCTTCAACCATTGTTTCGATTGAATCGGCTATAAGCTCGCGGGATGGCAAGGAGTAACGCATACCTTCTGTTCCCATAGAAATCCCATCACTCACGCCAATCGTGTTAAATACCAATCCTACTAAATCACTTTTCTTAACACTCGATTTAACATATTCAGCCAAATCATTTAAATGCATATTACAGGGATTGCCATCAAAACCGGTGCTGGCAATACCGACGAAAGGTTTTTTAAGATCATCTTCAGATAATCCCAAAGCGTAAAGCATAGCTTGCGAAGCGGGCTGCGAATCGCTTTGCGTAATTTTTTTGCTGTATTTATTAAGGCTCATAGGTTGCACCATCTAATTGTAAAAAAAAACCCTTCTGCTATGAGAAGGGTTTCAAATTTCTTATTATTATTTAACCATTCTCATTCAGACGAGCATATAATAATCCCTAGTAGAATGTGAATTAGAATGGCAATATTTATTTTCGGACTAATATTCATTGTAATAAAAATGACTTTACTCTATTAACTGCCGCTAACTTAAAAAATGTTTTTTAATAATCAAACAGGTTTTTCTGAATAAATTACCGGAATTTTATTATTAGGGAAGACTATTATCATTGCTGCTAAAATTTTGATGAGTGGTTTGGAGGTAATGATTATCGATAGTTAATTTAATTAATAAAATAAAACAACTAATAATAAGGTGATCAATTGAAAAATTTCTCTTTAAGATTACTTCTGCTTGTTTTTCTATTTATTCATTCAAGCGTTTTTCCACAAGATTTACTTGACGAAAAAACATCTCTGAATTATTTAAAATCCAACCTGCATTTTCTTGCTTCTGATGAATTGGAAGGAAGAGAAACTACAACAAGAGGAGAAATTTTATCCTCAATGTTTATTGCCTCTGAACTTGAAAAATACGGCGTACTTCCTTTTGGAGATAACGGCACTTACTTTCAGCAATTCCCTGTTATCGAAACAAAATTTGCCGGAACTTCTTCAATTACACTATACAGCGAAAACAAAGAAGAAGTTGTTGAAGCCGGAGATGATTTTCTGTTTATAAAATTTATCTTACCAGATAATAAATACGCCGGTAACAAATATGATTTGGTATTTGCAGGATTTGGTCTGACTGCAGAGGAAACCAGTTATGATGATTACAAAAACATTGACGCAAAAAATAAAGTAGTTATTGTAAAATCCGGTGAACCTGTGCTATATGGTGAAAGCCCTTTCACAGAAGCTGATCTGGAAAAGTTTCAAAAAGATAACTATAAACTTAAAAATGCCATAAAGCATGGTGCCGTGGGTTTAATTGTTTTGCCTGATGATATGATGATGAGATACTGGAAATTTATTAAGAGAGATTTTAATTCTTCTTCGATGAAACTCGAATCTGATGATACAAAACAGGAATTATCCATTCCCGTTACATTAATCACCAATAATTTTGCTGAAAAATTATTTGCAAACGAATTACTTACATTATCAGACATAAATGAAAAAATAAAATCTGAAGAACCTGTTGAAGCTTTCCAGTTAAATAAACAGATAATGATGACATACAACCTTAGCACAGAAGGAAAATTTGCCCGGAATGTAATTGGAATTCTGCCCGGAAAAGATAAAAACCTTAGCAATGAAATAGTCTCGATGGGTGCGCATTATGATCACGATGGAGTTTCTGATGGCGTAATTTATAATGGTGCTGATGATAATGGTTCAGGTACAGTGGGAATATTAGAAACAGCAAGAAAGCTTTCTATTCTGAATAACAATGATCGTCCTATACTTTTTGTATTTCACGCAGGAGAAGAAAAAGGATTATTGGGGTCAAGTTATCTTACGGAAAACTCACCTTTTGTAAAAGATATAATTGCAAACATCAATATTGATATGGTTGGAAGAGAAGGCGAAGATTCAATTTATTGCATCGGCTCAAAAATGCTTAGTACAGAATTATCTGAATTAGTTGTGGAAGCAAATGAAGAGTCTGTTAACTTTTATCTTGACTACAAGTTCGATGATCCAAATGATCCAAACAAATATTACTACAGAAGTGACCATTATAATTATGCTAAAAGAGGAATTCCTGTTGTGTTCTTTTATGATCATATGACTGTTGATTATCATAAACCAACTGATACAGTTGAAAAAATTAATTTCAAAAAGATTAATAAAATTTCGAATCTGATTACCAATCTTTCATTAAAGATTGCAAATCTTGGACACAGACTTTAGGTTGATGTAGCAGAAAATGTTGAGATGAGTAAGTAATTTAAATTTTAGCAGGGATGATTATTGAAAATCTTCGTCCCCAAAATTTTATTGCCCTCTTATTAAACAAGGTAAATTGGTCTTTCCCTCCAAAGGAGTCCTTCAAATTGTCCAGCAAAATATATTATAGTCAACCCCGACCTGAAGGGCGGGCTAATAATTTTATTTTATCAATAACATTTTCTTTACCGACAAAAATTCACCCGCACGCAATTGATAGAAATAAACTCCGCTTGCAATCGCAGGAATGGATTCCTGCGCTACGTTAAACTCAATCTCGTATCTCCCTGCTGGTTTGTATTCATTAACAAGTGTAGCAACTTCATTTCCCAAAACATCATAAACTTTTAATGTTTGATGACTGCCTACTGGCGACTGCCAACTGATCTTTGTACTTGGATTGAACGGGTTTGGATAGTTTTGCTCAAGAGAAAATGATGTTGGAGTATATCTATCATCATCAACAGATGTTACTGTTGGAGTAGTTGTTTTACACATTGAATAACCATCAGTACCTGCATAAAGATAATCTTCAGAATCAATACCAAGTGACCATATTTCAAGTGTTGGAAGACCAGTGTTGATTGACTCCCAGCTTTCACCAAAATCTGTAGAGCGCCATATTCCGGTTCCATAACTTCTGGTACCCATAAAAATGTGACCAGCGGAATTTTCTGCATAACAGGGGTAAGGACCAGGCTGAGGGATTTCTCCCCATGTCATTCCATTATCTGTCGATCGCTTGGTGCCAACATATATGTAATCGTTACTTCCAATTAACATTGACCATATCCAGTTAGCGTTAACAAGGGTAGTGAGATCAACCCAGACTGTATCACCAGCCGGTAATTTCCAAAAACCTCCGCCCCAACTCGCTAAAAACAGATCACTAATTGAATTAAATTCTATCTTTCCACCGGGAACATCACCTATCTTGAACCATGTATCACCATTATTATCAATACTCACATATACATTTCCATCCGAATCATATGTCATGCCCGAAACAGTTTGCTTTGCTAAACCATTATCGGATCTTTGCCAGCTATCTCCATTATTTGTTGAGCGATAAAGAATACCATAATCATTATCTCCAAGTCCGCAAAAAATCGTTCCATCATTTTTAATTGTTAACTGTCTTGTATCATAACTAATCAGTCCCGAATTTGTTGGTACCCATGTTTGTCCATTATTTGTTGATCTGGAAATTCCGTTGACTAATGTAAAGATATATCCATTTAAGGGGCTTATCGCAATTCTCTTTACTCCTGCTGCAGTTAAACCGACTTGCTGCCAGGATTCACCGCCGTCATCAGACCTATAAATTCCGCCTCCGCTTATACCGGCATAAATATTTCCATCATTAGAAATGTGCATTGATTTGATATATAGATGTCCTAAACCGGAATTGTGCTGTGTCCAGGTATCACCGTTGTCAGTAGATTTCCATATTCCCCAGCCCCAGCTACCAACAATAATATCTCCATTGGTATTAATAACTATATTATGTGAAGAATTTACTCTGAAACTAAGTTTAACTGTTGTCCAGGTATCACCGTTATCAGTTGATTTTAATATTCCGGACTGAGAACCATATTCCTGCCAATTACCAGCAAAAATATGTCCGCTATCGTTAAAGGCGATTGATTTTATTTCTGAAGTTATTCCACCTGACAAAGTTGTCCAGGTAGCACCATTGTCAGCTGAGCGGTAAGCAGTATAATTACCGCCGATAAAAATATGCCCGCTATCGTTTATTTCGATACAATTAATAAAAGGACTTGGGTGCGTGTAATGCATCCAGGTGTAACCGCCGTCTTTTGAAACGCTGTATTGCCCTTAGCCACTATTGCCCACATAAATATGCCCACTGTCGTTAACTGCAACAGAAGTTCCACCTAGAGTAGAAATCTCTGCCCAGCTTTCACCATTATCCTTTGATTTATAGACCTTGGCACCGATATGGCTATTTGTTCCAGTTATGATATAACTACTGTCATCAATAACAAGCCAACTGAAGGCTCTATTACCTAAATACAAACCAGTACTTTTGGGTTGCCACGTTTGTCCTCCGTCAATGGAGCGAAATACTCCTCTTTGATCCTCATCTGCACCGGCAAATATATCTCCATTGCTATTTGATGCAAATGACAGAGCAGTTCCTCCAAAGGGACCATTGAGCTGTCCCCATTGGATTGATTGTGAAAATAAAGATGAGTTGAAAAAGAAAAATGCGAGAAGAACAAGTAATGAACTTTTCATTATTCCCTCCGAGCTATAAAATGTTGAGATACAATTATTTATAGTTTGCTTCGGGAGAGTTGTCTGTTTGTATGCAGGGCCTAGAATAATACCTTACTCTTTATTCTAACCCTCTCGGAGTTTGTAATCTGTAACTCAAACTAACAACATATTTTTGATTAAGTCAAGAAAATAATGTTTGTGGATTGTTAAGAGTTTCCTGGTAGCAAAAAAAACCCCGATACCGAAGTACCGGGGCATTGCCTTAGTTTCAGGGCTGGGGGTTACCCTTTCCTAAGTACAATGGTAAAGTTAAAAAAAAATAATAATTAATCACAAACCAAGTGCATCAGACGCTTTATCAAACTCATCTGTTCTTATATAGATGATATATCCAAAACCTCCTTTTCCATCCGTTACAGCACTTGATGAGACAACATTAACACCGGCTTCAAATAATTTTTTATGTACTTCTGTCAGGACGCCAAGTTTATCATCTCCCTGCACAAGCAAAGCAGGTACAGGACCGTGAACAACCAGACCGGCTTTTTTAGCTTCAGATACAAGTTTTTGCGGGTCCTCCGGAAAAAGCGTAAACTGGGTATTCAATAGTCCGCTTGGAACAGCAGTAAAAGCAAGCAGGTTTACTCCCACATCTGCAAGAAGTGAAAGTAATTTATAAGATTCACCGGGCTGATCCTGAACGGTGCAATAAAAGTACTCCACTTTTTTTGTAGTTGCAGCCATAATGATTATCCTTTAAAAATCTGTTATTTATAGATTAAAAAGTTTTCAATTAAGTCTTTTAAAAATTATAAAGTGATCACCATACATTAACGGTTTAGTAAATTCACCGGGTTTAAGTTCATACAGAGCTGAAGTAATATTCTTAGAGTACAATTTAATATTAACCTCACCTAAAACACCGTTATTAATCTTTGAGGAGCTTACAGAAAATTTGGATACCAGCTCATAGAAGTCTTTGCCTCTTTTTAATTCTCTGTAAACAGAGTCTGCAAGTAAATTGTTTGTCAATTCAATTTCTGCGAGTGATAAAAAAACCGGATCTGTAAACACAACACGTATTTTAGTCCTAACAAGCAGTTTGATCGGACTTCCATCAAATGTAGCGGGTTGATATTTCCACTTTAGCAAAGACTGTACTGCAAGTGTATCCCAGGTTTCATCGCCACTTCCTGTAAGAAGCTTTGCTCTTTCAACATTTCCATTTGTATCAATTAACATTTCACAAAGAAACTCAAAATGATCAGAATAGATACTTTGAGTTAATGGAGGAAGGGCATATTGTTTTATCAGTTTTGGTTGTATAACTACAGGTGTTTCGGGTTTAAAGATTGAACAACCCGAAATTGCAAGTAAGAGCAGGAAATAAAATCGCGTTTTCATTTTAGATTCTTTCAATCTAAAAGATTAGTTGGTAATTGAATGACTATTACCAACAAAATTCAAATTATCTACCTGTAATAAGCAATTAATTTAGCAGAAAGTCAAAGATATTTGTTAAGCATTAAGTTTATTTAAA
>CAZCJF010000060.1:0-16232 GCA_964499095.1 uncultured Ignavibacteriaceae bacterium
TTTTTCAGCTCTGTTTGATGGTGATAATATTTTTATTGGTGGTGACTCACTTTACATAAGCCGTGACAAGGGGCAAACCTGGATAGCATCTGCTCCCTCAGGACAAAAAATAGAAATTACAGCTTTGTTTAAAGTTAATGATATGATTTTGCTGGGAACTTATGGCAGTGGAGTATTCATAAGTACCAATGATGGAAATTCATGGCTGCCTTATAATAATGGACTGAGCGATTATGCATTATATGCCAAAAAGTTTGTTGTTTCCGGTGATACTTTATTTTACGGAACAGATGGTGGAGGAGTTTATTATACTAAACTTGGATCAAATATCTGGTATTCTTATAACGAAGGACTTGCCTGGAACCTTGCCTGGACTGTTAATGATCTAACCGTTACTGATAAAAATCTTATTGTAAGTTCCGGTGCTAGTGGATTTTATTTTATTCGTCCCAAAGGTTCACCAGTATGGATTGAAAAAAGAATTCAAACCCCTATCGGATCGTACACGACTCCGCGAGCATTTTTAACAATCAATAATATTGTTTTTTCCGGAAGCCGCGCAGGTATTTATCGCAGCCTTGATGAAGGAATTACTTTTGACTCTGTTGGAATTTCAGCATTGCCACTTGAGGCTGTTAGCTTTGCCGTTGATAATAACAGAATATATGTGGGGTACACTCGCTCAGCTGATTTTTTTGTCTGGTACTCAGATGATTTTGGAAATAGCTGGAATGTTTTTGATCACGAGTTTCAGTTTCTTATTGACATTTATATTTATGATAACAAAATATGGGCTGGTACAGCTAATGGTCTCTGGTTTAAGCAATTACAACCAAGTTCCGTGGACCCAATTTCAAGTATTAGAGAATTTAAATTAAACCAAAATTATCCTAATCCATTTAATCCAAGAACCAGAATCAGCTGGCAATCTTCAATAGCAGGCTGGCAGACATTAAAAGTGTATGACATTCTTGGTAATGAAGTTGAAACATTAGTTAATGAATTTAGAGCTGCCGGTAAATATGTTATCGAATTTAATTCTAAAGGACTTGCAAGCGGTATATACTTTTATAGACTTACAATTGGCAATTTTATCGAAACTAAAAAAATGATTTTATTACAGTAAAAGATTTACTTTACAACAATCTTTCGATAGATAATCCATAAAATTCCTCTAATGGCTATACTTTAGTCATTAAATTTTCATTCATTCTATTTAACTTTGCTTCAAAAAAAGAGGTATTTATGAATATCAATAATTCCACATTTATTGTAACAGGCGGAAGTGCAGGCATTGGAAAAGCAACAGCAAAGCTTTTATCTGATAAGGGCGGTAAAGTTGCAATTACAGGCAGAGATAAATCAAAACTTGAGAGAGTAGCAAAAGAGATAAATGCATTCCCAATCCATGCAGATGTTGCAAGTGAAGAAGATGTTAAAAAAACTTATGAAATATTTTTAAAACAATTTGGCAAACTTGATTGTCTTGTTAATAATGCAGGAATAGGTGATAGCTGGAATGAGCTGACTGATCTTGACATGCAAGCCTTTCACCGCGTTTATGATGTAAATGTTTTTGGCGCCGCACTAATGGCTAGAGAAGCCGCAAAACTTTTTAAGGAACAAAAATCCGGTAATATTATAAATATAGCTTCCACTGCTGCTACAAAAGGATTTGCCAACGGCACTGTTTATGCCTCTTCTAAATTTGCTCTGCGAGGAATGACACAATGCTGGCAGGCTGAACTTAGAAAATATAATGTTAGAGTGATTCTGGTAAACCCAAGTGAAGTTACAACTGCATTTGGTGATTTAGATCGTGTTGAAAGAGAAGAAGTTAAAAATAAATTGCGCCCAATTGAGATAGCTCATACAATTGTTTCCGCACTGGAAATGGATGATAGAGGATTTATTCCGGAAGTAACAATCTGGGCAACAAATCCTTTTTAACTTAGTGAGACTATGTGTTCTTAGTGTCTTAGTGGTGAAAAAGGAAGTTACCACCCAGGCACTTAGCACACTAAGATAAACTTAGAAAGAAAATTTATGAATGAAAATAAATCAAGCTTTAATTGGCTGGAGATTGCCAGAGAGCTGCAACAGCTTGCACAAACAGGAGCTGCATTTGCAGTAACTGATTACGAAAAGAAGCGTTACAAAAGATTAACCGAAATAACTGCCGAGATAGTTGAACACCATACAACACTTGAAAAAGAATCTGTACTAAAAGTATTAATGAATCATCCCGGATACGCTACTCCCAAGATTGATGTTCGCGCTGCAGTAATTGATAAAGGCAAAATACTGCTTGTACAGGAATCAACCGATAAGCGTTGGGCAATGCCCGGAGGATGGGCTGATGTTGGGAACATTCCTTCAGAAGTTGCAATAAGAGAAACCAAAGAGGAAAGCGGTTATGATGTTAAACCTGTTAAAATAATAGGTGTTTACGATGCAAACAGATTAGGTGGTCATCTGGAACTGTTTCATGCATTTAAAATAATTTTCCTTTGCGATTTAATAGGCGGCAGTGCAAAAATTAGCGATGAGACTTTAGATGTTAAGTTCTTTGATTTAAATAATCTTCCTCCGCTTTCTCTGAACAGAACAAATGAAAAACATATTGAAGAAATCAAACTTCATTTATCAGATCCAAACAGAATGACATACTTTGATTAGTTAATTATGATTAAAGAAATTGCTCTAATGCATACTCGGTCCGAGCTTTTGATGGGTGAACAAGCTTTAACGGTTGGTAATGTAGGCAAAGCAAGAGTTTGTGCAAGAAGAGCTTGTTCTTTTATTCTTTCTTACTGGAACGAAATAAATAAAGATTACAAATGGGGCAATAATTCTATAAGATTATTAGAGGCTGTGCGTGATGAGTTAACTTTTCCGGAGGATGTAAAAAACGCAGCACATCGGTTAACGGTAAAAGTTGATAGTAGTTTTAGCACCGGATATGATGAGAATCCAATTGCAGATGCTAAAATGATTATTGAATATTTTCTGAATCATTAGGATAATCAATAAACACTTTAATTATGTTATATAAACATTACACATCTTTTTATCTACTTGTCTTATTATTTCTGTTAATATCAGGCTGTTCAAAAAAAGAAATTATCGAATTAAAACTGGCATCACAATCTTATGATGAAGGGAAGTATCTTACAGCTATTACATATGCCAACGAAACATTAAAAACGGATCCACAAAATTCTGAAGCATATCTAGTAAAAGGGAAATCCAACCTGAAGCTGGCAAACTATCAGGAAGCAATTAAAGATTTATCCACCGCCATTGGGTTTAATAAATCTTTTGATGCGTTTTATTACCGCTCCCGCGCATACCTCGAGATAAATGAAATTGAGAAGTGTGAAAAAGATCTTGAAGAAGCAACTTTGATAAACAAAAACGACATCAATGCACTTTTTGATCTGGCTTACGTTAGAACAATATCGGGCAGCCTGGATTTAGCTGTAAACACTTATAAAAAAGTTATTGAGCTTGACCCTAAAAATTCTAAAGCATACGTTAATCTTGGTAACTTAATGGGGCGCACCGGTGAAAGTGAAGAAGCCATTTCTTACTTTACAAAAGCAATCAGCATTAATCCAAACGATGCAATTGCCTATTTTAACAGAGCTACAGAGAAATTGATGTTGAACGATAAGAAAGGTGCCGTGGAGGATTTATCATTTTCAGTCTCAATCGATTCAAATAATATCAGTACACACTTTCTTATCGCAGAAACATATCGTGAGATAAAGGATTTTAATAAAGCAATCAAACATATTGATAGAATTATTTCTCTTGATCCGCAAAATGCAAGAGCATATTTCTTAAAAGGCAGTACCGAGTTAGAGCTAAAGAATTTTGATAAGGCTTGTTTGGATTTAAGAAAAGCTGGTGAACTTGGTTATTATGATGCTTATGAGTTAATCACCAAAAATTGTTCGAAGAAGGAAAAGAAAAAATCGAAACGGTAGTTTTAATTATTGCAATCATTATTTCTTTACTGGGAATTGCGGGCTGCATAATTCCGGCTCTGCCTGGTCCCCCATTGAATTTTATTTCATTGTTGTTATTAAAATTTATTAGATCCGAATCTTTTTCCTGGACTTTTTTACTGATATGGGCAATAATATTAATATTGGTAACAGTACTTGATTATGTTCTGCCTGTATTAGGTGCAAAGAAATACAATGCATCAAAACAAGGGATTTGGGGCTCAGTAATTGGAATGCTCATAGGAATTTTTTTCTTTCCGCCTTGGGGAATGATTTTAGGTTTATTATGTGGAGCGATTACAGGTGAACTTATTGCGGGTAAACAGAACTCTCAGGCACTAAAAGTTGGTTTAGCAACTTTTATAACCAGTCTGATTATGATAATTGTAAAGCTTATCGTTTCGGGGATTATGACTTATTATCTTTTACTTGAATCAACAAAAATTTTATTTGATTGAGTTTAAAAAAGAAAAGGGAGCTTTATGCTCCCTTTAATTTTAGTGAAAGAAATTTATCTTCCTACTTTATCTAAATGTTCTTTCTTTGCCATTAATTGTTCTTTTGTTTCCTGTCTGTCCGGGTCCATTATTATTGCTTCAGTTGGACAGGCAGGGATACATTGTGGTTCATCATAAAAGCCAACACATTCTGTACATTTATCATAAGCGATATATGTATGATCTGAATTGAGTGCTTCGTGGGATTCGCCACCTAATATCCAGGGATCGCCAGCGCCATAGATAGCATTATTTGGGCATTCGACCTCACAGGCATTGCAAGAAATACATTCATCAGTTATAAGAACAGCCATATAAGTTTTCCCCTTATATTATCTGAAAATTAATTTAATTGACAACCTAAAAATAATTAAATTCTTGATTATTAAGAAGTTTAATCAAGATGGATTGGTTCGTTTTTAATCGGAACACCATTTACATCAAGCACTTTTATGATATTTCTAAATCTGGGTAACCAGGGAATATAAACTCCAACAACTTTTACCTTATAATTGCTGCCGGGATAAATAATCTTATCCAGTTCATTAGAATTTTCTTTGCTGTGATAATAGTTATCTGAGTTTAGAAATACTTCATCTTCTGTAAAAACAAAATACTTTCCAATCTCGCTGCCGAATTTGGCTTTGTTTATTACTCTGATATTAATTGTCTCTTCAGTTAAGAAGGGTTCAAAAAACAGATAACCAAATAAAAGAACTAATAAAATTATTAGAAATCCCGCCAGTACAGAAAGCCTGAGAAATTTTTCACTTAACATCATATAGTTACTTCTCCTTCCAAATATCCAAATTACTTAACATTGGATTTTAATATTTAGAGTATATTTTTCTAATAGAAATATTTTGATTTTAACTTATAACAAAAATAATATAACAATGATTAAATTTATCAAATATTGTGCAAGCTTAATTTTCATCATTTCTATAATATTTTCTCATTCCAAATGTAATATTGACAGGCAAGATCCACCAAAACAACAAAAACTTTTACTAAAGAATTCTTATAAAATCTCAGTCCCTGAACCTTCAGGTTTGGCTTTGTCATACGACAAAAATAATTTATGGACTGTAAGTGATCAAAACAGCAGTGTTTATCTTATGAGCAAAGCCGGTAAAATTTTGAAGTCATTTAAGGTTGATATGGAAGATCTTGAAGGGATTACCGTTATTGACTCAACTAAAATAGCGATAATCGCGGAACGTACTCGCGAGGTAATGATACTTGATACCAGTGGAACTGAAATAAAAAGATTTGGACTTGATTTAAAGGGCAGATTAAATGAAGGTATTGAAGGAATTTGTTTTAACCCAACTGAGAATAATTTTTATTTCGTTAATGAAAAAAGACCAGGCTTGCTTATTATTACTGATTCTGAATTTAGAATCATATCCAAAACCGAACTAAAGTTTGCAAAAGACTTTTCGGGCTTGAGTTTCGATAAATTCGATAACTCTATTTGGGTACTAAGTGATGAATCCAGAAAATTTTTTAAGATAGACAGAAAAGGTAAAGTATTGCAGGAATTTCAGATTTTTATTAATCAGCCGGAGGGAATAGCTGTTGACCAGAAGAATAAAAAAGTTTTTATTGTTTCAGATAAAACAGAAAAACTTTATGAATATGATTTGCCATAATTAAATTGCCTTTGTATCTCCTTTTATCATTTGCCAGATAGTCATTAGAATTATTTGTAAATCGAGTTTCATAGACCAGTTCTCAATGTACCATAAATCATACTTCATTCTTTGAATAGTCCTCTTTTTATTTTCTTCTTCATCTTCAACATCGCCTCTTAAACCATTAACCTGTGCCCAGCCCGTAATTCCGGGTCTTACATTGTGCCTGAGTTTTATTTCTTCAAAAACTTTTCCATACATATCCTGATATGGAATTGCATGCGGACGAGGACCTACTACTGACATCTCTCCTTTGAGTACATTGATAAATTGGGGTAGTTCATCCAGATTAGATCTTCTTAAAAATCTACCAAGCTTTGTGATACGTTTGTCACCTGGAATAACTGGTTTAAATTTTTCTTCAGATGAAGAAGTATCTACCGACATTGTTCTGAACTTGTAGCATTTAAATTTTTCATTCTTTACACCAATTCTATCCTGAATAAAAAGCACTGAACCACGCGAAGTAAGTTTTGACAGCAATGCAATTATTGGATACAGCCAGCTAAGTATTAAAATAATCACAATTAAGGAAAAGAAAATGTCAAAAGTTCTCTTCAAAAATCTTCTGTTAATCTCTTCAAGAGGTTCATCTCTGGCAGTGATAATTGGGAAATTTCCAATCGAGCTAACCTGAAATCTGCTTGAAAGAAATCTGAAATAATCCGGAATGATATGAACTTTAACAGCTTGTATATTACATAATCTTATGATTTCATCAAGTTGTTGTGTCGATTCATTTTGTAAGGCGATTACAACTTCTTCAATTTCTTTTGCCGATAAAATTTTATCGAGATCATTAATCTTACCAATAACATCTTTCTCATCTGCGTTGTTATCAACAAACCCTACGAATTTAAAACCGAATTCCGGATTTACTGCAATTGTGTCTCTAAAGTTTTTTCCAACTTCACCCGCTCCGATTATTAATAAATTTCTTACTCCTTTACCTTTTTCTCTTAAGGTCTTTAAAATTTCTTTAAAGATTATTGTTCGTAAAAAAACACCAGTGAAAAGAAATAGTGCAAAGAAAACGATGAAATTTCTGGTAAATAAATCTTCCTTTACAAGAAAAATGAAAAGTACCGAAGCTCCAATCTGGATAAGAACACTTTTAGTTATGTTAATTAACTGCTCGGCAATAGTTCTTGTATAAAGCTGATTGTAAAATCCGATAACGCTTGCATTGAAAACCCATAAGATGTTTAATAAGAGCTGCAGAATGAACATATAATTTCTTTGGAGCAGGATATCAAAAGATTGTGCAAGTATGGCAGCCCCAAGGAAAGCCAGATTTAATATTATTAAATCAGAAAACAATCTTTGATAGTATATTGATTTTTTATTTACAATCATTTGTTCATTTTACTTTGTTAAAGAAAGTTTGAATTTTATCATCAACGCAACTTTTAATATTCTTCTCAAATATTTTTCTATCAAAACTTAATGAATGCTTACGGATTTCTTTTTTATTAAAACTATTGGCCACGGACTCAAACTTAAATAAAGCATCTTTCAAACTTTTCAAATCTTGTTTTTCAAATAAGATTCCGGTCTTACCATTTATAACAGATTCTGCAGTACCGCCGTAATCACCTGCAATAACAGGTGTTCCGCAGGCCATTGCCTCAACAACGATAATTCCAAAATCTTCTTCGGCCACAAAAATAAAGGCTTTTGCCTTTTCCATATACTCTTTTAGTGTTTGAAAATTTTGATATCCTAATAACTGAACATTAGGGGCAGCTAAAGATTTTATTTTATCTTTTTCTGGTCCGCTGCCAATCACAACAAGTTTTTTATCCGGCAGTTCAGCAAACAATTTAACAATCAGATCAATCTGTTTGTAAGGTACTAATCTGGATGCTGTTAAATAAAAATTTTCTGTGCTGTTTGATAGTGAAAATTTATTAACATCAACCGGTGGATAAATTACATCTGAATTACGGTTATAAATCCTTTTAATTTTTGCTGCAATGTAATTTGAGTTTGCAATAAAGTAATCAACGCCATTTGCAGAATTTAAATCCCATTTACGCAAATAGTTTAATATTGATTTTGCAATCTTACCTTTAACTCCTTTGTTTAAATTTGCTTCGTTTAAATATCTTTCCGCCTCATCCCACGCATACCGCATAGGGGAATGGCAATAGCAAATATGAAGCTGGTTTTTATGTTTCTTAAATCCCTTAGCTACCGAATGTGAGCTTGAAATAATCACATCATATTCTGATAAATTGAATGATTCAATTGCTTTTGGGAATAGTGGTAAATATTTTCTGTGATTTTCTTTTGCGAATGGATAATGCTGCAGGAAAGAGGTTTTGGCTTTTTTTCCTTTGAGTATGATTTTTCTTTGTTCATCATCCAGAAAATCAACAAGAGTAAACACATCTGCTTCCGGCCAGATATTGGTAAACGATTCAACTACTCTTTCAGAGCCGGCATAATTTACAAGCCACTCGTGTACTATTGCTGTTTTCAATTTACTTTTTAACAATTGAATGATTTTCTGAGCAAAAATAAAGAATATAAACTAAAGAATTACTTTGATTGTGCTGCTTTCAACTGATATTTGCTGTGAGTAAATTTTATTTACAAATGCAGAATATTTTTAAATGATTTCAATAATAACATTAACATTTAATAATTATGACGAGTTGATAAGAACCATTAACTCTATTCCTGTATCAGATCAGATTGAGTCTGTTATAATTAATGGCGGTTCTTGCGAAAAAACTAAAAAGTTTCTGGAAAATTATAACGGCAAATCAATAACCGAAAAAGATGATGGAATTGCTGATGCCTTTAATAAAGGGATTAAACTTGCCTCCGGCAGTTATGTTATGTTTCTTAACAGCGGTGATATCCTTATTGATTCTATGTATCCCGAGAACGCAATCAGAATTCTGGATAAAAATCCTGAGATAGGTTTTATACATTCCAATCTTTTACTTGTTGATAAATCAGGTTCAAATCTTTTAATGAAACCAACATTCAGTAACCCTGGACGCGGATTACCCTATTTACATCCAACAATGATTGTCCGGAAAAGTTTATTTGACACGGTAGGATTATTTGACAGTTCAATTAAAATTGCAATGGATTTTGATTGGATTGCCCGATTAGAAAAGATGATGATTAAAGGATATTATTATGCCGGAGATCCGGTTGTAAAAATGCAAGGAAGCGGTAAATCAATCGTTGATGAAAAGAAAGCTATTAAAGAATGTTTTTATAGCTTAAAGAAAAACAAACTAATTACTGCAAAAAATTTATTGGGATTCATACAGCGGTACATACTTTTTGCTCTAAGAAAATTTATGACTAAAGTCGGGATGGGTTCATTATTACTGGAGCTTAAGAAAAAAAAGTATTCCTGATAAATTCAGATTCGCTTGCTGAAAATTGCTTTTATAAATCCAAATAATCTGCCCATCAATGAAGCGAAACTGGTAACTGCTAATTGGGGTTTTAGTCTAATCAGTCCGATAATAGAAATGGTGAAAGGAACAAAAATCATTTCTACAAATTCATACAGAACCACAGGCTTTTTATTTTTAATTAACCATTTATAAACAAGTGCCCCTTTTCCAATTCCGTATAGAAAAGATTTTTTAAATCCGGTTTTAATTGATTCATTAAACGGAGGAAGATGGTAAACTTTTAATTCAGGATAAAACTCCATTGGCACCTTCTGGAAAAATGCTTTCCAGCAAAAATCGGTTTCCTCACTGCTTCCCCAATATGATCCAACACCAAAATTTTCATCAAATCTCTGCAGCTTTTCGAAGGTTGATACTTTAACAACAAAATTTGAACCCATTAAATTTTTAGTATTTCTGAATTTGGAAAGGCTTCCGCCTTTTTTGTGACGCAAAGAATAAAAGTCTTTTGTGTCTTCTCTGATAATGCTGCCCGCAAAAATTTCAATTTTGGGATTTGTTAAAATCAGATTGTTCAAAATTTCTGAATAATTATCGCAGGCGTATCCATCATCATCACAAAAGAAAATCCACTCCGCGTTAGATGGTATTTGTAATGAATTTCTGGCAGCAGAAACCGACTTAAATTTTACTTTTAATCTGTTAAAGATTGGATTTGATATAATGGATTCTGGTAAATCAAGTTCTCTGTCATTTTGGTCTATCAGTATTACTTTTTGAGGTTTAATTTTTTGTGACAGCAGTGCATGCAAACATCGTTCTACAAGGTCTTTATTTCGGTTAATTGTATTTACTGCTGCTATATAATTCATTGGACTAACAAAATGAAAAGAAAATCTTTTGCTATATTTATGCAAGCTAAAATATAGTTTTTAAGGCTATTGAAAAAGAATTTTGATTTTAATATTTGAAATTACCGAATATAAAATATTCTCCTTCTGAATTATTCAGCTTTAAGAACTCCGATCGTTCTGAAAAGGCAAAAAAGAACATAATAATTCTTTTCATCATCCATGTTTTTAATTTCTTCTCTCTGCTTGCAATTGTGCCCGTCACAATTAATTATCTGGGTGAAGTTGAATATGGAATCTGGCTTACTTTAGCATCAATATTAAGCTGGCTTATTAATCTGGATTTTGGCATTGGCAATGGATTAAGAAATAAACTTGCTGAAGCACTTGCTCTTAATGACTTTAAATTAGCCAGAATTTACGTAAGCACAGCTTATGCGGTTTTTACTATCGGCATCACTTTATCGGCAGTGGTTTATCTTGTTATTCACGGATTTTTAAACTGGGCAAATATCCTTAATGCACCAAACAATTATGTTTCATTGTTAAATACAATTGTCCTGTATGTTATAATCTTATTTTTAGTACAATTCTTACTAAAACTTCTTACTTCAATAATTAATGCAGATCAAAAGCCGGCACTTAATGGAGCTTTAAGTTTAATTATTAATGCCTCTACTTTAATTGCAGTTATGATTTTGTCTAAAGTAGCGGAACCATCATTATTTCTTTATGGAATTATTGCAAGTCTCATCCCAATCATAGTTTTTGGAATTGCATCATTGTATCTATTTAATGGGCATTATAAAAATATTTCACCCTCCATAAAGTATTTAGACTTTAAATATTCTGCTGGTTTAGTAAAACTGGGGCTTCAGTTTTTTGTAATGCAGATTTCAAGCCTTATAGTTTTTACAACCGGTAACATTATCATAGCGCAATTGTTTGGTCCAAAGGAGGTAGTTACTTACAACGTTGCTTATAAATATTTTTATATGGTTCCATTGGTTTTTAACGTAATACTTGCCCCGTTCTGGTCGGCTTTTACCGATGCCTATGTTAAAGCAGAATATGATTGGATAAGGAACGCGATAAAGAAATTAATTTTAGTTTGGAGTGTTTTTAGTGTAATAACTTTGCTGATGATAGTGTTTTCAGATTTTGCTTATCTAATCTGGGTAGGTGAACAAATTAAAGTGCCGTTCGCATTATCCATTGCAACAGGAATTTTTGTTATCATCGCAAACTGGAACAACATTTTTGCATATTTCATTAATGGAGTAGGGAAGATAAGACTATCACTTTATTACTCAATATTTACGGCAGTAATAAATATTCCTTTATCAATATTTCTGGCAGAGTTTGCCGGACTTGGAATAACAGGCGTTATGATTTCTACAAATATTTGTCTGATAATCAGCTCTTTTTGGTCGCCTGTTCAATACCACAAAATCATAAACAAAAAAGCCACAGGCATCTGGAATTTATAAAATTTTTTAATCAGAGATTTAAGCAATAATAATGTTTGCACAATGGTTAAGTAATTGTATCAGTAATAACAACAAAAAAACTTTCTTTTCAAAAGCAGCCTTCTTCATTTTTATCTTTATAAGAAAAACCTATTTGAAGTTTAACAAAAACGCTCTTGTAAAATATAAACTGCACAATCATTTAATTACTTTACCTCTTCGGCATGATTTACCAATAATCTTAAAAACTTATAAATATTATGATTCGGCAATTGGCAGAATTCCCGGGCTGCTAAAACAAAAATACCCAGACCTCCAGGCGATCGATGTCGGTGCTAACATAGGCGATACGGCAATATTGATTAAATCATATCTTGATATTCCTGTTTTATGTATTGAGGCGGATGAATATTATTTTCAGCTGCTTGTTGATAACACGAAATCACTTAAAGATATTTATTATGAAAAGTGTTATGTTGGCAAAGGATTGGAAGATGATATGAAGCTTGTCAGCTACAAAGGAAGTGCACGACTAACAAAATCATCAAACAATTCTCAATCAATAAAATTCAAATCCTTAGTTGAGATAATTCAGTCACATCCAATTTTTAACCAGATAAAATTTCTAAAGATTGATACAGATGGATTTGACTGTAATATAATTCGATCTAACCTGGAGTTTTTGAAAAATTTTAAACCTGTAATTTATTTTGAATATGATCCATACTTTCTGAAGATGGTTAATGATGACGGTTTAAGCGTTTTTGATTCGTTGGATGAAGCCGGATATAACAATTTGATAATTTATGATAATACAGGAAGATATATTCTATCAACAAACTTAAGTGATAAAAAGTTACTTGAGGAATTGCACTTGTATTTTTCGGGAAGAAATGGTGGATTGTATATGGATATCTGTGCTTTCCACAAAAACGATAATGATATTGCAGAAATATGCAAAAAATCTGAGTTTGAATTTTCGTTGAATACTTTGGAAAACATTTCCAACAACATTATCAGTTAGTGTAAATGAGAATTTCATTAGATACATATACAGTAAAATTTTTAAACATCATAAGATATACAATATTCCTGCTGATAAATTTTATCCTCACATTACAAAAACAGAAAAAATCTCCCAAAACTTTATTGCTTATCAGATTGGATTCAATCGGCGATTATTTATTGATGCATAATTTCATTCCATTTGTTAAAAACTCTGGCCTATATAAAAATTATAAAGTTACACTTTGCGGTAATATTGTTTGGAAAGATCTGGCAGAAACATTTGATGCAAAATGGGTCGATAAGTTTATTTGGCTTGAAAGAAAAAAATTTAACAACAATGTATTCTACAAATACAAACTGCTTAGAAAAATTTATAAATCCGGTTTTGAGGTTGTTTGCGATACAACTTACTCGCGGGAAATATTGTTTGGTGATTCCATAGTAAAAGTAAGCAATGCGGCTACAAGAATTGGCAGCACAGGTTTTCCGGATACATATGTAAAATGGAAAAGAAATCTTTTAACAGATAAATTCTACACAAGACTAATAAAGCCTTTGCCTGGTATAAACTTTGAATTCTATCAGAACAAAGACTTCTTCGAAAAATTTTTAATAACGTTTATTGAACTAATTAAGCCCGAATTAGCCGTTGACGAGATTACTGTAAAACTACCAACGCGCAATGAGTTTATAGTTGTTTTTCCCGGAGGTCAGGAAAAACAAAGACGCTGGTCAGTTGAAAATTATTCTCTGGTAGTCCAAATGATACTTAAGGAGTACAATTATGATATTATTATCGCCGGATCAAAGGCAGAAGAATCTATAGCAAAACAACTTGTTCACTGTTTTAATAAACAAAGAGTATATAATATTACCGGCACAACAACTTTACCTCAACTTGCAAAGCTTATTTCAATTTCTAAACTTCTTATCTCCAACGAAACCAGTGCCGTGCATTTTGCTGCTTCCGTAAATACTCCATTTGTTTGTATATCTAACGGACAGAGATTTGGAAGGTTTATGCCCTATCCTTCAGAAATGAATGTACAGGGAGTTTATTTGTATCCGGAAGAGATTGAAAGTAAATTAAATAATTATTCATTACTTGCAGAAAAGTATCGCTTTGGTTCTGATCTGGACATTAACTCCATTAAAGCTGAAAAAGTAATAAAAATTATTCGTCAACTTTTGTAAACGCTTTTCTCCTTCAAATGTCTTAATTTTGCAGAAGCTACTCACAGAATTGAGATAAATATGCTAATCGGAATAATTGCAAACATCACCAAAGAAAATGTATTTGAAGTAGTCCATTCATTCTTATCCAAATTGAAAAAGAATAAAATTAATTATCTTCTTACAAAATCATTAGTTGAAGAAAACGATAAACTTAAAATTGAAATATTCGAAGACTTTGTTGTTGATGATAATGAGGTTTATGAAAAAAGTGATGTGATAATTTCTATTGGCGGTGATGGAACAATGCTGGCAACTGCCTATAATGCTCAGTTCCATAATAAACCTGTACTGGGGATTAATCTCGGCAAGTTAGGATTTCTGGCTGAAGCAAATATTGATCAGATAGATAAAGTAATTGATGATTTAGTAAAAGGTAATTATCAGATTGAAGAGCGGGTAATAATTTCGGGGGATGTGATGGATTATAAATCAGAAAAATTTTATGCAATTAATGATATAGTTATCGATAAAGGTGGCTGGCCTAAAATGATTGAGATAACTATCTGGATTGATGGAGAATATGTTACAACTCTTTCTGCAGATGGACTGATTGCTGCAACACCAACCGGCTCAACCGGATATTCCATTTCAGTAGGTGGACCTATTGTAACTCCTCAAACAGATGTTATTACTCTTTCTCCAATTTCACCTCATAGTTTAACAGTAAGACCATTGGTTTTGCCAGGCAATAAAGAAATTATTATCAAAGCAGATTCACTGCACGATACAATCCAGGTTAATTGCGATGGTCAACGGTCATATTCTTTTCCCCCGCCAATGGAAATAAAAATTAAGAAAAGCGAAAGGTCATTAAAACTTATTCATACTTCGCTTACTACTTACTTCGAAACATTGCGCAATAAACTTATGTGGGGAATAGATCTGAGAAATAAAAAAGATTGATTTCCCTTACAGTCATTGCCAACAACGTCAATGTATCGGGGAAGCGAAACAATCTATTTTATTTTATAATATTGATTACGAATTGTGTGAATTATAAATATAAAACTGAATTAGCCAAAACTATTTAATGGTTGTTGGACTGAAGCCCAGCAGTTGTTTTTTTAATATAATCCCCGACTTAATAGTCGTGGTAATTAACCAGATAGAGAAAAATATATGTTCAAATATCTCATTCCGCTTGCTATCATAATTGCCTCAATCCAAGCCAATGCCCAGGATTTCAAAATCACATCTGATGAAAAAAGCGGTGAGCCATTAATTCTTGGTTACTGTCCGGCAAGCATGATGAATGATTCTGTCTTCTTTAATACGTGGACAGCAGAGTACAACAATTATCAAATTGATTATGAAACTCTTGATAGTTTGGAAGGAAAGCTTGATGATGTAACTATAAGAATTGTTTTCCGATCTACATGCAGTGATAGCAGAGAACAGCTGCCAAGATTATTTAAGATATTAAACGAACTTAACTACAATGTAAACTCAATAACGTTAATCGGAGTTGACAGGGAGAAAAAAGGATTATCCAACGAAGCAGAAGGACTTAATATCGAATTTGTTCCAACAATAATTTTTTATAAAGACGGAAGTGAAATTGGAAGAATTGTTGAAACTCCAGTTGAAAGTTTGGAAAAGGATATTTATAGAATCATCAATAAGTAATAATTATCTATAATCAAAAAACCCCGATTTGCATCGGGGTTTTTAATTTAATTATTTACTTCTTCTATTACGGGAAGTTTTATCTTCTTCGGCTTAAGATCTTCCTTCTTTCCTTTGCCATTACCATTACTTCCGTTCTTGCCATTCTTTCCATTAACTTTATTCTTGCTTCCATATCCATTCGGATTGTTTACATCTTCATAATTCTTGTATGTATAAATCTTATGCTGGAAGTTTCTTAAAATAATTCTTTCTTCATCTTTATGCAGAACGTAATTTGGAACCAAAGGAATCTTCCCACCACCGCCTGGTGCATCAATAACAAAGTGAGGAATTGCAAGTCCGCTTGTATGTCCCCGCAATCCTTCCAGAATCTTTAATCCTGTTTCAATAGAAGTTCTGAAGTGATTAGCTCCTTTTGTTTCATCAGCCATATACATATAGTAAGG
>CAZCJF010000061.1:0-16161 GCA_964499095.1 uncultured Ignavibacteriaceae bacterium
GAAATGAATGCCGGACAAATGGTTGAAGATGTTCGTCTTGCTGTTGAAGGAAAAGTTCCGGTTCATTTTATTGGCAGGATGGGCGGAATGATTTTATCTCCCGAAGATATTCTTCATAAGATTGAATCAATTCATGAATCGGTTAATGTATAGGAGAAATTAAAATGAACGAAAAATTATATTTAGAAGATGAAGAAAATCTGGGAACTCAGGTTGATGAACACCTTGAGCAAGTTTACTGCAGACCAAGTACATTAACTGATGTTCCATTTCATTACTGCCCGGGCTGCGGACACAGTGTTGTTCACAAAGTTTTAATGGAAGTTGTTGAAGAACTTGGATTGCAGGAACAAACAATCGGTGTTGCACCTGTTGGTTGTTCAGTTTTTGCTTATAACTATATGAACATTGATATGCAGGAAGCCGCCCACGGCAGAGCAAGCGCTGTTGCAACAGGAATAAAACGCGTTCTGCCTGATAAGCTTGTTTTTTCATATCAGGGCGATGGTGATCTTGCCGCTATCGGAACTGCTGAAACAATTCACACAGTTAACCGTGGTGAAAATATTCTTATTGTCTTTATCAACAATGGAATTTACGGAATGACTGGCGGGCAAATGGCTCCAACAACTCTTCCCGGAATGGTAACATCAACCTCGCCATACGGAAGAGATGTGCAAATGGCAGGATTTCCATTAAAGATTACTGAACTGCTCTCTAATCTACCCGGTGCATATTTCGTTACAAGACAAGCTGTACACAATCCTGGTGCAGTAAGAAAGTTGAAAAAAGCATTGATTAAATCATTTGAATATCAGCAGCAGAAAAAAGGAACCTGCTTTGTAGAAGTTGTTTCGAACTGTCCTTCCGGCTGGAAAATGACTCCTGTTGAAACAATAAAATATCTTGAAGAAGTAATGTTTCCATATTATCCGCTTGGGGACTTAAAAGTTCCGCAGAATTAATTTGGATTAATAAAAAGGAATTTAGAAATGACAAAAGAACACGAAATAATTTTTGCCGGATTCGGCGGGCAAGGTGTACTTTCGATGGGGAGATTAATTGCTTATGCCGGAATGATTGAAGGAAAAGAAGTCAGCTGGATGCCATCATACGGACCTGAAATGCGCGGCGGTACTGCAAACTGTATTGTTATAGTTTCGGATTCAAGAATCAGCTCTCCAATCATTACAAAGTTTGATACAGCAATTTTACTTAACCAACCATCAATTGATAAATTTGAAAAAGCTGTTAAGCCGGGCGGACTTTTAATATACGAACAATCAACTGCTGTACATCCGCCAACAAGAACGGATATTGAGATAGTTTGTATTCCCGGTAACGAAGAAGCAGCGAAACTAAATGCCAAACAAGTTGCTAATATGTTTATGGTTGGTGCGTTTTTAGAAAAACGTCCGATATTAAAAATAGAAACGATAATAGAAGCACTTAAAAAAGCTTTACCACCAAGAAGGCATAACTTAATTCCTGTTAATGAACAGGCATTAGCACGTGGAAAAGAATTAGTAAAAATCGCTGAAAGCATTTCAGCATAATTATTCATTTTAACTTGAGGAAACCATGGCTGAGCTAGAAGTAAAATGTCAGCACGCTTGTAAAAATACCTGTGCAACTTTAAATGAAGCATTGCGCAGAGAAACAGCAATGGTAAGATTTTATGAAAGCGTTGTAGATGAATGCAACATTCCGGAAGTCAGCTCGTTTATTACGGGATTGATTGACGAAAAACGGAAAGTAATATTGAGCCTGATTCAAAAACTGAATGAAATTCATGTCCGATCTCAGGCATTAGATGGTATTGCTTCAAGTTTTAATAACATAGACGGTTAATTTGGATAACTTTTTCTGATTGACTATATTTGCGCACGAAATTTTGAACTAAAAACAGCTGAAAAGCTTTAAAAAATAAAGGTTTACATTGCGGGGTGGAGTCCCGATAAATCGGGAGTAGCTTCCCGACTTTCGTCGGGATAAACTCAGGGCTCATATCCCTGACAAAATCGGGATGTAGGTTCAAACAAAAGAAAATTTTTTATATCGTAAATTTTACATCGCGGGGTGGAGCAATTGGTAGCTCGTCGGGCTCATAACCCGAAGGTTGTAGGTTCAAGTCCTGCCCCCGCTACTAAGAAAAAGACCTCACGCAAAGCGTGAGGTTTTTTCTTTTAAATAGTAACCAGACAGGCGCTACAAAAAATCCTTCTTAAGTACGAAGGATTTTTTAATTTAAATTTATGAAGTATTATGTTTATGTAATTAAAAGCTCAGAAGGATATTACTTTACAGGAATGACGGAGGATCTTGATAGAAGATTAGTCGAACATAATAATAAGACAAAATCATTCTGGACTAAAAGAGGAACAAATTGGGAAATAATATACTTTGAAGAATTTGAAACAAGAGCTGAGGCATTGAAAAGGGAACGTTGGATGAAGAGTGGGCACCGAACAAATTTATTAAGAGAAAAGGGACTGAAATAAGGTTGTAGGTTCAATCCCGACAAAGTCGGGACTGCCCCCGCTACTAAAGAAAAAGACCTCACGCACAGCGTGAGGTTTTTTCTTTTGCAGTAAGAGGAAAGAAATTGTTTGTAAGTTGAGGAGCGAAGCGACGAAATCCCGATCCGCCAGAGGCTGATAAGTTATGGGGTTTTTATCCTATATACCCATATAAATTTTTTAAATCGCCTTATAAAGTTAGCTTGAAATTTCGTTCCCGTGAAAACGGGAATCTAAACTCATTCATCGAAGATGGATCCCCACTTTAGTGGGAACGAGATTTAAGTACATATTTCATTAACTATATTCATTTATTACTTTATGCAACCTTTAAATCTAATTCTTTATCTTTAATCTTTACGAAAGCATGCACCTTCCTTTTGGGGCGTTTATCAAATACCCTTTCCTGTGCATGATGCCGCTGAAAGATTGAAAGCTTAAAGTAGATAACTGAACCTAAAACAGTTTTTAATAAATACTCTTTAATTGAACCATCAAATGTTTGCATTGATGCAAATCTCCACCAACGCTTTAGAATGTTTTTCCAGGAGTAAAATATTTTAATTGTTCTTTCATAATAGTAATAGATTTGATCCTCAGTTAAATGCTTATGTCTGAATAAAACGTGATCCCCTTCGTAGTGAGTAATATCTGTATCTATCAAACGACCTTCTTCAATCATTTTTTTGTACAGAGGAGTGCCATAAATAGGAATTGAAATAGAAGGAAGTATAACATTCACTCCAACCTCATCAAGTTTTTGCGGTAGGGTTTCATAATATTCCGGAGTGTCCTCGTCAAGTGCAAACATAAATCCTGTAAAAGTTAGAATACCCTTTTTATTTAGCTTGTGGAAAAACTCTTTGTACTCTTCAACCTTATTTTGTTTTTTTTCAACATCCCTCAGACTGTCTTCATTTAATGATTCCATTCCAAGAAAAGACATACGGCAATTTGCTTTAGCAAGCAATTCAACATACTCATCATCACGTAAACATTCTATGCTGTACTGGGCACCAATTGCCCAAAATTTTAGTTTGGCAATTTCTTTCAAAAGCTCCTTTGCGTTGCTTAAATTTCCGCCAAGGTTGTTATCCAGAATCATGGCGGTTTTTCTTTTAATAAAAGATAATCCTTTTGTGTTTGTTAAATCTTTAATTACATCGTTAACGGGACGCATTCTATATGGCGCGCGTTTGATGTTTAACTGGCAATATGTGCAGGGATGAGGACATCCGCGGGAAGCTTCTGTAACAATCGGTGTAAAAAAAGTTTTTTCAACAAGATCATATCTTGGTGAAGGAATATTTTCTAAATCAGGGGCTAAACCGGCATCATATCTTTTTTTAAGATTTCCATTAATAAAATCATTTACCATTTGAGACCAAACTTTATGTGCTTCTCCAACACAGATGGAATCAAAATGCGGCTCTGCCTCATCAGGAAATGTTGATGCAAACTTACCGCCACCAATTACAACCTTACCCATTGCTCTGAATTTTGCAGATACTTCGTAAGCGTGTGGAGATAAATAATCCATAAAACTGATTGCTATAAAATCTGCGTCAGTATTGTAATCAATTGGTCTTACCATTTCGTGCAACACTTCAACCTCAATTTCTGGTGGAGTTAATGCCGCAAGTAATATTCCCGGTAAAGGCGGTGCGGGATTTTTTGAATAGTATGGTTCTTCATCTAGAAGATTTTGAAATAATATTATGATTAAAAGCTTTGGTTTAGATCTTAATTTCTTCTTCATTTTCTGTTTTTCCATTGAATAAAAATCACATTACTCTTGATAAATATGATTCGGATCGGCTCTTTTCATACTCATTCCAAATTTCTTCAACAACTTCAACAAGCTTGTTAATATCTTCTTTTGTGTGGCTTGCAGTTATGCTTATTCGGAAACGCTGTTGTGATACTGGCACCGCCGGATACTCTATTGAGTTTATAAAAATTCCTCTTTCGTGGAATTTGTAAGCTGCATCTCTGATATTCATTTCAACCGGAACACGTAATGGAAGAATTGGTGTTTGATCAGAAACATCAAATCCGATTTTATTTAACATTGTTGCGGCATATTTAACATTAGATCTGAGCGAATAGAGAATTGAAGGATCATTTTCCAGTAAATCTAATCCGGCTAAAACTGAAGCAATTGTAATTGGAGAAATTGATGCAGAAAACATATATGATCTTGCAAAAAATCTTAAGTAATCCACGATAGGTTTTGAAGCTGCAACGAATCCACCGGTAACTGCAAATGATTTGCTGAATGTTCCCATCGTAACATCAATCTGACCATCCAATCCAAAGTAATCACTTGCTCCACCGCCATTTTCTCCGATCGTTCCAGTTCCGTGAGCATCATCTACTAATAAAATGGCATCATACTTTTTGCATATCTTAACTATTTCATTAAGCGGAGCAATATCTCCATCCATCGAGTAAACACCTTCAACACCAACGTAAATGTTTCTTGGATTAATTCTCTTTGCATCTTTAAGCTTTGCAATAAGATTATCAACATCATTGTGAAGGAAATGTATCCCTCTCGCATTGCACATTTTTAGTCCATCATAAAAAGATGCGTGACTGTATTGATCATAAACCACATAATCATCCGGTCCGACTAACGCAGAAACTAAACCAACATTTGCGCCGTATCCACTTGAAAATATCAGCACATCTTCAGCACCTTTTAATGAAGCTAATCTTTTTTCTAATTCTCTGTGGATTTTAGTGTAGCCATTAAGAAGCGGCGGACCGCCGATACCTATTCCATATTTTTCAATTACTTTTTTTACATACTCTTTTATGTAAGGATGATTTGCAAATCCCAGATAATTATTTGAACCGAACATTAACATTTTTCTTGTGATGCCTAAGTATTCGTCATAAACATCAACTTCACGATCAGAGGGACTTGAGATGCACCTTAAGTGAAGCATTTGTCTATTGCTGGATAGATTATCAAGAAATTCCCTGAAGAAATTAACTCTATCCGAAAGAGGCATTCTTCTTCCTCTCAACAGAATATCTCTTAAGTCAAAATTTTCGCTGCCTAAATATTCTTGCCTGGAGTTCATTTTATTTTCTCACTTTCTTGCTTTGTTTTACTTGCCTTATTTCCGGTAGAAAACTAATATGATTTTGAGGGAGGAGTGTCAGTAAGTTCTAATAGAATTGTAAAAAAGTTGTCATGAATTTGAATAATAAGTGAGAGTTTTGGATGGTCATTCTTTTAATTTTGGAAATCCAAGACAAAAATAACTTTGTGACCCTGAGCGAAGTCAAAGGGTGAGTTAATTTTCAACACCTCGACTTCGCTCGGTGTTACAATAGATTTTGTGATTATTTTTTAAGCTCCTGATCAATTTCAATAAGTTTTTGAAAATATTTTTGCGGACTAAAATCCTTTTCAAATGCAAGGTTTCTGATTTTATGTGAATCGATAATTTGTTCTTTTGAATAAATGTAAAGTTTTATCTCAGTTTCCTTTGTTGATTCAGCAATTAAAACAGGGTAAAGTTTCAACTGATTTGCATCATTAAGAAATTCATTTTCCTTTTCAGATGGAATGGAAAATAATAATTCAAATTCACCGTGTTCGCCGGCAAGCAATAGCCATAACGGGATGTTAAACTTATTAAACAAATCCTTGCTGGCGTCATCGATTATATTTCCAATATCATTAGTAATCCTGAATCCAACATTGTTTAATCGCATAAGCTGATCGAGTGATGAGATCAGACCATCGCTTGTATCAATGCTGCTTGTGGCATATTTAATTAACAGATTTTTCCATTCCAGTTTTGCTGAAGGAAAATATTTTAGAGTGTCCTTCTCGTTAAGTACGGAATCTGTTTGCTGGCTCAGTAATATAAGTTTTTCTGCAGCATAAGCATTACCAACTCCAAATTCTCCGGTCGAATAAATTTTATCACCAGGCTTGCAGCCAATTCTGGTTAAGTATTTTGTTTTATCAACAGTACCAACTGCACAGCCGGTAATTATTAATTCATCACCAAAATTTGTATCACCACCAAGGACAAAAGTTTTGCATTTAATGCAGGCATCATTTATTCCCTGTTGAAGCTTTTCTATAAAATTATTTGAAAGATTATGCGGAAGAATTTGTGAAATAACTATTCCAATTGGTGAAGCACCGACAGCTGCAAGATCGCTCATATTAACCATTACACTCATCCAGCCGATTAAGTATGGATCAGAATAAAGTCCGGTTTTAATTTCTTCAGCAATTGTATCTATCGTAATTGCAAGATTAGAAGATGAATTATCCAATTCAATTATCTCAGCATCTGATTCGTGAACTTTATTACGCTGCTTAGGTGATCTTGAAAGCGATGCTGATAATCTGTTTATAATCTGATTTTCCAATATGTCGTTTAGTTTGTGCATATGTTTATAAATTTACTTAAAATTGAAAACTCAGCATAGTTTGTTGAAATAATCTCACCATCAAATTCAATTAAAAACTTTTCGGAAGCTTTCAATTTGATTTTTGATGATTTGGAATGAACTGTTTTATTATTCTTCGGAAAACTGTTTTTGCTTAAAGATTTAAGCAGGCCAATAAGCTCAATGCTGTTCATTGAGTGTGCAAGGAAAATATCAAACAATCCATTTTGGTAATCAGCTTCTATTGGATAAGAAAGATTACCGGAAATATTTGGACTTTTAACTATTGATAAATTTGAGACAGGAAAACAATAAGCTTCATCGGGATTTACAATTATTTGCACTTCGCAATTTTTATAAGTTAAAATAGTTCTAAGCGCAGCATAAATTATTGCAAATGCTTTAAAGTGTATTTTTAAGAATGATAAAAATTTGTCAGGCTTGTTAAAGTAATCATTAGCCTGAGCAGTTACTCCAATACTGGCATTCAGTAAAAAATATTTATACAAAAATTGTGTTCCGGATCTGTATTTAATTATTCCAACATCTCTTGGCAAAGAGCTGCTAAAATTTATTTTGCATGGAATTTTTTCAACAGTGCTTTGCAAATCATATGGTTTGCAAAAATCATTGCTCGAGCCAATTCCGATAACGCCGATTTTAATTTTTTTAATTTGTTCTTCATTTAGCACCTCAATCAAACTATTTATAAATAAGTTCACTGTACCATCCCCTCCTGCAATAATGAAATTGAAATCATTTTCCTGAACTGAACTAATAATTACTTTCTTTAATAAATCACTGCTTTGAAAGTCAATCAAATCGATTTTATTAAATCTCCTGCGGATTTCATTCTCGATTTTTCTCCATAATCTAAATGCTGTACCGGCACCTGCATATTTATTAAGCATTAACTTCATCTTTAAATCTGGGTTTTAGATGGTCTTAATAAAATGGTTAAATTGAATAAAGCATAGAATAAAATCATTGTGAATACCCAATCCGGATTATTTAACACTGCTACTGATGCAAAAAGCAGAATGTATGCGTGCACAGATAAGTTTATTGCCTTGCTGGATTCATCATCGTTCCTAATCTGATGAACAAAAATCTGGCATAACATCATTACAAGTATTCCTGAAAACAGAAATAAGAATGCGAAAATATTATTAGAAATAACGCTTGCGGATAAATTACTGTTTACAAAAATGGGAATAGAGGCAATGATTGTAATTAAGCCAAACACATTGGATACTACTGAAGCTGTTCTTCTACCGAAGACCACTGGCAGAGTTTTGTAAGATGTTTTCCTGTCTGCTTCGATATCTTTAAAGTATCCGACAAGAACGAAGTTTGCGTACCCAAAGAAAACAGTTATCAGAGCAAAAGTTATTTTTGGATTTCCGGAAAAGTCAGAGAAGTTAGCTCCGCATAGATAAGCCATCAGGAATAAAACACCAACGATCCAGGCATTGTAAAATGGACCAGCCCAAAACTTTTTTTTAAAGTAAGTATACGTTGCTAATCCAATACCGGAAATAATTCCCAATAATAAATTCATCGGATTGTAAATTGAAAAAACACTTACACAGAATAGCAAACCCAAAATGCTGATTGTTAAAACCTGCCGCTTAGAAATTAATCCCTGAGTAAGCGGGCGATATGGGGATGAAATTGAATCTGTATCTGTCTGAAAGCAATCAGTTAAAGCCTGTCCGAATCCATATGAAAGAAATGATGCTGTAATAATCAGGATAGTTTTGCTTATCGATAACTCAGGTATAAATGACATTCCTGCGATACCAGTTATTCCGCTTACAAAAAGCAAATAAGGTCGCATTGTAATCAAATATGCCCGAAGAAAGTTAAATGAAAATATGCTGAAAGGTTTATTTACTATTAACGATTCCATATAGCTCCCGTATAAAAGTATTTATCAATTGCCTGCTGAAAAACTAATCTTACTCCGGTTTTAATTTGTCAGTATTATTGCAAAGAGTTGTCAAAAAATTGTAAAAAGATAGAAGGCTTAACAATTTGGTAATGGTAACTTAACTGTTGCTTAACACTGCTTATACCATTGATATTTATTTTTCAACCGGAAATCACAATGATTAAGGAATTTTATGAGATCAATATTAGCTTTCGCTGCAATTCAATTAATGATTTACATTTTTAGTATGAGCAACGCAATTACAATCAGTATAATTGTCCTGAGTTCTGCTTTAGTCCTTTTTGCAGGAGCATTTTTTTCTGCTTTATTAAAGGATAAAAAACATCGCAGAAAAACAGCACAGACTGTTTTAGAATTAAACTAGGACTTTAAATCCCCCATCTAAATTCAAAGCAATTTGAATTAAAGGAATTTTATTTCCTTTCCTGCCGATATTTTTATTACCTGCAAAATGAAATTTAATTGAAACTGTTGTTTTAACTGCTTAAATTAAGGTTGTAAGAAGTATTCACTATTTGCGAAAGCGTTATGAAAGAATTCTTCAGCGTACAGGAAGTAGCAAAACTTTTAGATATGAGCCATTCGGGAGTTTTATACCATATCAAAAACGGAAGTTTAAAATCCACACAAGTTGGGAAGATATATATAATTACAAAAGAAGATTTTGCTGATTTTCTGAAAGAGCATAAGAAAGAAAAAAAATCTAAAAAGAAACCTGATGAGCCGTTACTGTTCTGATTTATTTAATGAAAATTTTAATAACTCCTGCCTGTAGTCTTCAAGTTGTTCATCGCTTATTTCAGTTAATGATTTAACGCAATAACAATACGCACCCAAGATTGGTATAACCAAATTATCATCATAAGAATAAAATTTATCTATCAGCCTTACCATTGCATGTAAATCTATTTCTTCTCCTTTGCCGGCTTCGCTCAGTTTATAAATATCATCAAAGCAATCAATAGGAAATTTTGGTTTTAGTCCCATCTGTTTTCTTCCTCTGTGATAATCAAGCATAGCTGCAAGAAAGTTGTACCTGTAATCTTCAACTGTGTGAGATGTTTTAGCATATTCCCACCAGGAATATCCATTCTCTGCTCCATTAGTAAATCTCTTATCAAGATTATAAACATCCTTATTCTGAGAAAAGGAAACCGAAACGGCTAAAAGAAAGATTAAAAATATTGTTCTCATATATACTCTTTTCTTAGAAGTAAAAATGAATAAAATGTTTTCTAAACTCAACAATAAAATTATAAATTGCATTAAGAAAATATTCGTTAAGGATTTTATGTCTTCACACCTGCTAAGCAAATCATCTTTTATCCGCGGTGTACAATGCGAAAAACATCTTTACCTTTATAAATATCATTATAACGAAATGGATCAGCTTTCTGAAATGCAGAAAGCAATATTCAAGCGCGGCACCGATGTTGGAAAATTAGCGCAGCAGCTTTTCCCAAATGGTATTGATGCTTCACCGGCAAATCAGTTTGAATATGATAAAGCAGTAAAGGAAACTGAAAAACTTATTAACAATCATCAAAAAGTAATTTATGAAGCCTCCTTTAATTACAGTGAGGTTTTGGCAGTAGCAGATATTGTTGTTACTGATAAGTCCGGATTAAAAGTGTATGAAGTTAAAAGCTCAACCTCTGTTTCGGAAACTTACATCCGCGATGCAGCTTTACAATACTGGGTAATATCTAATTGCGGTTATAAGATTAAAGATTTTTCAATTACTTATATCAACAATCAATATGTAAGAAAAGGCGAATTAGATCTGAATGAATTATTTATTACAGAATCAGTTTTAAAGTTGATCTTACCTTTGCAGAAATGGGTTGAAGAAAATGTTAAGCGATTTAAAAAAGTTCTTAGCCATCAAAGCATTCCTGATGTTGATATAGGTGAACATTGCTATGATCCATATGTTTGCGGCTTTTATGAGTATTGCAGAAAACACATTCCGGAAAACTCGGTGTTTGATCTTTCGGTTGTGCATTTAAGTAAAAAATATGATTTGTATCGTGATGGAATAATAAGACTTGAAGATATTCCGGATGATGCGAAGTTATCTCAGTCAGCAAAGCTTCAGCTGGATGTTTACAGAAGTAAAAAAGATATAATCGATAAGAAAGCGATTAAGGAATTTTTATCTGATTTAAATTATCCGCTTTACTTTATGGATTTTGAAACTTTTCAGCCTGCCGTGCCTATGTTTGATAATTCAAAACCATACCAGCAAATACCTTTTCAATATTCATTGCATTACAAGAAGAATAAAAAAAGCAAAGTTGAACACTTTGAGTTTCTGGCTGAAGCTGGCAGCGATCCGAGAATCAGGTTTATAGAAAATCTTTTGCGTGATACAAAAGGGGAGGGCGATATTCTTACATACAATAAATTTTTTGAGATACTTCGATTGAAAGAAATTGCAGAGGCTTTTCCCAAATACAAAAAAGATATTGAAGAACGCATAAGTCGTATTAAAGATTTAATGCTTCCCTTTCAGAAAAAATACTATTACACAAATGATATGCAGGGATCATATTCAATCAAGTATGTTTTGCCGGCATTGATTCCTGAGCTCAGCTATGAAAACCTTGAAATAAATGATGGAGGACTTGCGTCAATTGCATTTGAAAGTCTTTTTTATGAAACTGACTTAATGCGTATTGCTGATATACGCAAAGACTTGCTCGAGTATTGCAAACTGGATACTTTTGCAATGGTTAAGCTTATTGAAAAATTAGAATCAATTTAAAGGGTAAAATGAAAAAGTATTTGTTATTTATTACGATAATTTTTTTAGCTCAAATTGCTTTTACACAATCAGAAAATATTAAAGTTATGACTTACAACATTCGTTGCGGGTTTTGTGAAGACTCATCAAGTGTAAATAACTGGAGCTACAGAAAATATCTTGTTGCATATCTGATTCATTCTCACAAGCCGGATTTAATCGGACTGCAGGAAGCGGAAATGTTTCAGGTTAATGAACTTATTGAAATGCTTGATGAATACGACTGGTACGGTGTGAGCAGAGAAGATGGAAAGGAAAGAGGCGAATCAACAGCAATACTTTTTAAGAAAAATAGACTTGAGCCTTTAACTAAGCAAACATTATGGCTCTCAGAAACTCCAGAGCTTATCTCAAAGGGTTGGGATGCAGCATTGAATAGAACGGTTACAATTATAAAGTTCTTTGATAAACATCTTAACAAAGAATTCTATTATGCAAACACACACTTTGATCATGTTGGTGAAACAGCAAGAACAGAAAGTTCAAAATTGATTGTTGATATTTTAGCAAAGTATTCTGATGAATATCCGGTTATCTTTTCAGGTGATTTAAATTTTACTTCAAATTCGGAGGGTTACAAAGTTTTGTCCGAAAAATTGTTTGATGCAAAGTCAATTTCTGAGAGTGAAAGCGGTGGCAATATTACTTATAATGGGTTTGGGAATGATATTCAACCGGATAACAAGATAGATTTTATTTTTGTAAATGATAAAATTAAAGTAATCAATCACATTATTGATACAACACTTTTTAACGGTTTGTATCCATCGGATCATTACCCGGTGATAGCAGACACCCAATTTAAATAACATTGCGTCTTTGCAGTTAAAAACTTTCTGACTACAAAGACGCAAACGTGAAATTAAAACTTACTCACTCCAATCAGGAAATCTGCCCGGAGTCCAGGGTGATCCAAGTTTTTCCATCTCCCGCTCAAGGTTTTTAACATCTATCTCAACCAATACTTTTAGTCTTTCGAGTACTGGTTTAAACTCTTCTGAAGCAATCTGATAATTTTGTTTGTAAGATTCCGTTGGATCGGAAGAAGTTTGCCACAAACCATAAACTACTTCATCTACGCGTGCAGAAATACTCGGATACACAGGCTCATTTCGTTTGCTCAAAACATCATCATCAACCATTTTTCTATAAAGAATAATATTTTCATCTGCAATCCTGTTTGCTTCATCAATTAAGGAAGTGGGACAATTCTCTGTATGCCTTAAAGCAGTTTTAATTATCTCGATTTTATTTTTCAAATCACCTGATACTTCAATCGCTCCGCGTAAGGCTCGGTTTAGTTCATTAACTTTCCTCTGAAATTCAACCAGATTTGATCTGCTTTCTGCGGCAAGAGTTACATTGTTAAGTACCTTAGCGTTAAACTCAACGGGACCCGCAACCTCTTTTAGTTCACCATTGATACTTACTGACATTGTTACTTTATACTTACCGGGCATTACAGGGCTGCCGCTGTTGTCTTTGTCGCTTTCTTTTTTTACAGGATTAAGTGAAGGATATCTCAAATCCCAGGTAATTCTGTTTATGCCTGATTTTATCTCTTCTTTCAATTTTCTAACAATATTTCCAGCCTCATCATAAATCGTAAAGAGTAAAAAAGGTTTTTCTTCATCATCTTCGGCTCTTAACTCATCCCAGGTTGGATAGAAAACAGGTTTATTGTTTTTGATTAATTCTTTTTCCTTTTCCTGTCTTTGCTTCTTTAAAGTTTTGGGAGCTTCTTTAACATAGTAAGTGAAAGTTGCTCCGAACGGAGGATTATCAGCTTTATAGAAAGAAGACCCCGTTGATCCAAATGTTGCACTTCTTTTAATAAACATTAAAGCATCTTTAACAGAAAACAACTGATAATCTTTTTCGTTCAATGATTTTTCACTTATCTCACGTAATGGAGAATAATTATCAAGTATATAAAAACCTCTGCCAAACGTAGCTAACGCAAGATCATTTTCTCTTCTTTGAATATCGAGATCTCTTACAGCCTGAGTGGGAATATTACCTTTTAACTGTATCCACTTTTTCCCCTCATCAAGAGTAAAAAATACACCGTACTCTGTTCCAATAAATAGCATTTCCGGTTTTAAGTGGTCTTGTGTGATTGAATAGATAACAAAAGGATCTTTAAGATCACCGCTGATATTTTTCCAGCTTTTACCTCTGTCGCGGCTTACAAGAATGTAAGGTTTAAAGTCAGCTCTTTTGTGATTATCAAAAGCAGCATAAACTGTATTGGCATCGTGCAGCGAGGCAAACAAACAGCTCACATAAGTCATATCAGGTATGCCCGGGAATGATTCAATCTTTCTCCAGCTTTTTCCTCCATCTTCAGTAACCTGAACTAATCCGTCATCAGTGCCAACATAGATTAATCCTTCTACAATAGGAGATTCTGTAAGTGAGACTATGTTTCCGTAAAAAGATGTTGATGCATTTTTTGCAACAGCATCAATGCTCCACACTTTATCCATTACAGGTAATTTGTTTCTATCAGTTTGACGGGTTAAATCTTCACTAATAACCTGCCAGCTGTTTCCTCTGTCATCACTTCTGAAAACTTTGTTTGCGGCAGTGTAAATTCTTGTTTTGCTATGTGGACTTAAAATCAAAGGCGTATCCCAATTCCATCTGTATGGTGCTTCATCTTTTCTTTCCTGCGGTTTGATGCTAAGAAGTTCCCCACTTTGCATATCATATCTTGTTAATCCACCGTATTGCCACAGGCAGTAAATAATGTTCGGATTGCTTGGATCAGTTAGTGCTTCATAACCATCGCCGCCAACAAGTGGAATCCAGTCTGCATTTATAATTCCTTCTTCATTTATTGTTTGTGAAGGAACTATCATACTGTTATTATCCTGTGTTCCACCCATTACCCGGTAAAATGGCTCATAGTTATCAACGCTTACTCTGTAGAATTGTGTTATTGGCAGATTATCTTTAAAGTGAAAAGTTTTTGCGCCATCAAATGTTTCATAAATACCTCCATCGCCGCCAATCAAAAAATGATTCGGATTATTTGGGTTAATCCAGAATGCATGATCATCAACATGTCTTCCCTTTGTAGAAATCTGAGTAAATGTTTTTCCTCCATCTGTTGTAATTGAAGAAAAAGTATCCAGCACATAAACTTTATTAACATCAACGGGATCACAAAAAATTTCTGAGTAATACTGAGCACTGACATTTTTGTAATCACTCATCTTCTCCCATGATGCCCCACGATTTGTTGTTCTGTAAAATCCGCTTTCGTCGTTTGCAGCTTCAACAATTGCATATACATAATCCGGATTTACAGAAGAGATAGCCAGCCCGATTCTTCCAACATCTCCTGTGGGTAGTCCGCTTGTAAGTTTATTCCAGGTTTTTCCTGCATCTGTGGATTTATAAATAGCGCTTTCCGGTCCACCGTTAATAAGTGTCCAGACGTGTCTTCTTCTTTGATATGATGCAGCATAAAGAACATCAGGATCTCGAGGATCCATTACAATATCTGTAACACCGGTATTTTCGCTGACATATAATATAGAATCCCAGGTAGTTCCGTAATCAGTAGATTTATACAAACCACGGTTACCGCCCGGTCCCCAAAGTGGTCCCTGCGCAGCAACATAAATTACTTTGCTGTCTCTGGGATCAATTAAAATTTTTGCAATGTGTTCAGATTTTTTTAATCCAATGTTTTTAAAACTCTTTCCACCATCTTCACTTCTGTAAACTCCATCTCCCCACGATACACTTCTTTGAGAGTTATTTTCTCCTGTGCCAACATACAATACGTGTGGATTTTTAGGATCGAGTATTACACATCCAATAGAGAAAGATTCGTAATTATCAAAAATAGCTTCCCAGGTTGTACCGGAATTTGTGGTTTTCCAGACATTACCGCAGGCAACTGCAACATAATACTCGTGATAGTTATTTGGGTTAACAGCAAAATCAGTTACTCTACCTGATGTGATAGCAGGACCAATCGATCTGAATTTTAATCCGTTAAAAGTTTCTGATTTGTATGGGTTTTTATCTTCAGGTTTTTCGGAATCCTGTGCAAAGATTGAAAAACAAATTACGGTTATTGTAAGGATGAGAATAATTCTGAACTTCATTTGATCTCCCTTGAATATTGATGAACAGAGGTTAACATTTTTTATTTTCAGCTATTAAAAATTAGATAAATGATTTCAGCAATTCAATTATTCATCTGATAAAAAGCAGCATTTATCATTTTAATAGTTCGTTCATACATAATTTTAGTAATTATATTGAAATCTAACCAAAGTTACTTTATACTTGCCATCAAAGAATTAACTAATCCACATTAACTAATTTTAATTCTTGATGAAAAAAATCATTTTCTTTCTGGCATTCTGTTTTTTAACACCAATAAATTCTTTTGGGCAATGGAATAAAGTAGAATCAATTTATTCACCATTTATTTT
>CAZCJF010000062.1:0-16020 GCA_964499095.1 uncultured Ignavibacteriaceae bacterium
CAGCAATAAATTTAACCATAGCATTAACACTTGCATTCATCAAATTAAGCATGGGCGATGGATATACGCCTAAAAATATTACAATTGCAGAGAGCGGTGCTAACATAAAATATTCTCTCGTCATCAAATCTGGTAATTCTTTCCACTTATCATTCAATTGACCAAGATAAACTCTTTGCAGAGTCCATAGCATATAGCCTGCGCCGAGTAAAATTCCTAAAGTCGAAATAACAGCGAGTATTCTTGTAGTGCCCGATCCAAAGCCACCAAGAAAGACAAGTGCTTCTGAAATAAAACCGCTTAATCCCGGCAATCCGATAGCTGCAAAAAAGGCAACAGTAACAAATCCTGTATAAACCGGCATCTGTTTACACAATCCACCAAAAGCATCAAGATCACGGATGTGAGCACGATCGTATATAACTCCAACAATCAAGAAGAGCATTGCTGTAATTGTTCCGTGATTAAACATTTGCAATATAGCTCCTGATATTCCCGTAGTATTTAGTGCAGCCATTCCAAGCATTACAAATCCCATGTGAGAGACCGAGGAGTAAGCAATAAGCTTTTTGAAATCTTTCTGAGCCATTGCACACAAAGCACCATAAATGATGTTTATCATTCCAAACAATGCGATATACCAGCTTAACTGATAAGTCAATTCAGGAAATATTGGATAAGAAACTCTAAGTATTCCGTAAGTACCCATTTTAAGTAAAACACCAGCAAGTATAACGCTTATTGCAGTCGGAGCTTCAACGTGTGCATCCGGTAGCCACGTATGAAAAGGGAACATTGGTATTTTAATCGCAAATCCGATAAACAATCCAATAAAGGCTATGAATCTTAAATTGTTGGGATTTAAAGGAGATAATATTCCATTTGCAGTATAATTATTTGCATTCATCAGCTCAAGCATATTAAATGTAAAGACTCTTGTTCCGTCTGCAAGGGTTTCCATTGAACTGAAATACAATCCAATCATTACCAATAAAATGAATATACTTCCCAGTAAAGTATACAGGAAAAACTTTATTGCCGCATATTCTCTTCTTGGACCGCCCCAAATACCAATCAGAAAGTACATTGGAAGAAGCATCAATTCCCAAAAGATGTAAAAGAGGAAGAAATCAAGAGCAACAAATACGCCCATCATTCCGGTATCCAGCAGCAGGAACATTGCAAAGTAACCTTTTAAGGATTTATCAATATTCCAGGAAGAAATTGTAGCGATAAAAGTTACAATTGCTGTTAACAGAACAAGTGGTGTACTTAAACCATCAACACCAAGAAAATAATCTATTTTGATTTTTCCTATCCATGCAAAACCGGGAATCTCAATCCATCTGAATTTTTCGATGAACTGAAAAGATGCAGCATCATTAATTCCACCTGCTGAATAATTGTAATTCATCAATAGGATTACAGATAAAATTACCTGTAAACCGGTTACAACAAGAGTAGTAAACTTTATTGATAACTCCTGTTTTTTTGGCAGGAGTAAAACTACAATCATTCCAAGTATTGGAAGGAAAGTAAGAAACGATAATATTGGAAAATTATTCATTTTATGTTACCTGTTTTTCAAACTTTAAGCTCTAAATAAAAAAAGCAAAATTATAATCGAAAATAAAACGAGAACAATATAGGTTTGTACTTTACCAGTTTGCACTCTTCTGAAAATCAAACCAATAAATCCGCTTAAGTAAGCTGTTAGATTAACTAAACCATCAATTACAATTCTATCAAAGGCACCGATAAAGAATGCAAAGCGTCTTGTAATTTCTGCCGCAGCGTTCACAATTCCATCAATTATTTTCAGATCAAACCAACCAAGTACTTTGCTTAATCCTATTGTACCTCCGACAAATACCTTATTATAAAACTCATCAAAGTACCATTTATTTAGTGAGAAATTGTAAAGAGGTTTTATGGAATCAGATAATTTATTCACATCAACTTTTTTCCACTGATAAAAAACGAATGCCGTAAGTATTCCAGTGAAAGCTACGAGTAAAGATAAAATCATTGCAGGATAATGAGCTGAGTGCACTGCTTCAGTATATTTTTCTGAAAACGTTATTTCGCCGTGTGAGGAATGAGTTTCAGTAACAGCCTGATGCATTTCTGATTTCATAAAATCAAAACGAGTTTCATTTGGTACCTGAACAACCGGGGCGTTTATCCATTTAGAGTAGAACCAACCCTGATCAGCATTTATAGGATTTGGTGTGTACCAGAAGAAAACTGATAAACCGGCAAGCACAACCAATGGCATCGCCATTACAAAAGGAGATTCGTGTGCATGTTCAAATTTATGATGATCTCTGGGTTCACCGTGAAAAGTAATAATAATCAGTCTGAACATATAAAAAGCAGTAAGCAGTGCAACCAAAAATCCAACGATAGCAAAAATCCAATAACCTGTTAACGACCCAAATGCAAATGCGCCTGCTAAAATTCCATCTTTACTTAAGAAACCGGATGTTAAAGGTATTCCGGATATAGCAAGAGATGAAATTAAAAATGTTGCATAGGTAAGTGGAAGCTTTTTCCTTAAGCCGCCCATATTTCTGATATCCTGCTCGTGATGCATTGCATGAATAACAGAACCGGATCCTAAAAACAAACAAGCTTTAAAGAATGCGTGTGTTACAAGATGAAAGAATGCAAATTTGTATGCTCCAACGCCAAGCGCCATTATCATATATCCAAGCTGAGATACAGTTGAATACGCAAGAACTTTTTTAATATCATTTTGAGTTAAAGCAATTGTTGCAGGAATAAAAGCGGATAACATTCCGATTATTGCAACAAACATCATTGCATCGGCAGTCAATAATCCAAAAATTCTTATTGTAAGATAAACACCGGCAGCAACCATAGTAGCCGCATGAATTAAAGCGCTAACGGGTGTAGGACCTTCCATAGCATCCGGAAGCCAGACGTGTAATGGAAATTGAGCAGACTTTCCGATCGCACCCATAAATAAAAGTATTCCTGTTACAGATAACCAGAAATCAGAATTAAACGGAAGTTTGCCTGCTGAAATTGAAGCAAATATTTCTTCGAATGAAAATGTATTATATGTAAAAAACAGAATCAGGATTCCGGCAAACATTCCGATATCACCAATTCTGTTTACGATAAAAGCTTTCTTGCCTGCATCAGAGGCTGATTTCTTTTCAAACCAGAAACCAATAAGTAAATAGGATGATAGTCCAACCAATTCCCAGAAAATGTACATCATCAGAATATTATGAGTGAGCACAATACCGTTCATGGAAAAGGTAAATAAGCCGAGATAAGCAAAATATCTGTTGTATCTTTCATCACCGCGCATATACGCGATTGAGAAATAATGAACCAGAGCGCTGATTAACGCAACGACGAAAAGCATTAAAACAGTAATGTTATCGAATAGAAATCCAAGCTTGATTACAAACGTATCGCTTAGTCTGAACCATTCAATTTCTGATATAAGTTTATCATCAATAAAATAATTCAATTTGCCAAACAATACCATTATTGAAGCAATCAATACAACAGTTATAATGAAAACTTCAATGAGGTAAATAGATTTTATTTTTTTACCCAGTAATAGTGTTACAACAAAACCCAGTAGTGGTAAAAATAAAATGGCTAATGAAATATTTACTAAAGAAACTTCTGTCATTTATTTCAATCTTTCAAAGTATCAACTTCATCAACATTAACAGTAGATAAAGTTTTGTAAATGTTTAAAACTATGGCTAAAGCGATTGCAGCTTCAGCTGCAGCCAGTACAATTACAAAAAGAGCAATTAAGTGTCCCTGCAATCCAAAATTTCCGAATCTTGAAAACGCAATAAAATTTATGTTGGCAGCATTCAATATCAATTCAACTCCCATCAAAACCATAATAGCATTTTTGCGGGTAACGATAGCATAAATGCCCATTGCAAATAAAAGCGTGCTTACAATTAAAAAATGTGTTAATCCAACTTCCATAATTACCTTCTTGCAACAGATGCTGCACCTATAAGTGCTATAAGCAAAATGATTCCTAATAATTCAAAAATTAAAACGTATTCAGTTAGCAATAATGTACCCAATGCGCCGGTTGTTGGTACGGGTGCTTCAACAGGAAAAGTTTTCCAGTTAGAATCAATCATAACCGCCAGCAAAGCACCTCCAAGCAAACCAACGCCAATTGATGCAGGCAGGATGTTTATTGTTCCGGTCTTTATTTCAACCTGGGTAATTTTATTTGTTAACATTACACCAAAAAGCAAAAGGATTAAAATTCCACCAACGTAAACAATCAGTTGAATAACAGCCACAAAATCAGCTCCGAGTAATACATAAATACCTGCTACTCCAAAAAATGTAAACAGCAGGAAGAAAGCAGAGTAAACAATATTCCTGTTTGTTACAACAAAAAATGCTGATATAATTGTAACAGCGGCAAATAGATAAAATATTAAATCATATATATTCAATTTTACTTTTCCTCTGTCTGATCTTTTTTAATTTCAGGTTTTGGAGCCTGCGCAGCTTTTAATTTTTCTGCCTCTTTTTCTGCTGTGAATTTTGCGAAGTTATCTCTTTTTTCCTGTCGTTCTTCAGGAGTAAGAGTTGAAAAGTCATAAATCAAATTTTCTCTCTGAAATTCGGAAAACTCATAAACATCTGTCATATAAATGCATTCAGTAGGGCATGGGAACACACACAACTGACAATAACAACACTTTGCAAAATCGATAGTGAAAGTCGGTACCCATAATGCTTTCTTTTTTCCATTAGATGTTTTACCTAAATCTTCTCCAGGTAAAGATTTTACCGTTTCTATATGGATGCAGCTAACCGGGCACGCACGAGAACATTGATCGCAGCCAATGCAATCATCCATATTAACATAAAGTCTGTTTCTTTCTCTTTCAGGCAATTCAGGTCTTACGGTTGGATATTGAATTGTTACCGAAGGAGTAAAAAGATGCTTAAAAGTAATTTTCATCCCAATGAAAATTGTAGAAAGCGCTGTAAAAATATTTCCGAAATATTCTTTCATTATAAAAGCGTAATCAATCCTATTATTATTAAATTAACAAATGTGATCGGTATAAGATACTTCCAGCTTGTTGTCATTAGCTGATCAACTCTTAATCTTGGAAGTGTCCATCTTAACCACATCTGAACAAAAACGAAAAACATTCCTTTTGCTGTAAACCAGAAAAATTGTTCAATAGGAATAAGCCAGGGTGTATTAAACAGATTTCCCAAATATCCTATTGGTGACTGATATCCACCGAGAAAAATTGCAACTACAATTGCTGAAACTGCAAACATATTTGCATATTCAGCAAGGAAAAACATTGCGAATTTCATCCCTGAGTATTCTGTGTGATATCCTGAGACAAGTTCTGATTCTGCTTCAGGAATATCAAACGGAGTTCTGTTAACTTCTGCAAGTGTTGAAATGTAAATTACAAGAAAACCGATTACCATAAAGGGTATAAGCAAAAATTTGGTAATGCTCGTTCCCGGTCCACCAAAAATCATCCAGTTCCAGATGTAACCCGTTTGTATCTCGCTTAATGTTTGAAGGCTCATTGTTTCAGTAACCATTACAACACTTAGGATAACGAGAATCGTTGGAATTTCATAACTTACAATCTGGGCAACTGATCTCATTGAGCCAAGAAGTGAGTATTTATTATTTGATGCCCATCCAGCCATTAAAATACCTGCAACTGATAATCCGGTTACAGCAACTATATAGAAAATTCCTAAATCGAGTTCAGAGCCGATAAACATACTGCTGAAGGGTATTACTGCAAAGGCAGCATAAGATCCTGTAAACACTACCACTGGTGCAACATTAAACAGCAGCTTATCATTATCTTTAGCAACGATATCTTCTTTTTGTATCAGCTTGATAATGTCAGCGATTGTTTGCTTCCAGCCATGCCAGCCAACTCTCATTGGTCCAAGTCTATCCTGCATATGTGCAGAAACTTTTCTTTCGAGATAAACAGCAAAGAGTGCGAATGGAAGTATGAATAAAAATAATGGCATAAGGCTTATAATTAAGCCAGAAATTATTTCGCTGCCGGTAATATTAAAAAAGAAATCGTACATATTATCTATCAATCTCTCCTAAAACTATATCAATACTTCCTAAAATGGCTACAACATCGGCAACCATATATCCTTTGCATAATTCATTAAGGACCTGAAGTGTTACAAAAGATGGTGCTCTTACTTTAACACGATATGGACTTGTTGATCCATCGCTAATAATAAAATATCCTAACTCACCGCGTGGATTTTCAACTCTTCCGTAAACGTGCCCAACTACAGGTTTAATTCTTTTGGGAATTGCAGATGTTACATCTCCATCCGGAAGCTGGTCTAAAGCCTGCTCAATTATTTTACAGCTTTCTTCCATTTCCAGAACTCGCACATAATATCTGTCCCAGCTATCACCAACAGTTCCGTTTCGTCCGTCCCCAACGGGAATTTCAAAATCAAATTTATGGTAAACTGAATACGGATCATCTTTTCTGATATCCCATTTGAGCCCTGATCCCCTTAAGTTTGGTCCACTTACACCATAATTAATTGCAGTCTCGACAGGAAGAATTCCCACATTAGCAGTTCGATCAATAAATATTCTGTTGTGCGTTAACAAATCATTTATTTCTTTTAAATTTGGTCTGAATTCTTTGATAAACTCGCGGGTTTTTCTTACAAAATCAGGATGAATATCGTGCGATAATCCACCAACCCATATATAATTATAAAGTAATCTTGCACCACAGGTTATTTCAAAAAGATGAAGTATTTTTTCACGATCCCTGAAGCAGTATAGAAAAGGAGTAAATGCACCAATATCTGCGCCGTAAGTTCCTAAAGCAACCAGGTGAGATGCAATTCGCTGAAGTTCAGCCATTATTACTCTTATATAATCAACTCTTGGTGGAACTTCTATCCCAAGAAGTTTTTCCATAGCAACAGCATAACCAAATTCATTACCCATCGAAGCAAGATAGTCCATACGATCTGTATAAGGAACTACCTGAGGATAAGTCATTGCTTCACAATGTTTTTCAAAGCACCTGTGCAAGTAACCAATATGCGGAATAACATTGGTTACTATTTCACCTTCAAGAGTAAGTTCGAGTCTCAGCACTCCATGTGTAGAAGGGTGCTGTGGACCCATATTTAATACCATTTCTTCTGTTCGAACTGCCATAAACTAACTAATACGGTACTTTCATTCCTTGATAAAATTCAGGATTCTGATAATCCTTCCTTAATGGATAACCTGCCTCCCAATCATAGGGCATCAAGATTCTTCTAAGATCAGGATGATTAAGAAAAATAATTCCAAACATATCATATGCTTCACGTTCGTGCCAGTTTGCTCCTTGCCATACTTCAACCACAGATGATACTTCGGGATGATCACGATCAGTAGAAACTTTTAATAAAATTTTGTGTCTTAGTAATGTTGATTCAAGATGATAGTAAACACTTAAAGTCCCTCCTTGCATAACATCATTACCATTTTCATCTTTTACTTTTGTACCATTAAAATCATCAACACCAGAAAGGTTCATCAGAGAATCGAATAATAATTCTGGTTCATTACACAAAAAACTGCAGACTTTATCTATCTCAAGCGGCTTAACAATGATTACTGGTTCAGTTGGCTGATCTGACTTTAATTCAATAATAGAATCTGAAAATTTATTTTTAAGTATTTCAAAAATTTCTTCAGCTTTTTTCATATAGGCTTTTTAACCATACTTTCGTTTCTAATTTTTTCCTGAAGCTTAAGCAATCCTTCCAATAACGCTTCTGGTCTTGGAGGACATCCTGGTACATAAACATCAACTGGAATAACTCTATCAACTCCTTTTAATACATGATATCCGTGTTCCCAATAAGGTCCACCGCAGTTTGCACAGCTTCCCATAGATATAACATATTTTGGTTCAGGCATTTGCTCATATAATCTTTTAATCCTTGTTGCCATTTTAAGTGTAACTGTTCCGGATATGATAATAACATCTGCTTGTCTGGGAGAAGGGCGGGGAATTACTCCAAATCTATCAAAATCATAATGAGAGGCGGATGTTGCCATCATTTCGATTGCGCAGCAAGCTAATCCGAAGCTAATTTGCCATAAAGAGGATAATCTTGCCCAATTTAAGAGGTCTTCTGTGGTTGTAAGAACAATATTTCCATCGTTAAATTCTTTATCGAGAAGACCCATTAACTAACCTTAACTGATTCTTGTTGAGCGAATGATGTGTTTAACTTTTGTTTGATTACCGGAGGATTAACTTTTGGCTTTTCCCATTCAAGATCACCTTTGCGCCATTCGTAAGCCATACCAATACCGAGTAACAAAAGGAATACTAAACCAACTGCAAATCCAATAAAACCATAATCTTTGTATACCAAAGCCCAGGGAATAAGCATGACAACTTCTACATCAAAAATTAAAAAAATGAGTGCAACTACATAAAATCTTATGTTGAATTTAATCCAGGGAGTTCCTTCAGGGTTTTCACCACATTCATAGGTTTTTAATTTTTCTGTTGTAGGGCGGGCAGGTCTGATAAGTTTTGCGAAATAGACAATGAAAACGACAAATAGAATTGCAGTTAAAATGAATATGAAAACTTTTCCGAAATCTGTGAGCATTATTTTTAAAAAATTTTGAACCAAAATTACCACTGCATTTGTGGAATGTCAAGAATTATTAAATAAAAACATTTGTGATTGATTTTGATCTAATAAATTTTAAAGACTAATTTGGATAAGAGGAAAAAGAATTAAACAGGAAAATTTTTTATCCTACTTTCATATGCGATAGTTTTTTTGTTCTTATTAATAAGGGAGAGATAATGAAGACAATTACTCATCAACAATATTTAAACTTAAAAAGCAAATTCAGAGTTTTACTGTTTGCTTTTGTAATGATCATATTTGGTTTTTCAACCAATATATACCCGCATAGCGCTGAATTCAGAATGGTTGTTCGTTTTGGTAATGGTCCGATGCAAGTTGCAACAATTAATCTATATTCTTTAAAATCTTACTTAATGTATTCAGGTAGTTCTCAAAGTACAGTGAGAGGTGAAATTTTAAACAATGTTGATACAGTAAATTTTGTTGCTGATGTTACAGATGGACCTTCTTTTTTAGATGATCCTGATATGGAACCAGTTGAGCCAAGTACATATTTATTAAGAATTTCGAATAAATATTGTATACTATATATACCAACCTTTAATTCGAATTATAATGCTGATTTTGTTTTAAAATTCGATGGATATGTTTTTACAAGATTAGATAATCCCACAATAGGAAGACAAATTACTATTTCTCCCACCTATACATGGACAGGTTATGATGTAATAGTAAAAAACAGTTTTAATGTTGAAGGCACAATGTTGCTTGATGGTTCAAACTTTACCATCCCTGCGGGTGGTAGAACCTTTAATTGGGAACAGAGTTCTTTCCCCCATGTTCTTAGTGCTATCGACCAAAAACCTACAACTTTTAATTTTTGGCAAAGGTTTACTGACTGGTCGACAGGTTCAGCAAATCGTACAATTTCTATTTCGGCTGGTGATGGTATTTATCAGGCAAATTTCCGTAATGAATACAATATAACATTTCAAAATAGCTTTTCTGGTGCATCCGGCGGAATAATTAGCGTTAACGGGCAGCAGGTTAATGCACCTTATAACACAACTGCATTGCAATATACAGGTGTTAATGCCATCGCCCTTTATAATAACATCAATGGCATTTCTTACAGCTTTACACAATGGAACGATGGAATTAGCATGGCAAGTCGGCATTTTTATCCAACGGATCACACAACATATACAGCCTACTATGTTGGAAGACCAAATAATCAGTACAGAAACCTTCACTTTTTAGCATCAGATCCAAACGCTCCCATCACTTTATTATGGAATGATCATCCCAATACAAATGTTACAGAATATCAGATTTGGCGGAAATCCAAATACAAGAAACAGGCAACAAGTCAACCTATTTTACTAGGTACAGTAAACAGAGGAACAACTTCATTTATTGATTACGATTTTGCAGGGACTACGTCAGGTTTTACTGACTGGGTATTATGGTATGATGTTAAAGCATATTTTCAACCTGACAATACTTATTCATTAGATGATTTTGTTCAGGTATTTTCTGATGGACTGCTTCCAAAGATTTCCGGTAATAATTCTGAAATAATTACTGAAAACAAAATTGATAACTATCCAAACCCATTTAATCCTGCAACAGTAATCAGCTATCAATTAGTTAATTCGGGTTATGTTTCATTAAAGATTTATGATATAATTGGAAACGAGATAGCAGTACTCGTGGATGAAATAAAAAGCAGCGGTATACATCAGGTTTATTTTAATGCTAATGGTTTATCCAGCGGTATCTATATTTATAGAATAATTGCCAACGGATATTCTGAATCTAAAAAAATGATATTAAGTAAATAGTAGGGGAAAGAGATGTTTGACAAAGTAATATTTTTAATTATCTCTGTTCTATTTCCTACAATTATCAGCTGTTCGGATAATACAATAGACGTAAAACCCCCAAAAGACCCCAGAACTTATAGCTGGAAAGCAGATACAATTTCATTCCCGGGTTTTTTTCAAACGATAGTATATGATATGTGGGGTAGCTCACCAAAAGATGTTTATGCTGTTGGACACGCAAGTGATAATGATGGCGTAATGTGGCATTTTGACGGCAATACTTGGAAAGATGTGGTTTTAAGTAAATTAAAAGGGGGTCAAATAGAAGGAACAATAGATTTGAGGTCTGTATACGGATTCAGTGCTACAGATATATATGCAGTGGGTTCAAGAATAATCGGCTATAATCCAAATCCGCCCCCTACATTTGAGAGTTCACAATTAATAATACACTATGATGGTACAGCCTGGAGAGAAATTAGTGTGATAAATGGCGGGTCTCTTAGGGATATTCAGGGTTCATCATCCAATAACATAATGGCGGGGGGTAGATATAATACTTTATATAGTTATAATGGAAGTTCATGGGAAAAGGATTCTGTTAATATTAAAGTACCTTCAGGTGAATCATTTCAAATAGAATCAGTTAATCCGGGCACATCAATATCATACTTAATTGGTTTCAGATCATTTGAAGATATGAGTGATTTGATGTACTATTTTTTTGAAAAGACAAATAATGGGTGGACAAAAAAAGATTCATCAAGTTTTGGGAAATTTGGAGATGAGCTGTTTAGGACCAACTCTGGAACATTATATTCGGCTGGTGAAGGAGGCGTTTACAAGTATCAAAACTCAATCTGGGTTAATACATTAAGTAACATCCACTCATATATATATGGTATATGGGGAAGTAATGATGATAATATTTTTGCTGTTGGAAACAGAGGCGCTGTTTATCATTATAACGGAAATAACTGGCAGAGAATAGAAGAGCTTAATGATTCTCAGATAGATTATTGGGCAGTATGGACAGATGGGACAGAAGCATTTGTAGCAGGCAGTATTTTTGCTGATGGTGTTCAGAAAACAATAGTATGGCACGGAAAGTAAGAACTAAAGCTTTTATTAGCTTAAAACATAATAAACCACTTCAACATTTTAAACGGGAGTATAATAATTATCGAGTTATATTCCCATTTTTTATTTCATAAACAGTACTGCGATTCTTTATATTTTCACTTAGTAATTATTTTTTTTAATTAATCATATTTCAATTATAATTTTACCTTAGTTTTTTCCTTATAAAAAATGAATTAATGAATATAATGCGTTTAAGTAGAGCAATTATAAATTCAAAAAATCTTCAAAAAAATTTTCTGAACATTAAAAAGAAAGTTGGCCAGGTTAAAATAATGGCTGTGGTTAAAGCCGATGCTTACGGACATAATGTTAAGTTTGTAACTGATTGTTTAAATGATTTGGGTAAAAATAAACCCGAGTACTTTGCTGTAGCTACTGTTGATGAAGGTGTGGAATTAAGAAAACTTAAAATCAAACAGCCGGTTTTAATTTTTGACCCCGTTGATGATGAACAAGCTGAAATCTATTTGAAGTTTGATTTGATTCCTGCTGTTTTTACTGAAGACCACTTGCAAATTCTTTTATCAGAAAAAAGAAAAGCAAAACTCAGAAATAAAATTAAAGTGCACGTAAAAGTTGATACAGGAATGAACCGGCTCGGTGTTAATTTTGATGAAGCATTTGCATATATCGAAAAAGTAAGTAATAATAAGAACTTTATTATTGACGGAATATTTACTCACTTTGCAACTTCGGATGTAAAAGGAAGTAAGTATGCTATGATTCAGATTAAAAGATTTAATGAAGTGCTTTCATTACTAAAGAAAAATAAAATTAATTATGGATTAGCTCACGCAGCTAACAGCGGTGCGATAATTGATTTTCCGGAAGCATATTATGATATGGTAAGACCGGGAATTTCTTTGTATGGTTATTATCCATCGCATCAGACATCTGAATCAATTAAATTGCATCCGGTATTATCTTTAATTTCTAAAGTTTCAACAATCAAAAAGATAAGAGCCGGTGAAACTGTTAGTTACAGCAGAAGATTCAAAGCTAAAAAATCTACTAATATAATTTCTGTTCCACTTGGCTATGCAGATGGTTTTCCGCGGGGATTGACAAATAAAGCAAAGTGTTTAATTAAAGGAAAATTTTATAATCAGATTGGAACTGTTACAATGGATAGAATTATGTTTGATGTTGGAAATGATAAGATTAATGTTGGCGATGAAGTTATCCTTTTAGGCAAAAGCGGAAATAATAAGATTGACGCGTGGGAATGGTCTGATATTCTAAACACAATTCCATATGAAATAACTTGCGGAATAAGTAAAAGAGTCCCAAGAGTGTTATCAAAATAATGGATTTAATTAAGCAATATATTTCTCAGAGTATAAACATCGCTGCAAACAATCTGCGGCTTAATAATCAGCAGATTGAAGTTGTGGCATTGTTGAAAGAAGCAATAATCAAATCTGAAAATCTTAGTGATGATCTGATTAACATGAAAAAGATTACAGAGTTATCACTTCTGGCAATACGACTTAATGAGATTTATAACTTTCTTACTCAAAATCAGATTGATCTTCTTAAAATATCCGATCAATTCAAAGAGCATAGCAGGCATCTTATTAAAGACCTGCGTCATATGCTTGATATAAGCACACCGCAGTCTTTCAAAGTAGCAATAGATAAACTAAAAAATGGATTCAATCTTCCAAAAGAAGAAATTAAAGTGGATTTATCCAAAAGAGTACCTGATGAGAATCCTTTTGTTAAAAGTGAATCTGAAATGATTAAAGAGAAAATAATTTTGGAAGATGAACCTGAAGAAATTGACGATGAGCTTATACAAAAATTTGAAACTACGATAATCGAACCAATCAAACCGCTGGATAATTTACTTAAGAAACTTTCTAGTGAGGACATTAATTACGAAGAGCTGACAAAATTTTCTAACATAATGAAATCCAATGCACAACTTTCTAAAAGAATTGGATTTGAAATCTTAACAAGTATGCACAGCATTATCTCAAAAGCGCTGATGTTAATTAAAAACAGAGACCTAATGCCCGGTAAAGATGTAATTGAAAGCCTGAGAGCCTGTCTGATTGTTATTGTTGCGGTTGTGCGTGGTAAAGAAGTTGATATAAGTAATTATCTTAACAAAGCAGAACAGTTTGGAAATAAAATTGCACTAATTAAAACTGAGGAAAAATCATAATGAATTTATATGCAGTAATTATGGCAGGTGGTGTCGGATCCCGTTTCTGGCCGAGAAGCAAAAAAAAATTACCTAAACAATTAATCAAAATATTTGGCGATCGAACTATGATTCAGGCTACTGTTGACAGATTAGCTGGTTTGATTGATTTGAAAAATATTTATGTGATAACAAATGAACTTCAAAGACCCGAAGTTGTAAATCAATTAAAAAATATTCCTGAAGAAAATATTATTGAAGAACCTTTCGGAAGAAATACAGCTGCTTGTATCGGATTGGCTTCAGTAATCATTAAAGCAAAAGATCCTGATGCGGTTACAATTGTTTTACCTGCTGATCATATAATTAAAGATGAAGATAAATTCAGGGAAACAATTAAAAACGCAGCAAACTTTGCCAATGATTCTAAAGGACTTGTTACAATTGGAATTAACCCAACCAGACCTGAAACCGGTTATGGCTATATTCAAATTGATGATAAAGCGGTTTCAGATAACATTTATAAAGTATACACGTTTGCAGAAAAACCAAATTATGCTACCGCTGTTAGGTTTGTTGAAAGCGGAGACTTTCTCTGGAACAGCGGAATGTTTATCTGGCGGGTCGATACGATTCTCGATGAAATGAAAAATCTTATGCCTGATTTATTTGAAGGATTAGTTGAGATTGAAAAAAGTCTGGGTAAACCGGGTTTCAAAGAAGATTTGAAAAACGTTTATGGGCAGTTAAAAAAGATTTCAATTGATTATGGCATAATGGAAAAATCCTCTAAAGTTTACTCCACAAAAGGAACTTTTACCTGGAGCGACGTAGGAAGTTGGGAAGAGGTTTATCAGTTATCTGAAAAAGACAGTAATGGAAATGCATCAATTGGAAAAGTTTTTACAGATCGTGTAGTGGATTCTTACATTTATTCTCCCGATAAGCTTACTGCCGTAATTGGTTTGGATAATATTATTGTAATTAATCATGATGATACAGTTTTGATTTGCAGACGCGATAAAGCTCAGGATGTTAAAGAAATCGTTGAGTATCTTAAAATAAATAAAATGGATGAGTACCTGTAAAAATTAAATTCGGAAATAATATCTGAACATTATAATTTTGTATAGCAGTTTAAATATTTCTTGTAACCTGCTTTTTCATCAAAACATCTTTTCTTTAAATGTTTCAGAATAGGATAAAAAATTGTTCATTATAAATTCTCCGCTGGTGGAGACCAAACAATTCAATAAAAATATTTACATCCAAAAAATTCATTCTCCTGAGTTAGCCGGAATAATTAAACCGGGACAGTTTCTTAACATCCGTGTTTCTGAAAATTTATTTCCTTTGCTAAGAAGACCTTTTAGTATTTGTGATGTTGATGATGAATATATTTATCTTATGTACAACATTATGGGTGAGGGAACAAAGCTTCTTGCAAAGAAAAATCCCGGCGATCCTGTTGATATTTTAGGACCACTTGGAAATGGTTTTATCCTTGATGGAGAGTTTGATACTGCAGTAATTGTTGCAGGCGGACTTGGAGCTGCTCCTTTCCCTTTTGTTACAAGATATCTTAGAGATAAAAAGAATATAATATCTTTTGTTGGCGGCAGAACCAAAGATGACGTAATTACTTATGGATTTGATAATTATTATACAGCCACTGAAGATGGTTCATTGGGTTTTAAAGGAAATGTTGTTGCACTTTTTGATTTACATTTGGATAAAATCAAAAATAAATCAATAAAAGTTTTTGGCTGCGGACCAAATGCAATGTTAAGAGCTTTGAAAGAATTTTGTCTGAAGAACAATCTTGACTGTGAAGTTTCTACAGAATGCGCAATGGCTTGCGGTTTTGGAATTTGTCAGGGTTGTCCAATCGAATCAACTACTCAATCAGATAAATATCTTTTAGTCTGTAAAGATGGACCTGTATTCAACATTAAGGATGTTGTGATATGAGTCAGATTGATTTATCAGTTAACATCGGCTCACTTAAATTACGCAATCCGATTATGCTTGCATCAGGTACTGTGGGATATGGAAATGAGATTTCTGAGTTTTCAGATTTAAATAAACTTGGCGGCATTATAACAAAATCGCTTAGTCTTAATCCAAGAAAAGGCAATCCACCGCAACGAATTGTTGAAACACCTGCCGGAATGCTTAATGCAATAGGTCTTGCAAATGTTGGTGTTGAGGAATTTA
>CAZCJF010000063.1:0-14204 GCA_964499095.1 uncultured Ignavibacteriaceae bacterium
TTTATATGTCGTGCACCCAAATAAAACTTTTGAAGTTGTATATCCGGGATTGATTGAACAAGGTGCTTACACTATGGCCTGGGGCACAGGTACAATTTTATATATGAGCACTATAACAAAAGACGCCGATGGTTCTGAAGTAAATAAGTCAATTTTCAAAATAGATTTAGAAAAATTAAGAGCAAATTAATCTTAATTGTAGATAGCGCTAAATAACTAACTAAATGAAAGGGCTCGATATGAAAAAAGTACTTTCAGCTTTTTTCCTTTTTGCGATGTTGTGTACAACAGCATTTGCGCAGTGGAACTACCTAGGTCCATGGCCGAATGCTGATTATAAGGGTGGTACACACGGAATAGCTGTAAGCCCGGACGGTAAAGTCTGGCAGGCTAGTTATTATCAATCCAAATGGGTTTCACCTAGCGGAGATACTTTAAATCTTTCTCCAGTCTATGTCTTTAACTCTGATGGTTCTTTTGTTACTTCTATCGGAATAACTTCGGGAGCTACTGTGGATACTCTTAAAGGTAATTGCCGCGGTTTAGCTGCTGATAACGAAGGAAATATACTTTATGTTCAATCAGGACCTGCTAAGTTGATAAAATTTAATTATCAAACATTAGAAAGTATGGGAAGCCGATTAGTAACCGAAACTGGTTCATCACCAACCGGTCCTGCTGTAGATCAATATGGAACAATCTACATTGGTCCTGTTGTCGGTGGAAACGGAAAACAAATTGCAACTTATAGCACAGCAGATTTAAGCTATTTGGGTGCAGCTGTTCTTAATCCACCAAACATAGCAAGAGATATGGCAGTTTCTCCTGATGGTCTCACAATTTACTGGACAATGTTTACCGGTGTACAGGGTATAAATGTTTACACCAGACCAAGCGAACTTGATGCTTTTGCCTACACTGACTCTTTATTCCGCGGAATGTCAATTGAGACAGCTGAGTTTCAACCAGGAACAGGTTTACTCTGGATTTCCAATGATTCAAGAGGTTTGGATAAAAGTTACAGCCACTTAACCTGGTATGGTGTCGATCCTGCAACAAATCAAATCGTTAACAGCTTTACTCTTCCAAAACCAGATCCAACAAACACAGATGAATACCCAAGAGGATTGGCTTTCAGTCCTGATGGAAGCATTGCTTATGTTGGATTATTCGGAACTGTTTTCGATCGTATATATAAGTTTGAAGCTGTACCACTAACAGAGTACACCGTTACATTCCAGGTTGATATGGGCGTTCAGGCTTTCGAAGGAACCTTTGACCCAGTAAATGGTAAGGTTGTTATTCGTGGTGATTTCCAAAGTGAAGCCGGAGATCCGGGAGGTGACTGGCAAGGTGATTTCTTTGAAATGTCTGATCTGGATGGCGATACTATTTATACCAAAACAGTTACTTTCCCGTTAAGTGAAGCTGGAAAAACATTTGAGTATAAATATGTTATTCAACCAGGAAATAATTGGGAAAGCACTCCAAACAGAACTTTCACAATTACTCTACCAAATCAAACCTTGCAAAAAGTTTGGTTTAATAATGATCAGGAGTATACTGTAATAGCTGCCGAAGTAACTAATACCATAGAATTTACAGCAGATATAAATTCAATTCTTGGTGTTGGTATTGGTGGCGCTTTTGATGCAAACCAGGACTCATTATTAGTCATGGGATTAGATTGGGATAACTTTGGAAAGAATGTTGTTGGCAACAGAAGAATGTTTAATACCGATCCATTCAACAGCGGTATTTACACAACAACATTAACTGTTACCTCAGCATCTGCAGCACCAAATGGAGTTGGTGATTCTACAAAATGGAAATTCAAAGCTTATCCTGATGGAAGATTTTCAAACACTGGTTGGGAAACCGGAGCTGATAGATGGCATTACTATGTAGCTGATGGTTCAACCGTTACTCTTCCTGTAATTGTTCCAAGAATATTCCCATTATTCGGACCAATCTCTAATGATGTTCCTATCACATTTAATGTGGATATGACAGGAGCTAAAAACAGATATAACGGTGAAGATATTCCTCTCGATCAGTTAGAATTTGTCGGTATGAGAGGCGGTGCTGATTTCTTGGGTAACTGGAGCAGTGGTGGAAACTGGGCTCCTTCCGATACCTTAACCGGATTGATGAAAGTATTGCATAAAGTTAGTGGTAACTTATGGAGTATTACTGTTACTGCAACTTCAGGTACTAACGCTGGAAATTATGAGTATAAATTTGCAGCAATGTATCCAGGCGCAACAGATGTTAACGGTGGTTCTTCACCACTTGATAACGAAGGCGGCTTTGGTATTAACCATAGTTTTGTACTTTCTGATAAACCATCTGGTTTCGTATTGAACAATATCTTTGGTGTATTTACACCAGTTGGTGTTGAAAAAGTTGATGGTCTGATTCCGGCAGAATATGAGTTATCTCAGAACTATCCGAATCCATTTAACCCATCTACTACTATTCGCTACAGCATTCCTGAAGCTGGATATGTAACAGTAAAAGTATTTAACCTGTTAGGACAGGAAGTTGCAACATTGGTTAACACACAGCAAGCAACAGGTGCTTATGAAGTTAACTTTGATGCTTCACAACTTTCCAGCGGTATTTACTTCTACAGCATAGAGGTTAATAACTTTACTGCAACAAAGAAAATGATACTGATGAAGTAATTCATCTTTAATTATTCTTATCTTAAACAAGCCTCGCTGAAAATGCGGGGCTTGTTTGTTTTAAATATCAAATAAATATCTGACGTTTGTTTTGGGATTTTTCAGTTTACCTTTCCAGAAAACTTGGTTAAATTAGGGTAGTAGTTTCACTCACAAAATATTAGTCTTATGAAAAATCTATTCACACTTTTTTTGGTTTTAATCATTTCGATAAATTTATCATCACAGTCTAATCCACCTAAAAGAGAGTTCCGTGCTGCGTGGATTGCCACGGTAACAAATCTGGATTGGCCTAGTTCAAACAATCTTTCGACGACTCAGCAAAAACAGGAATTAATAAATCTTTTGGATGAACTTCAAAAAGATGGAATTAATACTGTAATTTTTCAGGTTAGATCAGAATGCGATGCAATGTATAGCTCTTCATTCGATCCATGGTCATATTGGCTAACCGGATTGCAAGGTACAGCACCTTTTCCTTATTATGATCCACTTGAGTTTGCAGTTGAAGAAGCTCATAAACGAGGAATGGAATTGCACGCGTGGTTTAATCCTTACCGTGTGGAGAGAGCAGTTGGTAATTATACAACAGCAGCCAACCATGTTACCAAATCCCATCCTGAGTGGATTTTTCAGATCAGTACTACAAAATATTTAAACCCTGGTTTACCAGCAGTGAGAAATTATATTTCATCAGTAATATATGATGTTGTTAGCCGTTATGATGTAGATGGTGTTCACTTTGATGACTACTTCTATCCGTATCCACCGAATAATATGACTGCAACGCCATCAAATAATGCTCTGGATGATGCTGCATTCGCAGCCGATCCAAGAGGATTTACCAATAAGAATGATTGGCGAAGAGATAATATAAACATTATGGTAAAACAGGTTAATGATACAATTAAATCTATTAAACCCTGGGTAAAATTTGGAATCAGTCCGTTTGGAATATGGCAGCCCGGATATCCTGCAGGTATATCAGGTATGAATGCATATACTGATATTTATTGTGATGCGATAAACTGGCTTCAAAAAAAATCTATTGATTACCTTACTCCACAGTTATACTGGCCATTTGGCGGTGGACAGGATTATGGTAAATTACAACCCTGGTGGGCAGATTCTGTTGCTGCTCATGGTTTGCACTATTATCCCGGCCACGCATACTATAGGGTAGCCAGCTGGACCAGCCCAAGTGAACTTCCTAATCAAATAAGATTGGACAGGAAAAATTCAAAAGTTCATGGTGGAGTATTCTTCAGAGCAAAAAACTTTCCTGAAAATCCCAAAGGTGTTACAGATACACTTAGAAATGATTTGTACCGATATAAAGCACTTCTTCCGGTTATGAACTGGAAAGATGTTGTTCCACCCAATTCTGTAAGAAATTTAAAGTATGAAAGATTAGCAAATGGTCAGGCAGGACTAAAATGGGATTTACCTGTTACTGCAAGTGATGGTGATTCTGCTTATCGTTTTGTTATCTATCGTTTTGATCACTCATCAGTGCAGTTAAGTGAGTTAAATGATCCTTCAAAAATTGTAAACATAGAAGGTTTACGGCAAAGTTTGCCTAAACCACCGGCATATGGACAAGCTTATTATCTTGTAACTGCTTTGGATAGGAATTACAATGAAAGCATACCGACTTATCCGCTTTTAGTAAATCCACCTCCGGTACCGGTTTTGGCTTATCCACCAAAGTATGCAACTAATGTTGAAGACTCCGTAATTTTGAGATGGAACTATCCTCCGCACTCTGCTTATTATCGTTTACAGGTATCAACGGATTCAACTTTTGCATCAAACATATTGTTTGATAAATCAGAGATAACAGATACGGCGCAGATGATAACCATTCTTAATGGTCAGCAGAAATATTACTGGAGAGTAATGTCATTCAATGCCGGCGGCACAAGCAGTTTTTCGTCGCCATTCAGTTTTACGACAGGATATCCGGGCAGCACATTACTTGCTTATCCTCTTAATAATGCGGCAGATATTCCTACAGACACAACTTTGTATTGGTATCAAAGCAAAGATGCAAGTGAGTACAGTTTTATGCTTGCCCGCTCACTTGATTTTTCACCTTCTTCAATTGTTTATAATGTAACAGGAATAGCAGATACATTTTATAATGTAACCGGTTTGAATCCATTCACAATATATTTCTGGAAAGTGAGAGCTTCTAATCAATACGGTAACGGATTATGGTCTGAAGTCAGAAGATTCCGAACAGTTGCAGCAACGGGTGTCGAAGAAGAATACATCATTCCAACTGAATATGCACTTGAACAGAATTATCCTAATCCATTCAATCCTTCAACCACAATTAGAATAAGTATCCCTGAGTCTGGTTACGTTTCTCTGAAGGTTTATAATATGCTGGGTCAGGAAGTTATTACTCTTGTTGATGAATTTATGAATGCCGGTACTTACAATGTAGAATTTAATTCATCGATGATTACAAATCATTACGCAAGCGGAGTGTATTTATATCGTTTGAAGGTTAATGATTTTGCTGCTTCAAAGAAAATGATATTGATGAAATAGAGAGGTGCAAAGAATCAGAATAAAAAGTCGTATTAATTTGTTAACAAATTAAATTTATTCAGATAAAGATAAAGGAATCTTTTTCTTTGTTTTTCTTGAAAATATTGTATTTACTACTTTAAGCTATAGAGTTGCTTGCACTATGTATTTATAGTAAGTGGAACAATAATATTTCAGCTTTTTGTAGAGAGACTCAATAAAATATGAGGTCCTAATGCGAATACTGCACATATCTTTGTTCTTAACATTATACATCGTACATTTTCTATTCTACTTTGAAGCGCAGGCAACTGTGCGTTATGTTAGTAAAACAGGAACGAACACACCTCCATATACAAGCTGGGAAACAGCAGCCAACAGCATACAGAAGTGCATAAACGTTTGTGTTGATGGTGATACTGTTTATGTAGCTAACGGTGTTTATAAAGAGTTCCTTGTTATCAATTCAGCCATATTTCTATTTGGTATGAGTATGGACAGCACTGTTATTGATGGAAGAGGGCTTGGGCCATATTACACAATTAGAGCAAATGCTGATCAGACGATAAACGGTTTCACTTTAATTGGTAAAGGATTCAACTCAGATACTACTTATAAAGTTATATCAACTAGCGGGCAAAATCTGAATATTTCTAATTGTAAACTTTCAAATGCAAATCAGGGGATATATGCAAGCTCATCAAGTGGAACACTCAGCAATTTAATTATTGAAAACGTGGAACTTGGTATACTAACATTTTGTGCATATGATACCTGTAAACCTTTGATTGAAAATTCGGTAATATTAGTTAGATCAAGAGGAATGAGCGGAATAATAAACTTTCAGGGGGGACAACCAACCATATCAAACAATACCCTCATAGCAATGGGTTATGTAAGTTCTGGCATAGAAAATTTAACCCCTATTTATAAGTGGTGGATTAGAAATAATTTGATTTCAGGTTTTGACAGAAATCTTAATAATAGTATGGTAAAAGATAGTTCATTTATATATAATAATATTGTACGTGATTATGAAAAAGCGTCCAGCGATTTTGCTGCAATAGACAATGTAGATGAGTTGACTATATTAAAGAATAATATTATCTATAATAATTATATAGGAATTGGGGTTTATTCAACTCCAATATCAAACTACAATCTTTACTGGGATAATTTGATTAATGCAACAAATGGAAGTGCGTTTGGTGATGAAGATGTATTCGATGATCCGATGTTTGTAAAAGATAGTTCAGGAAGATCATTAGATTATGATTATCATCTTCAGATGTACTCACCAGCAATAGATGCAGGAGACCCAACCATAATTGATGTTGACGGAAGCAGAAGTGACATAGGAATGTACGGAGGTCCAGGAGGAGAAAGCTATACATACCAGAACCTTGCCCCAAAGCCACCACAAAACTTTCAGGCAACTTATAACAATGGTATAGTTGAAATAAGGTGGGACAAATACAGTGAAGCAGATTTTTCACATTACAATATCTATCGGTCAACAGTTGATGGTTTTGAACCAGGATACTCAAATATTTACAGCAGTAGTGATACATCATACTTTCAGGATTCAAACACAACAGGAAATGAGAAATTATATTACAGGATAACAGCACTTGATAGTGCAGATAATGAAAGTGTACCAGGTGAACAGATAAGTGTAACAATAACAGGAGTAGATGAGGGGGAAACAGAAATTGTTAAGGAGTTCAGGTTATATCAAAATTTCCCTAATCCCTTTAATCCTGTCACAACAATACCATTCAAGATAAAAGAGAGAGGTTATGTAAAAGTGATGGTTTACGATATTAAGGGAGAAATCTTAACCACGCTGGTAAACGAAACAAAAGAAGCAGGATATTATGAAGTGAAATTCAAAGGAGATGATTTTGCCAGCGGGATCTACTTATACAGAATAGAAGTAATAGGCGAAGGTAACATCCCAGTATTTATGGATATGAAAAAAATGATGCTCGTGAAGTAATATTATTTTTTGTTCTGTGATTGATAAATTTTATTTTAATAGAAACAGAGGATAAAATATGGACATTAGAGCAACGGGGATAAGGCTTATCATTATAAGCATAGTATTTATCCTTCCAAACATCAATATCAATCCACAATCACATTACCTTGATAGTTATCCTGGTATTCCTATCATTGCCCACACAAACTCACAAACCTCTCAATTAACTCAAGCTAATTATTATAAGATGCGAGAACTCGGCGTATTAGGATTTTACGCTAATGAATTAACACCTCAAACTTATATTACCATTACACAAGCAGGATTAAAAGTTTTCCCATATCAAATATATTCTACTGATAACAACTTAGTTGTATATTATACAGATGCGATCTATACAGTATGGGAAGCAGAGGGTAAAGGTACTGGAAGTGATGGCGATATGCAGCTATATCGCGATTCGAGTATAACAACCGAATTTACTGAAGGCAATGATAAAGGTATAAAAACAACTTCAAGCGATGCAGGAAATCTTATTTACGGTCCATACTATTACCAGTATGTTCAATACAAAATTATACCAGACACTACAAATATTTCATATCATGCGAAATTTAGATTAAAGATATTAAATACTATTCCTATTCAGAACTTACCTTCTGGTTATTTGTATATGCCCGTTTGTACACTAAAAGTAGTAGCTACAAATCCTGAGTTGGTAGGAGATCAAAAAGAATATCTTGTTACATCTCGAATTTTATACGTAAGTGATTTCTTAAATGCACCTGAAGGCAATGGCTGGAATCAATGGGGTACATTCGAAACTAATACTTATACACTAACAAACCTTGTTAATTTAAGTGAACAACAACTAAAAAGTGGTTTTGAACTGGACAAAACCTCAGTTACTTATGATACGAGATGGATGCAATATAAAATTGATTGGGCCGGTGTAAGTTTTTTGGATTTGTGTGTAGACAACATTACAGTTTACGACTTTAAGGGAGAGTTGCTCAAAACAGATACAGACATTCAAGATGACATTAAAGAATTTGTCGGACAATATGAGGATACTTCTAAAGTACTTGGTTGGTTTGGGTTAAATGAACCTCAAAGTATAGATAATTATGAACCATTTAGAATGGTTGACAGTTTAATTCAATCAGTTAATCCAAACCTGCGTTTGTTCACAACCTACGCAACTGGATGGGGTGGCATTTATGGTATGCCATACCCTGGCAGCTTTGACGCTTCAAAATTATCAAGTGGTGTTTATATTTATAATATTCAAACTGATGCTTATATCGCTTCCAAGAAAATGATATTGATGAAATAAAATAATTTTTTAAACACCCTCTTATTAAAAAAAGGTGCTTTTTTTTAATATGATTTTATTAACAATAATTTAAGACAAGACTTTTTATGAAAACAAAATTTTATCTCTTTTTTGGCTTCACAATATTTTTTCTTTTTGGATGTGCTTCAGTTGAGGAGCTTACACTTAATGATAAATTAAACCGTACATCTGAAAAATATCAAAGTCAATTTGATTTGATTAAAAAGGAACTCTCCATCCCAAAATCTGCAAAGGTTGAGTCTGCAGAAATAGATTCAGTAAACAAAGAGATAAAATTAAGTTTAAATAAGGAGTTTGCAGTTATCCCTTTACGGGAAGAAAATGTTACCAAATTTTATGACGCTGTAAAAAATTATTTCGAAAATGATTTTGCTGCTTATGATATTAAAATTTACTCCCTTGGATTTCCAATCGAACAATTAATCCCCAATTATTACAGATCCGATAGAACAAAAATTGATAGCACAAGATTACCAAAATCAAAAGTTGAGCGAATACCGGTTGTTCAAAACGTATCTAAAAAGATAAAACCAGTTAAAGGATTATTTGGAAAAAATATTTTACTTTGGCATAGTCACGGCTGGTATTACAACAATTTTGAAAAGCGATGGATGTGGCAGCGTGCCAGATTATTCCAGACAGTCGAAGATATTGGACCCCTTGCATTTACAATTCCTTATTTAATTCCGATGCTGGAAAATGCAGGCGCAAACGTGTTTGTTCCGCGTGAGAGAGATTTTCAGCTAAATGAGATAATAGTAGATAATGATATGAGCAAAAAAGAAAATTATGTCGAAAAATCAATATCAAAAGATAATCAGTGGCAAACATCAACACAGACGGGATTTGCCTTAAAAAACAAAACAATTAAGGAGGGAGAAAATCCTTTTAGAAACGGTACCAGTAGATTTGTAAAATCTGATATTAATCCATTAGTAACTGTAAACTGGCTGCCGGATTTTCCTGAAGCAGGTGAGTATGCTGTTTATATTTCTTATTCCTCATCAGATGAAAATGTATCTGATGCAAGATATAAAGTAATTCATTCTGGTGGAGAAACTGAATTTATTATTAATCAAAAAATTGGTGGAGGCACTTGGATTTATCTTGGTACATTTAAGTTTGATAAAGGAAAAAGTTTACAGGGAGTTTTGCTCAGTAACCAAAGCAAAGAAGCCGGTAAAATTATTTCTGCTGATGCAGTGAGATTTGGCGGGGGAGTAGGAATTGTGGAAAGGGAAGGCACAGTAAGTAACAGACCAAAATTTGTTGAAGGTGCCCGCTACTGGATGCAATTTGCCGGATTGCCTGATAGTATCACTTACAACCTGAATAAGAACTCGGATGATTACAAAGATGATTACCAGGCACGAGCAGAATATGGTAATTTTTTGTTTGGCGCTCCCTTTGGACCAAATAAAAATCATAGTGCAAAAGGATTAGGCATTCCAATGGATTTATCTCTTGCATTCCACACAGATGCTGGAATCACACGCAATGACACCGCAATCGGAACTCTTATGATTTACACAATAACTGGACTTGATACGCAGAATGTTTTTCCGGATGGTGTATCACGTTTGGCTAACAGAGATCTTGCTGATATTGTTCAAACACAAATAGTTGATGATATAAGAAAAAAATATGATTCAACCTGGACCAGAAGACAGCTGATGAATGCGAATTACAGTGAAAGTGCAAGACCCAATTTCCCATCAATGCTCCTTGAACTTCTTTCTCATCAGAATTTTTATGAGATGAAATTTGCACTCGATCCAAGATTCAGATTTGATATTTCAAGATCAATTTATATTGGAATGCTAAAATTCCTTTCTGCCCAGTATGGATTTGATTATGTTGTTCAGCCTCTTCCGCCAAATCATTTTTCTGCGAACCTCAGTTTAAACGGTGAACTTACCTTAAGCTGGAAACCACAGATTGATGAATCTGAACCAACTGCTGCTGCAGAAAAATATATTTTGTACACGCGCATCGATAATGGTGGATTTGATAACGGACGAATTGTGGAAACAAATAAAATAAAACTTAATGATTTAAAATCCGGAGTTATTTACAGTTATAAAGTTACTGCTGTTAATGCCGGAGGTGAAAGTTTTCCATCAGAAATATTATCTGTGTGTTGGATGAAAGATTCTCCAATCCCAATATTAGTTGTAAACGGATTCGATAGAATCTCGGCGGCATCATCATTTAATTCAAATAAATTTTCTGGATTTACAAATTTTATTGATGAAGGCGTGCCAGATAAATATGATCTTGGATTTACCGGTACACAATTTAATTTTAATCCGGACTCAAAGTGGGAAACAGATGACAACCCCGGGCACGGTGCAAGCCATTCAAACTATGAATCTAAAGTTATTGCTGGTAATTCATTTGATTTTTCTTATGTACACGGAAAAGCTATAAAAGAAAATGGCTTTTCTTTTTGTTCAGCTAGTGATGAATCTGTTATGAGCGGAGTAATTGATTTAAACAATTATAAAATGGTGGATTTTATTTTTGGAGAAGAAAAGAAAACACCAGGTCCGAAATATTTGGATAAAATTGAGTTTGAAGTCTTCCCAGATTTATTAAAACAGAAAATTTCAGACTATCTAAACAATGGTGGAAATATCTTCCTGAGTGGCTCTTATATTGGAACTGATTTGTATTCTGGAAAAGATAGCACACAAATAAAATTTGCAAACGATGTTCTTAAATTCAAATTAAAAACCGGACATGCTGTAAAAACTGGTGGAGTATTTTCTGTTAACTCTAATTTTATGAATCGTAGTTCTAATTTCTCATTTAACACAGAGTTCAGTGATAAAATTTATAAAGTAGAAGCTCCGGATGAATTAGGTTCGGTTAAAGATAGCGAAGTTTTACTCCGCTATTCTGAAAATGAATACAGTGCTGCTGTGGGATATAAAAATAATTATGGTATTGTAAGTTTTGGTTTTCCATTTGAAACAATAATTGGAGATACTGAACGCAACATGGTTATGAAGTCAGTTCTGAATTACTTGAAGGTGAAATAATCTTTTTCTTTGTTAGCTTAGCAAGAAACTCTGCGGTCTTTGTGTGAATGTGTGTTAAGAAAATTTCACGCAAAGAACGCTAAGCCTAACTTTTGAGCCCTATCCCCGGATAATCCGTAAGTGTTACTTTTCCATCAATAACCTTCATTCCTTCATAAGGATCATTTTTTATCAACAGAGCTCCGTCAAGATCAGCCCAGTCAACCATTGGAGAGAGTTGTGATGCAGCAGAAATTGCGCAGCTTGTTTCGGTCATACATCCTATCATAACTTTCATATTAAATGCTCTTGCAAGATTAAGCATTTTATTTGCTTCACGCATACCTGTGCATTTCATTAACTTAATTACTACTCCGGAATAGACATCTTTCATTTTAATCAGATCATCTAACCTCTGAATAGATTCATCACCTAAAATCGGAAGAGGTGAGTGCTCTGTTATCCATGCATTTTCGTCTATCATTTCTTTAGGCATTGGCTGTTCAACGTACAGAACATTTTGTTCACTAAGCCAGTTAATCATATCCATGGCATATTGTTTATCCTTCCAACCCTGATTTGCATCAGCAGTTAAAGGCACATTCGTCACAGATCGAATAGTTTGAATCATTTCTTTATCATTCTCTCTGCCGAGTTTAACTTTAAGAAGTTTAAATTCTGCAGCTTCAAGAGTTTTTTGTTTTACTACTTCTGCTGTATCAATTCCAATTGTAAAAGTTGTGTACGGGGTTTTAGTTTTATCATATCCCCAGATTTTATACCAGGGTTGATTCATCAGCTTTCCTACAAGATCGTGCAATGCAATATCAACCGATGCTTTTGCTGCAGTATTCTTTTCATCGATTGAATCTATGTAATCAAGTATTTTCTCCATTTCAAATGGATCGTTAAACTGAGCTAAATCAACTTTGGATAAAAATTTTGTAGCGGTTTCCTGCGACTCTCCAAGATAAGGCGGCATTGAAGCTTCACCATAACCTTTTACGCCATCATATTCTATTTCAGTTAAAATAACAGGTGTTGTGGTTCGGGAGTTTACAGCTACAGTAAAAACGTGCTTTAATTCCAGAGTATAAGGTTTAAATGAAAACTTCATTTTACTGCCTTTGTTTTTGATGATTGTTGAAGCAAATGAAGAGCCCTGCATTGATGCAGCAATTGTTCCCGCAGCAATCACTCCACTTGTCTTTAAAAAATTTTTTCTGCTTTGTTTCATTGATTACCTTTTTTGGTTTATCAGTAATTCTCAGTAAGCTTTCTTAACTCAGTTGAATGTGAATAGAATTCTTCGAGTGAAAGTTCTTTAAGATAAACTATTCCATAAGCCGATCTGAATCTTGGATGCTCATGTCTGATAAAGAAATCTCTTCCAAGACATAGGCGTATTGTATCGTATTGCTCAACCTGAATTCGCTGAGCTAATCTTGAAAATGGTCCATCTAACTCCCAGCTCGGGAAACTTGCGTCTCTTTGTGATCCGTAGCTGTTTAAGAACGTATTCTCCATTATAGCCATAGAATTTAAGCTTACAGGGATGTAAACATTTGCCTCTGCAGGATGGAAGCGATACCAAACATTTCTGTAGCCCCATACTTTAATATTACTGTTTCCGGTTTGTTGTTCATATAGTTTCAATGCTTCGGCAGTAGCTTGCAGCACTTTGTAATGCGTATCTGGTCCACTGCCCTCAGGATCAAGTGCAACAGTAACAATTGTTGGATTAATTTTCTTCAACAATTCGACAATAGGAATTACATCTCTTGTCATTTCAGGATTTTCAGTAAAAATATCACCCTGATAAAATCCTAATCTCATATGAGTAACAGAACTTGTATTGAATCCGAAAAATGCCCAAACAATTTCTTCTTCAAATTCTCTCATCATTCCTTTTAATTTTTGAACGTGAGGAATGTCTTTCTTACCTGGATACTGAGTTTTGAAATAATTAATTAATTCATCAACTCTGTCTTCAAGATATGTGATGTTATCTTCTTCATAAATTTCAATCATATTTCTGAGTAATCTGCGTGACACAGCTTCTTTTCTTATTGTTCTGCTGTGAGCAGCTAATCCATCCAGGTAAAGATGAAGATCTTTATCTTTTCCTTCTTTGAATTCAGGATCAAAGTAACGTTCTTTAAATCTTGCCCTGAATTCCGGATTGTGCAGAAAAGTTTTTAAATCTACAAGCAGATTTAGCATGTATGTATTTGTAACCGCAGTAAATCCGCTTGTCATGGTTACAAAATGATGTTTGTTACTTGGTTCTCTTACAAGATGATTTATGTATGGAAGATATCCCAATGGAATATCATCGTGATGCGGACCTGTATGCAGTATAACCTGATTAGTAAGCTGCTGTAAGCCCTTTTCAAATCTTTGCAGTATTACATCATAAATTTCTTTACCTATTTGATTTGGAGATTTTCCAGTCTTTTCTAGAATAAGGTTCGTTAATTTATCTTTTCTGTAATCATCTTTAGAAAGCTCAAGTAAAGTTTTCTTTTTATCTACAACAAGATTGATTACTGCACGTTCAACAGAAACCTGCGTAATCGGATCTTCTTTTTCTACATCAACAAATCTTCTTTCAACTA
>CAZCJF010000064.1:0-13634 GCA_964499095.1 uncultured Ignavibacteriaceae bacterium
CATCGGAACATTACCACCGCCGTAGGCGGTGGTTTTTTCATTTAAAATAAAAAAGCGCTCAACTAATGAGCGCTTAAAAAAGGAAATAAACAGAACTTATTTCTTGGGCTTTGCTTCACTTACGATGATATTACGACCCTTGAGTTCAGTACCATTTAGTGCCTGAATAGCAGCAGCAGCTTCAGCTTCGTTTTCAAATTCAACAAAACCAAAACCTCTTGATCTGCGTGTCTCTTTATCAGTAACAACTTTTGCTGAGAGAACTTTTCCGTGTGCCGAAAAAGCTTTCTGCAAATCTTCGTCGTTAGCTGCCCAGGGGAGACTCCCTACAAACAATTTAGTACTCACAAAACGAACCTTTAATTAATTGTACAAAAAAGCGCCGTTTGACGCGTGAATAAAATAATATTATTAATCAAAGAAACAAAGAAATTTTATTATTATTAATCATTTTAAGCCCTAAAACAGGCTCTCCAGCTCCTTGCTGAGTACATTTAACTGAAGATTTTCTCAAAATTCAGAAGACTTTAGGTGAGTTTCTATCCTGCTAAAACACTTTGGGTTACAATAATTTTGCAATCGCATCATTTAAATTTTCTACAGGTATAATTTTAATTTGCTTGGATTGCTTAAGTGTTTTTTGATTTCCGGTTGGAATAACCGCTGTTTTAAATCCAAGTTTTTCAGCTTCGGCAATTCTTTTATCAATATGACCAACGCTTCTTATCTCTCCTCCAAGCCCAACTTCACCAATTACAATTGTTTGACTATCAATAACTTTATCCATTAAACTGGATGCAATACAAACACAAGCCGCCAGATCTGCAGCAGGCTCAATAATTCTTATTCCGCCTGCAATATTTACAAACACATTATGAACAGAAGCCCGGACGTTTGCTCTCTTTTCCAAAACAGCCAGAAGAATTGATAATCTTTTCTGATCAAAACCATTTGATACTCTTTGCGGATAACCAAAACTTGATGGCGTTACCAATGCCTGCACTTCAAGCAATATCGGTCTGCTTCCTTCAATGCTTGATGTAACAACAGAGCCGGGTGTTTGTTTTTCTCTTTCACTTAAAAATAATTCACTGGGATTTGTTACTTCGCGCAAACCATCCTCGTGCATTTCAAAAACACCTATTTCATTTGTGCTTCCAAAACGATTTTTCTGCGCTCTTAAAATTCTGAATGAGTGATTTGATTCACCTTCAAATTGTAAAACGGTATCAACCATATGCTCAAGCACTTTGGGTCCTGCTATCATTCCTTCTTTTGTAACGTGTCCGATTACAATAACCGAGTAATGATTTTTTTTGGCTTCTTCCATCAGTACTGCTGTGCACTCACGTATTTGAGTAATAGTTCCCGGTGAATTTTCCAGTTCGCTTTTGTAAGTGGTTTGGATTGAATCTACAATTACAACGGCAGGAGCTATTTCTTTGATGGCACCAAGAATGTTAGCCAGCTCTGTTTCTGCCTGAATAAAAAATGAATCTGATTTTACCTTTAATCTGGCGGATCTTAGTTTAATTTGTTTTTCAGATTCTTCGCCCGTTACATACAATACTTTTTCTTTTATGCTTGCAGCAGCCTGCATTGCAATTGTTGATTTTCCAATTCCGGGATCACCACCAAGCAAAATAACCGAACCGGGCATTATTCCGCCGCCAAGCACTCTGTCAAATTCCGAAATTCCCGTCTTGATGCGGTCTTCTTCGTGTGCAGTTATATCAATAATTTTACTGTAGCTGAATTTTAATTTTGAAATGTTTGCCTTGCGGGAAGAGGTTTCGATAAGTTCTTCTGTAAATGAATTCCAGCTTTCACATTCCGGACACTTGCCCAGCCATCTGAGAGATTCGTAACCGCAATTAGAACAAATGTATTTTATTTTTGTCTTTGCCATTTTAAGTCAAATGAAAAATGTCAAAAGTCAAACGAATTAAAAATTATAAAAAATTACTAACAATCTTTTCTACTTTAGATAACGCAACAACGATTTGATTAACATCCTTACCGCCTGCTGTTGCCAGATGCGGACGACCGCCGCCGCCACCTCCAACTATTTTAGCCAACTCCCCAACTATTTTGCCGGCAATAAGTTTTTTCTCTTTTATTAAATCATCACTAACTACGGCTACTATTCCAACTTTATCTTCAATCTGCGAAATAAGTATGCCTACCCCCGAGCCCATTCTGTTTCTCAACTCATCACCAAAAGATTTTAACTCATCCATATTATCTGCGTGCACTTTCCCCTTATAAATACTAACTCCTTTTTCTTCAGATGATAAAGATAAAATGTGATCAAGCTGCTCGAGTTTTTCTTTCAACTTAAGTTCGGCGATTTCCTTCTCAAGTTTTTTCTTTGTTTCATTCAACTCTTCTATTCTATCGCTGTACTGTTTTAGATGTTCGAGTTGAGAATTAATATATCGTTCAACACCGGCACCGGTAACGGCTTCAATTCTTCTTACTCCGCTTGCAATGGATGATTCACTGACAATTTTAAACAAGCCAATTTCCGAAGAATTAAGCACGTGAGTTCCGCCGCAAAATTCCATCGTGTAATCCCCGAATTGTATCACATTTACATAATCGCCATACTTATCACCAAAGAACATAAGTGCACCCATTTTTTTTGCCTGATCAATTGGAGTGTTTTCATATCGTGTACGTGGTAAATTCCTTCTCAGCTGTTCGTTCACAATCATTTCAATATCTTTTAATTCATCGGGACTAACTTTTGTGAAGTGCGTGAAATCAAATCTCAGATGATCCGGACCAACATATGAGCCAGCCTGCTGAACGTGTGTGCCAAGTATCTGTCTGAGAGCTGCATGTAAAAAATGCGTTGCTGAATGGTTACGCATAATATCCCAGCGACGCTTTTCATCAACCTGTAAAGTTACTTTTGTGCCCGGAGTTATTTCCAAAGGGAAATCAACTTTATGAAGTATAAGATTATCTTCTTTAATAGTATCCACAATCGGAATTTTTTTATCATCAAAGATTATCCATCCAGTATCACCAATCTGTCCGCCAGATTCTGCATAAAATGGTGTTTTATCAAAAACAACAAAAGGATGTATAATACTTTTAACAACGGAATTATATTTCAGATTATTATAGTCGTAACCAACAAACTCAGTTGTAATGTTCTCACTGCCTGGCATCATCTTAATTACTTCTTTTGAGGAAGTGAATTTGCCTTTTTCTCTAGATCTTTCTTTCTGCTGATCCATCAATTCATTAAATCTGATCTCATCAATAGCAAAACCAATTTCTCTTGCCATAACATTTGTCAAATCTATAGGAAAACCATAAGTATCATAAAGTTTAAATACATCTTCACCGGGAATAATTTTTTCCTTTTTCTTCTGAAGTTTTTTTACAACCTCATCAAATAATTCAATTCCTCTGTCAAGTGTGGCATTAAAACTCTCTTCTTCTGCTTTTACAACTTTTTTAATGTATTCTTTCTTTTCGCTTATTTCCGGGAACACATCACCCATAGTTAAAACCAAAATATCTACAAGGTTGTATAGAAATGGATGATTAAGATTTAGTTTTCTGCCATAGCGTGATGCCCTTCTCAATATTCTTCGCAGCACATAACCGCGCCCTTCGTTTCCGGGAACAGCTCCATCTGCAATTGCAAATGTAAGTGCGCGAATGTGATCAGCAATTACACGCATTGGAATGCGGTCCTCTTCTTTATCATATTTTACACTTGAAATTCTGGATATCTCCTCTATCAATGGAGAAAAAACATCGGTATCGTAGTTGGAGTTTTTATTCTGAAGGACTGCGCACACTCTCTCAAAACCCATTCCTGTGTCTACATGCTTTGCGGGAAGTTCATGAAGTTTACCGTTTTCATCACGGTTATACTGTATAAAAACCAGATTCCAGATTTCAATACATTCCGGTGAACCTGCATTAACATAATCAGGATTATCAAAATCATCTCCAACATTAATATGTATTTCGGAACAAGGACCACACGGACCTGTATCACCCATTTCCCAAAAGTTATCTTTTTCTCCAAACTTTAAAACGTGCTTCGGATTAATATCTGTTTTGGTTTGCCACAATTTAAATGCTTCATCATCATCCTTATAAACAGTTACCCACAATCTTTCTTTGGGTAATTTCCAGACTTCGGTTAATAATTCCCAAGCCCACAAAATAGCCTCTTCTTTGTAGTAATCGCCAAAGGACCAATTGCCAAGCATCTCAAAAAATGTGTGATGATAAGTATCGTGCCCAACTTCTTCCAGATCATTATGCTTGCCGCTAACACGAATACATTTTTGTGTGTCTGCTGCCCGTTTATATTCTCTTGATCCGGTACCAAGAAATACATCTTTAAACTGATTCATTCCTGCATTAGTAAAAAGCAGAGTTGGATCATCAAATGGGATAACAGGTGCAGATTGTACTATACGGTGTTGTTTACTCTTAAAAAAATCTAAAAACTGTTGACGAATTTGCTGTGAAGTCATTTTATCCTTTTGTTTTAAGTGTGCAAAGATAAAAAAAGAATAGGTCAGCTTAAAGATGCAAAAATTACAAGGCCGGATTGTAATCCGGGCTGTTTAGAGTGCTTAATTGTTAATATGAATTTATTCTTTCAGTTTATTTTTAAAGATCTTTTCAAACTTTTCTACCTTTGGAGTAATTACAAATGCACAGTAACCCTGGTTTGGATTATTTGCATAATACTCCTGATGATATTCTTCCGCGGGATAGAATTTTTTGAATTGAGTAATCTCTGTAACGATTGGGTTACTCCAGATTTTTTCTTCCTCCAGTTTGGACTTGAAATATTCTGCTTTTTGCTTTTGCTCTTCATCATGATAAAAAATAACAGACCGATATTGCGTGCCAACATCGTTTCCTTGTCTGTTTAATGTCGTCGGATCGTGTGTTTTCCAGAATATTTCAAGTAACTCATCGTAAGAGATTTTTGAAGGGTCAAATGTTATTTGTGTACATTCTGCATGACCTGTTTTACCGGTGCAAACTTCTTCATAGGTAGGATTTTCAATCGCACCACCCGAGTAACCGGATACAACAGAAATCACCCCGTTCACTCTTTCAAAAATAGCCTCCGTACACCAAAAACATCCTGAGCCAAAAGTTGCAACACTATAATTATTTTTTTCCTGAATCATTGGTTTGCTCTCATCTTTTTTATTTTCTGATTTTGTTTCTTTGCAGGAGAAAAGTATGCTTGCTGATAAAAGTATAAAATATAAAATATTAAATATCTTCTTCATTCTATCACCTTTATTTTATCTTTAACATAATTAAGTAACCAATTACGCTGCAAAATAATTCATCATTCATAGAAAATATCCGGGTAAAAAAATCCCGCTTTTCAGCGGGATTAAATTTTAGTTACTGCCGGTTTGTGCAGGGGGTGTCGATGCCGGTTTCTTTCTTTTAATAAAGAATAAGACGGCTAATATGATTACAGCCGCAGCTGCTAAAGCATAAAGCCAGGTTAAATCTGTTGGCATAACCACAGATTTCCACTCAGAAACTTTTTTATCAATCAGATTTTTCTGTTCGGTTGTCAGCATATTGTTATCCATTAAATATGGCATCCACTCAGAAGAGATTGATTTGAACCACACACTATCTGCAAAAACTGTAAATACTCTTTCGGATTCCTGTTTATTCTTTATTCCATAATTTTTTATTTCATCAGAAATAAACTGATTAACAACATTTGTAAACTCGGTGCCATTATTAAATCCGGGCAGGTTAATATTGTTTATAGAAAACTCTTCTCTAATAGATTCCCAGGCTTCTAATTGAATATTATTTCTCCATGCATCAAACAGATTATCAATATCTTTTAGCTCGGCACTTTTATCTTTTTTATTAGCATAGACATCAATAAGCTTTGGCCCGATTTTACGCCACATCGATGCAAAATTATCCTGCTGCTTTTTTACTTCTTCAAGATCCTTTGCCTTTAATGATGTTACTTCTAAAAATCTGCTATTATCCCTTAATGATTTTTTTACAACTGCCAGAACATTGTTCTTTTCAACCTGCGAATAAACTTTTTCCTTTTCTTCGGATGTCATAGTCGAAACATCACCGGCAAGTTTTGGCACCAGACTATCAACAATGCTGTAAATCAACTCATCTCTTTTTAGAATAGTTGCTCTCAGGTTGGAAACCAGTTTTTCCAACTGTGCAATTGTTGCGTCATCTTTTCTTCTTTGCGATTCCAGCACAGAAATTTGATTAATAAGCTCCGTATTTCTTTGATTAAGCAAATCAATTTCAGATTTTAATGTTTTCACTTCCGTCTGCAGAACTACAATCTCTGTAAAATCTCCGCTTCTTGTCTCGATGGCTGCAAAAAGTTTATCCAATGAGGAAGTAAAGTTTTCCGGATAAAGACTTTGGTCCAGAATTTCTTTCTTGGCAGAAAAATCTCTTTTAAGATTTTCAATTTCTGCGCTTGCTGCATTTAAGTCATCAAGACTTGTTGCTGCTTTTATCTGCTCTGAAATTTTCTGATACCTTTCCTTAAAACTCTGAACCATTTCATAATCAGATTGAGCAAAAGAACTATTAGTAAGCAGCAGTAAAGCTGCTAATAAAAATATGCTTGTTAAATTCCTTTTCATTTTGCACCTCCGCTAACTCCTTCTGAAGATAATTTATAAACATTTCCCTCATCAATTAATTCAATAAATGGCGCTCTCTGGTTAAAAGCCGGATTTATCAACCCGGTTTCTTTAACCTGAATTTTATTTTCTAAAACAAGCTCACTTTTTCCGGTTGAAAACACATATACATTTTTAAAATCAGCGGCAGTAATAAAATAATATCCTTCCGTGTTCCTAATTAGCCTGATTGATCTACCTGAATATGCCAGTGAATCCTGCATTTCCTCTAAGAAGAGTGGTTTTGTATTAAATGAAAAAGTGTGTCTATCTTCTTTTACAAATCCCCTATCATCAATTTTCAGAACTGATTCAATGGGCCAGCCAAACTCTGCCGGTGCCAGGGATAGGGTTGAACACGCTGCAAAAGAAAATATTATTATTGCTGACAACAATATCTTAAATTTTCTCATTTTTTCTCCTTTATAAAATCGTGAGAGTAAACTTAAGAAATTGATTTACACTTATAAAGGGGGAAATTGCTTAAAATTACTATCTAATTTTCCTGATTATCTGAAGGGTTAGATGGGTTATCTGTTGGCTGGCTTTCTTCAGATTTTCTAAATCTGCCAGAAGACTTTAAAAATGAGATTAATAAATATTCGATTTGCGAATTTATGCTTCTGAGATCGTCTGCCGCCCACTTTTCAAGGGCGGCATAAACATTTTCATCTATTCTTAATAGGAATTTTTTCTTTTCTGCCATTTTAATTCCGAATAAATCTAGTTGCCTATCGAAGAATTTCTTCTTCGCAGTTGAGAAAAATAAAATGCAAGCATTATTATCCAAGGATATTCATCAAGAAGATCAGATCTTTTCTCAATTACCACCTGACATTTTTCTTTAAATGAAAATCGGCTGATTATTGTGACCAACAAATCATTTTCTCCTTCAAATATTTCTGCAAGTTTTTTAATCATTCCAAATTTCAGATTTATTTTTCTGCCTCGCGGCAAATCTAAAACACCCTTATTGCCCCATAAGTTTGGAACTAAGTGAGCAAAAGGCATTTGATATCCTTTTTTTCTTATATCAACATCACGGAAAAAGAATTTGGGTCTGTAAAATTCATAAATTTCATTGTTCAGATTAACTTCTGCTCTGTCACTATAAAATTTTGGATATTTTAATGTCGCAATAAGCTCCTCATCGCAACGAAGTTCTATTTCTCTTTTCCAGATTGATTTCTGGAAAATTAGTAGATCCCTGCCAATGTAATCTGAAAAATTTTTCATTGTAAATTATTGGTATAAAGTTCCTGTGTTAATTACCGGCTGCGCTTCAGTTTCTGATACCAGAGCAACCATTAAATTATTAACCATTGTTGCTTTCTTGTCTTCATCAAGCTTTACAATATTTTGTTCGCTTAATGCTTTAAGTGCCATTTCAACCATTCCAACTGCCCCTTCTACAATTTTGGTTCTTGCCGCAATAATCGCCTGAGCCTGTTGTCTGCGTAACATAGCCTGTGCAATTTCCTGAGCATAAGCAAGATGAGAAATTCTGGCTTCAATAATATTAACTCCCGCAACTTCCAATCTTGTTTGAACTGTATTCTTTAAACTCTCTGCAATTTCCTGAGGGCTGCCGCGCAAAGATGACTTATCCTCGGATTCAACATCATAAGGATATTCTGAGGCAAGTGATCTGATTGCCGTTTCGCTTTGGATATCTACAAACTGCTCATAATTTTCAACGTCAAAAACTGCTTTGGCTGAATCAACTACTTTCCAGACTATCACTGCACCAATCTCGATAGGATTTCCATGCAGATCATTAACTTTTATTTTTTGACTGTTGAAGTTTCTGATTCGCAGCGAAACTCTTTTTCTGACAGTGAATGGATTAACCCACCAATAACCGGATTGACGCACGGTTCCGGAATATTTACCAAATAAAATCAGAACACGGGAATCATTCGGTTGAACAATTATAAAACCCGAGAGCATTAAGAAGAAAATCAGTAATAGCGGTATGAAAACCCAAAGTATTTGAGGGTTTTCGGTCTTTATTCCCTGCACCAATAGATAGATATCCAAGGCAAGGATGGCGAAGGTTACAAATAACATCATAAACCCGTTTAACTTATTTGCGGGTTTTTCAACTATTTTTTCCATTTTTACAATCCTTTCAAAATTGCTATCGTAATGATATCAATATAATAGCAAAAAGTCAATAGCTTTCAGAATAATTAATAAAATATTTGTTTTTTTGATTAAAAATGGCATTTGATGAAAAAAGAAAGCCCGCAATTTTTAATGCTGCGGGTAACGGAGGAGAGATTTACCTTATGAGTCAATCGTTTTCTATTTTGATTTTTCCTTCGATATCTTTCTTAAAGATTTTTTTGTACAATTCTTTATATTTTTCGTGATCACTTTGTTTCACCACGGTACCATTAACCTTTGTCTGAGAATCGCTTATCTCAAGAGAATAATCTTCTTCTTCAGAATTTAAATATCCGTCTTTCATCAATTCTGTTTTAAGCTCTTCTAAAAACTGATTTAGTTTTTTCATCTCAGTCTTAACTCCGCTTATTTCAATTTTTAATCCTTTAAGATTCTTTCTTAAATCTTTCATACTTTTCTTAAGTTCTTTCATATCAAAGACCGAGCTGTCAATATCAAATTTGTGAAGCTTTATAGATTCTTCAAGCTTTTTCATTCCATCTTTAAATTTCTCTTTATCAAAGTAAATATCTATATCAACATCAGGCAGGTCTGGTGGCTTAGGAATGTTTTTGAGGTTTTTTTCAAGCTCTTTCATTTTTTCTTTAAAAGATTCTGAATCAAAGTACAGTTCAATTTTTTTATCTTTTAATTCTTTTAATTGCTCTTCCAGTTCCTTCATATTTTTTTCAAAATCCTCTTGATCAAACTCAAGTTTAAATCTCCAGAATTTCTCGTTATCAAAATCTCTTTTAAATTTTTTCATATGATTTTTGAATCTATCCGAATCAAAGTAAAAACGATGAACCTTGCCGGAAAAATCTTTATAGTCTGATCTGAGTTCATCAAGTTTTTTGTAAATCATTTCTTTGTGTTGATCAATTTCATTATCAGGGATGCGCTCACCATTTTTATATACAGAGGAAATATCATCATCTTTAAAATCCACACGCCAGTTGGAACCATCCTCTTTGAAAGAAAATGATTTATCTCCCCCAAATCCAGCTTGAATATCCTGTTCTTTATTCAAACTGCTCGCACAGGAACTTATTAAAAAAGCGATTAGCAAAAATCCCAGTGTAGGAAATAATCTGCTTCTAAATGCCTTTGAACTATAAATTGTATTGATTGCTTCCATTTTGGACCTCATGATATATCTTTCTGATTGTTAAGACAGTTGAGAGTGCCGGAATGTTTCGTGCTTAACTTAAATAAGATATAAGTGGTTAAACTTTATGATAGCAGGCTGGATATCTGTTTTAAGTGCTATGCTGTTTTGGCTGTGATACTGCTGCTGGTAGCTGCGTGAGTAATAAGATCAACAAATGATTTGAGACCAAGAAATAAAATTAAAACGAGCAGATTTGTGTCTGTAGAGAAAAACGACCCTGCGGCAGCAAAAAATCCTCCAAATATTATTGTTAAATGCATGGGAATAATTCTGATATACGGTTCGAACATAATCTTTCCAATGTTTGGTAATTCTACATTCTCTTGATGCTTTGATCTTATAAACTCTATCAAATAGCTGACAAAAAATAAGATTGCAGAAAGCAAAATGTATTTAGTATCAAGCCTGCCAGACTCAAATCTTGTTATGGAATTAAATCCCCCAAGAAAAACAGCATAAATGATGTGAAAAAAACCGTAATGGAACAGAAAGAAAAAACCCGTTGAATATTTTGTGGCTTTAGTTGGCAGAACCGGTTTGTTGCCCTGTTTAAAGCCCTCGGTTGAAAATTCTTTAAGAGTTATAATTTTTATGAAATTAAAAATTCCGATTATTACGCTTTGGAACCAATAAATCCACATTACATCCAGAGCTGAAAGTTTTTCAACAACTGCAAAGATGATTACAAGTATGTTTGAAAATATGAGCACGAGAGTTGAATAATTTGTAAAATCAACCTGGCTCCAGAGCTGAGATAAGCTTAGTTTGCTTTTATTTTTCATCAGGGGTTATTTGGCACCAGCCCAGTTTCTGATAATATTTTTTTCTTCCTGAGAAAGCTTTGAATCGCTATGCATAATTTTATATTGCCATGGCGGCATTTGTTCCTCGCGAATCTCCTCCCAGATTTCTTCCTTATATTTACTTTCATTATTGCCATCCCACTCAGAAAAATTAAGATGCCTTCTTCCATCCTTTACATCTTTTGCTGCAAGAAAAGACATTGGGGCAACCTTGGTATACCAAGCCCAGTTTGTTTCATTTGAATGACAATCGTAACAAGCTTTCTTTAAAATTACTTTCACATTTTCAGGAACACTTATCTCTGAAGTAACCGGCGGATTTGTTTGCTCTACAGGAATGAATTGAAATCCAATTAGTAATACGATTAATGCTATTAGCGCTTTCTTCATAAAATTACTCCCAAAGGATTAGTTAATTTTTTTATAGTCCCTGTTAAATTTTTTCTCGCCTTCCTGTTTACCAAATTTAAGGCGATATACACTTGCAATTTTACAATCTTTACAGAATCCACCGCAACAATTTTTCCACTCTTTTTTTGAAAAATCTTTTCTGAGCTTTGACATAAATTATTTTTTATTCTTTTCCAATAACTCTTTGGCTGCCTTCAGAATATTATCAACAGTAAAACCATATTTCTCAAATAATACCGTATCAGGAGCAGAAGCACCAAAAGTTTCTATACTTATTGATTTACCATAATCGCCAATATATTTTGTCCATCCAAGCGAAACTCCCATCTCAACAGAGACTTTTGACTTAACATCTTTAGGCAAAACAGAATTTTTATATTCATCAGTCTGCTGATCAAAAATTTCCCAGCTAGGAAAACTAACTACTCTAACATTTTTACCTTCCGTCTCCAGATGTTCTGCTGCTTGAATTGCCAGAGCAACTTCGGAACCTGAAGCTATAAAAATTATATCAGGATTGTTAGTGGAATCTTTTATTATATATGCTCCTTTGTTAAGTCCTTTGGATAAAGCATACTTGTTTCTGTCTATTACCGGAATTTTTTGTCTTGTTAAAATCAAAGCAACGGGTCCACCTTTGTGATCAATAGCGCATTTCCAGGCTTCAACAGTTTCATTAGCATCTGCAGGACGAATAACAATCAAATTTGGAATTGCGCGAAGTGATGCAATCTGTTCAATCGGTTGATGCGTCGGTCCATCTTCTCCTAAACCAATACTATCGTGTGTGAATACATAGATAACTTTCTGTTTCATCAACGCTGCTAAACGAATTGCGGGACGCATATAATCCGAAAAAATTAAAAATGTTCCGCCAAATGGAATGAGTCCGCCATAGATTGACATTCCATTCAATATTGCACCCATTGCATGCTCACGAATACCAAAATGTATGTTTTTACCTTTCCTGTTATTGGCAGAAAAAGAGGTGGAGGATTTGATATGTGTCATATTGGATTCGTTAAGGTCTGCCGATCCTCCAATTAACACCGGAATATCAATTGCTGCAGCATTTAATATTTTTCCGGATGCAACACGTGTTGAAATTTTTTCCTGATAGTCCTCAAATTTTGGAAGATGCTCTAACCAATCGTTGTTAAACTCACCTTTTAAAACTGAACAATACAAAGAATATTCTTTAGGATATTTTGATTTGTATTCCTCAAGTAATTTGTTCCATAAATCTTCAGCTTCCTGTCCGCAATCCTTTATTCCTTTAAAGTGCTCATAAACCTCCTCCGGAACGAAGAATGATTTGTCTTCAGGCATACCAAGATTTTTTTTTGCAAGTTTCACTTCTTCTTCGCCAAGCGGTGCCCCGTGAGAAGACGATTTACCCTGTTTATTTGGGCTTCCGAAACCAATTTGTGTTTTTGTAATTATTAAGGTTGGTTTATCATAATTTGCTTTTGCTAATTTAATTGCCCTGTCAACCTGACCAAGATCGTTTACATCAAGTATTGTAAGCACCGTCCATCCATAGGCTTCAAATCTTTTAGCAACATCATCAGAATAACTTATTTCGGTACTGCCATCAATAGTTATTTTATTATCGTCATAAAAGAAAACAAACTTGCTTAATTTTAAGTGACCAGCAAGAGAAGCAGCTTCGTGCGAAATTCCTTCCATCAAATCTCCATCGCTGCAAATTCCCCAAATACCATGATCAATTAAGTTGATATCATCTTTATTGAATAAAGCTGCAAGATAGTCCCGAGCTATCGCCATCCCCACTGCAGTCGCAAATCCCTGACCAAGCGGACCGGTTGTTGTTTCCACTCCCGGAGTGTGATTTATTTCCGGATGTCCTGGAGTTATGCTGCCCCACTGTCTGAAATTTTTTAGATCATCTAAGGATACATTATAACCGCAGAGATGCAGTACAGAATACAATAACATACTTCCGTGCCCTGCAGATAAAACAAATCTATCTCGGTTTATCCAATTTGGATTTAAAGGATTGTGTTTCATTGCTTTGTAATAAAGAGCATAAGCAACAGGTGCCATGCCCATTGGCATACCAGGGTGACCTGAGTTTGCTTTTTGTACGGCATCAATAGCAAGAGTTCTAATTGTATTTATGGATAATTGTTCAATATCAATTCTGGAATCAGGCATAAAGTTTTCCGGTTTTATAAAAATTGGTTTATCTAAGATAAAAAAAATGTTTTACGAAAATTAAGAGAAGTATGAAGAAAAGAAAAAGGGATTCATATATAAACTTGTACTCGAAGAAACAAGTTTCAATCCACTCACGCTTGTCTGTCGACAAGCAGGCTTGCTTTGTCCGTATTAAAGCGGATAACATATGCCAGAAAACAT
>CAZCJF010000065.1:0-12774 GCA_964499095.1 uncultured Ignavibacteriaceae bacterium
GGAGCAGAAGTTTCCTAAACTTTTGGTCGGAGGTTCTTCCGCAGGAATCCTTTGGGAGATTCCTCTCAGGGGTACTAATCCTGTACTTCAAAAACCTTAAATGAATTTGGTGGTAATACTATCTTCTTCTCAAGTATATCATTTTTAAGCGGATAAATTTCTTTCACACCAACGGGGAAAGGAATTTGTGCAGCTTCATTGCCAACATTAAAAGCACAAATTAGTTTTTCATCATTCAGACTTCTTTCAAAAGCAAATGATTTACTATCATTATCTGAATAAATAAATTTAATTGTTCCTTTGCATAATGCTTTGTAATAATTTCTAAATCCAATTATTGATTTATAAAAATCTAATAAATCTTTATTCTGTTCAACTGTATAACTTCCAAACCCATTACTAAATCCGGAAGTAGAATCAATTACTTCATCATCATACTTTAAATCGTCCCAAATCATTGGTTTACGGCAATGAGGATCATCAGCTCCCCACATTCCAACTTCATCACCATAATAAATCATTGGCGCACCACGATAAAGAAGCTGAAAGGCGGCAATCAATTTTTGTTTTTCATATACTTCCCTGGTTGGTTTACCAATATTATAATTTTTATTTCTGTCGTCAGCATCGTGGTCATATTTTCTATCAGGATTCTGAATCATAGATGATAATCTTTCTGTATCGTGGCTACTTAAAAGATTTTGTAAAACGCATAAATTTTCCTCTGGATAAGTTGTATCAATTTGTTTTAATCGGTTTATAAATTCTTCTACTGATATTTGGTTTTTATCAGCAATAAAAAAATCATTTACTGCAAAAGCAAAATTATAATTCATAAGTGCATCAAATACTCCCTCTGCAGAAATAAAATCAGGTGATAACTCCCATAGTTCTCCAACAATTATTGAGTTAGGATTGACTGATTTTACAATACTACGCCATTGCTTCCAGAAGCCAATGGGAACCTCACGTGCTACGTCTAGTCTCCATCCATCAATACCATCAGAGGGATCACTATCACCATTTGGGTCCATCCACCTGCGCGTTGAATTGAAAATGTATTGCTTTGGTCCATCAACAAGATCATCTATCGTTCTGTTAAACTCAGGCAATGACTTAACTCCCCACCATCCCTTATACTCAAATTCATTTTCAGGAGTTTGTGGATCATCAAATTTTTCAATCTGATACCAATTAGCATATTCAGATTTGTCCTGATTCTTTACAACATCCTGAAAAGCCCAGAATTGAACTCCGGTATGATTAAACACACCATCAATAATTATTTTCATTCCACGTTTATGAACTTCTTCAATTAAAGTTAAAAATAACTTATCAGCAGCCGTCCATGTCCAGGTATTTGTATCATCAGAGATTTCAGAATTCATTAATTTTTTATCATCAAGAGGAGCTGGTCCAAAATTAACATCAATATGATGATAACTTGAACCATCATATTTATGCAAGGATACCGCTTCAAAGACCGGGTTGAGATAAATTGCACCTATTCCAAGCTCTTTCAAATAATCAAGTTTATTTATAATTCCCTGTATATCTCCACCATATCGTCTCTCATAATAAAGCTGGCGATTTTTACCGGTTAGTTTTTTTTCCCATTCGGATATTTCGAACCAATTGCTTGTCCATTTGTTAACTTCCCAATTTTGAGGGATAGATTTATCATTGATAAAAACTTTATCTGCACTCGGGTCATTACTGGTATCCCCATTTGCAAATCTTTCAGGAAATATCTGATACCAGACAACTCCCTTTGCCCATTCAGGTAAATTGTTTTGAGCTAAGCCGAATGACGTAATAAAAAACGTTATAAATAAAATCAATCTCTTCATAGATTAAGCTCCTTTCTCATCAATTCTAAAGCCTGCATTATAGTATGAGGTTTATAATCTAATTCTGTCTGTGCTTTAATTGTTATTAGTCCTGATTTAAGAGGTCTTCTTGCAGGTTGGTTTAAATCAGATGTTTTAATTTTATTAATTAAAGATTTATCTAATCCAAAATAATCTGCAATCATTAATGTAAACTCGTAACGAGATAAAAATTCAATTCCGCCAATATTGTAAATGCCTTCTTTTCGTAATTCAATCACAGTGTTTATCGCCTGAACAAGATCATCAATAAAGGTGGGATTGTTTATCTGATCATCAACAATTTTTATTTCAATATTATTTCTCAATGAATCAACAACCCATTTTACAAAATCAGGGCGGCTGAATTTTGCAGTTCCGTACAAAACATTAGTTCTTAGTATAGTGTATTTGATTGCACTGATTTTTAATGCATTCTCACTAGCCAGTTTTGTTCTGCCATAATAACCTAATGGATTAGGTACATCGTTTTCATTGTACGGACCGTTTTTACCATCAAAGATATAATCAGTGGAAATATGAATCAGATGTGAATCAATTACCCGGGAAGCTTCTGCCAGATATTCTACGCCTTTAACATTTATTTTCCAAGCTAGTTCTCTTTCAGTTTCACTTTTGTCAACATTAGTATATGCGGCAGTGTTTATGATTACATCAGGACAAAAATCATAAATCACTTTTTTTATCTCATTTCTGTTTGAGATATCACACTGTATGTAATCAATGTTTTTTATTACCGATTCATTTTCAACTGAAGTTGCAAGCAGTTCAATGTCATTAAATCTAGAATAATATTCAACCGTTCGTTGACCTAACATTCCATTAGATCCGGTAACGAGAATTCTTCTTTTTATAAAATCAAAAGTTGTCATGCTTTATCAATAATTTTTTTTCCAAAATTGAAGTAGCCTCTTTGACGGCATTTTCCAGTGATAACTTTACATCATTATATAAAAGATAATTATAAAAGAAAACCGCCCCAAATACGTCTCCACATCCTATTGCTGTTGCATTTTCAATCTTCTTTGTTGTAACAGAATATGAATTCAATTTTTCCTTTTCATTAAAGTACGCATAGGCTCCCTGCTCTCCTTTAGTAACACAGATTATCTTCACCCCAAGTTGCATTAAGTGTTTGATTATCTCCTGTTCATCATTTTTATCGGCGAGTGTAAATATTTCATTCTCATTTGCCTGAATAATGTCCAGATTTTTTGCCCATTCAGAAAATTCGGGGATAAGTCTGAAATTACGTTTGAAATTTTCTCCCATGCCGCGGGAAAGAGTATGTATATCGATATATATTTTACCAGAATAATTATGTCTTATTTCTTTAAGCTGATTTAATGAAATATCAAAACCTGTAATCATATTAATCAGAATTCCATCAAAACGACTTAAATCAGAAAAATTCAATTCCAGTGATGTTGTAATATTTTCATAGGATTCGTGACGTTCCCTTCCTTTAGTAAGATTTAAGTGAACTCTCGGTATTCTTTCTACTTTTTGTAAAAAATCTTTTTCAACCAAATCGAATTGATCTTTAAAGAAAGGATAAGTTTCATCATCATACTGTGAACATAAGTAGATTTTATCATCCGAAAATTTGAGACGATTAAGAGCAGATATTGTGTAGTAAATTCCACCTGCACCTTCAGCGTGTTTTCCTTCGGAATCTATTATATCAAATACTGAATGTCCAATTACTAATAATTTCATAATAAATCTCTTATGCAAAGTTACAATTCATTTGCAAGTAATCTTAATTGAGCAACATTAAAATGAATTCATTATTCATCTGAAATGATATATATTTGGGTTCAACTCTAACAAAAATAATTTATAATGAAAATCGGAATAACCTGTTATCCCACTTACGGCGGCAGTGGAGTAATTGCCACCGAGCTGGGTAAAGAACTGGCATTAAGAGGACACGAAGTCCATTTTATAAGCTATGCACTTCCCTTCAGATTAAATAAGTATATTGAAAATATATTTTTTCACGAGGTGGAAACAAGCACTTATCCACTGTTTGAGTTTCCGCTTTACAGTCTATCTCTTACCAGCAAAATGATTGAAGTGGCAGATTTTGAAAAACTGGATTTACTTCATGTACACTATGCAATTCCGCATGCTACCTCAGCATATCTTGCAAAAAAAATTGCTAAGAATAAAAATCTGAAAATTGTAACTACACTTCACGGAACAGATATTACGTTGGTAGGATTGGAACCATCTTTTTTGCCTCTTGTTAAATTCAGTATTGAAGAAAGCGATGGAGTTACTGCTGTTTCAAGATTTTTGAAAGAGAAGACACTGACTAATTATTCTATAGAAAAAAACATAGACGTAATTCCGAATTTTGTTGATACAGAAGTATTTAAAAAAATTTCCATCAATGATTGTGCGTTCAGAAAACATATAGCACCAAATGGAGAAAAAGTTTTAGTACATACATCCAATTTCAGACCTGTAAAACGGGTTCCTGATACAATCAGGGCTTTTTATATCGTACAAAAAGAAATTCCGGCAAAGCTGTTATTGGTTGGTGATGGTCCTGACAGATCTGAATGCGAAAGATTGGTTAGAGAATTAAATCTTACTGATAATGTTAAATTCCTTGGTAAGCAGGAAGGATTGGTTGAGATATTAAGTTCATCGGATATCTTTATCATTCCGTCGCAATCAGAAAGCTTTGGACTTGCTGCACTTGAAGCAATGGCTTGTGGTTTACCGGTAATCAGTTCCAGTGTTGGTGGATTACCAGAATTAGTTAAACATAACGAATGCGGTTTTATTTCAGAGATTGGTGATGTTGAAAGAATGGCAAAATACACATTAGACTTGCTGACAAATCAAAAGAAGTATGAACTTTTTTCCAGAAATGCTCGGGCAAGAGCAGTAAACCAATTTGATAAGTCAAAAGTAATTCCTCTTTATGAAGACTATTATAAGTTAATACTTAACAGCTAAAATGATAATTTATTGTGCAGGACCTATTAAAGGTGATACAACATTCCAGGAGTTTTATAAAGAAATTATTAAAATTGTTGAAGCTCTTGGTCATACTGCCTTATCGGAATTTAGCAGTAAATTGATGTCCACAATTCCACTTAACGAAAGGCAGATTTATTCAAGAGATTTGAAGTGGCTGGATGGAAGCAATCTTATGATTGCAGAAGTTTCAGGTGCCAGTACAGGAGTTGGATTTGAAATTGCATACGGACTGTTTGTAAAAAAACTTCCGGTTCTTGCTGTATATAAAAGTTTCATCGATGATCCTGGGATGTAATCATCCCGGAATAGTTATAAGAAAATATGTTAATGTTGAAGACCTGGCAAAGATTATCAAAAATTTTATAATCAATAACGGTGGTAAAGTAGCGTAATTGGCAATAGAAGTTTCATCAAAAATTTACAAATATTTTTCAGATATTTATGGGAAAGATGCTGCTGATCATTATCTGGAATTTATTGAAAAAGAGCCTACCCAATATATTCGGGTGAACACATCAAAAATTTCTAAAACCTCACTCATCCAGATACTTGAGAAGAAGTACAATATTAAATCCGAAATTTTATCAGAATATAATAATGCACTTAAGATTATTTCCGGTGGTGAAAAAATCGGAAAAACAATTGAACACATTTTAGGCTTTTATTATATCCAGTCACTTTCATCGATGATGCCCCCAATTATTCTTAACCCTGATGGTTCTGATACAGTTATGGATTTGTGCGGTGCCCCCGGATCTAAATCTACACAGCTTGCTGAGTTAATGAATAACCGCGGCACTCTGATTATTAATGAGATAGATAATGAAAGAATCAAATCTCTGATATTCAATCTTGAGCGAATGGCGATAATCAATGCATCTGTAATTCACTCAAAAGGAGAAGTGCTAAGTAAAATTTATGATAATCACTTCACTAAAATTTTAGTTGATGCACCTTGCAGCGGACTCGGAATTATACAAAAGAAAAATGAAGTAAGTAATTGGTGGTCTTTGGATCACGTTGACAGATTGCAGCAGTTACAGCTCAGACTTTTAATTGCTGCTATTAAAATGGCTCAGGTGGGTGGTGAAATTGTATATTCAACTTGCACACTTTCAGTGGAAGAAAATGAATTGGTAATTGATAAAATTCTTGAGAAATACCCTGTGCAAATTGAACAGGTTAGTTTACCATTAAAAACACGAGAGGCATTTACTGAATACGATGGCAGAAAGTTACACCCTGATCTTAGTAAAGCAATAAGAATTCTTCCCTGGGAAATTAATTCTGATGGATTTTTTCTGGTAAAGCTGAGAAAGATTGATGAAACAGAACCACCACCGAAAGAAGAATTAAAAAAGACTGATATTAGATTAGTAACAAGTAGCCACAAAGACATACAACCATATTTAACTTATTTATCTGATCATTTTGGAATTGATAGAAATATTCTGAATGACTATAAATATATTTTTCGTGGAAGAGATATTTATTTTGTAACTAAAGATTGGCAGGATGAAAATATAGGCTTGTTTAATCGAATAGGATTAAAGCTAGGAACTCTTGATAAAAAAGAAAGAATAACATTTCATTCGCAGGCAGCTCAGATATTGGAATCACATATAAAATCTTTTATCTATGTTCTTAAGAATGATGATGAATTAAAAAATTATCTAACCGGATGGAAGATAAAGGACATTGATATCCCGAACGGACAGTATGTTGTAAAATATAATGACTGGATTTTAGGAACTGCAATTAAAACAGAAGAAGGATTAAAAAGCAGATTTCCAAGAACTAAACGCACGCAAAAGTTTGAGTTTTAGAATTACTTTAATAATAACATTTTTCTCGTTTGAACAAAACCATCTGTCCTCAACTGATAAAAATACACTCCGCTTGTCATTGCACGAATAGATTCGTGCATTACATTTAATTCGGCTTCGTAAGTGCCTGCTGGTTTGTATTCATCAATAAGAGTTGCAACTTCATTACCAAGCACATCATAAACTTTTAACGTCTGCCAGCTGCCTACCGGCGACTGCCAACTGATTTTCGTACTCGGGTTAAATGGATTGGGAAAATTTTGATTAAGCATAAATCCACGCACCGTATTTGTTTCTTCTTTTACAGAAGTTAACCCAGCAGGTGAGATTTTTAATAAACCTTTATCGGGAATTACTTTGAGAAGCACCATTCTACCGGAGTCAGAAAGAGTTGTGGTCAGTGTATCAATTTTACCATTTTGTTCTACACTTACATAATACCAATCATCAGGAATTTTGACATAAGCGCTTAGCGGAAAATCATATATCGAATTATCGAGATTATCACTAACATTAATTTCAATTTTGTTTGCTGTTGAAGAAATTATCTGATAAGAAGCATTTTCTCTTTCTTTGATATATCGGGTTATGTTTCCGACGGTTTCAACCCAAACTTCATTATTATTTGATTTAACAGATAAAAAATCACATAAAGATGAGAGCCATTCAGTTGAAATTGGTTCATAAATTCCCTGGTTAACTAATTTCGGTAACTGAGAGGATGACACAACATCGTGAATGATAATCATTCCCCATTTATGATTATTTATGGAATTTTGGGTCCAATCTAAAAAAGAATATAACTCCGCTAAGTCATCTTCAAATGAGTTTCTGGGTTGATCAAATAACACAACTTTAGCATTTAGCTTGAACCAATCATAATTATTAATAGATGACTCATTTGGTACTTGCCCAAGTGTTCTGCCATTTTCATATAATAATCTTGCTGCTGAATCAACTACAGAATTTCTGTACGTAAAAGGATAATTGAGTGAAATACACCTGGGGTAAGGAATTTTTTGCTCGATATAAATTTTTGACTGATAAAGTTCATAAAGTAAAGTTGAATCATCAGTAATACTTCCCCACGGCAGAGTTGTAAGATCAAAATGCCTCATTGTATGGGATCCGATTTCATGTCCTTCTGCTGCAAGCAGTTGGAACTCACTCCACGTTCCGTATCGCCAGATAGTAGGCTGACCTGCTTCTGCTAGGTAAGGAGGTAGAACATAAAAGGTACCTTTAAAGTTTTTTGCATCCAGAATAGGTTTAACATAATCAAAATGAGTTTTTAGCCCGTCATCAAATGTTAAACTGAATGCACTTTTTCTATCATCAGCAAATGTTGTAAAATATGTTAAGCCGTAACCTTGCGCAATAATGCACTTAGAAAGAATCATTACAGCAATTAAAATTTTATTAATCATTTTAATAATTATTTATTACTTAAAGATATTACTTTAAATGAAAAAATATCCTACCAAATCACATACGCATTATCAACAACTTTAAAGCCGTTTATAAAAATATTATGCATAAAATCATTATTTTTGACCCGATTTTTAAGAAGTAATTTTATGCTAAAACCAAAACTCTTCACAACTTTAAAAAATTATAACAAGCAACAATTTATATCTGACCTTACTGCCGGAGTTATTGTCGGTATAGTTGCACTTCCTCTTGCTATTGCATTTGGGATTGCAAGCGGAGTTACTCCAGAAAAAGGTATAATCACTGCAATTATTGCCGGCTTTATAATTTCCTTCTTTGGAGGCAGCCGTGTTCAAATTGGCGGTCCCACAGGTGCTTTTATTATTATAGTCTATGGAATTGTTCAGCAATACGGAACAACCGGACTTGCTATAGCAACAATAATGGCTGGTATTATACTAGTAATAATGGGATTTGTAAAGTTTGGTTCACTAATAAAATTTATTCCCTACCCTGTCGTTGTTGGATTTACGAGTGGTATCGCACTTTTAATTTTTTCTACTCAGATAAAAGATTTTTTTGGCTTACAGATTGAAAAAGTACCTGCAGAATTTCATGAAAAATGGCTGGTGTATTTTGAAACATTTTCAAGCATTAATTATAATGTTCTCGGTATAGCTATGCTTGCCTTATTAATTATGATTTTCTGGCCAAAGGTTACTCATAGAATCCCGGGCTCTATAATTGCAATTATTGTTACAACTGTTATTGTCATAGTATTTAAACTTCCTGTTGATACCATTGGCAGCAGATTTGGAGAAATCCCCTCTAATCTTCCTTCCCCAAGTATTTATGAAATTGATTTGTCTGTAATCAGAAATTTGATTGGACCTGCAACTGTAATTGCTCTATTAGCAGCAATTGAATCACTACTCTCAGCAGTAGTTGCAGATGGTATGATTGGTGGTAAACACAGAAGCAACATGGAATTAGTTGCGCAAGGCTTGGCAAATATCATAACCCCAATTTTTGGCGGCATTCCTGCAACCGGTGCCATAGCAAGAACCGCAACTAATATTAAAAATGGCGGAAGAACTCCAGTTGCCGGAATAATTCATGCGTTAACTCTTTTATTAATAATGTTATTCTTTGGCAGTTATGCTAAGCTTATTCCGATGGCTACATTAGCGGCGATACTTGTAATTGTAGCATATAATATGAGTGAATGGCATGCATTTAAATCTCTTTTAAAAAGTCCAAAGAGTGATGTTGTTGTTTTACTTACTACTTTTTTCCTTACAGTAATTTTTGATTTAACAATTGCTATTGAAATAGGAATGGTTCTGGCAGTTCTACTATTTATGAAACGCATGGCAGAGGTTTCAAATGTAAGTGTAATTACGCAGGAACTTGAAGATGAGGAAGAAAAAGCTGATCCGAATTCAATTGAGAAAAGAATTGTTCCTGAAGGTGTAGAAGTATTCGAAATCAACGGACCATTTTTCTTCGGTGCTGCAACAAAGTTTAAAGAGCAATTAAAGATTATTGAGAATCCTCCGAAAATTCTTATCATCAGAATGCGAAATGTTCCTGCAATTGATGCAACAGGTCTTCAGATATTAAGAGAACTTTACAACGATTCTAAAAAAAGCGGTACACAAATTATTCTATCCGGTGTACATACACAGCCTCTTTACGCAATGACTCAGGCAGGCATATTTGATTTATACGGCGAAGAAAACATCCACGGCAATATTGATGATGCTTTGGATCGTGCAAGAGAAATACTTGGATTACCCAAATTAGGAAGACCGAAAGATTTTGTTCCTACAGTTAAACGAGAGAAAAAAAATATTTAATTCAAATACTTTCTTAAATATTTTCCTGTCCACGAATTTTCAACTTCAACAATTTCTTCCGGAGTACCGGTAGCAACAACTTCGCCACCCTTATCTCCTGCTTCAGGACCAAGATCAATTATGTAATCGGCGCATTTTATAACATCTAAATTATGCTCAATTATCACAACAGAATTGTTTCTTTCTAATAAAAGTTGAAAACACTTTAATAGTTTTGATATGTCGTGAAAGTGAAGTCCAGTTGTTGGCTCATCAAAAATAAATAGGATGTGTCTTCTATCCCTTTGTGCAGTAAGATATGATGCAAGTTTTATTCGCTGTGCTTCTCCACCTGATAAAGTATTTGATGGCTGCCCAAGTTTAATGTATCCTAATCCTACATCTGCAAGCATCTGCAATAGCCTGGTTATGCGATCATTCCCTTCAAAAAAGATTAGCGATTCGTCTACCGTCATATTTAAAACATCAACAAGGTTTTTACCTTTGTAGGTAATCTCTCTCACTTCTTTTTTATAGCGAGTACCATTGCAATCATCACATTCAAGATATAGATCAGCAAGGAACTGCATTTCCACTTTTATAAATCCATCACCCGTGCAGGTTTCACATCTTCCGCCAGGAACATTAAAAGAAAAGTAACCGGGCTTGTATCCCCTGGCTCTTGCCTGATGGGTTGAAGCAAATAATTCACGAATAAGTTCAAAAGCTTTGATGTAACTTATAGGGTTTGATCTTGGTGATTTTCCAATTGGTGATTGATCAACGATCACAACATCATCAATATATTCTCCTCCTTTTATGTCATCGTATTTTCCAATGTAAGATGGAGCATTACCAAGATACTTTGCTAATCCGGCGTAAAATATATCGTGAATTAATGTGCTCTTTCCGGAACCACTAACGCCGGTTACTACTACAAATTTATTTAAAGGAATTTCAACAGTAAGATTTTTTAGATTATTTTCTTTTGCCCCGATGATTTTAATTGATTTAGTTTTCTTTTCATTCCTCTTTTCCGGCAAAGGAATTGAAAGTTCTCCGGAAAGATATTTTCCTGTTAAAGATTTTTTATTTTTCATTATTTCCTGATAAGTACCAACAGCAACTATTTCACCGCCTTCAATTCCAGCTTTAGGTCCCATATCAAAAATCAGGTCTGCTTCTCGCATCATATCAGCATCGTGTTCTACAACCAGAACGGTATTTCCAATATCTCTAAGGTTTTTAAGAATATTAATCAATTTTGAGTTGTCTCTTGGGTGTAATCCAATACTCGGTTCATCAAGCACATAAAGAGTTCCAACCAAAGCCGATCCGAGCGATGTTGCGAGATTTATTCTTTGAGTTTCTCCGCCGGATAAAGTATTACTGTATCTGTCTAAAGTTAAATAACCTATACCCACATTGTTTAAGAAAGTAAGACGTTTAATAATTTCTTTTAATACTCTCTCTGCAATCGTATAATCATATTCGGATAATTTTAATTCCTCAAAAAACTTTAATGATTGCTCAATCGGCATCTGCACTATTTCGTGAATAGACTTATCTGCAATTTTAACCTGCAATGCCTCTCTTCGTAATCTTGAGCCTTTGCAAGCCGGACATAATGTATAACCACGATAACGACTTAACATTACACGGACGTGAAGTTTATAAGTTTTTCTTTCCAGTTCCGAAAAGAAATGATCTAATCCCTTGTACTTACCAAATCCCTCTCTAAGCATTAAGATTTGTTCTTCCGTTAATTGCTTAAATGGAACCTGAATCGGAAACTTGTAATCTCTTGCACTTTGAATAAGATCACGCAGGTAAGCACTATACTTTGCTCCTTTGAATGGTGCCAAAGCTCCATCTGCAATAGTAAGGTTGGGATTGGGAACCACAAGATTCATATCAATACCAATAACTTTACTGAAACCCTGACAAACTGGACAAGCACCAAAAGGATTATTGAAGGAGAAAAATCTTGGTTCGGGCTCTTCGTATTTTACTCCACAGCACTCATAAAATTTATTGAAGTCTTTTTGTTCTTTCGTATCAGCATTTATCAGAACAATTCGGTTTTCGCCTTCTTTAAATGTTACTTCTATCGAATCAGAAAGTTTTTCACGCACTTCGCCTTTTGTAATTTTAAATCTATCAACAATAACTTTTACAGAATTTTTATACTTAGGAGGTTTTACATCATCTTCATTTAAATCAAAGAGTTGATCATCAAAATAAATACGGAAGTATCCGCGTTTTTTTATCAAATCAATTTCTTCTTTTACTGAGTGACCTTCGTGATCGGGAATAGGAAAGCCCAGATAAAATCTTGAACCTTCCTGCTGATCTTCCAGCCAATCGGCAACTGTACCCGTAGTTGCCTTTTTAACTTCCTTACCACATTGAAAGCAAATGGTTTTTCCTATTCGTGCAAAAAGCAATCTTAAATAATCATAAACTTCTGTTGTGGTGCCAACGGTGGAACGTGAATTTCTTGAACCGGTTTTTTGTTCAATTGCAACTGCTGGGGAGATTCCCTGAATAAAATCAACATCGGGTTTATTCATTCTCTCCAGAAATTGTCTTGCATAAGAAGATAGACTTTCAACGTATCGTCTTTGTCCTTCAGCATAAATAGTATCAAAAACAAGCGATGATTTTCCGCTGCCGCTAACACCGGTAAATACAACTAATTTATTTCTCGGAATCTCAAAGGATAAATTTTTAAGATTATGCTCGCGCGCACCTTTAATGATTATCCGCTTATTATTTTCAGGGTTTTGTTTT
>CAZCJF010000066.1:0-7414 GCA_964499095.1 uncultured Ignavibacteriaceae bacterium
CTCGACCTTTTCTGAATTAATAATATTTATAAAAACCGCAACCGAAAATGGGATAATAAATAGCATTGGCATGCTTGTTTTAATTTCTGTTTCTTTAAGTGTTGTTGAAATAAAGTAAATCAGCAAACAGAATAGTATATTTATTATTGGTATTACCGGCACAAAAAATCTGTATTGTGTCAAGACATCGCCGCCAATCAGAATTACATAAATAATAAATGAAAACAGATTAAGATATAAAAATGATATGCTTTTAATTTTTTTCTTAAATCTAAATAAATAAAGTGGTGCCAAAATTATCAAACCATAAAGCGTATAATCATTAAGGAAATCAATAAAGTAATCAAATCCTGTTCTGATTTGCTCAATTGAAAAACCAGTTTTTGCATAAAAAGTGTTTGGCAAAGGATAGCCAAAATAAAGGAGACGAAATATTGTTACAGATGTAACTAGAAAAATAAAAATTAAATAGCCTTGGGTTCTGTGTAAATTAAAAAATGACTTAAAGGTTTCTTTAAACTTGAAATTTGATTTTATGAGTATGACAAAAAATGAATGTATTAAGATTAAAACAAATATGATGTTTCCTTCAGGTCTTATCAGTGAGAGAACGAATAATGTTGAGGGGAAAACAAGTAATAATTTTTCATTCAAATAATATTTAAGATAAAGAAGTAAAATACTAAGATAAGCCATCGTAAATAGAGAAGTCTCCATTCCACTTACTGCCCAATAATAATAAGTACCGTTAAGTGATGTAATTAGCACTGACAGAAAGGAGAATAACACAAGGTAATTTTTATTTTTATTGCTTGTTCCCTTTGTTATCTCAAGAAATAAAACATAAGTTAAAACCAAACTTATAATGCTAAAGCCAACACTTAAAATTTGAGAAAGGCTTTCGATATTAAGACCAACCTTGTAAGCAGCCCCTAAAAATATAACCCAAAATAATGATGTAAATCCCTCAACCTTTTCCCCAACATTAAAAACAAGTCCATTATCATTTGCAAAATTTTTGGCATATTGAAGTGTGATATAAGTGTCATCTTGTATAAAGCTAATTTTATAACACATAAATGTATAATAAGCTAAAAGAACAACTAAAAGCAGGTAAACATAATTCTGTTTAATAAACTGAAATCTGTTTTTAATCGATTCTTCATATTGGGGATTATTAAATTTTTGTTTTTTCATTTATAAGCAAGAAAAAAAAGCTAACTATTATTGAATTGTTTTCATAAATATATGCACCATTAAATCTAATTTCCTAAATTTGTATATGATAGAATTATTTTTTCAATTGGAGAAAAAATGCAAACTCATATCAGACAGGTAATCAAAAGAACCGGGGCAATTGTTCCTTTCAATCAGGAAAGAATTGCAAATGCAATATATCGTGCAGCGGTTTCAGTAGGAGGCAGAGATAAATCGACCGCATATAAATTGTCGGAAAAGGTTGTGGAATTGATGAATGAAAAATTTCCTGAAGGCTCAACTCCTCATATTGAGGATATTCAGGATATTGTTGAAAAGGTTTTAATTGAAAATGGACATGCAAAAGTTGCAAAAGAATTTATTTTATATCGTGAAGAAGCGGCAAAAAGAAGAGAAGCGGAAGGAAGATACGCCTCAAAGATTAATGAGAATATTCCCTGGCAGAAAATATGGCGAAATCTAGATTGGGCAGTATCTCATAACCTGCATACTGTCTATCATCTGAATGAAAGAATTGCAAATGGTGAGTTTGCCCAAATTGTTCACGAATCTGAATGCCTCTATGAAGATGATGTTGAACTTGCTGCCAAATTGATTATTGAAAGACTTGATTCATTAAGAATGGTTATGATAAGTGGACCATCATCATCGGGCAAAACGACTACTACACTTAAGCTTGAGCAAAAGCTCATAAAAAAAGGATTTAAATTTAAAGCTCTGATTGTTGATCATTACTTTTTTGATCTTGAACTTCACCCCAAAGATGAATTTGGTGATTATGATTTTGAAACACCCCAGGCTCTCGATCTTGAATTAATCAATGAACATCTTGTTAAACTGAGCAATGGTGAAGAAGTTATGATTCCGTTTTATGATTTTAAAACCGGAACCAGAACTCTTAATGTTACTCCCATAAAATTAGAAAAAGATGAACTGCTTTTAATTGATAGCTTACACGGACTTTATCCGGATTTCAGCAAAGACATTTCTGTTGATGTGAAATTCAAATTATATCTTGAACCTCTGCTTCAAATGAAAGGTGTTGATGGCAAATACATACGATGGACTGATTTAAGATTGATACGAAGAATGCTGCGTGATTCTGTTTTTCGTGCTTACAACCCACAGCAAACTTTAGAGCACTGGCATTATGTGCGCGGCAGTGAATTACGAAACATTATTCCATATTCTAATACAGCCGATTTTGTTATAAGCAGCGGCATGCCGTACGAAGTACCGATTTATGCAAACAGAATGCTGAAGCTTTTTGAAGAATGGAAAGAAAAATATAAAGGTGATCCGCTTAAAGCAGATGCTAATGAAAGAGCAAATCGTGTTTATAATTTGTTAAAAACAGTAACACCAGTTACAGATGAATCAGCCATCCCGGGTGATAGTGTGCTTAGAGAATTTATTGGCGGAAGTACAATGGATTATCATTAATTCGTTAATCGAAAGAACGGAAGCGCAAATTTCAAAGACCTAATCTTAAATGATGAATTATAAAGTTAATTTCTTAGATATAAATTCTTTGTTCATTATTCGATATTCAATAAACTGATATGATTATCAATCCTCTGCTGGCATTCCATAGTTTATCCACTCTTCTCTAGCCGGTCCATAAATGCCGGGTACTTTTAATCCCAGTAATCTCATCACTACAGTTAGTTGTGCACGATGATGAATTTGATGTGAGACTATTACTCCGAGCGTTGTTCCTCTTTTCCATTTTTCACCGTACATATCATCTTCAACAGCTAAAGTAGCATCACTCCAATTTGATTTTATTGCATCAAATAAATTTGATGAAGCTTCTTTATAAGCATCAACAATTTCCATAGCTGTTACAGGCACTTGAGAATTACTATCAACAGTTTTAAATGTTAATCCTGTACGTTGAGCCATTTCGCCAATCGATGTTGTAATATGCCATGCAAGTCTTCCGGCTGTTCTTACATTTTCATTAACTTTTTTTGTTAATGATTCATCTGTAAGATTCTTAAATACTTTTAATGTTGATTCGGACTCGATTGTCCAATCGTTTATAAAATCTTCTAGTTTGCGGTACATTGTTTTTCCTTTGAGAGTAAGTCACACTTCGACAGGCTCAGTGTGACAAAAATTTTTTGATGAACTGTCATCCTGAGCTTGTCGAAGGATGACCTAATAAATATTTATTTTAGATTATTTAATATTTCTTTTAGCTTAGAGATATTATCTAGCCAATCCTTTTGCTTTGCCCTTTCTTTTTCAACTACTTCAGGAGCTGCATTAGCAACAAATTTTTCGTTAGATAATTTTTTTTCAATCCCAGCAAGTGAACTTTCAAGCCGAGTTATTTCTTTTTGGATTTTCTGCCGTTCAACTTCAAGATCAATCAAACCTTCAAGAGGAATAAATATTTCAACATCTCTTAAAACTGCGGAAGCACTTGCTTTTGGTCTTTGAATGTTCACATCAACTTTAAGTTCTTCTACTTTTGCAAGTTTTTTTATGTAATCAACCTGATAATCTTTAACACTTACTGATTTTATTAGTGCATTTACTTTTTTCGAGGGGGCGATATTCATCTCGCCACGGATATTCCGGATTGCGGTAATTATATCTTTTACAAAATCCATTTCCTTTTCTGCTGATTCGTGGATCAGATTTTCATCAGCTTTGGGAAACTCTGAAACTGAAATACTCTCTCCCTCACTACGTTCACTTGTTAACTGCCATAATTCTTCAGTTAAAAACGGCATAAACGGATGAAGCATTTTTAATGCATCTTCAAAAATTGAAATTGCTCTAGTTAATACTGCAGATTTAACTTCATCATTATCACCATACAATCTGCCCTTAATCATTTCAACATACCAGTCACAGTAATCATTCCACAAAAATGAATATATCATCTTTATAGCATTGTTCACTTCAAACTCATTCATCGCCTTGTTGAATTGAAGAAGAGTTTGATTAAGTCTTGATATTATCCAATCATCAGCAAAGTCTTTGTGTTTGTCTTTAAGTGAAAAGTTTGTTTTAATATTTTCTTTATTCATAAGAAGAAATCTTCCTGCATTCCAGATTTTATTTGCGAAGTTCCTTCCAAGTTCGCATTTATCAGTGCTGAATAAAACATCCTGTCCAAGAGGAGCTAAATAAATAACAGTAAATCTTAAAGCATCTGCACCATATTCTTTAATCACTTCAAGAGGGTCAGGAGAGTTGCCAAGTGATTTACTCATCTTTCTTCCCTGAGCATCACGAATAATGCTGGTGAAGTAAACATCACGGAACGGAATGTCTTTCATAAAATGCATCCCGGCCATAATCATTCGTGCAACCCAGAAGAAAATAATATCAGGACCAGTAACAAGAGTGTCTGTTGGATAATAATATTTTCTTTCTTCTTCTGTTCTGAAAATTGCGTGTGCCCAAAGCCAGCTTGATGCCCAGGTATCGAGAACATCTTCATCCTGCTTGTAATTTTCTATATCCTTTGGTGGATTAACATCACAGTAAATTTCACCAGTCAGTTTGTGATACCAGACGGGAATTCTGTGTCCCCACCAAAGCTGTCTTGAGATGCACCAGTCTTTTATGTTTTCCATCCAATGGAAATAAGTTTTTTCCCAATGCTTAGGATAAAACTTTATTCTGCCTTGCTTCACGACCTCAATTGCAGGTTTGGCAAGCTCATCCATTTTCATAAACCACTGCTCGCTCAGATACGGTTCAATAGGAACATTGCCTCTTTCGGAATAACCGATTTTTGTCTGATAATCATCTATCTTATGAAGCAGTCCAAGCTCTTCAAACTTTGCAACAACTTTTTTGCGAACTTCATATCTGTCCTGATGCTGCAGCCATTGTGGTACATTTTCATTTGTAGTTGCATCATCGTTAAAAATATTTATGAACTGAAGTTTATGACGCATTCCCATTTCGTAGTCGTTAACATCGTGCGCAGGAGTAACTTTAACAGCACCGGTTCCAAATTCTTTATCAACATACTCATCGGCTATAATCGGAATTTCTCTATAAACAATCGGAAGTTTAACTTTTCTTCCAATCAGATGTTTATATCTTTCATCTTCGGGATTAACTGCAACTGCAGTATCCCCAAGCATTGTTTCGGGTCTTGTTGTTGCAACAATTATAAACTCATTGCTGTCAGCAACAGGATATTTGAAATACCAGAGTTTTCCGTTGACTGTTTTATAGATTACTTCTTCGTCAGAGATGGCGGATTTGTTTGCGGGATCCCAATTTACCATTCTGTAGCCGCGATAAATTTTTCCTTCTCTGTATAAATCAACAAATGCTTTGATCACTTCACGATAATAATCATCATCCATTGTAAAGCGTTCACGACGCCAATTGCAGCTTACGCCAAGTTTTTTCAACTGCTGAATAATTATTCCGCCGTATTGTTCTTTCCACTGCCAGCAGTGCTTGAGAAATTCTTCGCGACCGATTTCTTTTTTCTTAATTCCCTGCTCTTCCAGAAATTTTGTTACTTTAGTTTCGGTAGCAATTGAAGCGTGATCAGTTCCTGGAACCCAGCAGGCATTGTAGCCCTGCATTCTCTTCAATCGTATAAAAATATCCTGAAGAGTATTATTCAGAATGTGACCCATTGTAAGCATTCCGGTAATATTAGGCGGTGGAATGGGAATCACATACGGTTTTTTGTTATGATCTATTTCTGAATGATAAAGTTCATAATCGTACCAGTACTTGTACCATTTATCCTCAACATCAGCGGGATTGTATGCTTTGGGTACCTGAGAAAAATTAGTTTCTGACATTAAAACAAAACCTCTGAAATAAAATTGTTTTTGACGAAGTCATTCTGCGAATAATAAAAATTTGAGTGCAAATATAAGGAAAAGGAAAGAGTAAGAGTAAGATTAGGAGTAAGAGAAAGAAAGAATTGGTTAAGTGGTAGAGTGCTTTGTTGTTAATATTTATGCACGGTTTTAACTTATATTAAATCAAATAACTCAAATACTCTACTTTTTTTGACATCTTAATTTTATTATGAAATTATAAATATTTTAACTTTCTTATTGATAAATCTAAAGTCCGTGCTTAATCTTTTTACTATAACAACTTTCTTAAGGCAATTAATCTATCAATATTATAATTTCCTTCTTTGAATATTGGTTGGTTAAAAGTTCTATTTAATCGTTTGTATTCTTTTAGTTCTAACTTTTCGAGAATTGTTCTTTCGGCTGCAACTAATTCTAATTCAGATTTAAGATTCCAGTTATTTAGACAATCAGTATATTTTTCTTTATTTGTAGTTTTATTTTTTGCATCATTTAGAAAATCATAATTATCCATAAAATCTGGCTTAGCAATACAATTTATAATATCGATAATTTGTTGCATCGTGTTCTCATCTCCGGATAAAAAATTCCATAACTCATCTGCGAGCAATACTTCATCTTTATCAAAAAATTTCTTAAAGTCAATGCTATAGCTCATAAAACTATCTTTATCATAGTCGGTTGGTGTCTTCGATAAAGGATCAAATGGAAACCCTATATAGTAAAATATTTCTTTTGAACCATGTTTATTCTTTGACCCAGCTTTTGCAGCTAAGATTTTTTCTTTTTCACCCTTGAAGACTTCACTATTCGGTTTCACTGTTTTAGTTCAATTGAAATAAGTGAATTGTCTTCTTCATAATAACAATCCACTGTAAAATTTGGGACACTTTTATTCTGTGGTTTGTTATTCTTAAATATTAAATTATTTTCTCTGTTTAGGTTAGGAAGCTGAACTCCATTCTTTAATTCAGCCAATATATCTGATATTGCGGTTTGTTGACTAGTAGAAATTTTTAATCCTTTAAATTCTTTCTTAGTACCATCACTTAAAATATGCGCTACTCTCTCGAAAAATGTTTGACCAAGGGTGGTATTTAAACCATGGAACCAGGAACTTAAACTTATAAAGAAAGGAATATCAGAAACTTTTCCAGAAAATTTTTGTTCAAAAGCCTTTAAAAACGCCTCATGAAATGGAGCGTTTCTATTATTTGTAGCGTCTTCAGGAAAGTCAGAAAATTTTGTATATAATGTTCTGATAACAGCAAGTGAAATTTTTTCTTTTTTCTCTGCATCTATCATTTATAATTCTTTCAAGTGAAAAATGATTTCTGAATAAGCTCCCTTATCTTTTTCAGTCCTGTTTAAGACAG
>CAZCJF010000066.1:7514-12756 GCA_964499095.1 uncultured Ignavibacteriaceae bacterium
TGAAAAATGATTTCTGAATAAGCTCCCTTATCTTTTTCAGTCCTGTTTAAGACAGGTCGCTTGAATTGATTAACGATTTTCATCCCCGCCCTTTTTGCAATTGCAGGATAAAGATTAAATTTATCGTTGGCTACAAGAAAAACATTGTAATCCTCAACTAAATACTTTTTAGCATTAATTAAAACCTGAGCAATTCCTTCAATGTAAGAAGTTTGTGCAGCTTTTCCTTTTCCCTTAAACAACGGGCCTATTTCAAGTGCATCTCTTCGTTTAAATCCAAACAGATCGTAAGCATAAGCATGTTGTTCATGGTAATCAATCATTCCAACATAAGGTGGACTTGAAAATATACCCTTTATCTTATTCTTCTTTACCAATGTTGAAAATTTCTTGTCAACTTTTTTTAATTCTTCTATTATATCAATATTACGACTATCCCCTGTTAAGCAAATTTGCTTTGTATCCGTTCTTAAAGTATTAAACTCAGTGAGTCGTTCTATCGTATCTTTTGTATAAGTTTCCCACCATTTAAGAATCGAAAACAATGGCTTACATATCTTTCCATGCTTAGAACAGTAATATGTTGTTGAAATAGGTTCGACAAGTGTGGCTAAGTCAGAATGAGTTGTTGCTCTGCAAGATCTAACTGTTCTGCTAAGTATAAGTTTTAATATTTCTTTTGTATTAGAATTTCTAAGTCGCTTAATCTTTTCATATACAAAATCAATTTCATTACGGACATGTTGTAGAAACCATTTGTCTAAAAATGTTTCAGACTTGTCCTGTTTAAGTTGAATATCATATTTCTTAACCAGTGCTTCAAATATTGGTAAAAATTGTTTTTCTTTTTCCCGTCCATATTCTTCTTCATCAATTTGACCTCTATTTAAATTGTACTTGTACTGGGGACTTGGAAAATATTTATTATTAAAACTATTAAGTTCTTTCAGTAGTTCTTCTTCAAATTCTACGGTTGATTGTTGCTGAAGGAAACGCTTTAATTTTAAAGTTATCACATTTGATTGATGTTTAATGTCTTCAATATCATATAAATCCACCTTGCAATTTGAAATAAATGAATTGAAGTATGATATATCTATACCAATTGCATGCATACCCAGTTCATTTGCCTGCACTAATGTTGTTCCGCTTCCGCAAAATGGATCAAGCACGATATCTCCTGGATGAAAATAAACTTCTTTCTTGAAATCATCTGTGTGATTATCCAAAAAGTATTCAACTAACTGGGGAATAAATTTACCCTTATAAGGATGTAATCTATGAACGTGCTTTGTGGTTTCAGCTTCTTTGTATTGGTCAAATGATAAAGCCCAATTAAGATCATCTCCGAGTTTACTTTTGTAACTTATTTCTCTCTTTCCATTGAATGATTTGTAATACTCTAAAAGTTCCTTTTTTGAAACATAAGAATTTCCATTTTCACCATATTTACGTATTCTTCCATAATTAATGAGGTATGAAATATTTGAAGTGGTAACTTTCTTATTTAAATACTTTGATGCCCAAGCACTGGCTTCTTTTAATGTTAAAAATTCTCCGGGTTCAAATAGTCTTAATTGCATATTCTAATTTAAAAGTTTATTAGATCTTTCTATCTAAATTAAAAAATTCTCAAATAATCTTCGCTTATGGAGAAAGGGATACTGCTGAAATTGGATAACTGATTTGCGTTGATCAGCGATTATCTGCCCAATCAGCGTCATCAGCGTGCTATTATCTAATTAATCTTGTAAAGATAATTTGGAATTTTCACTTTGATTCCGCTGTACGGTCCATCCAGGTCTGTCCACTGGTCACCGACTGTGCCAACAATTTCGTAACCATTGTTTGTGAGTTCTGTACGTTTTTTACTCTTAAATTCCCGGGATTTCAGATTTTGTTCATCGGGTCTTTGAGTAATCAGAGTATCAAAACCTTTATAACCAGCCCGTATTAAATTTTTATAGGTGACATCATACTCGTCTGAATTTCTGCCGGTTAGAAAAATTACTTTAAAACCCTGTTGGAGCAGGTAATTATAAAAATCTTTCGTTTGTTCAATCGCTGGCGCTTTTAGTTCCTGATTCCACTTTTTATTTAACTCATATACATAACCAAAATCCATCTGTTTAGCCAATTCATAATTATCTAATACTGTTTCATCAACGTCAAATATCACTACGGAGTTCTTGGAGGGTTTAACATCATTGAATTTCTTTTTTGCATCTGCAATAACTTTATTTAGTTCCTCATCAAATTTTCCTGATTCATAATAATCTTTTACAATATCTTTTGCTGTTCTAAGATTTACAATTTCATTGGAAGTACAGCTAATAAGCGAGAATAAAAAAATAAGCGCTAAAAATTTTTTCATATCAGATTATAATTAAATATCATTATTAAAAGTATCGCCCTGTCTTATATCTCCGGTTTTGTAGCCTTTGTAAAACCATCGTTTTCTTTGCTCGGAAGTTCCGTGAGTGAATGATTCCGGCACAACATATCCTTGCATCTTCTTCTGAATATTATCATCACCCACAGCACTTGCTGCATTAAGTGCTTCTTCAAGATCACCTTCTTCAAGAATTCCCTGAATCTTATCTGTGTAATGAGCCCAGACTCCGGCATAAAAATCTGCCTGCAATTCTAATCTTACCGAGTATTGATTGTACTCTTCCTTACTCAATCGTGAGCGCAGACTCTGAACTTTTTCCATCGTACCAAGAAGATTTTGAATATGATGACCTACTTCGTGTGCAACAACATAAGCCATCGCAAAATCACCTGGAGCCTTGAACTTTGACTGAAGTTCTTTATAAAAACTTAAATCAATATAAAGTTTTTCATCGCTGGGGCAGTAAAAAGGTCCTACCGAAGCACCTGCAGTACCACAGGCAGATTGAACGCTTCCTGTATATAAAACCAATTTGGGTTCTCTATATTGTTTTCCAATGTCAGCAAAAACGTTATGCCAAACATCTTCGGTTTCAGCTAACACTACAGCAACAAACTGAGCTAATTCTTTTTCATCTGCAGTTTCTGTGTAATTAGAAGTTGTTGTTTGGTCAGTGGTCTGAATGTTCTGAATTAAAGAAGTTGGATCACCGCCGAGCAACAAGACAACCAGAATAATTACTATTGTTCCAATTCCTCCGCCAACCATTCCTTTCGGAGAAAGTCCTCTCCTATCTTCGACGTTGGAACTTTGTCTTCTTCCCTGCCAGCGCATATTATTATCCCTTATGAAGTAATTAAATAATTATTCTGGAATAATTTAACATTTAAAAGAGCAATTTAACAGTTAATCAATTCAGCAATTTCTATCTTACAGATATTGAAAATCAATTAAGAAGTCATCTTCCATTCTTAAAGAAAAATAATAACGGTCTTTCCAATCTCGCTGCCCACTCCTTTTCATTGTGTTCGGCACCGGGAGCATAATAGTAATCAATATCCTGCCCGATTACATAACCTTTTTTGGATAGCTCAACAAACATTTTTTGTCCGCGTATCGCTCCGTCTTCTCCGTGATCAATATAAAACTTTACAGGTTTTTTATGCCCAGTGTAATCAATAACCTGCTTTATGCTGCGGTCATCATTATAATAGAAAGAACTAGACATACAACCTGCCATTCCAAAAACTTCGGGATAATGCCAGGCAGCATAGAAAGAAATTAATCCACCCATAGAAGAACCAATTATGGCGGTATTGTTAGAATCTTTAAGTGTTCTGTAATTCTGATCAATAAACAGTCTAAGTTCTTCAACTAAAAACTTAAGATAATTCTGACCTTTTTCTGACCAGCTGTATTCATCCAAACGATCGGGTGTGTTGTAAATTCCAACAACTATTAATTCTTTAATCTTCTTCTGTCTGATCAATCTTGATATTGTTTCATCAACACGCCAGTCTTTGCCAACATAAGCAGTTTTGGGATCCATAATATTCTGCCCATCGTGCATGTAAAGAACCGGATAACTTTTATCTTTCTTCTTAGCTGAGTCATATCCTTGCGGAAGCCAAACTATTATATCCCGTTTATTATTGAGTAATGTTGAAGAAAATTCTTTGTGATAAACAACTTTACCAACAATTTCTTCAATTTCCTGATTAGGTTTTTTCCTTTGTTTTTTTGTCGTTTCGCTCATTTTCAAAAATTTTATTAAACGGCTGTAAAGATAAAAAAATATTTGCTCTGCAGAATAAATATTTACTGATCATGTGACGAATTAGGTGGATTATTCCGTTTATTTTATGGATTTTTGATTACTTAAATTTTATACTCTTTTCTAAAAACGGAGATTGATTTTATGGCGGTAATCAGACCTTTCAATGCACTTAGACCAACAAAAGAAAAGGCTCATCTTGTTGCAAGCGTTCCCTATGATGTTGTTAATCGTGAAGAAGCAGCTCAACACGCAGAAGGAAATCCATTAAGTTATTTACACATCACGAGATCAGAAATTGATTTGCCCGATGTTAAAGATGTTTACTCAAAAGAAGTTTATCTTAAAGCAAAGGAAAATCTTAATCAGATAATTGAACAAGCTCCTTTAAAAGTTAATGAGAAACCTCACTTCTATCTTTACAGACTAATTATGGATGGCAGAGCGCAAACGGGAATCTGTGCAACTTTTTCTGTTGATGATTATGATAATGATGTAATCCTTAAACACGAAAAAACCCGCAAAGTAAAAGAGGATGATCGTACAAACCACATCATAACAACAGAAGCACAAACAGGTGTTGTATTCTTAACTTATCGCGGAGTAAAAACTGTTAATGAGCTTGTTGATAAAACATTAAAGGAAATTAATCCCGAATACGATTTTACTGCACCGGATGGAATTCAGCATACTGTTTGGATTATGCCTGATGAGTATAATGACTTGATTATTTCTGAATTTCAGAAAATTAATAAGCTGTATATTGCAGATGGACATCATCGTGCAAAAAGTGCAAGTCGTGCAAGAGAAGAAAAGATGAAATCAAATCCAAATCACAAAGGAGATGAAGAGTATAATTATTTTATTGCTGTAATTTTCCCGGATGATCAATTAAAAATCCTTCCATATAATCGTGTTGTGTTTGATTTGAATGGTATGAGTAAAGCAGATTTTATGGATTCTGTCGCGCAGAAGTTTACTATTACAAAAACAGATAGTAAAGAACCAAAATCAAAAAACACTTTTTGTATGTATTTAGATAAGGAATGGTTTGAGCTAAAACCAAGAGACTC
>CAZCJF010000067.1:0-12731 GCA_964499095.1 uncultured Ignavibacteriaceae bacterium
TTTTTGCTAAATATAGTTGCTTTTCTTTTTATCTACTATATGGGGGTAGGATCAACCTTCTCTTTTATGATTACTTGTGCTTGTACTTTAGTGAATAAGATTATAGAAAAAAGTAAGAAGATTAAAGTAGTGCTTAGTTGCACTCCCTTAATCTTTGATAAGATTTTGGGATAACGGATAACGGATAACGGATAACGGATAACGGATAACGGATAACGGAAAGCTATTTAAATATTTTCAGTTGTCAATAGCTATGGCTGCATTCTGAATATATTTTTTTACCCGACTGCTGTAAAAATCACCCATAAATTTGCTCCACTGGTTTTTTATTTCAAATGCTTGAAAAATATTTACCAAATCCTGTTTGGAACCTATTTTATTTCTTTAGTTAAGTAAATAGTCAGTTTTGACTATTTTTATGCTGTATGAAAAAATTTAATCGTTAAGCAAGCATTCTCCCCCAAAAATTTATTTGTTTGGAATAATTTCTTTTATCATATTTTTGTTGTGTCTATTATTTAGGATTTTGTATGAGAATTATTATAGCTGGAATGGGTGACGTAGGATATCAACTTGCCAAACAACTTTCCAGTGAGGCTCACGATATAATTGCTATTGATTCTGATCAGCAAAGACTTACTTACACAGATTCAATGGCTGATATTTTATCTATCAATGGCTCATCCACTTCTATCAAAGTGTTAAAAGAAGCCAAAGTAGAAAAAGCTGATCTTATTGTGGCAGTTACTTCTTCTGAAGAGGTAAATCTGACAACTGCAATACTTGGTAAACGACTCGGAGCTAAAAAAACTATTGCCAGGGTTAGTAACGCCGAATATCTTGAAACCGAAAATGTTGAAGGCTTCCACAAAATGGGTATTGACTACATGCTTTACCCTGAAGAGCTTGCTGCAATGGAAGTTGTGCGATTAATAAACCGAACTGCTGCTACTGATGTAATTGAATTTGAAAACGGAAAAATTTCTGTAATAGGATTAAGACTTGATAAAACAGCTCCCGTTATCCATCAACGAATAACTGATGTTGCTAAAAATAATCCTAACCTCGATTACAGAATTGTTGCCATTTACAGAAATTTCAGAACCATTATCCCAACAGGTAATGATAAATTCCTGCCTAATGACCAGGTTTTCGTTGCTACAAAACCGGAAGGTATTGAAAGCATTTTAAAACTTGCAGGAAAAGAAAATATAAATTTTGATAACATAATGATTCTTGGCGGCGGGAAAATCGGACGCAGAGTGGCTTCTATCTTAAGTGAATCTATGACAGTGAAACTTATTGAATCCGATGAAGAAAAAACTTTTGAGCTTGCCGATCAATTACCCAAAGCTCTTATCATCAGAGGCGATGGACGCGATATTGATTTACTTGCACAGGAAGGAATTATTGATGTAGACGCATTTATTGCTCTTACTCAGGATGCTGAAACAAATTTAATTTCCTGCCTGATGGCAAAACATCTTGGTGTTAAAAAAGCAATTGCGCTTGTAGATAAGGTTGATTACATCCCGCTTACTCAAACAATAGGATTAGACTCACTTATCAACAAAAAGCTAATAGCAGCTAACAGTATCTCCCGATTTATAAGAAGAGGTGAATTGCTTGCATACGCTTCACTTGAAGGTATTGATGCAGAAGTTATTGAATTTAAAGCATTACCCGGTTCCCACGTAACTAAGGAAGCAATTAAAGATTTGGAATTCCCCAAAGGCGCAATCGTTGGCGGTGTTGTTCGTGGAGAAGATTCATTTATTGCTACCGGTGATTCTAAAATACAAGCCGGCGACCGCGTGGTTGTTTTTTGTTTGCCTGATGCCTTTAAAAAAGTTGAAAAACTTTTTGATTGATGAATACAAAATTTATAATCCATATACTTGGATTTCTGCTTTTTCTACCCGGCTTGCTAATGCTAACCGGAATCCCCTTCTCTATCTATTATGGAGATGATGATATTCCTGTTATTCTTTTAACCGGATGCGGCACTTCTTTGTTTGGACTTACATTCTGGTTTTTCACACGTAAAGGTTTAATAAAAGAAGTGAGCAAACGAGAGGGTTATCTTGTTGTAACACTTGGTTGGTTCATTATGTCTGTTTTTGGCAGCTTACCTTTTATACTTTATGGTGCAATTCCAGGCTTTACTGATGCTTTTTTTGAAACTGTATCCGGATTCACTACTACCGGTGCTTCAATTTTAAAAGATGTTGAAGTCCTTCCGCACGGATTACTTTTCTGGCGAAGCATGACTCACTGGATTGGTGGAATGGGAATAATTGTTTTATCAATCGCTATTTTACCTTTACTTGGAATTGGAGGAATGCAGCTTTATCAGGCAGAGGTTGCGGGACCGAGCAAAGACAAACTTCATCCACGCGTGCAGGAAACTGCAAAAAGATTGTGGGCTATTTATGTTTTCTTTACAGCTGCACAAACAATTCTTTTAATTTTTGGTGGCATGAATTTGTTTGATGCACTTTGTCATTCCTTTGGTACACTTGCCAGCGGCGGCTTCTCAACTAAAAATCAAAGTATAGCTTACTACCACTCTCCTTTTATTGAATATGTTGTTATAATTTTTATGTTCATAGCCGGAACAAATTTTTCGTTACACTATTTTGCTCTGAAAGGTAAAATACTTAATTATTTTGGTGATAGTGAGTTTAGATTTTATCTTTCTTTTATTTTATTCACAGTTATCGCCTCTGCCTTATACCTTATCTTTAATAATGGACAATCAGTAGAATCATCTTTCCGTGATACTGCTTTCAGCATTATCTCAGTTCTCAGTTCAACAGGATTTGTTACAGTGGATTACGAAAAATGGGCGCCGTTTTTTTCTGAAGTATTTCTGGTTTTGCTTTTATTTGGTGCTTGTGCAGGTTCTACCAGTGGCGGAGTTAAAATGGTACGATATCAATTACTGATAAAAAACAGTTTACTTGAGTTAAAAAGATTAATCCACCCAAATGCGGTAATACCTGTTAGACAAAATGGAAAAGCTGTGCAGCCAGATATTATTGCTAAGATTGGAGCATTTGTTCTTCTTTACTTCTTTATATTTGGTATAAGCTCAGTATTACTTACAATACTTGGGATGAATCTTATTTCATCAATGGGTGCTGTTGCAGCCTGTCTGGCAAATATTGGTCCCGGTCTCGATACAACAGGGCCGGTTACAAATTTCAGCTCCGTTCCCTGGATCGGAAAATGGATTTTAAGTTTTGTAATGCTGCTAGGGAGATTGGAAATTTTTACGGTGTTTATTCTTTTCACACCTTCATTCTGGAAAAAATAATTTCAACTTTTTCCATTACTTCTTTGTAAATTTGTTTTGAATGAATTATAAAGTTGTATTAAACATTATTGGTTTCCTGCTTATCCTAACCGGCTTCTTTATGATGCTGGGCATTCCGTTTTCTATATACTTTCACCACAACGATATTTATTCAATACTCATCTCATCAGGAATAACAATTTTAACCGGATTGATAATCTGGTTTTTCACACGCGATGCAGACCGACAGCAGCTTGGTAAAAGAGAGGGATACATTATCGTTTCTCTCGGATGGTTTTTTATGTCTCTGTTTGGTGCTATCCCGTTCATAATTTACGGTGCAATACCAAACTTTTCTGATGCCTTCTTTGAAACAATGTCTGGCTTTACTACTACCGGCGCTTCAATCCTGAAAGATATAGAAGTATTACCTGCAGGCTTATTATTCTGGCGCAGCTTAACGCAGTGGCTCGGTGGAATGGGAATTATTGTTTTATCACTTGCAATCCTTCCTCTTTTAGGAATTGGTGGAATGCAATTGTTTTCTGCAGAGGTGCCCGGAATTACTAAAGATAAATTTCATCCGCGTGTTAAAGAAACAGCAAAAAGATTATGGGGTATTTATGTAATCTTAACAGCTGCCCAAACTTTGTTATTGATGGTTGGCGGATTAAGTTTTTTTGATGCGATAAACCATTCATTTACTACAATGGCTACCGGCGGATTTTCTACCAAGAATGCAAGCACAGCTTATTTCACTTCTCCATTTGTACAATATGTTTTCATAATCTTTATGATTTTTGCAGGAATGAATTTTACACTTCATTACTATGCCCTTCATCTTAAGTTTGAATCATTCAAACAGAATACTGAATTTAAATTTTATGCCTTGTTTTTAGTTCTTGCCACTTTGATAATAATGTTTATTCACAGACCACATCACACTTTTAATTTGGAAGAATCATTCAGACAATCGCTATTCCACGTTGTTTCGCTGGTAACAACTACGGGATATGTTTCTTCAGATTATGAAAACTGGGCACCGTTTTCCAGAATGATTTTCTTCGTGCTTCTTTTTATTGGTGGATGTGCCGGTTCAACTGGCGGCGGAATCAAGTTTGCACGCCACTATCTTCTTTTTAGAAATGGTTTGCTGGAATTAAAAAGACTTGTACACCCACGTGCAGTTATTCCGGTTAGATTTAATGGCAAAGCTGTAAGCCAGGAAATCATTTTTAACGTGCAGGCATTTTTTATTTTTTACATTTTGTTATTTGTGATTGGATCAATAATCCTTTCACTGATTGGTTTAGATTTTATTACTTCTGCCGGAGCCGTTGCAACTTGCCTGGGAAATGTTGGACCAGGTTTCGGAGCAGTTGGTCCTATCAGCAACTTTGCAGATTTACCGGAAATAAGTAAATGGATACTTAGCTTTTTTATGTTAGTTGGCAGATTAGAGCTTTTTACTGTGTTAATTATTTTCACCCCAACTTTTTGGAAGAAGTAAGAGCCGATTTTTTTATCGCTTCTTCAATCCTTTTAAATGTTTTATTTGGATTACCAAGAAACTCATCATTTTTTATTCTAAGAAATTTAATTCCAAATGCTTCAAGATATTTTTGTCTGGCTTGGTCATAATCTTTCTGTTCGGGAATATTGTGAATATCACCATCAAGCTCAATTGCAAGTTTTAATTCGGAACAGTAAAAGTCAATTACGAAATGATCGACTGAGTACTGTCTCCTGAATTTATACCCCATCACCTGACGATTCCTTAGATTCATCCAGAATATTTTTTCAACAAAAGTCTGCTGTCTGCGAAGCAGTCTTCTTTTTTCTGTTTCATTCTTTTTGTTATAGTGTTTTGTCATTTCCTTTTCTTACCTCATCCTAAATCCTTCTCCTTATAAAGGAGAAGGACTTAAAATTCGCTCTCCTTACTAAGGAGAGGGATAAAGGGTGAGGTTAAATATAACTTCTGCGTTTTTCTTGTTCGGATTTTTTATTGTAATGCTTAGTCATAATTGAACCCACCCTCAGTCCCTCCCTGTATTAAAGGGAGGGAAGTAATTTCAACCTCCCCTTTTACAAAGGGGAGGAACAAGGAGGGGTTCACTTTCCCTCCAAAATCTTTACCTGCCTGCCTGTCAGGTAGGGATTATAATTTTAAGCCCGTATTTTTTAATAAACAAATTAACCTCTTCCTCATAAGTCATCTTTTTATGATGCTCTTTCTGGTTAGCGATATATTTTTCAACTTCATTTACCATTGATTCACTTACAGAGAAAGCACCATAACCAGTTTGCCAGGCAAATTTATATTTTGTAAATGCTGATCGATTTACCCAATGAGATGATTCACCTTTTATATTTTTGAAAATATCGCCAATGCTGAATTTGGGAGATAATAGGAAGAGGATGTGTATATGATCGCTCATTCCGTTAATAATTCTAACTATACAATCAAGATCATTCTCCAGCTTTAGCTTTATATGATTATACAATTCTTTCTCGAATGCTGGAGTAATAAGAGCTATTCTATCCTTTGTACTGAAAACTCCGTGTATCCAGATTTTTAATAATGAATGAGACATCATTTCCTCCATTTAAACCGTTGAAACGGTTATTGGTTTCTATTTGGTTAATTTAATTCCCACGGTTAAAACCGTGGGCTGAAAATTTAATAATTGGATCGCAGCCCATAGCTTCAGCTATGGGGTAACAAATAAACCCATTCAATATAACAACCGTTTTAACGGTTTATACTGTCCTGAATTAAAATTTACCCTGTTTTCTTCACGGCATATGGATTGTATTTATATTATATTTGCCCCACGTTAAGGATAATAATAATGCACGGTAAAGAATTATTAAAAAAATACAACGACCCTAAAAACTTTTTTAACCGCGATTTAAGCTGGGTTGAGTTTAACAAAAGGGTTTTGGAAGAAGCGTTAAATCCGGATTTGCCGCTTCTTGAAAAAGTAAAATTTATTTCAATTTTTTCTTCTAACCTGGATGAATTTTATATGATAAGAATTTCCGGGTTAAAGGAACAGGTAGCTGCAAATGTAACCGAGCCATCCATTGATGGCTTAACACCCATTGAGCAGTTAAAGAAAATTGAAAAAGCTTTAAAGCCATTATTAAAAACACTCGACTCGTTGTGGATGAATGAAATTATCCCGGAACTTAAAAGAAATAACATTCATCTTTTAACAATGGCTGATTTTAATGAAGATGAAAAACAAAAGTTAACCGAGTACTTTAAGAAAGAGATTTTTCCGGTATTAACACCGCTTGCATTTGATCCCGGCAGACCGTTTCCTTACATATCTAACTTAAGTTTAAGTCTGGCAATTCTTATTAGAAAACCAAATGGTGAAAATCATTTTGCAAGAGTAAAAGTTCCGAGCATCCTGCCAAGAATTTTGCAGATAGATGAAATTCTTGAACCGAATAAAAAATCGCAGGTAAACGGAAATTACAGTGCAAGATTTATCTGGCTTGGAGATTTGATTAAAGATAATCTGCAGTATCTGTTTCCGGGTATGGAAATAGTTGAAGCACATCGTTTCAGAATTACAAGAGATACGGATATTGAACTTCAGGAAGACGAAGCAGATGATCTATTAAGAGTGATTGAAGAAAACATTAAGCAAAGACGTTTTGGTAATGTTGTAAGATTAGAGGTTGGTCATCCAATGCCCGATTTTATGCTTGATACACTTATTGAAAATCTTCAGATCACCAAGGAAGATGTTCATCAGTCTGATGGACCGCTTGGTTTAAGTGATGTAATGCACCTTTATAAAATTCCTTTGCACAATTTAAAGGAAAAACCTTTTTATCCTGTTATTCCAAAAGTTTTTGAGGATGAAGAAGATTACTTTTCTATTATCAGACAAAGAGATATACTTTTACATCATCCTTATCACAGCTTTACTCCGGTAATTGACTTCATAAAAAAAGCCGCAAAAGATCCGGATGTTCTTGCAATCAAACAAACATTATATCGTGTCGGACCTGATTCCCCAATAGTAAAATGTTTGATTGAAGCCGCTGAAATGGGAAAACAGGTTGCTGTTTTAGTTGAACTTAAGGCACGCTTTGATGAGCAAAATAATATTTACTGGGCAAGAGAACTTGAAAAAGTTGGTGTCCACGTTGTTTATGGTTTGGTTGGATTAAAAACTCATGCAAAAATGACTCTTGTTGTAAGAAAGGAATTTGAAGGTGTAAAAAGATACGTTCATCTTGCAACAGGAAATTATAATGCAACCACCGCAAAACTTTATACTGATCTTGGTTTCTTTACTTCCGATCCGGATATATGCAGTGATGTTGCTGACATTTTCAACTATTTGACTGGATACTCAAAACAGAAAGAGTATAAAAAACTTTTTGTATCTCCAATTAATTTGAGAGAAAAAATTATTGATCTCATAAGTATCGAAACCGAAAATGCCCGCGCAGGTAAAGAAGCAAAAATCATAATGAAAATGAACTCACTGGTAGATCCTGCTGTTATATCAGCATTGTATGAAGCATCTTCCGCCGGGGTTGAGATAAAATTGATTGTAAGAGGTATTTGTACGCTTGTGCCTGGTGTTGCCGGACTTAGTGAAAATATTGAAGTAAGAAGCATTGTCGGAAGATTTTTAGAGCACAGCCGTTTGTTCTATTTTTACAACGATGGTAAAGAGCTTATTTATTTAAGTAGTGCTGATATGATGCAAAGAAATCTTGATCGAAGAGTTGAGGTTGCGTTCCCTATTGAAAATCCAAAACTTAAAGAGGAATTACAAAGAACGCTTATCAAAGTTTCACTAAAAGACAATGTTAAAGCCCGCATCCTTCAGCCTGATGGCTCTTATAAGTTTGTTGAAGTGACTAATTCTCAAAAGCGGGTCAACAGTCAGGATTGGCTTATGAACCACGCTATCAAAGCTTCGGGAGTAAATGTTCAAAAAAGTTTTAAACAATAAATTCTAATTAATTACATTCAAATAGAAAAAATGGGAAAGTGATGTTTGAAATAACTAAAAGTTCCGTTATCAATTCTGTAAAAAATATCAGCGAAAAAAATTTTAACACAAATCTTATAACCTTAAATTCAATAAAAAAATTTGAGCTGTCTGATAAAAAATTAAATCTTGAATTATCAATTCCATATTCAGGTGATAAAGACATCAGACAAATTATACTTGATCAGCTGAAGAAAGATTTTAACAATCTTGATGAAATTAACTTATCGATTACTTCCAGACCATCTCATATATCTACGCATAAAGATCCTAAAAAGGATGCTCTTTTACCTGGAGTTAAAAATACAATTGCAGTTGCAAGCGGCAAAGGCGGCGTTGGAAAAAGTACAGTAGCTGTTAATCTTGCAGTTGCACTTGCTAAAGATGGTGCACAAGTTGGACTAATTGATGCAGACATTTATGGACCAAGTATTCCTCTTATGCTTGGAACATTTGACAGACCAAAAGTTTTTCAGGAAGCTAACAGCGTAAAAATGATTCCATTGGAAAATTACGGAGTCAAATTTATTTCTATTGGTTCTCTGGTAGATGAAAAAGCACCTGTGATCTGGAGAGGACCAATGGCAAGCGGTGCGATAAAACAATTTATGACTGATGTTGAATGGGGCGAATTGGATTATTTGATTTTTGATCTTCCTCCGGGAACGGGTGATATTCAGTTAACATTGGTACAAACAATTCCTTTAACCGGCGCTGTTATAGTAACCACTCCACAGGAAGTTTCACTGATTGACGCACGCAAAGCATTAAAAATGTTTGAGCGCGTTAATGTTCCGGTGCTTGGTGTTGTAGAAAATATGAGTTATTTCATCGCTCCGGACACAGGTAAAAAATATGATATCTTCGGTTCAGGTGGTGGCGTAAAAATCTCCAAAGAATTGAACACTCCTTTTCTTGGCGGAATACCGATCGACCCGCGCATAAGAGAAGGCGGCGACTCTGGTTTACCAATGGTTTACGGAATACCGGATGCCAGAGAAACCGAAATCTTAATGGAAATATCCCGTAAGCTTACTGAACAGGTTAATATCAGAAATGAGGCTCCATCCGGTAAAATAGAAATATTACTTGGCGATGATGATTAGTTTGCATAAATCTTTTTTTCAAACGATATTTCGATTAAAAGATGATTTGATTATAAAATAATTTTTAAGATGAATCAGGCAGAAATACAAAAAGCATTAAACAATATCAGACCTTTCTTACAAGCTGATAATGGTGATGTAGAACTTGTTGATGTTTCTGATGATGGAATTGTTAAAGTAAGGTTAACTGGTTCCTGTGAAATTTGTCCATTATCAATTATGACTCTAAGAGCAGGAATAGAACGTGCAATTATGAGAGAGGTGCCCGGCGTTAAGAGAATTGAAGCAGTAAGTTGATTTAATTATGAAAGAAATACTTTTAAAAAAATCCGTCAAAACAATTCTCTTACTTATCACTGCTATTGTGCTGCTTTATTTTGCTTATCTGCTAGTTAATGTTTTAATAATTTTTGTTATAGCCGTTTTACTTGGATTTATATTTGCTCCTTTTGTAAGGATACTGGAAGGTGCGGGTCTTTCAAGATCGCTGGCAACATTAAGTGTTTTTGCTTTGTTTGGATTTCTTGTTTATCTGGGACTCTCATACGTTATTCCCCAATTGATTTATCAGATGGATCAATTATTAATCTCACTTAAAGATTTTTCCTTAAAAGAAGAATTAAACATCATTGAAAAAAAGATTTTAAGTGTGTTCCCGTTATTTAGCAGAGGCGAACTGTCTGAAAAAGTTCAGGCTATCATTAGCGGCGCATTTAACGATACAATAAATCATCTTACAATTTATCTGAGCAGTATAGTATCAATATTAGCAATGTTAGTTATCGTTCCTTTTATTTCATTTTTCTTATTGAAAGACACTGCACTCATTCAGAAATATTTTATACACAAAGTTCCGAACAAATATTTTGAGGCTGCTTACTGGATATTTAAGAGAGTAACATTGCAATTGGGACGATTTGTGCGGGGCTGGATATTTGATGCAACGTTTGTTGGAGTAACTCTTGGTTTCGGTTTTTATTTAATCGGATTACCAAACTCTTTACCGCTTGGTGTTATCGCCGGACTTGGACATTTAATCCCTTATTTTGGTCCTGTTATCGGTGGAATACCGGCAGCAATAATTTCCATTATTCAGTTTGGAGATCTTTCACAAATCCCATTAATCATTTTGATAATAACAATTACCTATACTTTGGATAATGGATTTGTTCAACCATATGTTTTTTCAAAAAGTGTAGATATGCATCCGATAATTATTATCTTACTCATCATTGCGGGAAGTGAATTGTTCGGATTGCTTGGGATGTTGCTTGCAGTACCGGTTGCCACAGTAATTAAAACTGCTGTAACTGAAATTTATTTTGCACTGAAGAATTATAAAATTGTTAGAACCTAAATTCAGGATTTAATTTCTTCCGCTATCTTTCTTATAACATCAACTGATTTTATTCCTTCTGCTTCAGCACTAAAGTTAGTAATTATTCTGTGCCTCAGTACAGGAAGCATTGCAAATTTTATATCATCAATATTAGGAGTAAATCTTCCTTCAGTTATTGCTCTTGCTTTGGCTGCTAATACCAGATATTGTGAGGCTCTTGGACCGGCGCCCCAATTAACCCATTCTTTTACAAATTTTGGAGAGTTTCCATTTACAGGACGTGTCATATTGGTTATGTTAACCGCATACTCGATAACATTATCTGCAACAGGAACTTTACGAACCAAATCCTGAAATAAAATTATCTCATCAGAAGAAAGAACTTTTGTTAAATTTGCCTTGTAATCACTGGTTGTAGTTTGTACAACTTTTATTTCGTCCTCTTTATCAGGATAGTTAAGCCAAAGATTAAACATAAAGCGATCCAATTGTGCTTCAGGCAGTGGATATGTTCCTTCCTGTTCAATAGGATTTTGAGTTGCCAGTACAAAAAAAGGCTCGGGCAGCTGATATGTTGTTCCTGCAGCAGTTACTTTATGTTCCTGCATTGCTTCTAAAAGCGCTGCTTGTGTTTTAGGAGGTGTTCTGTTTATTTCATCAGCTAGAATGATATTTGCAAACACGGGACCGGAAATGAATCTGAAACTTCTTCTTCTTGTGGAGGCATCTTCTTCAAGAATTTCTGTTCCGGTTATATCGCTGGGCATCAAATCCGGAGTAAATTGTATCCTGCTGAATTTCAAATCCATTACTTCGGCAAGAGTTTTAATGAGTAAAGTTTTAGCGAGTCCGGGAACACCGACTAATAAACAATGTCCTCTGGATAGTAAAGCAATTATTAACTGGTCAATTATTTCATTCTGACCAACAATGATTTTTGATATTTCATTTTTTACTTGCTGAAATTTTTGATTCAATTGTTCAACAAGTTTTACATCATCCATTTCTTTTTTTGATTCACTCACATTAAACCTGTATTACTTTCTTAGATTCTAACTTCCCAGTAAATATTTTCTTTTATTTGTTCTATCCACCTGCGATATTCTTTTTGCCGCTTGTTTTCTTCAGCAAGTTTTTTTATCTCATTGTAGTCTTTTTCAAGATCAGCTTTATGCTGCGGAATCCTAGATTTTAACCACACAAGATGATATCCATAAGTGCCGGCTCCGTATTCTAATCTTTTAGGATAGCTGATGTCGCCTTCTTTTAATTTTCCTATTGCATCAAGCAGAGATTTATCCAATTGACTTATGTAGAACGTTCCTAATTCACCACCAAAAGGTGCTGAGTCTTTATCTTCACTATATTTCTTTGCATAGTATTCAAATGACTGATTACCTTTAATAATGCTATCTCTGATATCTGTCAGAAACTCTATCGTCTGAAGGTCGGAAGTTTCATCAGCTTTGATTTTAACAAGTATGTGCCGCGTATTGATCGACTCTCCTCTTCTTTCAAGGAGTTGTATGATGTGAAATCCCACTGGTGATTCTACAACTCCCGAAATTTCTCCGATATTTAATTTAAATGCAGCTTCTTCAAACTCCGGATAAAAAACACCTTTTTTAACAAAGCCTAAATCACCGCCTTGTGAAGCGCTGCCCGGGTCATCAGAATATTTTCTGGCAAGTTCAGCAAAATCTTTTCCGGCTTTAACAGAATCCAGGAGGGCTAAAGCTTTATCTCTGAATTTTTTCTTTAATTTTTCACTTGCTTTTGGATTTTGAAAGATATGATAGATTGTAACTTTCTCGGGAATTACTCCGATACTGTCTTTATACAAACTAAAAAATTCTTCCACTTCACGTTTGGTTGCCTGCAATCTTCCAAACTTCTTTTCCTGTAAACGCTGAGACATCAAACTTTTTCTTACATCATCTCTAAGTTCTCTTTTTATT
>CAZCJF010000068.1:0-12722 GCA_964499095.1 uncultured Ignavibacteriaceae bacterium
ATCTAATTAATTTCAACATCAAATCTCATTAAATCTAAATTACATTTCTTTTACATATACCAAATTATTACTTAGTATTATTAAAATAGTTGGTATTTTTATTTTTAATACGTTAGAATTAGTTTTAGCAGCAGAAAATTATAGAACAAATTCAAGTGAAATCAGATTTTAAGCTAAATCCTGCATCTTGGATTACTAAATACGGCGATGAACTTTTTAGTTTTGCTGTTCTTCGTGTAAGTGATGAAGAATCTGCAAGAGACCTTCTGCAGGATACTTTTCTATCTGCTTTAAGAAATAAGGATTCATATAAAGGCGAGATTTCAGAAAAAAACTGGCTGTATCTCATCTTAAAAAATAAAATCATAGACCACTACAGAAAGAATTCAAAATCACCAAATGTTAGATTTGAGAATGATGATAATGAAGATGACTTTTTTGATGAGTCTGGTCATTGGAAAAAAGAAGCTCTGCCAAATCCATTTAGTCACGCAGTAAATAATCAACAGCATTCATTCGAATTTTATGAAATACTTGAAAAATGTAAACGAAAGCTAAGCCAGCTACAGTTAGCTTTGTTTTCGATGAAATTTCTGGATGAAATTGATTCTGAAGAAATCTGTAAGGAACTGGAAATATCTTCGTCTAACTATTGGGTGCTTATCCACAGGATAAAACTTAAAATCAGAAAGTGTATAGAAAAATTATTTTATGGTAAATAAGTCAAACTCAAAAAAACTGATGATAACTTGCAAAGAAGCAACTATGCTTTCTGTTCAGAAGGCTGAAATAAAGCTCACTTTTCAGGATCGTTTAAGATTGTTTGTTCATTTATTAGTCTGCCAGTACTGCCGCTTGTTTGATAAGCAAATTAAACTGATAGATAAACTAATTTCAAATTGGAAAACCGATAAAAAACTATCTGATACTGAAAAAACACATCTTCAAAATATTATCGAACAAGAATTAAAATAATCTGAAAATTACTTTATCTGCCTGTAAGGTTTCGCATTTCCCATCGTCTTTACTCCTGAACTAACAAACTAACTACTAATAACAAATAGAAAGGTCCGACTATGACAAACAAAACTCTCAAAAGCATCCTTTTTACAGGATCAATTGTTGCGGGTTCACTTTTAAGTGCAAATACAGCTTCCGCAAATCAGAGCAATCCTTTTAATTTCACCGATCTTGGTTCAGGTTCTCAATTAAGAACTGCTTTGCTGGATAATCTTGTTTCGCAGAAGTACAATTTTGATTTGTCTTGTGGTGAAAAATCTAAAGACAATGCTAAGAAAGAAAACAAATCAAAAGATGGCAAATGTGGCGAGGGAAAGTGTGGGGAAGGTAAATGTGGTGGTAAAGAAGATTCAACAAAAATGAAAACTTCTGATGTTAAGAAGATGGATGATAAATCAAAAGAAGGAAAATGCGGCGAAGGTAAGTGCGGTGAAAACAAATCTTCTGAAAAGAAAAACACAAATAAAAAATAATTTCAGAATTGTCACCCTACTTGGCTATGCCATTGAAGGGTGACATATTAAATCTAAATATGTCGGAAAATATTATGAAACAATTTGTTGGCATCGGTTATCGAAAAGAGTTTGGTGAAGACTTTCTTTATTCAGAAATTCTGCAGCCATCATTTATAGAGTTTGCACCGGAAAACTGGATGAACATAGGTGGTTATTGGAAAAAAGTATTAAAAAAATTGTCTGAAAAATATCCGATAACTGCTCACGGTCTTTCCCTTTCCATCGGGAGTCCGGAAGAACTTGATTGGGATTTTTTGAAAAAAATTAAACAGTTTATAAACGATTATAATATCACTGTTTACTCAGAACATCTTAGTTACTCTAAATGTGATAACGCACATCTGTATGATTTGCTGCCAATACCGTTCAGATATGATGCAGTTAAACATATTGTCAACCGTATTAAACAGGTGCAGGATTTTCTTGATAGAAAAATTACAATGGAAATCGTCTCCTATTACACTCCGGTTGCCGCAGAAATGAGCGAGATTGAATTTATTAATGAAATAATTAAGGAATCTGATTGCAATCTTCTGCTTGATGTTAACAATGTTTATGTAAATGCATTTAACCACAATTATGATGTACAAAAATTTATTGATCAGTTGCCGCTTGAAAAAGTCTCATACATTCATATGGCCGGACACGAAAAAGTTTCTGATGATCTGATTATTGATACTCACGGGCAGCCGATTATCTATCCGGTTTACAAGTTATTTGAGTACACAATAAATAAACTCGAAACTCCTGTTCCGGTTTTATTGGAAAGGGATTTTAATATTCCTGACTTTTCAGAACTTGCTTTTGAACTAAATGAACTTGAAAGAATTTGTAAACAAAGCTGGAGTATTGAATATGTTTCTTAATGAATACACAAAAACTCAACAAAGTAATTTTGCATCATTTTGCAGATCAAATGTTCTTAAACCAGTTGATGGTTTGACCGAAAACCGGATTCATCACTACCGAAGATTAATTCGCGGAGTTATTGATGATAGTCTGCGTTCAGCTTATCCAATTACAGAAAATCTCTTAGCGGATGATGAGTGGGACTTTATTGTTGATGAATTCATCGCCAGACATAAAAGTCAATCACCACAGATCTGGCAAATGCCTTATGAGTTTTATCAGTTTATAGATACTAATAAGTTTGAAATCAAAACAAAATATCCACACCTGACCGATCTTCTGTTATTTGAATGGAAAGAAATTGAATTATATATGATGGAAGATAAAAATGATGATTTAAATAATTTGTCGGTAAACATTTATAATGATAGCAGAATTATTCTTAACAAAGAATACGAAATATTACAACTCTCATATCCGGTTCATTTAAAGCAATCTGCTAATATTACTGAAAGCGATAAAGGCGAATATTATGTGCTGATGTTTCGTGCGAATGATAAAATTCAGTTCTTTGACCTTTCGGCTTTTTTTGCCTGGCTGATTACTGAAATTGAAAAAAGTAATTATTCAGTTGAACAGCTTATTAAAAAAGCTAAAGAAATTTATAAAAACATTGATTGCAAAATAATTAAAGAAAATTTTCTGAAATTCATTTACACAATGCATTCAAAAGGTTTTATTCTTGGATTTGAAAATGAAAAGGAAACAAAATGATAGAAAAATATAAATCAGTTGTACAGCATCTTTCAAAGTTTAAAGATGTTCATTTATTAGCTATAAGATTAGTCCTCGCTTACGGTTTTTATGGTCCCGCAATAATGAAGTGGAAGAATATAAGCTCAATAGCAGAATGGTTTGGTGAAATGGGTATTCCTTTGCCGACTTTAAACGCTTATATGGCGGCTTCAACAGAAATGGCTGGCGTTGTTCTGCTGACTCTTGGCTTAGCAAGCAGAATAATTTCAATACCATTAATCTTTGTAATGATAGTTGCCATTGTAACAGTTCATATAGGAAATGGATTTGAAGCTGGAAACAACGGATTTGAAATTCCACTATACTACATACTGTTTTTAATTGGGATTTTAATTCACGGTGCCGGTAAATTGAGTCTTGATAATTTGATTATTCTGGTGTTAAATAAAAAAAACAACCGGTAATTTAAGCTGCTTTTAGGGCTTAGATATCATATTACATTTCTTTTACAAACGCGCATTAAAATTTTATGCAGTTTTAATGTGTAAGTTAAAAAGGAAATGTATGATGAAAGTCTTATTAGTTTACCCTGAAACACCTCCAACGTTCTGGAGTTTTAAGGAAGCACTTAAGTTCGTTTCAAAAAAATCCGCTGAACCTCCTCTTGGCTTAATTACAGTTGCAGCAATGCTTCCAAAAGATTGGAGCAAAAAACTTATTGACCTTAATGTATCAAAACTAAATGATAAAGATATTCTGTGGGCTGATTATGTTTTTATCAGTGCAATGAATGTTCACTTAAAATCTTTCAGAGAAATTGTTCGAAGATGTAACAAACTTGGTGTTAAAGTTGTAGCCGGCGGTCCGCTTTGTACAACACAATACAAAGACCTTCTAGGCGTTGATCATTTTATTTTAAATGAAGCTGAAATTACTCTGCCGCAATTTCTAAGCGATTTAGAAAACGGGAATGCAAAACATATTTATCAAACAAATAAGTTTCCGGATGTTTCATTAACTCCAATTCCAATGTGGGAATTACTTGATATGAAAAAGTATGCTTCAATGAGCTTGCAATATTCACGCGGCTGTCCTTATGATTGTGAGTTTTGCAGTATCACAATGCTTAATGGAAGAAAGCCCCGTGCAAAATGTACCAAACAGTTTATTGCTGAGTTGGATCGTTTGTATGAGCTTGGCTGGCGCGGAGGAGTTTCTGTTGTTGATGATAATTTTATAGGCAATAAAAGAAAATTAAAAGATGATACTTTACCCACATTAATTGAATGGTCCAAAGAAAAAAAATATCCTTTCTTTTTTATCACAGAAGTTTCAATCAATCTTGCTGATGATGAAGAGTTGATGAAGCTTATGGTAGAAGCAGGATTCAACAGCATCTTTGTTGGAATTGAAACTCCGAACAGTGAAAGTTTAAATGAATGCGGTAAAAAGCAAAATCTAAAGCGTGATCTTGTTGAGTCAGTTAACAAATTGCAAAGACACGGGATGCTTGTTTCGGGTGGATTTATTGTTGGGTTTGATAATGATACAGAAAAAGTTTTTGATGATCAGATTAATTTTATTCAGAAAAGCGGAATACCAAATGCAATGGTTGGATTGCTTAATGCTCCAACGGGAACAAAGCTTTACAACAGAATGAAAGAAGAAGGAAGGTTGCTTGATATGTTCAGCGGGAACAATATGGATGCAAGCATTAATTTTATTCCAAGGATGAATTACAAAAACCTTATTCGGGGTTACAGCAGATTACTGAATGCAATTTACTCTCAGGAAGAATATTATAAACGATTAAAAGTTTTTTTACGCGAGTATAATGTTCCCGAATGGACACCAAAGATAATCAATCTTGAACAGCTAAAAGCTTTTGTTAGGCTGTTATGGTTACTTGGAATAATTGAGAAAGGTAAAAGATATTTCTGGAAACTTTTCTTTGTCTGTTTGTGGAAATATCCGCGCAAATTTCCAACAGCGATGACGCTTGCGGTTTATGGCTTCCATTTTAGAAGAGTGATTCGAACAGTATAAAATTACAAACAGCACGCTGATGACACAGATCTAACTGATTTGCACGGATCTGCGTTAATCTGCCTGATCAGTGTCATCTGTGTGCCATTGTTTTTACTCGTTCACAAAATCTTTACCAAGAAAATTCTTATACCAGAATTTTACATACTCAGTTTGTGCGTGTACCCATTTCGGAAATCCAACGCCATGTCTTTCGTTTGGATAGAGCATTAGCTCAAAATGTTTATTCATAGTTGTAAACTTATCTACAAGCTGAATAGTATTTTGCATATGAACATTATCATCCATCGTTCCGTGAGTAATGCGTAACAAGCCTTTATAATCTTTTGCGTGTGTCATCGCTGATCCAAACTTATAACCTTCTTTATTATCCGATGGAAGATCCATATATCTCTCCGTGTAAACATTATCGTATAACCGCCAATCTGTAACAGAGTATTCTGCAATGCCGTGAGTAAAATAATCTGCCCCAAGGGTAAGAGCCATACAGGTAACATAACCGCCGTAACTCCCACCAGTAATTCCAATTTTAGTTGAATCAACAAAAGATTTATTCTTTAACCATTTTACTGCTTCTGAATAATCATTTATTTCCCACCTGCCAAGATTCCGGTACAGATAATCTTTTCCTTTTTTCCCAAAGTATTCAGAGCCGCGATGATCAACAACAAAATAAATTATTCCGCTTTGTGATATAAAATATCTATCCAGGAAAAATGATGCGAAAGAATTTTTTACATCAGTAACTCCGGGCCCACCATATACGGAAAACAATACAGGATATTTTTTATTCTCATCAAAGTCAGGAGGCAAAACCCACATTGCGGGTAAACTGAAACCATCCTCTGTTTTGATTTCGAAAAGCTCCACTTTACCAAGTTTATATTCATCAAACAAGTTAGTTTTTCTATCTGCAATACTTTTTACCAAATTTCCGTCTGAGTCAAATACTTCCAGTTTCTGTGGAGTATTAGCGTCAGAAAAAGTATCATAAAAGTGCCTTCCGCCCGGTGAGACAGTGGCATTGTGTGTACCTGAAAATTTCGTTATCTGTTTTATATTATCTCCGTTAAAGTCAACAACAAACAGTTGAATGTTTAATCTATCGCCCTTGTTTGCCTGAAAATAAATTCTTTCATTTTTTTCATCAACCAGTTTGATATCAAAAACACTCCATTCGCCTTTTGTTAACTGCTTTTTAAGTTTGCCGTTCATATCGTAAAAGTATAAATGTCTCCATCCATCCCGTTCAGAGCGCAGAATAAAACCTTTGTTGTTTTTTAAGATGTGTATGTCTTCAAAAAATTCCACCCACGTATTATTTTTTTCCTCATACACTAATCTGTTTTTTCCGGTTTCAGGATTTGCAGATAAAATTTGCAGATCATTCTGTTTGCGATTCAAAACCTGATAAAACATTTCTTTACTATCAGGTGACCAGAAAGGCCAGGCAGTATATTGATCAGCCGTTTCATCTTCCTCAATCCAGATAACTTTATTTGTTTTGATGTGTGCAATCCCCATTTTAACAATTGGATTGGGATCACCGGGTTTGGGATAATGTTCCCACTCAAGTTCACCATGAACACCATCAGCTTTATAAATAGGAAATTTTGGAACAGGAGAGTCATCAAATCTTAAGAAAGAAATCATCTCGCTGTTAGGTGCCCACCAGAAAGCACGATATTTAAGCGACCGTCCGATAATTTCTTCCATATAAACCCACGAGGCATAACCATTATAAACCACATCGCTTGCGTCATTCGTTAAGCGCCTTTCTTTTGCTGATTCGATATCAACAACATAAAGATCTCTGTTTTTTGTGTAAGCAACTTTTTTCCCATCGGGAGAAAGCATTGGATTAACTTCTTCATCCTTATCGTTGGTTAACCTGGTTACTTTGTTTTGTGGAACAGAGTAAAAGAACAAATCATTATCATCATAAAAAAGTAAACCTGTGTAATCTTTGGTTATTCCGATGTTTTCTTCAGCGGTTAATTCTGCTTCATCAAGATTTGGATTGATTGAATTGAAATCCAGTAAAATTGTTTCTTCTCCCGTTGTGGCATTTACTTTTACAATTGCGCTTGTAGATGCATCACGCTTTTGCCAGAGATAATGATCATCATCATACCAGTCTTGCAAACGCGGAAGTTGTTTTAATATTCGCGGCTCACCAAACATATAAACCTGGTTAAAGGTAAGCTGCTTATCCTGTGCATAGGATAAAAACAGAAGATTAGCAAAAACAAATAATATGAAAAGCTTTAAAAAAATATTTTTAAATCTTATACGCATTTCTGCTCCGATAAATCTATTAAATAATAATTGTTGAATACTTACTATAAAAAATAAAGCACTTAAAGAATATTGCAAATGAAAATGTTTGAAAGAGCTTTAATAATTAGCATCTATTGAGAAACTAATGCAACAGCTGCCTTACTTATAAATTTAATATTGCTTAAGGAAAAGCATTCGATTAAGTTTACTGTGAAAAAGGGAATCAAATTATGAAATATGTATCACCTCCTACTTCTAAGTTTAAACTTTTCATCATTTATACAAATAATGATTGTTAGTTTAGGCAATATATAAACTCGTAAAGAAATATGAGAATAATATATGATAGCAGATCCCATCGCCCACATAAAAAAGAATCCCGATGGCTCCTGGGCAGAGCCACATCTGTTGAATGAACATCTCAAATCTACCGCTGAATTAGCCGCACAATTTGCCTCTGAATTTGGCAACAACGATTGGGCTGAGCTGTGTGGTTTACTGCACGACCTTGGTAAATACCATCCTGATTGGCAGAGGTATATAAGAAAAGAAACCGGTTATTATGATGAGGAAGCTCATATAGAAAATTATTCGGGCAGACCAAACCATAGTGGTGCGGGCGCAATTTACATTTTCGAGAAGTTTAAAAATTCTCCAGTGGCAAAAACACTTGCTTATGTAGTGGCTGGACATCACTCCGGTTTACCAGATTGGGTTGGTCAATTAAATGAAAGAATAGAGAGTGAATCCTATATAACAAAACCAATCAGAGAAATAGAAGAAGCAAAACATTTTCTTGAAACATCAATCCCCTCATCCCTTCCATCTATTTTTCAAAATACTGTTTTGGATAAAGAACAATTACATCTATGGATAAGAATGCTTTTTTCTTGTTTGGTTGATGCTGATTTTCTTGATACAGAAAGTTATATGTCTGGTAAGCGTGAGGTAAAATATAAATCACTTGAAGAACTGAAAGAATTATTTGATAAGTATATGTTGACTAAAAGTTCTGAGGGAGAACTAAATAAAAAAAGAAATGAAATACTTAATCAATGCAGAAAAAAAGCTAATTCAGATATAGGATTTTTTTCTTTAACAGTTCCAACAGGCGGAGGAAAAACACTGTCCTCAATGGCTTTCGCATTAGAACACGCCATCAAGCATAACAAGAAAAGAATTATTGTTGCTATTCCTTACACAAGCATAATAGAGCAGACAGCGGAAATATTTAAATCAGTCTTTGGCGAAGATCAGGTGGTTGAACATCACAGTAATTTAGACCCAGCAAAAGAAAATCATAAAAATCGTCTTGCATCAGAAAATTGGGATGCGCCAATAATTGTAACTACAAATGTCCAGCTATTTGAATCTTTATTAGGAAATAGAACATCTGTTTGCAGAAAACTTCACAACATTGTAAACAGCGTCATTATACTTGATGAAGCACAAATGATTCCCACTCAATATCTCAAACCCATCTTGAGTGTACTAAAAGGATTAGTAAATTACTTTGGTGTTACTGTACTTCTGATGAGTGCAACACAACCAGCATTGCAAGGTAAGATTGGAGTAGAACCAAATATTATTAACGGTTTAGAGAATGTTAGGGAAATAATTGATAAACCGGACGAACTATCGAAAACTTTTAAGCGGGTTAATTTCTTTATACCCGAAGAAATTAATGTAAGAAAGGAATGGAGTGAAATCGCTGAAAAACTTCAACAGCATAGTCAAGTTCTTTGTATAGTTAATAAAAGAGATGATTGTCGCGCATTACATCGTCTGATGCCAGAGGGAACAATACATTTGTCTGGTTATATGTGCGGTGAGGAAAGAAGTGAAGTAATCAGAGAGATAAAGAAAAAATTAAATGATAATAAAACTATCAGAGTTATCAGCACTCAATTAGTTGAAGCTGGTGTTGATATTGATTTCCCTGTTGTTTATCGAGCTTTAACTGGGCTGGATTCGATAGCACAAGCAGCGGGTAGATGCAACAGAGAAAATAAATTAAAAGATGGTGGAAATGTATATGTTTTTACTCCTCCCACACCTTCTCCTCAAGGATTTTTGAGAAAATGTGAAGATGCCGGTAAAGCTATTCTTAGAAATTTTTCAGGTACAGAATTCAAACCAAGTTTGTATATAGAATATTTTAAGTATCTCTATTCCAATCTGAATTCATTTGATGAAGTTGATTTTCATTCTCATTTAGTTAGAGATGCAAAAGATTTTGAATTCCAATTCAAAACATTCGCTGAAAATTTTAATATGATAGATGATAAAAAACAGATAAGCATTATTGTGCAATATAAAGACAGTTACAAACTAATAGAACAAATAAGATTCACCGGAGCTTCAAAAGATATGCTGAGAAAATTACAGCGATATATTGTGAATATTCCAATTTATGTTTTTAACAAAATCAATATGACGGGATATTTAGAAAATATTGGTGGTTACTGGGTTCAGAAAGATCCTAATCTTTACAAACCAGGAACTGGTTTAATAGTCAATGAATCGGATTTAATTTCTGGAGATTTTGTTGTCTAATAAAATATCATTCTATGATACTAATGGCGCTCAGGAAATTTTTATTTTTATTAAGAATAAACTCATATAGGAGAATACTATTATGAACAACCTTAACCACAAACCATTCTGCCTTGAGGTGGAAGCTGAATATGCTTGCTTCACACGACCAGAAATGAAGGTCGAAAGAGTAAGCTATGATATTCCAACTCCCTCGGCAGTTCGTGCAGTTTTTGAATCAATTTTTTGGAAACCCGCAATTAGATGGCATCCAACAAAAATTGAAATACTAAACCCAATAAAATGGACTTCTGTAAGAAGAAATGAAGTTGGGGCTGTTGCTTCTAACAAAACCGGAATTATTATTGAAGATAACCGTCAACAACGAGCGGGATATTTTCTCAAGGATGTTAAATATAGGTTCTTCGCAATTCTCGAATACATTCCTATTTCAGAAAGAAAAAATAATAACCACATAGCTGTTCCAGATTTTTTAATGGAACCAGAAGAAAGAGAATTTTATCTTGAAGAATTTAAATTCTGGGAAGAACAAAAAGATTTATATCGAAAAGATGAAACTCCCGGAAAATATCTTGCAATTTTTGAACGCCGCGCCTCTAAAGGACAATGCTTCAATCAACCATATCTTGGAACTCGTGAATTTAGCTGTAGCTTCAAACTGATAAAAGATTTTGAAACCAATCCAGCTAAAACAATTGACGAAACAAGAGAACTCGGCTTTATGCTTTATGATATTGACTTTACTGATTTGAACGACCCCAAGCCAATGTTCTTTAAAGCTAAAATTGAAAATGGTGTCGTAAACATTCCACCAATTACAAGCGAGGAGATAAGAAGATGATACTACAAGCATTGTACGAGTATTATAACAGAAAAGCTTCCGATCCTTCAAACTTCATCGCACCAGAAGGATGGGAATGGAAGGAAATACCTTATCGTATTATAATTAATAGGAATGGTGAGTTTATAACTATTGAAGACACTCGTGAAGGTGAAGGAAGGGTTAAGAGAGCTAAACCTTTTCTCGTCCCTCAATCAGTTAAAAGAACAGTAGGTAAAAAAGCAAACTTGTTATGGGATAATTTGGAGTATGCTCTCGGTGCAAATCCCAGAAACAGAGATGACATAGAGGAAAGATTTAATTTATTTAAAGAAAGAATAAAAAATGAAATTGATATTGAAAATGCTCCATCTGTAAAATCATTATTATTATTTCTCGAAAAAGATCCCATAAAACAAATCGAAAAAACATTAACACCCGAACATTGGAAAAAAATACTTGATGAAAATCCTTTTGTAGTTTTCAAAATTGATGAAGAATATCATTCGTGTATTTGCGACGATATACGAAACAAAGTCAGTCTTGATGACACAGAAACAACCGACGGAATTTGTCTAATAACGGGAGAGAAAGATAAAATTGCTCGTTTACACCCTGCCATAAAAGGTGTTCGCGGTGGCAATACTCAAGGTGGTGCTCTGGTGTCATTTAATTTGTCTGCCTTTAATTCTTATAATAAAAAACAAAATTTTAATTCACCAATAAGTAAAAGTGCAGCTTTTGCTTACACTACAGCTTTGAATTTACTTTTGGGCAAAGATTCCATAAACAAAATCACAATAGCCGATTCCACTATTGTATTCTGGTCTGAAAAGCAAACAACGGAAATAAATCCCGAAGAAATTTTTCCGTGGGTTATTGCAATGCAAAAATCGGAGAAAGATGATCCGGATGCTGGAGTAAATAAAATAAAAAAACTTTTTGAAGCAATTCAAACAGGTCAGCTTTCTTCAGAAAAAACAAATCATTTCTATGTGCTGGGACTTGCGCCAAATGCAGCAAGAATTTCTATTCGCTTCTGGAAAGCTCCATCGGTTGAAGACTTTGGGAAAAACATAAAACAACACTTTGAGGATTTTGAAATTGTTCACGGACCAAAAGAACAACAATATCTTTCTCTGTATCAAATTTTATCATCCACAGCATTAGCTTATAAAATGGATAATGTTCCACCAAACCTTGCCGGTTCTGTAATTGAAAGTATTATTGATGGAACATTATATCCTCAATCTTTACTCCAACAATGCATTCGAAGAATAAGAGCTGAACAAAATGTCACTCGTACACGTGCTGCAATTTTAAAAGCTTGTTTAAATAGAAAAATCAGAATTCAAAAACTTAATCAAAAGGAGATAACTATGTCACTCGATCCAAACAACACAAATGTTGCTTATCGAACAGGTCGTTTATTTGCTACTCTTGAGAAAATTCAGGAGGAGGCAAACCCAGGAATAAATGCAACAATCAGAGACCGTTACTACGGTGCTGCTTCAAGCAGTCCAATTACAGTTTTCCCAAGACTGTTGAGTTTAAAGAATTCACATCTGAAAAAACTCAATGAGGGAAGAAAAATTTATTTCGAAAAACTTATTACAGATATTTTCTGTAAAATAAAATTTTTCCCCACAAATCTGACTTTAAATGAACAAGCCAATTTTGCAATTGGTTACTATCATCAACGACAAGATTTCTTTACAAAGAAATCTGATTCTGAAGAAAAAGAAATTGAAACAAACAATAACTAATCAATTAAAGGAGAATTAAAATGGAAACAATTAAAAATGGCGAAAGCCATTCCTTGCGGAATCGTTATGACTTTGTTTTTTACTTTGATGTAAAAGACGGCAACCCGAACGGCG
>CAZCJF010000069.1:0-12433 GCA_964499095.1 uncultured Ignavibacteriaceae bacterium
ATGATAAGTATGATGAATCTTTCCAGGGTTACAATTTTGGAAGAAATGAATCGCGCCCGGGAATCTTTGCTGAATATACTTTCTCCCCTACAAATGTTTTAACTATTGTTCCGGGAGTACGAGTAGATTTTCATAATCTTTATGGAACATTCTTCACGCCTCGTTTACATGCTAAATATAATTTTGATGAGAATACAACATTAAGAGCTTCAGCGGGAAAAGGATATAGATCTGTAAATCTTTTTGCTGAAAATCTTAACTACCTGGCTAGCTCAAGGCAGTTTGTTATAATCAATAGTCCGACTTATGAAGAAGCATGGAATTATGGACTTAATCTTACAAGATATTTCCCTGTAAACGATCGTGATTTAAGAATTACTGCAGAGTATTACAGAACTGATTTCCTCAAACAAACTATTGTTGATATTGATTCTGATATCCGGCAAGTAAGATTTTATAATTTAGATGGAAAATCGTACTCAAATAATTATCAGGTAGAATTAGCTTATCAACCAATTGATCGTTTGGATGTTTCTGCTGCGTTCAGATATACTGATGTTAAGGCAAATTATGGTGAGCAGCTTTTGATAAAACCATTAGCAAGTAAGTATAAAGGATTATTAACTTTGTCATACTCAACAATCGAAAGCGGCTGGTTGTTTGATTCATCATTTTTACTCAATGGTGATGGAAGAATTCCGAGTACCGCTCAAAATCCGGTTGAGTATCAAAGAGAAAATAGTTTCCCGGCATATTTAATTGTTAACGCTCAGATCACAAAAAAAATAGAGATGTTTGATATTTATCTTGGAGTTGAGAATCTTACGAACCATAAACAGGATAACCCGATAATTGCCGCTGATGATCCATTTGGAGGTTATTTTGATTCCTCAATGGTCTGGGGTCCAATTGATGGGACAAAGTTTTATTTGGGTGTTAGATTAAGTGTGTTATAATCACTATTGTTGGGACAAGGCTTGCCTTGTCCGGTATTTTTAATTAAAGCGGGAAGGGCGAGTCCTTTCCCTACATTTTATTAAATAAGGAGTAAAAAATGTTAAAACAATTTGTGTTCGTAATTTCGTTTGTGTTTTGTTTAAGTGTAATTAGTTATACGCAGGATAAAACTGACAATGGATTGAAAGATCCTAATAATAAAGTTGAAATAATAAAGGATAGTTCAGAAACTGTTTCTAAAGAACCTTGGAATAAAGTATGTCCAGTTAAAGGCAATCCAATTGAAGCAGATTCGCCAACAGTTGAGTATAATGGAAAAGTTTATGCTTTTTGCTGTCCCGGATGTGATACTAAATTTGCAAAGAATCCAGAAAAGTATGTAAAGAATTTGAGTGAGGATGGAAAGAAGTTTATCGGAAAGAAATAAAATCGCCGATTATTAAATAGCCATAAACATTTTACCCGGAAGCTGTTTAATAAGTCCTTTAAATTCTAAGGATAATAAATTCACAAGACAATCTGAGGTAGAAAGATTACATAGCTCAGCAATTTTATCTATGTGTAAAGGATCATTTTTTAAACTGTTATAAATTTTTTCTTCAAATATTGTCAGATCCTTTTGTTGCTTTGGTATGTTTTTACCGAGAATGGGTTTTAGTTTCAGCTGAAGCTCTGTTAAGATATCTTCAGCACAGGTTACTAATTCTGCTTCAGATCTTTGGATTAAAAGATTAGTACCCTCAGACTGTCTTACTCCTAAATTACCCGGTATTGCAAAAACTTCTCTATCCTGATCAAGAGCAAGTCTTGCAGTTTGCATAGCACCGCCAGTAACTGCTGTCTCAACAACCAGTGTTCCGAGCGATAACCCCGAGATTATTCTATTACGTTTTGGAAAATTTTCTGCGTTTGGAATTGTACCCAAGCTAAATTCCGAAATTATGAGACCGCTTTTACTAATTTCATTAAATAGTTTTTTATTTTCAGCAGGATAAATAACATCCAAACCAGAACCAATTACTGCGATTGTTCTTCCGTTATTTTTAATTGCAGTAGAATGTGCAACGGAATCAATTCCACGTGCTAAACCACTTACAATAGTAATATTTTGATCAACAAGATCTCTTACAATTTTCTCTGTTTGAATTTTTCCGTAATTGGTGGGTTGACGAGTTCCAACCACAGCAATACTGTATTTATCTTTTTCATCAAACTCACCCAGAACATACAAAACTAATGGAGGATCATAAATTTTTTTTAGCAGTGAAGGAAATTCTTCATCCCAAACGGTTATAATTCTCCCACCAATTTTTTCAAGAGTCTTCAATTCTTTTTCTAACTTTTTTTCAACGGATTCTTTTGCTGATGAGATTTTTCTGATGCGTGAAGCCAATTCCCTGCTGATTCCATCAGTATCCATTAACTCTGATGAAGTGGCTGAAAGAATGTTAGATAGATTTTTAAACTTGGCTAATAAATTTCTGATTTTAGCAGGACCAATTCGGTCTACAGAAAGGAGTAAGAAAAGGTTTGTTAATTGTTCGAAGTTTAATTTACCCACACTTGAATCAGAAAGTGTTTTGTTTGATTGTCTATGATCTAATATTTACTAACAATATTAAGAATCTGATTTTTTTCTATAAAATATCGAAGCAGGAAAAACAATTACAAAAGCCAGGAATAAAAGAATTGGAGAAACTACAAGCGAGCTTGTACTATCCCATTCTCCCAAACTCATAACATAAAATCCAACTACCACTAACAACAATCCAATACCAAATAACAGATAATTTGTTTTCTCCCAGTAGATATTAAAAGGAGATGGGAGTGATTTTTTAACAATTTTCGTTGATTTCTTTTTTGTTTTAGTTGCCATATAGGTGATCCTTATAAAATAAGAACCCGGTGTCGGGGAAACACCGGGCCTGACTCGTCTACATCAAAGGGCAGGGGAGAACCCTTTGAAAGAGTCAAATTAAAAATAAATTGATAAGTGCTATTTGTCAAGTATTGAATCAAATTAATTATTTACTGATTTGATATACTATTTTTCTTATTGTATCAAACTGAAGATAAGGATATTCCTGACGAATTGCATCAATAGCATCTCCGGCACTGATTTTTCCAGATCTCAATTGTTTGAATTTTTTCCTTATTTGATAATCTCTGACTGCTTTTTCGTCAATTAGACCGTGCGAATCAAGTAATTCAAAAATATCATCGCTGATAAGTTCTGATAGCGGATTATCAATTTTTGCTTTTATTTCTTTCATTGTTCGTTCCTCCTATGGTTAATTAACATTTACCTTAAAATCGTATCTGAATTATTTATAAATCCTCCTAGATTTTATTTAATTATACAACAAAAAACCGACCAGAGAAATTCCCTAAATCGGTAAAACTTTACTACTCTGGTTAATTTTCTAATTTTCTAAAAATTAGACGATTGAAAATTAAAAAAGTAGCAAATCAGCGATAAAAATCTTTCTTTTGTTAAAAACCGTTACAAATATTCTTAGAAAAAGTTGGAAAGTCAAGCATAATTACTTAAATGATACTCATCTATAATTAAAATTGAGTTAATTTGTTTGAATTGTCATATCCGATTAAATATAGTATGTTTGCAGAAAAAATAACAATCAAACTAAAAATGTCTGAAGATAGAAGTATAGATTTCCTGGATTATATATTAATCATTTTAAAATGGAAAAAATTTTTAATTGCTCAATTTCTCATCCTTTTGATTCTTTCGTATGGATTGATTTACTTCTTTATTGATGAAGAATATGATTCTTCTGCATTAATTCTTCCTACGGATGACGTTGCTTTAGGTGGAATTAGCGGAATTATGAAAAATCTTAAAGATTTGCCACTAGGATTAGGTGGGAAATCACAAAATGGAAGTGTTGATTTATATAAGACTTTAATCTTTAGCAGAACCAATTTAGAAGATTTAGTGAAGAGATTTAATTTACTTGAAGATTATAATGAATCGAGTTTGCAAGAAGCCATCAAAGTCTTAGCAAAAAAGATTGAGAGTGATGAAACAAAAGAAAATGCTTTTAGAATAACTGTTAGAGCCAATTCACCTGATAAAGCTGAAAAAATGGTGAATTATATAGTCCATTATTTGAATAAAAAAGTTATTGAGCTGAATATTGAAAAATCCAAAAATAACAGAGTCTTTTTAGAAGCCAGATATAATGAGTTAAAACTTAATTTGAAGAATTCTGAGGATTCATTACAAACTTATCAACTTAAATCAGGCTTATTTGAAGCGAAAGAACAATTAAAAATGATTGCCGATGCATTTTCAGAATTGGAAACTAAAGTGATAACCAAAGAAGCTGAAATGCAAATAATAAGCAATCTATTTGGATCACAAAGTCCACAATTTCAAACTATTGAGAGTGAGTATAAAGTTCTTAAAGAACAGCTATCTTCTCTTAAAAATGTTGGCAAGGAAGAGAGCCTATTAATGCCTTTAAAGACTTTACCTGAAAAAACAAAGTTGTATTTGCGTTATTTCCGTGATGTTGAGATTTATAATAAAATATTGGAATTTATAGTTCCCTTATATGAACAAGCAAAGATTGAAGAGCAAAAAAGTATTCCTGTTTTTCAAGTGATCGATTATGGAATAAAACCCGAAAAAAAATCTTTCCCGCCCCGCACTTTACTTTCGATAATAATCGCGTTCGTTGGAACTGTTCTTACTATCTTTTTCCTTGTAGCTCGTGAATCTTTTATTAGATCTGCAAATCCTAAAATAGATTTGCTGAGAAAAAATTTCAACTTCAAGGTTAATAAAATAAACAACTAATTAGATGGTAAGTATTTCGAAAAAACTAGTTAGTAACCGCGAGCTAATCCCATTTGTTATTATCCCATCTATAGTTTTGCTCCTTCTATTTTTTTTCTTTAAAAATTTTAATGTTGGGTCAAAATATTTGCTTGTTTTTTTTATTGTTCCTTTGCTTCTGCTCTTACTTTTAAATATAAAAATCATATACAGGATTTTTATATTATCATTTTTTTTTGAATATGGTATGTACTATTTCTACTTACCCACACTAATTTTTCCATTTGTTGCAATTAGTTTTTTGTTAGTTTACTCTGTTAAATATTCAGAAATGAATAACTCTGTTCTTAAATATCTACTTATCTTTTTGATTTCAATAGTTCCTTCTTATTTTATGGGATTCTCTCACCCCGAGATGTACCTGATTTCTTATAACTTAATTGCATTTATTTCGATAATTTTCATTACTCCCTTAATTATTAAAGATATGCAAGAAGTAAAAAATCTGGCGGCTCTATATTTAATTGGTAGCAGCTTGAATGCGATTTACTTGATAATCATGGCAATATTATCAGGGAGAAGAGAATTTGGCTTTGCAGGTATTATGTATGTAGATTTAGTTGGAATAGCAATTATATTAGCATATTCAGGCGTATTATTTATGAAGAGAAAAAGAATTATATCAATTATTGTAACTCTTCTACTGTTTGTTGCACTTTTATTTACTCAAACCAGAAACGCCTGGCTCTCAACTGGTGTCGTAATATTAATGCTCACAGTCGATTTTGTTATCCGGCATAATAAATTAAATATTAAGAATTCTTTTAGCATTAAAAAACTTGTTCCATTGTTAATAACAATTGTAATTATAATCAGCAGCATCCAACTTGCTTATCCTGAAGTTTTTTCAAGAGTTACACAAACCAGAAATTATTCAACAGAAGAACTTGCTGTAACAATGGATTTTGGTTCAATTGCTACAAGATTTTTTATATGGCAAATTGCCTATTCTGTTTTTCTAGCAAACCCAATAATTGGAACAGGTTTTCATTCATTTAGATTTATTTCATATGATTATAGTAAACTAAATCCTTTTTTATATGAAACTTTTGTAAAAAATTTAACGCCGCATACAACGATACTAGCATTGCTTGCGGATACCGGAATAATCGGATTTTTAGGTTTTATTATTTTTTTATATTTGACAATCAAGTTCTTTAGGGGTAATTTGAAATTGAGCATTACTCCAAATCAAAAAATTATTTCCTTTATACTTTATTGGTGTCAAATATACATCATTGTTTCTATGATTATGACTGATGCCTGGTTATGGGGTACTTTGCATATGCTTTGGGCAGTAATTTTAGGTATCGCCGTATTTTTAAGAAATGATATAAAAATAACACAAAAAATAAGCTCCTCTTCTGATTAAAATGAAAGATAAAAAAAATTCTTTTTGGTTAGCCCTGCAATACGTTTTATCAATTATTGTTGCATTCACTATAATAAAAATCAATATAATGAATTATGGGGAAGAACTTTTTGGTATGTGGCTCATCTTTTTAGCAATTTGGAATTTGGGAATTGCTTTGGACTTAGGAGTTGGTACTTCGTTGGTAAAATTTATAGCAGATGCAAATCATAATCAGAGTAAAAGGGATGTATCTGTTTTAGTTTCAAATGGTTTGTTTTTTTTTTCAAATCTCGGCTTAGTGATTTTCTTAATTTGTGTTCTCATTATAAATTTATTTGTATTAACAAATGTTAATATAGTCCCGCTCAAATATCATTCTATTGCCTTTGTAATCTATCCTATACTCGGCCTAAACTTTTATATTCAATATCTTGCTGTCTCATTAAGATCTGTATATGAGGGTCTAAGTAATTTTATCCTTTCCAGTAAAGTAATTTTATTTTATAACTTTTTGAATATTACGGTTGTATTTACAGCTTACATTTATAAACTATCTATGATACATTTGGCAATAGGACTATCTTTGAGTTCTTTGATCTATCTTTTCTCGTCTTATGCTTTATTTAAAAAAAATCATCCAGATATTTCAATAAGTTTATCCCTTATTAATAAAAGTACGATAAAGAGTATTTTGAAATTTAGTATGCACATTCAACTTGCTTCAATTTTCAATGCGTTAATTGAGCCAATCGTGAAATACATTATTGGCAATTTTTATACTTTAAATCTTGTAACATTCTATGATATTGCAAGAAAAGTCACGATTTCAGTCTCTGGTCTCTTTTTTGCTACATTTAAAACTCTTTTGCCTAAGGTAAGTACACTTAAAGACAAGGATGAATCATTCAATTTTTTTAACACGCAAATTGCCGAAATTTCCAAATTAGGAATAATTTATTCTGGTTTGATGTTCGGAATACTAATGATTTTAATAGCTTTCGTTATAAAATTATTTTTTGCCTCGAATACTATATTATTAGTCATACTGATGCTTGCCCTACCTGAAGCAATTAATAATTTTGGATATCCAGTCTATATATTCTTACTTGGCATAGGTAAAGCTGCCTGGCTTTCATTAATACAATTTGTAAACCTTACTATAACAATTATTGGCCTAATTATTGGTTTCATTTTATTTAACAGTCCTATTGGGTTATTAGGATATTTTTTATCAGTTCTAATTGGAAACATTTTAATGCTAATAGTAGTTAGTAAACTTTATTCTAATAAATTAAAAATATTTTTTGATAATGTTAGAATAAATAAACTTATAATTCTGCTAGTACTAATTTTAGCACTCACAATATTTTTAAATATTTATGAAAATCAGTATGTCATATCACTTTTATCATTATCAGTAATCTCATTTATTTTGTTTTATACTGACTTAAAAATTTTTTCTGAAAAATCATTTTATTTTGTTAGAGATTCATTTAAAGAACCTAAATAATGACTAAGCCATTAGTTTCAGTTATCGTTTCGACTTACAATTCAGAGGAGTTCATCGAGGACAAAATCAGGGATTTAATTGCTCAGACCATTTTCGAGCGAACCGAAATAATTATTATTAATAGCGGATCCACACAAAACGAAGATAAAATTGTAAAAAAATATTTAGATAATTATTCTAATATTAAATATATAAGGACAGAACATCGTGAATCAATATATAAAGCTTGGAATCGCGGTATTCAAATGGCAACAGGTCAATTTATTACTAATGCAAATACCGATGACAGACTAAAAAATAACGCATTTGAAATATTATCAAATTATCTTCTAGCCAATCCTGACATTGCCCTTGTTTATGCGGATCAGTATGTGACCTCAGTTCCTAATCAACTTTTTGAAGAAACCAGATTAGATCCGAAAGCCAAAGCATACCGCAGCCCAGATTATAACTATTTTTATCAGTTAGATAGAGGACTTGTTTTTTCACAGCCAATGTGGAGGGCTGAACTACATTTTGAGGACAATATTTGGTATGATGAGAATTACGAAATTTGCGGTGATTATGAATTTCAGTTAAAAATTTCTCAGAAATATAAAATGCATCATATTCCGGAATTTCTTGGCACATTTTACTTATCGCCGGGAAAAAAAAATAAATCACATAATAATTTGGATGCTGTTATAAAGGAAAGACAAAAAATTTCTGAACCTTATATTCGTGACTACATTTTAAGGAAGGACGAAAAATTTTTACAAGAAATTATCAGGAATGAATTTAATAAATATATAAAAATACCCATACCTTTATTCTATATTTGGAAGCGTTTCAGTTTATTTCTAAAACCAGGGTTAGTTTATAGTAAGTATTTTTACACCATTGAATTTGCATATTATTTTTCAATCTTAACTTATTTAAAGCTTGGTTATAAAAATTTCGCACTTAAGTTGGCAAATCGATTTTTAAGATATTCAAAATCGAACAGAATCAATATTGAGCGAAGTAAGCTTTTGTAAGTAGTTGAAAGTGTATCGATAAATTATTTTATGGAACAAGTTAATAAAAAAATTCTTTTCTTTGATCATGATCTCAAAATGTCAGGTTCGTCAGTTAGCCTGATGTATATCGTTAAAGAATTTAAAAGGCAGGGAGCTATTGTTTACTTGTTCACTCAAAAAGAAAAAAAATATTACAAGATATTTGAAGAACTCGGGGTTGAAGTATTATCTGTTTCCGGATCTAAATTTAAAAGTTTCGCACTCTCAACACATTTTGGGGATGATTACGCATTCCTTTCTATAAACTGGCTCCTTACTTTTATTAAGAATATTATAAGGATATTTATCGGGACGATTACTAGTTGGAAAGTAATAAGAAATGTAAGACCACATCTAATTTATTTAAATGAACACAATATGTTTTATATTGCAATTATTGCAAAAGTTTTAGGATTAAAGATATTCATACATTTAAGAAGTAATTTCATTAAAGGTAAATTTAGAATAGCGGAAAGATTAATATCTAAATCTATCTATCGATTTAATGACTTTATTTTTGCAATCACTGAAGTAGAAGCTAAACAAATTCTTAAATACAATAAGGATGACCTAAATAAAGTTATCATTCTCCCAGAATTTTTATCGGAAGATGATTTTAATTGCGACTATAACTTTAATCAACTCCGTCAAAAATTTTCACTTCCTATTGATAAAACCATTGTTGCCTCGTTTATCGGTGTAGATAGGCTTAAAGGTACTCTGGAATATTTAAAGGCAATTGAAATAGTTTCAAGAAAAAATAAGAATATTTATTTCATACTTGTTGGTGATATAAAAAAAACGGGGGCAATAAAAGAAGTAAAAAAATATTATGATGAATGCAGCAACTTGCTTTCGTTAGATATTATAAAGAATAACTTAAGCGTTATCGGATATACTAATAATCAGCACGAGTTATTGTTTGTTTCGGATATTTTAATTTCACCTTTCACTACGTCTCATTTTTCAAGACCAGTGATAGAAGCCTGGGCATTGAAGAAAGCGATCATTACATCGAAAAATTTACATTCGCAATTTTATGTGGATGATTATAGTAATGGATTATATTTTGAGAATATTGATGATCTGGCTGATAAAATAATCCTTCTGGCGGAAGACAAAGATTTATATAATAAATTATCTAGTCAGGGCTGCAGAAAAGCAAGAGAATTTTTTCTCTCAACAACTAACCTGCCAAATTTAGTTGAAAAGTTTAATTTTATTTTCAATTCAAATAATTAACCAGATTGGTATAAATAATTTTAATTAAATTTGAGATGTTCTTAATAAAGCAAGGTAAATCCTTAATGTTGATAAATGTTATAGTTGTTAGGTATCGGAGCACAAAGTGAATACACCATTAGTTGTAGCCGTAGTATTGAATTGGAATGCTGCGGATGAAACCATTGAGTGTGTAAATTCGTTATTGAATTCTTCATACAGAAATCTTCAAATAGTTATAGTTGATAATTTTTCAACAGATGATAGTGTGAACATAATAAAAAATAGATTTCCCGATTTAAAACTAATCTGTAATAATTTTAATAATGGATATGCCGGGGGAAATAATCTTGGAATTAAATGGGCTTTAAGTGTAAATGCAGATTATATTTTAATTTTAAATAACGATGTTACAGTAGATACTTATATGGTTGAAAATTTAGTTGAGAAATTAGGCCAAAATCCCACTATTGGAATTATTACTGGAAAAGTTTTTTATAAAGATAATCCCAATAGAATCTTTTCAGGCTTCGGTAAATTTATATGGTGGAGATGTTCTGGTGTTAACAGAGGAACTATGTTTGGTCGTTTTTATTTACACAATAGAGAAGGTAAAGTTAATTACATTAGTGGTGTTTTATTTCTTGCTAAATCTGAAGTGTTCAGGAGTTTAGGATTACTGGATGAAAAATTTTTTATGTACTTCGAAGATCTTGAGTTTTCATTTAGAGTTTCAAAAAAATATTCTCTTTATTACACGCCAAATGCAATGGCATTTCACAAAAGTGGAGGGGGTACAAGGTGGAGTAATTATTCCGATATCTATCTTTATTATCAAACCAGAAACAGACTTATAGTTTTTGAAAATAAAAATTTAATTTACCGGATATATGTGTTAGTATTTACATTAGCTATTACAGTAGCAAAATCATTTGCCATATTTTCAACAAGAGTGATGAACGGGCAAAATATTGATAGAAGAATAAATGCTTTATGGAAGGGTTTAAAGGACGGATTAATTTATAATCTTAGTAAAAATAATTTCAAGAGTATTAAAACCTTTAATTAGGCTATCTTGGATAAAAAAAATAAAATAGCACAAATAGTAACTAATTTTGCACTTGGTGGTGCTCAAGATTATCTAATTACCACAGTACAAAATCTTGATCAAAATAAATTTGATATATTCATATTAGGCCGCATGGAGGGGGAGAGAATTGAAACCTTGGATAAACTAAAAAATGTCCATTGTATTAATGTTTCTGCGCTCTCACGCGAGATTTCACCACTTAAAGATCTAAGGGTGATTTTTCAAATTTACTGGTTACTTAAAAGATTTAAGATTACGATGGTTCATACCCATTCTTCTAAAGCTGGTGTAGTTGGTAGAATAGCCGCAAGATTGGCTGGAGTAAAAATAATTGTACATACAATTCATGGTTTTGCATTTCACGATTTTATGACCAGAAGTAGGCGAAAGACATTTATATTTTTAGAACGTTCAATGGCTCGCATTACCGATGCTTTGCTTTTAGTTTCGAAAAAAGAAAAGGAAATTGCATCCGAATTAAAAATAATTCCTAAAAAATATTTAGAAACCATTTATAACGGTGTTGATTATTTACCATTTGCTGATTCTACTGATAATGGTAAATTAAAAAATGCACTAAAAATCAGAGCCGGAGATTTTGTAATTGGTTTTTCAGGTAGATTTTCTCAACAAAAAGCGCTTCATATACTTGTAGAATCTTTCAGCATTATAAATAAAGAATTTCCTAACACAAAATTGCTATTAGTCGGGGATGGAATATTAAAGAATGAATTGATAGAACAAGCAAAAAATCTGAATGTTATAGAAAATATTTTGATGACAGGTTTTAAAGATAATGTTGCTCCATATTATAAGATTATGGATGTTTTTGTTATGACTAGCCTTTGGGAAGGATTAAGTAGATGTCTTGCGGAAGCGATGTACGCAAAACTACCGGTAATTGCAACTGATGTTGGAGGCACGGCCGATGCAGTAATCAACGGTAAAACAGGCTGGCTTGTGAAACCAAATGATGTAATGGAAGTAGTTAAAGCGATGCGAGAAGCTATTATCTCTCCCGATCTAAGGATTAGAATGGGTGAGAATGGATTTAATTTTGCCAGATCGACTTTTGATTTAAAAAATAGTTCAAAACAAATTTCTAATCTCTATATAAAACTGCTTAATGAATAGGTTTGATTTAACAAATGTCTAAGACTAAAGAAAAAATATTACTCCTTGTTACAGACTTTGTAATGATTAATCTTGCCTGGTTGGTTTACAGCTACATTCGATTACAAACTGGTTGGTTTAATTTGATTATTATGCCGGAGATTTTTATTCCTGGTCTTGTAATTTATTTCTACTGGCTTCTAATATTTACATTTGTGGGAATGTATCGCACCTGGTTTGCCGCATCCCGATTCGATGAAATCTCAACACTCTTCAAAGCATCTTTCTT
>CAZCJF010000070.1:0-11729 GCA_964499095.1 uncultured Ignavibacteriaceae bacterium
AATACAATTAACATAATTAAAGCATTTCCTGATAATAGAATTGAATTATATTGCAGAGATCATCAGGGCATATCAAAATCGCTGAATTTTGCATTAGATAAAGTTAAAGGTGAATTTGTTGCAAGGATTGGATCTGATGATGTGTGTAGTCCTGACCGGATAGAAAAACAGTTAAATTTTTTTAACGATAATCCGGAATATGGTTTAATAGGTTCAAATTTTATTCTTATCTCTGAAACTGGAGACGAGATTCTGAAAATCAGAAATCCTGAAAAAGATGTCTGGATAAAGGATCAAATGTTTAGGAGGTGTTGTATCTGGGATGGATCAATCCTAATTAGAAAAGAACTCTTATTAAATTCAGGAGGATTTGATGAAAACTTAATAGCTGCTGAAGATTGGGATTTATACCTTAGATTAATCGACAAAACAAAATTTTTTAATATGCAACAATTTTTAAGTTTTAAAAGATCACATTCTAATAATATCAGTTTAACAAAGAAAGCCAAAGAAGACAGTGAAAAAGTACTATTATTCCATAACAATAGTCTAATAAATGATTTGGATCTGAGAAAGCGAAAGAATGGTTATTTTAATATCGGATATTTTTACTATTATCAAGATAGATTTGATGAAGCTGATAAATATCTTTCTGCGGCAATTCAGATACCAGGATTTAATTTTCAAGTTCTGAGATATTACTTCTTAAGCAAACATCTTAAGAAATTCATTAAGTTTTCGAGGAAAAGAAAACTTTATAAATTGTTTGATTGGTTACGTATTCTCGATACTAAAAACAAATTTTTAAGAAATAAGTTTTAGAGTGAAAATTTTATTGATTGGTCGGTTTGGCAGTAATGAGGTTATCCCGGGACCAGAAAGGTTTGCCCGTGAACTTTATTCCCATCTAAAAAATAATTCTTGTGATTTCGAAGTTAGGTTTTTTGAATATTTTTTTAGCGATTATAAAAGCAGTACCATATTTAAAAAATTATTTGGAAATGAATTTATTCCTGAACAATCCGTAAAAAGACTGGGTATCATTCCATTAATCTCATTTTTGTTCAAAGAAAAATTTGAAATTATTCAAATAGTTAACCTGCAAAGATTCCTTCTTATTTTATTTGCATTTAAACCTTTCTTAAGGAGCAAGATAACAGCAACCCTGCATGGATTTCTGAAGTTCGAGAGTACTAAGAAAAATTTATGGAGGAAAAGATATTTCCTTGACTTGCTGATAGAAAAACTAATTATTCTTAGATGTGATTTGTGCATTTTCCCATCTAAACTTTTGTACAATACATATAATAAACTTTACAAAACATTTGATGATAAATATAAGTTAATACCAAACGGCGTCAGTGAATTATTTTATACTGATAAAAATGATTATCCTCCAATTAAAGAGTCTGTTAAAATTATTTTTTATAATGGAATTGATAGTGAAATCGAGAGAGAATCTGGTTATCTATTAAATTTATTGGAAAAACTTGAGTATCAAATAGAACTTTTTGTGTTGGGAAATTCTATTAATTATCAGAACCAAAGCAGACTTAAAGTAGTTAATGTTGGGTACTTAAATAGTAATGAATTAAAAAAATTCTTTGCGGATAAACATTTTATTATTAAATCTAAATCATTTGATAGTTTTTCAATAATCGTTTTGGAAGGAATGGTTTCCGGAGTGATACCAATAATTAATACTAATGTTGGAATTAGTCATTTTATTAAGCACGAAGAAAATGGTTTTTTGTATAATTCACAGACTCCGGAGAGTCTGCTGAATATAATGAGAGATATATCGATGGGGAAATATGATTTGAAGAAAATCTCTAATGAAGCAAGAAAGATTTATCATACTCTAAATTGGAAAATAATATCAAATAAGTACATCGAGCTATATAAATCTATTTTATGATTAAGGTATGTCACATAGTAAATCTTATTACAGGGCAGGCTGATGGAGTGTTCGCCCACTTATCAATGATATTTAACAATTATGATAAAAAAAATTTTGATCACATCTTAATTTTTCAAGGCGGGCAAATTGTTGAAAATCGATTAAAGAGCTTAAATATCAAATATTATATTGTGCCAACTTTGAATAGAAAATTTTCACTGAAGTCGTTTTCACAAATATTTTTTATTATCAGAAAAGAAAACCCGGATATATTACATCCACATCTAATCAAGCCTTACATTATTACCGGTTTAATTAATATTATTCTCAGGAAGCAATTGATTTTTAATTATCACGGTTCATTTATAGATAATGATTACAACACTAAGTTTGAACAATTGGTTTACAAACTTCTTCATAGAGCAGTTGAGCATTTCTCGCCACCTAAAATTGTTTTAGTCCCATCGTTTTCCAGTAAATTTAAACTGGAAACTGAGACCAGATTATTCAAAAACATTCTCTGTTATTATAATGGTTTCGATAGAAGATTTTTAAGTGAAATCGATTACAATCATACTAAAAGCATCATAGAACAATTTATTGCAAAGGAATTCTTTGTGATTACTATGTTAGCCAGATTGAACAGAGAAAAAAGATTTGACAGAGCAGTAGATATCTTTGAACAATTACATATTCGAAATCAAAAATGTGTCCTTTTCATATTTGGAGATGGTGAACAATCTGATCATATAAATCAATTAGCGAAAAAAAAGGGTTTAAGTGATTCAGTTTTTCTTTTAGGATTTATTAAAGATGCCAAAAATTATATGAGTCTTTCCCATATTTTGCTGATAACCTCTGAAAGAGAGGGAATGCCAATGGTTTTATGGGAAGCTCTTGCGCAGGGGGTTCCCGTCGTATCTTCAGATGTTGGTGGAATTAAGGAAATTCTTGAACCCTACAACTGTGGACTTGTCTTTCAAAAAGATAATATTCAGGAAGCTGTGGACAAAATTTCTTTGCTTATCCAGAATGAAGAGCTGAGAAAAAAAATGGGGGAAAACGGTAAGAAAATAATTGATGAAAAGTTTAACCATAAAAGTTTTATTCAATCAATTGAAGGATTTTATTACTCTTTGATAAATGAATAAAATGAAAGTACACAATAAAATAAAACTATTGCTGATTGCTCCCGACTTTGATTATTCCAATGGCGTTACAAGACATTTGAGAATACTATTGAGACTGCTTGCAGATTCCGAAGGATTTGAAATTCATTTTTTAACAAATCGAGGAGATGCCATAGCAGAACTCGATACAGTCAAAAATATTTTCTATAAAGTATTTCCTTTTTCAAATAATAAATTTTATTTGAACCGTCATTTTAATTTTTTTCGTTACTTAAAAAACTATTGTGAAGAAAATAAGATTGATATAATTCATACACATCATCGATATCCGGAAATAATTTCAGTGCTTGTGGCTAAAAGGCTTAAATTAAAAACAGTTACCACAGCACACAGTCTTGTTAAGGGGGTAAAACCTTTTAGTTTCAAATCAGATTTAATTATTGCTGTGAGCAATAGGGTAAAAAATCATATCATTCGAAAGTTCAACGTGGCTCAATCAAAAGTAGTAAAAATTTATAACTGTATCTCGGATGCTGATTACAAATCTGATATTACAAGCCTGGATGAAATCAGAAGAGAATTAAACATTTCACATAAAGATTTTGTTATTTTTTTTAATGGTCGAATTGGAAAAACTAAAGGAACAGATTTATTGGTTAGTGCTTTTAAATTATTTAGTCAAAGTTATCATAATCTAAAACTTATACTTGTTGGAGCTGCTGAATCTCCAGATGTTATTAAAGCTCTACCCAAAAATGTTATACTCTTTCACCCCCAAAAAAACATTTCAAAATATTACTTAATTTCTGAGGTGATAATTCTCCCATCAAGAACCGAATCTTTTCCATATGTTATGTTAGAAGCAGGTTTATTTAATAAACCTTTTATTGGTGCAAAAGTGGATGGCATTGCAGAGTTTATCGAGGATGGTGTTGACGGTTTATTATTCAACTGTGATGATGAAAAGAATTTATTACAGAAGTTGAAATATGCTTATGAAAACACGGACAGAATGCAAGAGATGGCAAAGCATCTTAATAAAAAAGTTGAAACCAACTGCAATTGTGGTATTTATCTAAGTAAATTAAAAAGCTTGTATTATCATCTGTTATCATCTTGAATAGCAAACTTTCCGACATAAATATTAATGCTGTAAAATTATTTGGGATTGATATTTCTTTCCCAAATTTTAAGGAATATCTGAATCTACTCAGTGAAAGTTTGAAGGTAAAAAAACAAATTATAGTTAATTACTGTAACGCAAATACAATAAGATTGGTTAATAAAAATCAAAGTATTTTATCCACACTAAATTGCTCATCAATAATACATGCAGATGGAACCGGAATTTATCTTGCAGCTAAATTGTTTAGTAAACAAAAAATTGTAAAATTTAACTGGACTGATTATGCTCATATCTTTCTCGGAGAGTGTGTCAAAAACGGCTGGTCGATTTTTTTTCTTGGTTCGGATGAAAAAACTTTGGAAAAGATGAAGTATAATCTGAAAGTTAAATATCCTAATCTTAATGTTACCGGCTTTTTAAATGGTTATGATGATGTTAATAAAAATGCAGTCGAAATAATTAATCAATCATCGCCCGATATTCTGTGGGTTGGAATGGGTACACCCAAACAAGAACAATGGATTTATGATAATTACAAAAATCTGAACGCTATTATAATTCAATCGGTAGGGGGTCTTTTTGATTTTCTTGCTGGTTCCAGATTAAGGGGTCCTGAAATTATAAGGAAAATGGGATTTGAGTGGTTAATAAGAGTGTTGCAGCATCCAACAAAATATTTTGACAGATATATTTTAGGAATTCCGGTATTCTTTTATCTTCTTACAAAAGAAAAATTCAAAAATTTACTCAGATAATTAACTTGAATACATTATATAATGCAGATATCTTTGATACAAATTAATTGCAGGTGTTTGTGAGATTTTACATAGTTATTCTTTCTTTCATTTTTTTTGCCAATGGCATCGCACAAGTGGCTAAAACAAATGTTATTAATCGAAACAATGGATTCGATATTTCACTTGAATTTAATGCTGTTCCAAATTTCAAGGTTAACCAGAAAAATCAAAAATTATTAAAATATCCCGAAGCAATTGATGAAAGTTCTCCCGGATTACCTGCTCTGCCATCAAAAACTTTTTTTATAGCAATACCACCAAACAGCAAGATTGCAGCAAGTTTATCTGATCAAAAATATAATTTTCTGCAAAATGTAGATATTTCATTAAACCCATCAGTTCAATTAAAAAATGATTCTTCATTGATTATTTTTGAATCAGAGCCTGATTTAAAGGCATTTACCGGTGACCAATTCCCGTCCGCTGATTTAGAAGTATTAGGTTATACCTGGTTAAGAGATTTTTATTGTGCTATTGTCAAAATCAATACTCATAAATATAACTGGAAGAAAAAAGAAGTAACCGAGCTACTATCAGCTAATTTGAAAATTGATTTCGATTCAGTAAAACCTTTCGAAAAAAATATAACATCCTTCGGAGAATTTGATGAAAGCTTAAGAGAGATAATAATTAATTATGATAATGCTCTCGAATTCAGATCCTTTGCTCCACGCTCACTTACTGCAGATTTTACTGGTGATTGGATTGATTACTCAAAACAATATATAAAGATGGGGATCGCACAGGATGGAATTTATCAGATTTCGTCGTCTGATCTGACAAATTTAGGAATCAATTTGAATGATGTTAATCCTAAAACATTAAAACTTTTCATTAAAGGACAACAAGTCCCTATTTTTGTTTCCGGTGAAGATGATTTGGTTTTCAATGAAAATGATTTTATAGAGTTTTGGGGTACTAAAAATTATGAGTCAAATGATTATAGAAAAGTTGTTCAAACAGGAGAGGATTATATCAATTATCTTAACAGATACTCAGATACTACAATCACCTGGTTAACCTGGGGAGGAGATGATGGGCTAAGAACTGCAATTCCGGAAACATTCAACAATACTTTGCCAGATACAATCAAAAGTCACATCGCTAAATTTCATTTTGAATCTGATCTGAGAATCTGGTACTACGATGATGTTTCTCCAAGAACACAGCTAACCTTTTGGCAGGAACATAAAGTGTGGACGTGGCGAACATTGCAGCAAAATCAGACAAGTAATTTTAATTTTGTTGTATCCAATGCAGTCCCTAATACTGTGGTAAAAACTTTTTCCAGATTAATCAGTAATGCAATCGATAATACGATTAACACGCATAAATTTTCTGCAGGATTAAATTCATTACCACAACAAGATACAATCGAGTTTAATTATAGACAGACTGTTAATTTAAATTCATCATTCAACTCAAGTGCTTTAATAAATGGAACTAATACTTATCGGATATTTGGCTTAACAACTAACGCAGCCTATCACAGAGCACTGATTGATTGGGTTGATATTGAGTATCAAAGATTTAATTACACATCCAATGATTCATTAAAGATTATACTAAGCCAGGATTTGCCAGAGGCCGAAAGAATTATCAGAGTTGATAATATTTCGAGCGCCGATTCTTTATTGATTATCTGGAAAATAAAAGGAGGAAATAAAAAATTTATAAACTTCTACCGAAACGGCTCTGCTATTTTTTTCAGTGATTTAAATAAAGGGGGAGACGAATATATAATTTTAAAAATGGCTTTAGTGAAGAAACCGAAGCTCTATCAAGTTAAAACTTTTGAAAATCTGAGAAATGTTTTTAATGGAGCAGATTATTTACTGATCTCTAACAGAGAATTAAGTTCTTCCGTAACTAACTACATTAATTTTATTTCTGAAAATTATCCTGTAAGAACAAAATTGGTTTATGTGGATGATATCTATAATGAATTTGGTTTTGGTCAGCCAGAACCTGAAGCAATAAAAAGATTTATTGATTACACACAATCATTCTGGCAATTACCAAAACCATCATACCTTACTTTAATTGGTGATTCAAAATATGACTATAAAAATATTTTTGTTTCTCCCACAAGCAGAGTAAGAAAAAATCTCGTGCCATCGTATGGATTTCCTGTTAGCGATGTTTGGTATGCAACGATTGATTCATTGAATATCAACATTCCTCAAATGTATATAGGTAGAATTCCTGCAGAAAATAATGCGCAGGTTAATTTTTATTTGAATAAACATCAGAAGTATCTGCAAAGAAGCTTCGATGACTGGAATAAGAATTTTCTATTTTTTAGTGGTGGTGATATTGCTGACGCAGTTCAGTTACAGCAAATATATCAGGCTAATCAAAACTTATTTAATAATGTTATTAAACCATCACCTGTTGGTGGCATCGGAACGCATTTTTATAAAACAGCAAATCCCCAAACAAATTTTGGTCCTTATACAAGAGATGAAATAAGAGAGGCAATTAATAAAGGTGGTTTATTTATTTCTTATATCGGACACAGTGGAACTCAAACCTGGGATAATGGAATAGTAGATGTTAAAGATATTGCCAACTCATCCGATAATAAATTACCGTTAATTACTGATTTTGGATGCTCAACCGGAAAATTTGCAGAGGCGGACGTTGATGCATTTGCTGAACTTTTTATATCTGGTGCTACCGACGGACAGGCTATTGCATATCTCGGAAATTCAAGTTGGGGATATCTTTCTACTTCGCTTAATTTTCCGGGATATTTTTACAGAAAACTTCTTTTTGACTCAACATTAACTCTTGGTCAGGCACATTTTCTGGCAAAGATTCAACAGTTTAATGAATCCGGGTTCTCAGAGGTTAATCGGGTATTTAATTATAGTAATATTTTCTTCGGAGATCCGATAATCAGATTTAAAAATCCAGCAAAGCCAAATTTTGTTATTAAACAAAACACTTTTTCAACTACCGAAAGTGAACCTAACGATTTATCAGATAGTGTTGAAGTTAATTTTAGAATTAACAACTGGGGAAAAGTTTTGGATGATTCATTGACGGTTAAATTTTCTGAAACCTGGAACGATTCATTAGTTTTTGAAAATACCTTCAAATTATCAATCCCTCTGTTTGAGGAAAAAGTATCAATAAAAATTCCGATTAATAAAAGAGTTGGAGAGCATATAATAAGTGTAGAGTTAGACCCCTCAAATGATTTTGAAGAAATTTATGAGAATGATAACACTGCTAATTTTATTTTTAATGTTTTTTCAACCAGCCTTAAACCAATTTTAACTGAAGATTTTTATTCAACAAATTTATTTGAGATTGATTTACTTAATCCGTTGCTTAAAATAGAAAATGCTCCTGAGAAAATATTGTTCTCAATTTCAGATAACATTGATTTTAATGTAGCTGAAAATTCTATCTACGATTTTGATTCAGTGGCTACAAGATTAACATTAACTAATCTGCAGAGTAATAAAAGGTATTGGTTCAGGACTAAAATCAACTCAGATAATTTTGAATGGTCCAAAAAGTTTTCATTCAAAACCAGTGACAAAAAGTTTTCCTGGTTTATAGATAAAGATTATAATCAAGAGGATGTCTTAACCAGAAATATTAAATTTGACAGCACAAAAGGTGGCTGGTCACTTGAATCCTCATTGAATACACTGGAAGTATTTTCTGCTGGCTTTAGTGACGGTGAGTTTGGCTCAATTCTTTTCAATGGAGAAGAAAAATTACCTACTACTTTTTATTGGGGAATTGCCACAGCAGAGATAAACCCAATAACATTATCTCCATCTAATTTCAAGTACTTCTTATATTGGGATCCAAGTCCTGCAGACTCAATGAAGAAGTATCTGGATGGCTTGCCATCAGGTGCTGTTGTTGCTATGACAATTTGTTCTGATGGGGCACAGGCAGTGTTGAACAGAACAGGCGGTGCACTATTAAGACAGACGATAAAAGAATTTGGCAGCATTAAAATTGACAGTGTGCAATACAGAAATTCCTGGAGTCTGATTGGTGTAAAAGGAGCAGCGCCCGGGTCAGTGCCTGAATCTTTTAAGAGAACATTTTTTGGTGTTGCAGAAACAGATTCTTCCAGGTTTGTTGAGTATGATGAAGGATATGTGATTTTTCCTAAAATTGGAAAAAGTGTTGGCTGGATAAATGTTTCGAAATCTGATTCACTTCCATCAGCTACTTTGATGAGTTATATTCCGCTGGGTATTAAAAGCAACAATCAAGTTGATACTTTATCTCAGATTATTTTTGATTCCGACTCTGGTTCTATCGCAAATCTTAATTCAGATTTATATCCGGAAATAAAATTACTTGTAGAGTTCAAAGCAAACGAATTAAAAGAATCACCGCTATTAAAATCAATTGGCATTAATTATATCCCGCCACCCGAATTAGCAATCAATTATCAGGTAGTTTCATTGAGTAGCGATTCAGTTTATCAGGGTAATCCTCTCAACCTTAACTTTGAAGTTAATAATGTTGGTAAAACTAAAGCTGACTCTTTTAATGTTAGAGTTGAACTTGTAAAATCTGAGAAATCCAAAAGAGTTTTACTGGATTCATTACTCTCTTCACTATCAGAGGAAAGCAAAATTCCTTTTAATCTCGTTTACAACTCTAATCAATATGATGGATTTGGTAATATGTCGTTCCTGATATCAATTGATCCTGAACAAAATCAATTGGAAATTTATGAGGATAACAACACTTACGAGCAGCCATTTTTTGTAATTAAAGATACTACTGTTTCTTCGGTAACCGAGACTAATATAACAGCACTTTTTGATGGTATTGAAATTATGAATGGTGATTTTATATCAGCAAATCCGACAATCGAGGTTAATCTTCATTATCCGGTTTGGTTCCCCATTCATGATACTTCAGCTGTGGAGTTTTATTTGAACACTAATCGAATCAGTTATGAAGAATTAAAAATAAATTATGATACAGTTAACCGTATTGCAAACTATCAGTTTAGTCCTTCATTAGAGGATGGTGATTATTCTTTTAGAATCTATGGAGTTGATGTTGATGGCAAAATGCAAACCCAACCTGGTTTTGAAAAATATTTTATTGTGCAGAACAAACTTGAAGCACTATATGTTTACAATTATCCCAATCCTTTCTCTGAAAAGACTTATTTCACCTTTTTGTTAACTCAACTTCCCGAAGATATTAAGATTAAAATTTTTACAATTGCAGGGCGACTTATTAAAGAAATTAAAATTGAAAAGAGCCAGCTAACTGTTGGATTTAATAGAATTGAATGGAACGGAAAAGATCAGGATGAGGACAATCTTGCAAACGGAGTTTATATTTATAAGTTAATAGCCACTGATGCCGGTAACAATTTTTCTACTACACAAAAACTGGTTATAGCAAGGTAATGAGCAAATTATTTTATAATTCATTTATCATAAGCTTATTATTTGCATCATCCTTTTTTACCCAATCTAAATTTGAAGATGAAAAATTTAGTTTTCAGCCGTTAGAAATTTTACCTGTTGAGCTGGTTTATTTTTTCCCGGCTGATGTTGATTCCGGTGTTATACTTTTTTTTGGAACTGCAACCGAGGTTGAAAATTATGGCTTTGATGTTCAAAGAGCATACTCCGATCTGACTTTTGAATCAATAGGATTTGTTGAAGGGAATGGAAATAGTAACTCACCTAAAAATTATAATTATTTTGATAGCACAGTTATTAAATCCGGAACTGTTTATTATAGATTAAAGCAGATTGATTTTAACGGAACATTTGATTTTTCGGACACAATTTCAATTGATTATCTGACTTTTGTTAATGATGAAAATAACAAAGCGCTTCAAAATTTTTATATATCAGATAACTATCCAAATCCTTTTAACCCGATAACGAAAATAAATTTCGAATTGCAATCTTATCAAAAATTAGTTATTGATTTATTTGATGTGAATGGTAATCTGGTAAAAGAGTTAACTGCTAAGGAATTTTTACCTGGCTCATATTCGATCTCTATTGATTTTTCTGAGTATTCCTCGGGCATTTACTTTGTTAGGTTTTTATCTGATAATCAATTAGTAACCAAAAGATTAGTTTATCTTAAATAGAATTTTTTCGGAGTCAAAATGAAATCATTGTTTTTCACTTTAACCTTATTGTTTTCTATTCAAAGCTTCGCACAATTTTATGATTATCCAAGACCGGATGAAGGCTACCTAAACGGGGGAATGGGAATTACCTGGATTGACGGTAAACCGCATTATCGCTTTAGCTTCCGACCGGAAGTAGCAATCGGAAATTTTGGAGTGGGTCTGGATTTGAATCTTGATTTTGATTCTGATGGTAAATTGAGAAAAGAAAATTTTAATGAAACTTCCGATTATCTTAGTTTAATAAGATATGTTAGATATGGTTATAAAAATGATCCTGTCTTCTTAAAACTTGGGGCACTTGATTATTACACTTTGGGGCACGGAACAATTATTCATCAGTACAACAACAGCCCAACTTTCGACTCAAGAAAAATTGGATTGGTAGCAGATATCGATTTTGGAAAATTTGGTTTTGAATCTATTTACGGAAATTTTGCACAATCTGGTGTATTTGGATTAAGAGGATATATCCGACCACTACAGTTTTCTCCTGCTGCTGATATTCCAATACTAAGTAATCTTGAATTAGGTGCAAGCTATGTATCTGATTTTAATGAATACGCCAGAGTTGATTCGGGTTTTTTTGATCAATCCGGCAAATTTGTTATTGCTAAAGATG
>CAZCJF010000071.1:0-10903 GCA_964499095.1 uncultured Ignavibacteriaceae bacterium
GGTGTTTGATTATTCTAAAATAACTTCATTCGGTCAAAACTCGTTTAGATGGAACGGTAAAACAAACGATGGTTACCTTTGTGCAAGCGGAGTTTATCTGGCACTTATAAAAATAGGTGATCAACAATATTCAAAAAAAATAATTCTTATTAAATAATTTTATCAAAGCTAAATAATGTCGAACATTCTCTTCCCGGCACAGAAAAGATATTTAGAATCATTCCGTAAAAATGATGATGCATTAATAGAGGAAATGGAAAATTTTGCCAGGCAAAACAACGTTCCGATTTTAGATTGGCACTCAGTACAATTTCTGGAGAATTTAATCAAAATTTACAAACCTGATAGAGTATTGGAAATTGGAACTGCGATAGGCTATTCAACTATCAGGATTGCAAGATGCTTAAGTAAAAAAGCCACTGTCTATACAATTGAAAAAAGTGAAGACAATATAAAATTAGCCGAGATAAATTTTGAAAAATCAGGATTAGCAAAAAAGATTAAGTTATTGAAGGGTGATGCATTAAATATCTTACCACAGATTGGTAAAAAGTTTGATTTTATTTTCCTGGATGCTGATAAAGAAGATTACAAAAGATTGTTTGATTATTCTATGATTCTTTTAAGAAAAGGTGGAGTAATGCTGATTGATAATCTGCTTTGGCACGGTTATGCGGCATCATCACGTGTTCCATCAAAGTATCTTAAATCATCAAAACATATAAAAGAGTTTAATAAAATATTTATCCTGCAGCAAAATCTTGATTCTATGATTATCCCGATTGGTGATGGATTAGGATTAGGAGTAAAAAAATAAAAGATGTTTCAGCTTTCTAAAAAATTATTAGAAGATTGCGAAATCTTTTTGAATAAAAAAATCCGGCAAAAAGAAGATCTGAGCGAAATAGTTGAGGCTTACGCAATTATTAATGACACGAAATCATTTGAAGAATTTTGTTTCACTGGAAAATATGTGAATGGTTTAATTCGGGTTGCTGCAGGCGCAGTTAATAATCCGGAAGTAACCAATCTTGAGCAGATAAAAAAAGATATTTCTGAGAATCTTGAAAAAATAAATTCTGAATTAACCCGCGTAAGTAATTATTTATCAGCAGATTCAAGGGAGAGAATAGAAAACAAATATCTGAAGCTCACTCCAGAGACATTTCAAAATCTTAAACTACTGGTTGAAGATCTTGATGATGTAAAAAAATATTTGAATCATCTAAAAAGAAATAACTAATCAGGACTTTGCGATCCACTTTTCCAGAGCAGATAACAAATGTGTCATTGCTGTAATCAGTGATTGATGCTGATCGGGGTCAATATCCTGTAAGATTTCTTTATGAATTTCTATATAAGATTTATTTAACTGTTGAACAAGAAGCTGTCCACGACTTGAAAGAGAAACTCGCATATTTCTTCTGTCATTAGGATCGATTTCTCTTATTATATATTCTTTCTGAACCAGTCCGTCAATAATTCTTGTAAGTCTGCTTGGGCTAAGATTCATTCTTTCAGCAATAGCTTTATTGTTGATGCTTTCATCTGAACCAAACAATCTTAAGCATCTGAATTCAGCCTGTGTAAGATTATGCACTTCAGCAAGTCGTACTTCTTTTTCCTGGCAGTTTGCCAGAAGATTAAAAGTTAGATTAGCTAACTTTTCTGCATTCTGGTAAAGATCCATAGATTCCCCGTTGGATAAAGGATAAATATTTGTTTGTAACAAAAATCGACAATAAAAAATATTAAATCAAGTATAGTGTTAGTATTTAATTATTTTTTTCATATGTGAAATTTTTAGATTGGGTAACTAATATTTGACCATTACTTGCGTTTTTTAGCTCTAAACTAAAGCTTTCAAGCAATGAGCGTTTAATAATACAAACAAATTTTGCTGATTCGCTAAAATCTGATTTAACAATTTTTGCTTTATGCTCATCAACTAATCGGTAAACAATACTTGAGTTTTCATACGAAGATAATATTTCTACTTGCTGATGCAGTTCCAGTGAAACTATCTTAGTTTTCTCTAAAACGCCGATAGCTGCATTATAATAAGCTTTTCCGAGTGGACCAACCCCAAGCTTGGTTCCCCCAAAATAACGCGTTACAATCAAAATAATATCGGTTAAATCGAAATGTTTAATGGCGTTTAAGATTCTTAAACCGGCAGTACCTCTTGGTTCTCCGTCATCAGAATATTTCTCCAATCCGTTGTGCAGTTTAAAGGCAAAACAGTGGTGATTAGCATCGAAATATCTTTTTTTAGCTGATGTTATATGTGAGTGTGAATCTTCCTCAGAATTTACAGGGAAAATTTCTGCGATAAATTCCGAATTTTTTTCTTTATATAAGAATTTTTCCGGTTTTTCGATTGTTTTTATTGCTTCAGGTAATATCATGGTGATTAGATAATTACATTCAAAAATATTTGTATATCAATATCACTATTCCTAAAATAACTGTTTGAAATTTTTAAAACTATTTTTTGTAAAGTCAGAAATTGGAAAAAGAAACTATTATTGTCAAAGGTGCCCGCGAGCATAATCTAAAGAATATCGATGTAGAAATTCCACGTGATTCATTCACAGTGATTACCGGATTATCCGGATCAGGAAAATCTTCGTTAGCTTTTGATACAATTTACGCAGAAGGACAAAGAAGATATATTGAATCACTCTCTGCATTTGCACGTCAGTTTCTGGATATGCTGGAAAAACCTGATGTTGATCTGATTGAAGGTTTAAGTCCGGCTATTTCTATCGAGCAAAAATCTACTTCAGGTAATCCGCGCTCAACAGTTGGTACAGTTACAGAGATTTACGATTATTTAAGATTGCTTTATGCACGAATCGGAATTCCTCATTGTTATAATTGCGGAAAACCTGTTCACAAACAATCAGCAAATCAGATAATTGATTCTATCATTCAAAATCAATCCGGTAAAAAAGTAAATGTGCTTGCACCGGTTGTAAGAGGAAGAAAGGGACATTATCGTGAATTGTTTGAGGAAATCATTTCGGATGGATTTCTAAAAGTCAGGGTTGATGGGGAGTACTATGAAATCGAAAAAGGTTTTCACGTTGATCGTTATAAAATCCATAATATAGAAATTGCTGTTGATAAAGTTAATGTAAGTGAAAAATCACGTGCAAGATTAACTGAATCAGTTGACGTTGCATTGAATTATGGTGAAGGAATTGTAATCATCGATGAAAATGGTGAAGACAAAGTTTATAGCCGTCATTTAGCCTGTTTGGATTGCGGAATTTCTTATCGCGAACTTGCACCAAATTCTTTTTCATTCAACTCACCGTATGGTTCCTGTCCGGATTGCGAAGGTTTGGGTGAAATAAAACAACTTGATATAGATTTAATTATCCCTGACTGGAATAAATCAATTAACGAAGAAGGAATTGCCCCGCTCGGTAAGCCAAGACAAATCTGGTTCTTTAATCAGTTAGAGGCAGTGGGGCAGAAGTTTGGATTTGATTTTGATACTCCACTTAAAAATTTAACAAGTGAACAAAAAGATTTATTGCTAAATGGAAGCTCCGAAAAAATTTCTTTCACCTACAATTACGGCAAAGGCAAACCGGTTACTTACTTACACAGGTTTTCCGGGTTAATTAATTATCTTAAAAATTTTTATGCAACAACTTCATCAAACCAGATACGGGAATGGGTTGAAGCTTACATGACAACCGCAATATGCCAAACTTGCGGCGGAGGCAGATTAAAGAAAGAGTCATTAGCTGTAAAATTTCAGGGAATGAATATCAGCGATGTAACAAAGCTTTCAATCAATCGTGCTGCAGAATTTTTTGGTAATCTGAAATTAAAAGGCAAAGAAGCCATTATCGCTAAACCTATTTTAAAAGAAATAAATGAGCGGCTAGGGTTTTTATTGAACGTTGGATTGGATTACCTGACTCTTGATCGATCTGCCAGAACTTTATCCGGTGGCGAATCACAAAGAATCAGATTAGCTACACAAATTGGTTCTCAGCTTGCAGGCGTTTTATATGTTCTTGATGAGCCATCAATTGGCTTGCATCAAAGTGATAATGTAAAGCTGATAAATTCTTTAAAGAATCTTCGCGATCTTGGAAACACTGTAATCGTTGTTGAGCACGATAGGGAAACAATAGAAAGTTCAGATTTCATAATTGATCTTGGTCCCGCTGCCGGGGTCCACGGTGGAGAGGTTTGTATTGCGGGTGAGACTTCCAAACTTACAAAATCTAAAAATGGATTTGATTCGTTAACACTTTCTTATCTGACCGAGAAAAAACAAATTGAAATTCCGGAAAAGCGAAGAAAAGGAACCGGAAAATCTTTAATCTTAAAAGGTGCAAGCGGAAACAATTTAAAAAATGTTGATCTGAAAATTCCTCTTGGGACATTTACTGTTATAACCGGAGTTAGCGGTTCAGGCAAATCAACATTGATTAATGAAACACTTGTTAAGATATTGATGAAGAAAATCTATTCTTCCAAAGTTGTGCCTCTTCCATACAAATCGGTTGAAGGCTTAGAACATATTGATAAAGTTATTGAGATAGATCAGTCTCCGATTGGAAGAACACCGCGATCTAATCCAGCAACTTATACAGGATTGTTTACACACATTCGCGATTTGTTTGCTCAGCTTCCGGAATCTAAAATGCGAGGATACGCAACAGGCAGGTTTAGTTTTAATGTAGAAGGCGGCAGATGTGAAGAATGCGGCGGTGATGGTCTAAAGAAAATTGAAATGAATTTTCTTCCGGATGTTTATGTGCTTTGCGATGTTTGTCACGGAAAAAGATATAACAGGGAAACTTTGCAAGTGTTATACAAAACAAAATCTATTTCTGATGTCCTTGAAATGCGTGTTGATGAAGCGTTAGAATTTTTTGAAGACTTGCCAAGAATTTTCAGAAAAATAAAAGCAATTCACGATGTTGGACTTGGTTATATAAAACTTGGTCAGCAGGCAACAACTCTTTCAGGAGGAGAAGCACAAAGAGTTAAACTTGCAACAGAACTAAGTAAAGTAAGTACCGGCAAAACAATTTACATTCTTGACGAACCAACAACCGGTTTGCATTTTGAAGATGTTAGAATTCTTTTAGGAGTTTTAAACAAACTTGTTGATAAAGGAAATACTGTTGTAGTTGTTGAACACAATCTTGATGTAATAAAAACCGCAGATTGGATTATCGATCTTGGTCCTGGCGGAGGTGAGTTTGGCGGAAAAATTATTGCCGAAGGAACTCCTGAACAAATAATTAAAAACAAAAAAAGTTTAACTGGGAAGTATTTGATTAAAGAACTGAGGAAGTAATATTGTTCGTCATTGCGAGGAGTCCTCGACGAAGCAATCTGGCAGATTTTATTTGAATTAAATTATCAGCTGCCGAAAAAATAAGTTGAGCTTCAGCGCAAATAAAATTTATTTTTTGCCAAAAATTTCTTTAAGCTTTTCATTCAACTCAACTGCTCTGATGTTTTTAGAAATTATTTTTCCTTCAGGGTCAATTAAAAAAGTAGTTGGATAGCCAGTAACACCATAGTCAGCAATTATGGATTTATCATCTGATTGTAATATTTGCTCCCATTCTATTTCTTGCTTCTTAACAAAATCTTGTAATGCTTCAAAATTATCATTTGCTATTCCGATTAACGTAAAGTTTTCATTTTGATATTCCCTATAAATGCTTTTTAATATTGGAATTTCTTCACGACAGGGTGAACACCATGTACCCCAGAAATCGAGATAAACATATTTTCCTTTTAGTTTATCAAGTTCTATGATGTTTCCTGAAAGAGATTTACCAATAAAATTTATTGCTTTTAGTCCGACTTGATTTCCACCTCTATCCAATACACTCCTGTCTTTTAATAATATTATTTCACTACCGTCTGATGTAACAGAATCAAATCTATAATATTGATCTTCAATCTGTAAAAAGCCGTTTAAAGCAATTTCAGATTGTGATAGATTCGGTTCAGAATCATCATTTTCTCTCCACAATTTGATTTTAGAATTCATTCTGTATGTTGCTCTATCACTTTTAACTGCTATCTTATAATTAGTTCCAATAATAGTAAATTCACCGAGATGATGTTCTGCAAAACCAAGATATAAAATGATAGGATTATATTTTTCTTTTTTACTGTAATACATTGGTTCAGAGTAATCAATATATATCCAGGTTTTCAATTTGTGAATATTACCGTCTTTAAAGTTTTCATATTCAACTTCAAATGAATTTAAGTCTGTGTATCTTCCCCAAAAGTTTTGTCCGGCTACTTTTTCTGGAAGAGTAAAATAATCATCATCCGAAAAATTATAATTATTATTTTTATCAACCTTAAGTTTTAATTCTCCAAGACTATCATAGCCAGCGACAACTCCGATGTTTACTTTTATAAGATCTTTTGTGTACTCATCAGTCGATGGATTCCAATTCCATGAACTCTTACAAGACTCAAAAACATCATCATTAATTTTATTGTTATAATAACTTTGATACGTATACTGAAGGAAATCTGTCTGTTCTGTTGCAAACATCAAATAATTAAGTGTATCAGGAATTCCTTTGTAATTAGGAGTTGCTTTATTCCAGGGATTATCCTCTGTTAATGGCTGGATGAAAGAAGTACTTCTTTCAAAGGGTCCATAACCTCTAACTCTTTCAGTTTTTATTCGAATAGTATCTGAAAATTGAGCTAAAGATAAATCGGAAATCAAACTTATCAATGTTAATAAAAGAGATATTGAATTTTTCATAATTACTCCAGAAAATAACTTATTGTTTTTTAAGATTGCTTCGTCGAATACTCCTCGCAATGACGAACAGAATTTAATCAATCTTCGTAGGATCCCACGAACATCTAAATCCTTCATCAAGATCATCTAAAATTTTCATATCAGATTTATCCAGAGAAAAATTAAAAATATCGGCATTCTCAATTATTCTTTTCTTGCGTGCTGATTTTGGAATTACAACTAAGTCGTGTTCAATTGCCCAGCGTATTAAAACTTGCGCATTAGTTTTATTATGCTTTTCAGCAATAGGTAAAACTCGCGGATCATCAAGTTTTTTCATTCTTGTAAGAGGAGAATAAGCTTCAAGAATAATTTTATTTTTGTTGCAAACTTCTAGCAAATCTTTTTGGTAATTGTACGGACTGAACTCAACCTGGTTCATAACAGGAATTATGTTTGCATAAGTAAACAACTCTTCAAGATGAATGATCATATAATTACTTACACCAATAGATTTACAATAACCTGATTCATAAATCTTCTCAAGCGCTTTCCAGCTATCTTTTCGTTTTTCTTTAACCGGCCAGTGAATTAAATAACAATCAATGTAATCAACATTTAAAGTCTTTAAACTTTTATCAAATGCTTTAAGTGCGGATTCATAACCGTGATCATCATTCCAAAGCTTTGTTGTTATAAAAACGTGTTCACGTTTAATACCAAAATTTCTAACTGCTTCACCAACTTCTTTTTCATTTCCATAAATTCTTGCTGTATCAATATGTCTGTATCCAGCTTCCAAAGCCCACGTAACAGCGTTAACACATTCTGTCCCGGATTTTGTAAGATAAACTCCTAGTCCAAACTGTGGAACTTCAACTCCATTATTCATTTTTATTTTGTGATTTATATCTCTGCTCATATTTCCTCTAGAAAAGATTTAGAAGTTTTAGTGACATAATTAGAATTGCAATTATCAAAACTGATCTAATAAGTTTTTCACCTTTCTTAACTGAAAGTTTTGCGCCCCACCAGCCGCCAAATGCATTTCCTGCAGAAAGAGTTAATCCGTAATACCAATTAATATTGTCAGTTAAAATAAAAATAATCAGAGCAGGAATTGTAAATACAAACACAACAAATACTTTGTGCATATTAACTCTTATCAAATCAAGTTTCATTAAATACTGAAATGAAGCCATCAGCAAAAAGCCAACTCCAACCTGAATAAATGCACCATAAAATCCAACCACAATCATCGCTAAAGTTATTTTCCAATCAATAACAAAACCTTCTTTAACTTTTTCAACTTTCTTTTTAGGCAGAAGCATTGTGATAATTATTAAAATCATTATCACAGCAAGAACTTTCTCAAACAAATCATCACTAATTTTAACAGCCATAATCGCTCCGGCAATTGCTCCCGGCAAAGTAAGAGCGGAAAGGATTAAACTATTTTTCAGTTCATAAAATTTTTCTGTCTTAAAGGAATGAACAGCAGAAATGTTTTGAAAAAGGATTGCGACGCGGTTTGTTCCATTTGCAACCGTAGGATCTAATCCTAAAAAGATTAATACAGGTAAGGTAAGTGACGATCCACCTCCTGCATTAACATTTATAAATGCAGCAATAGCACCTACAACAAATAAAATTATTATTCCTGTTAAATCCGGCAAACCGTTCCTGTAAAATCTTTTTTAACTAAAACAAAAATAATGTATTTTATTTGTGAAAAGAATTTTAGTTAGTTCATTTTAATAAACAAATGAATTTTATTTTAGATATAAATTTTATTGTCACACTGAGTACCCCATCCCACGAAGCGGGATTCATCAAAACAATGACCTTACTGTCATTGCGAGCGACGCTTTGGGAGCGAAGCAATCTCAAATTTCTACCTTGAGATTGCTTCATTCGAGGACTCATTCGCAATGACAAAACACTAGTGGTCATTAGTAGCTTGCCCGCCTTGTCTGACACAAGTCGAGGCAGGTAGAAGTGTGACATAACTAAAATAGATGTCAGTCTTCGTCCTTCGACCCTGCCTACCGCAGGCAGGTTTGCAGGATGACTCAGATTGACAAATTGATTTCTGAAACCCTATGAATTAATATTTAATTGGATTGATTATGAGACCAAAAATTTTCTCCACCTTTTCAATTATTTTATTTTTAATATCATTTTCCAATTGCACTCAATCCCAGCAGAGTAATGTAAAAGAGAATTATGATAAAAAAGAATATATGATCGAAATGCGGGACGGAGTTAAACTTTTTACCGCTGTGTACACACCTAAAGATAAATCAAAAACATATCCAATTTTGCTAACAAGAACTCCATATTCATCCGGACCTTACGGTGAAGATAAGTACTCTGGTTTCCTTGGTGCGTCTAGAGAATTTTTGGAGGAAGGATTTATCTTTGTTTTTCAGGATGTTCGCGGCAGGTTTATGTCGGAAGGTGAATTTGATAATATGCGTGCATACATTCCAAATAAAACAAATAAAAATCAGGTTGATGAAAGCAGCGATACCTATGATACTATTGAATGGTTAATAAATAATATAGACAACAATAATAAAAAAGTTGGTATCTGGGGAAATTCTTATCCGGGATTTTACGCCTTTATGGGAACAATCGATGCTCATCCAAATCTTGTTTGTGCTTCACCGCAAGCTCCTATTTCTGATTGGTTTGTTGGTGATGATATGCACCACAATGGAGCTTTTTCTGTTTTGATGTCTTTTAATTTCTTTAAACAGTTTGGTAAACCCAGACCAGAACCATTAACTAAGTATCCACCGGCAGTGGAGTATGATTCTCCTGATGCTTATAACTTTTTTTTGGACCATACACCAATTAAAAAACTGAATGAAAAAATTCTTAAAAATGAAATCCCATTTTGGGATACAATGATGGCTCATGGTAATTATGATTACTATTGGCAAGCTCGAAGCAATTTGCAACATCTTAAAAATATGAAACCCGCTATCTTACTTGTTGGCGGCTGGTACGATGCAGAAGATATGTACGGTCCGCTTCATATTTATAAAACGATTGAGCAAAATGATAAACCAAATAACACAAGATTAGTAATGGGTCCGTGGACTCACGGTTCGTGGATTTGGGCAAAAGGTGATTCACTTGGTGATTTTTATTTTGGAGGAAATACGGCGGATTATTATCGTAAAGAAATCTTGCTTCCCTTCTTTAAATTTCATCTTAAAGGTGAAGGTGATTTGAATTTAAATGATGTTTATGTTTTTGATACAGGAAAAAATAAATGGAGCAATTATCCAACCTGGCCACCCGCGAAAGTAAGTGAAGTAAAATTTTATTTTCAGGAAGAAGAAAAACTAAATCAGCAAGTTCCTAATACAAATAATTCTTTTTCAGAATATGTGAGTGATCCCTGGAATCCTGTCCCTTATACAGCTAAGTTCCAAGATTCAAAGCAGTTTTATAATCCATTTCACCTGATAGAAGATCAAAGATATGTTTCAACTCGTCCTGATGTTTTAACGTTTGAATCCGATATTTTAAATGAAGATGTTACTATTGCGGGATCAATCATTGCGGACATATTTGTCTCAACCACTGGAACAGATGCTGATTTTGTGGTAAAACTAATTGATGTTTATCCTGATAATGAAAAAGATCCCGAACCAAATCCTGCAAAAGTTGAAATGGGTGGATATGAAAGATTAGTCAGGACTGAAATTATGCGCGGAAAGTTTAGAAACAGTTATGAAAATCCTGAGCCTTTTGAACCAAATAAAGTTACTGAGGTAAAAATAAATTTGAATGATGCTTTTCATACTTTTAAAGCAGGGCACAAAATTATGATTCAGGTTTCGTCATCATACTTTCCGTTCTTTGATGTAAATCCAAATACATTTTGTGATATTTACAACGCAGATAAAGATAAATTTGTAAAAGCTATGATTAAGATTTATCATTCTAAAGAATTCCCAAGTAGTATTTCATTTAGAATTTTGAATTAGTTTATTTTATTGTAGTTCTTTTATAGTTGGTCATCCTTCGACTCCGCTCAGGATGACATTATTAGTTAAATAATATTCTTAAGTCACATTGAATATTATGACTTTGTCAAGCTGTTTTTAATAGATCTGGATTAAT
>CAZCJF010000072.1:0-10651 GCA_964499095.1 uncultured Ignavibacteriaceae bacterium
AAGAGGTGGTAACAAAAAAAAGCCACCGCCTATGGCGGTGGTAGTTTACTTTTTCCCTTCAGTCCTAAACACCTTATAAAAACAAAAAACTACAAGGGAGATAATAATACCCCAGGCAAGCACTAAAAAAATAATTCCTTCAGATGTAAGTCCCATTAAATCACCTCTTTATGATTATTATTTTCCCAGGCTTTCTTAACCATTAAAATAATTAATACTGCAACTGTTATCATCAAAATTCTGGCTCCCCAGATGTACGGAACGTTTTCCGGAGCAGCATTTTCTAATAGCAGCGTTGGCAATGCACTTTGAACAAACCACCAAATCATAAGCGTAAATAAAATTAGCGGGGTAACGTATTTCATCACATAGTAAAAGAAACGAGGAATCTGAATATCTCCACCTTTATTCATTTCTTTCCAGGCTTTATCGGCACCAAACACCCACATAAATAAAACTGTTTCTATCAGTGCAAAAACAACTAATCCAAATGTTCCTGCCCAATAATCCATCTCATCTAAGAATCCGTACTTTAAGAAGAACACAATGAATTGGACTGCAATTAAAACAGCAATTGCTAAAGTGGTTACAGCTTTTTTTCTATCCATTCCAAATTCATCTTCCAGGAAAGCAACCACCGGCTGCCCCATTGCAACAGAAGATGTAATCCCGGCAAAGAATAGAAGAAGGAACCACATAAATCCAAATAATTCACCAAGCGGAAAAGCATCGCTCCCAAAAATTATAGGCATAGAAACAAATCCAAGATTGAATGCACCGCCTTGTGCAATTTCTTTTGTGGCATCTAATCCAAAAAATGCAACTGCAACAGGAATAGCAATTGAGGCACCTAGAACTACTTCTGCAAATTCATTTGTTGATGCAGTTGATAATCCCGAAAGGACAATATCATCATCAGGTTTTAAGTAACTTGCATAAGCATGAATAGTACCCATACCAACGGATAGCGTAAAAAATATTTGTCCCGCTGCAGCAAGCCATATATTAGGATTACCCAAAGCAGAAAAATCCGGATTCCAGATAAATGCAAATCCATTAGCAACTGAATTTTCCGGAAGAGCCGGATCAGGTGTACCAAGAGTTATAATTCTGATTGCAAGTATTATTGCAAAAATAAAAAGCAGGGGCATTGCTATCTTTGCAAGCTTTTCAATTCCGGCTGAGATTCCTTTATAAAGTACCGCAAAGTTAATTCCGAATGTTACCAGCATTAATAAATACGCCGGCAGAATAGAAGTAAAAGTATCTGAAACTGATATTCCCTGATAGCTTGATAGGAAGCCAGTCATAGTTTCCCGGGTCTCATTAGAATATAATCCGAGAATTGAAAAGAGACTGAAGCCCAGAGTCCACGACTCAATGTAAGTATAGTAAATTAATATTGTAATAGATATGAAGAGACCTAATGCGCCGAAGTATTTTGCCAATCGGTTTTTCCAAAGAACATCAAACATTCCGGGAGCACTTCCGTGTTTAAATTTTCCACCGTGTCTTCCGATGCCCCATTCAATCCACATTAATGGAATTCCAAGCAGAATAAAAAAGATAAAATAGGGAATCATAAATGCACCGCCGCCATTTTGGGCAGCTTGCACGGGGAATCGCAAAAAATTACCTAAGCCTACGGCGTTGCCTGCTACTGCAAGTATCAATCCTATTTTAGTGCCCCACTGTTCTCGTTCGCCGCTCTGAGACATCAAACCTCCTGAGTTTTGCAGAAATCTTGAAAATCAAAAGTGAATATGAAAACTTTATTTGTGAATTTCAAACTGAAAGTAAAAAAGTTAGTAGTAATACTATTTATTTGATGTAGCTTACGGATTGATTGATAATATTTAATTTTTATCTTTAAAGTGTTAGATTTGCCCACAGAAAATTCAATTATAAGGAGTAGTATATGCCTAAAAATTTCGTTTCCAATAAAGATGAAACAGTAAGGATGTTTAAAAATGATTTTCTAGAAGCATTATCCAGAGTCCATCCTTCAGTACCGCTGATTATTTATGTACCGGTAATTTTATATATGTTTTATTTATCGGTTTTTACTTATTCAGTCGGAGTATTGTCAATTATCGGTTTATTTGTTTTTGGAATATTTATCTGGACTATTACAGAATATTTGTTGCATCGGTTTATTTTTCATTGGGAATTAAAGAGTAAGATTGGCGCAAAAATTCATTTTATATTTCACGGAGTTCATCACGATTATCCGAGTGACTCCAGAAGACTAGTGATGCCACCATCTGTAAGCATACCGCTTGCAGTTTTGTTTTACTTTTTGTTTAAAGCATTAATTGGTGAAATATCAGTATTTCCGTTCTTTGCGGGATTTTTAACAGGGTATCTTTTTTATGATATCACTCACTATGCAATTCATCATTTTAATATGCATAGTAAATTCTGGTTAATGATTAAAAATCATCATATGAGACATCATTATCTTGACTCTCATAAAGGTTACGGAGTAAGCACTCCCATCTGGGATATAATAATCGGAACAAACTTTCCACCAAAATCTTCCGAGAAAGTTGAAGCTTAACTTTTATTGCAGTTAGTGAGAAATCAATCTCACTATCTGCATTTTTCATCTAAATCATTTTCCACAAATCTAAATCCATTTTAGCTGCATCAATTCTTAATGATAAGAATAAATAATTGGTTTTATCAAAATTTAATAACTTGTTGCATTCTAATACATAGGTAAAACTTTGTCTCTAATTATTTCAGGATAATGGTGATTTTAATGGATTTTTTAACCTTTTTGTGAACATTTAGCGGTATAATTATTGGGAAAACTTTAAAAATTTTTAGAATAAATGAAGAAAAGCATACAACTATTCCAGACTGGAATTCCTATTGTGGATAATGCCTGGGGGGGCTTTTACCGCGGAGGTACGTACTTACTTATCGGCGAGAAAAAGTCCGGAAAGACTTTGCTAAGTCTGCAGTTTGCAGTACAAAGCGCAAAGAATAAAGAAGTCTGCTTATACTTTACAAATGCCCGCCCAAAAGATTTGATAATTCATGCTGCATCAATTGATATAGATCTGGAAACTTATATAAATGAGAATTCCATAATTATTGTAAGAGTTGCAAACCCAACAGACATTTCTGATTTTGAAAATCGTGATGAAGTTTTAAGTGAGTATTTAAGAGATATTATCTCACTCATCAATCAATATAATCCATCAAGATTAATTTTTGATGAGCTAACACCTTACATAGAATTTGAAGATCTAAATCTTTTAAGAGAAGTTTTTGGGCAGACGCTCGAAACGATTGAAGATTTGGGAATAACCAGCTTGTTACTTTTAAGAGAACCCGTTGCAAGTTCTTCTAAAATGATTTTTAATGTTGTAAACACTTTTGCTACGGGAGTCATTCAACTACATAAAAAAGATGATTTTGAATCACCACCGAGCGGAATAATTGATATCACTCCAAACATTGGACATGCGGAGGGAAAATTTAAAGCTAATTATTTTATAGAACCTTACAGAGGCGTAACTACTGACTTTAAGTTTACGAAGAGAACAACTAAAGAAAATATTATTCAGGAAATTCCTGCCGAGAGGACAACAAAAGAATCTTTATCAACACCCGCCTATTTGATTCCCAATCTCTACAGCATCAATGATTTTAAACTCATCCTGAATAATCAGATTGCTCTCTTTAAAACTACTGGTCAGATTTTTACTGTCATTTCTTTCAAGCTCAATCCATTAATTGATAATCATAAAACTCTTAACTTTAATCAATTATATAGTGCTGTCAGGCTTGCTGTTGATAAGAAAGACAAAATCTGCAATATCTCCGAAACAATTTATGTATTAGTAACCAAGTCAACTGAGGATGAAATTGAGAGTTGCATAAACAAAGTTTACAATAATCTTGAAGAGTTTGATACCAGAAAAATTTCTGTACGCATATTAAAAATGAATGAAAAATTTAATAATGCTGATGAGATAATTTCTGAGTTTGAACTTGAGGACGCCAGAACCCGAATAGAACAGAGATAAAATTGAAATCCGCAGATGAAATTACCGTTAAACTTCTTTTTGTTGATTAGTTTTTTTTGCTTCACAGAAGTTCTGTTCCCCCAAAATTATAATTCCATAATTCTTAAAAACGAAGCCCTCTCATTAATGAACAATGCCAGATACGGCGAGGCTATTGATTTACTTAATAAATACGTTTCAGAAAATCCTAATCGTGCAGACGGATTTAATTTAAGAGGCATTTGTTATGAGAGAAGAGGCAATTATGAATATGCTGTTTATGATTATCGCACTGCAAAAAAATTAGCACCAAATGATAAAGAAATTACTTCCAATCTAAACAGAGCTACACAGGACTGGTATAAACTTCTTTATAATAAAATTGAAGGTCATAAAAGAGAGATCGCAATCAATCCAAGCAATGCCATTAACTATCTTGAAATTGGCAAGTGTTATAAAAATTTAGGAGAGTGGAATGAAGCCGAAATCTGGTATGATTTATATCTGGAAAAGGAAGAAGCTTCATCAGATGAAATTTTAAGATATACCGAAATTCTTGCAAAGAATAATCGTATTTCTAAAGGAGAACCAATCCTAAAATCTTATACTGATAAATTTCCGAACGATCATAGATTATGGTCCCGATTAGGATATTTTCAGCTTTGGCTTGGGAAAAATAAACTTGCCATTGAATCTTTTTCCAAATCATTAGAAATAAGACCTTTCTTTAAAGAAGCACTTGATGGTTTAGATCTTGCTAAAGGTAAAGGATATATCTACTCTATAAATGATACCGCAACCGGATTTAATTATGGATTGCCGCCGGCTCCTAAAGAATACATTATAGATAAATATTTCAGGCTTCTGAAATCTGCACCGGAAGATAATAAGTTGCGGTTTAGTCTTGTAGAAGAATTAATTAAAGCCCGAAGATTTGAAGAAGCAAAACAACAATTGGAAATCCTATCAAAAAAATATTCTGATAACAATCGTTATTTGGAATTGTATAGTAAAAACGAGAGTTTAAAAAAATCTTTTTATGCAGATAGAAAAAAATATTTTGAAGAAGTACTAAGTAAAAATCCAAAAGATAAAAAAGCACTATTAGGGCTGGGAGACCTGCACTTATTTGATAAGGATTATGATTTAGCATTAAAATACTATAATCAATATCTGAAGTATTACCCATCAGACAAAGACATAAGGTACAAAGTTGTTGAAATATTAACCTGGCAAAGCAAACTGTGCGATGCGCAAATTGAAATTGCAGAACTGTTAAAACAAAATCCTGATGATATCAACTATAACCTGATGTATGCAAAAATTAATTTTTGGCTTGATCAGAATCTTCTGGATGCGGAAAAAGCCTACGGAAAAGTGTTGTCTAAAGAACCTTTGAGTAAAGACGCATTATTGGGATTGGCATTTCTTAAGCTTAGATCTGAGAATGTGACTGAAGCTAAAACTTTGCTCGTTCAATTAGAATCATCCGATCCTTCACTACCTGAATTGAATAACCTTAAACAGGGTATCGAGGAATTGGATTTAAGACTTAGGAAAGATGAGCAAATAAAAATGCTGGACAAGGCAAGAGAAAATGTAATCACTGGCAATTTAGATTACGCAATCAAGAGTTTTCAGGAATATTTAAAGAATGATCCTGAAAATATTTCTGTATCCCGAGAATTAGCCGATGTCTTTTTATTAAAAGGGGATTTGAATAGTGCTATAAAAATTTATGATAACCTGCTAAAAACAAATTATGATTTTGAAACTGATAAATATCGTGCAAAAGTTATTTACTGGTATGGAGATTCACTGCAAGCTGTCAGAGAGTTCAGAAAACTTTCACAAAAAAATCCTAGCGATATCGAAACAAAGCTGTTCCTTGGTGATGCTTACTTGAAAACTGGGCAGACTAAAAATGCACAAATAATTTATGAAGAACTTCTTAGTTTATCACCCGATAGCCACATCTTAAAAACAAGATTAAACTGGTTGGGTGGAAGCAATAAATTTTCTTTCGAACGATTTCCTACTTTCATTCAGGTTGTGCCGCAGGCAAATTATTTTGTTGATAACATTGATTTTAAGTTAGCTAACGTTGGATTGGGAATTGATTTTGGTGCTACAAAAAATATTGCATTCGGAATTAGTGGCTCCCGCGGCGACCTTAAATCTGAATCTGAAAGCTTACGATTTACACAGGTTAAGGGTTCGGCTTATTTCCGTTTGACAGAAGTTTTATCTGCCGCAGCTTCATTTGGTAAAATTTATTTTGCGGATGAAAACCAAGAAAACATAATTGAAGTAAATCTGTCTTTGCAAAAGAAAAATGTTTATAATTTATCTGCATCAATAAATTATTCTGACGCAGCATTTATTCTTTACTCACCTTTTTTGGTTAAAACAAGATTAAATGCATATCATTTTGCATTAGCTGGAAATAATAAATTTAGAAATGGATTTATCATTTCAGGCAAATATGCTTACTTAGATATTTCAGATAATAATTACGGCAATCAGGCACAAATAAGATTAGGTAAAGAATTTGAAAAGGATTTTGATGCAGGGTATGAGTATTACTTTTACTCAGTGAATAAAACTTCGATTTTATACTGGAGCCCCGATAATTTTGAATCGCATTCTTTGTGGGCAGACTTGAATTTGGTGAACGAAGAAAAAACCAATTTAACTATCGGAGGTAAAGTCGGATTAATTCCACAAAATGATTTTGTTCTTTCAGAGTTTTATGCGTCACTAAGCTATCCGTTATTAGAAAATTTAACACTAAATGCAAAATTCACGGCAAGTAATTCATCCCGTTCTAATATTGGTTACCGATCAAATTCAATTCAGGCTAATATTTTCTGGAATCTTTAAAGCTGATTATTGATAATTTTTGCTTGTTTTAGAATGATACAGAAAAATTAATTATCCAATATTGGTGCAAGATATTGTGTTAAGATTGTTTAATTTTAGAATATATTTAGCGTTATGTGGTATTATTGTTGCTTAAATTATACAAATCTTTATCCGGATAAATATGCTTAATCAATTGGTCAACCGGACCATAGTAACTATTTCAAACAGGGAAGAAGAAAAAAAGGGCGAAAATTTAGAGCAAAAATATCTGAGACGAATTTTAGTAAGTGGTATATTATCACTTTTACTGATTTTGATAATTGTTTACACTTTGCCATTTACGATTTTGTCATTCAGTTCTCTTTTAGAGTACTCAACAATAATTGCTCTTGTAATTTTTCTTTTCATTCTTCTGATAAGATACTTTGCCATTCTGGTAATGGCATATCTTTACATAAATGAATATACTTTTATGGAAACAAACGGATTTACTCCGTTCGTCTCGATAATCGTTCCTGTTTTTAATGAAGGAAAAGTTATTAAAGAATCTATAAAGTCATTATTAAATCTTCATTATAGTAACTACGAAATAATAATTGTTAATGATGGCTCTTCGGATAATACTAAGCAGATCGCAGAATCTTTAGTTGGATATCAACAGGGGAAATTAAATAAAATTAAAATTTCTCTGATCAATCAACCTAATCTGGGGAAGGCAAGAGCTTTAAATGCAGGAATCTATTATTCAAAGGCTGAGTTTGTTCTTTGCATGGATGGGGATTCACAGCTTTCACCTGAGTCGCTGAAGGCAGCTGTACGTCACTTTAAAGATCCCAAAATCGGTGCAGTTGCAGGGAATGTTAAAGTATTAAACAGAAAAAAATTTTTTACTGATTTGCAAGCCCTTGAGTATATCGAAGGATTGAATATGGCACGAAGCGCTCAAAGTTATGTAAGGCTTGTAAACATTATCCCCGGTCCGATTGGATTATTCCGAAGAGCTGCTATTGAGCAGGCAGGATTTTACTCCAGTGACACTTATGCTGAAGATGCAGATTTAACATTGAAAATTTTAGCAAAAGACTGGAAAATTTATTATGAACCAAAAGCGATATCATACACTCAGGCGCCGGTTACTTTGCAGCAATTGTTAAAGCAAAGATACAGATGGACCAGAGGTATTTTACAGTCACTTAGAAAGCATAAAAAACTGATGATAAATCCCACCGTAAATTTTGGTGGTACTTTTATTTTATGGGTAATTTCTTACGAAGCTTTGATTTGGCCGACAATGAATATCGCAGCAAATGCGTTCTTTATTTTTGCGGCAATATTTTTTGGATTTTCACACTTGATATTTTTCTGGTGGGCTGGCTTGGCAATACTTGATATGGTTACTGCATTGTATTGCATTGCCGTTGAAAAAGAGGAATTCAGATTAATTTGGTATGCCATTATTTACAGAATGTTTTTTATACTGATTATAGATATCTGTAAAACGATGTCAACCATCGAAGAGTTTTTAGGTATAAGAATGACCTGGGGCAAATTGGAAAGAGAAAACATAACTGAAGCACAAAAAATTGCAGCTTAAACTATTGAGGAAAATTAAATGGAATTAATCCCGATATTATCAACTATTATTCTTGTTGCAACAATATGCACTTTCATATTGGCAATCGGGGCATACATCCTTTATAAAGTAAGAGAAGGACGTCAGCAAGCATTTTATCAAACTAAACCTTCTACAATAAAAGCAGAAATAGTTGCACCTTCCGAGACTTTGGTTAATCAGCATTTAAGAACTGAGCCTAGGCAAGTAAGAAAAGTGGAACCAGGAATTACCGGTGAAAAGGTTACACAAGAAAAAAAACCTTCACAATCGCGCTATACCCCTGAACCAAGGGGTTACAGACAAACTGAAGAAAAACCAGTTAAAGAAAAAACCAAAATTGATCATAGATTAAGTGACGAAAATAAATTCCTGAAATACACTTCCGAAGGATATGTTTCACCTAAAGAAGATAGAGATTCAGGAGCCGTAAAGTGGCGCTAAATCAAAAATTTTTTGGGTTAAGGATAAATCAATTCTTTATCATTCTTACCGGCTTTGTAATTCTTATCTCAGCCATTCTAATCTATTACTTTATTCTTCGTGGTGTTTACGGCAGATTTGAAACATCTGATCTGATTCCAAATTCAGAAATTGTAGAGAACTTCTTATTTGGCAAAAAATCTGAAGTTGGAATTCTTTATTCCAAATACACTGAAAATACTTTACCTGCCGGCAGCACCTGGTTAAACGATAACATTTCTACCTGGAAAAAGTTTTTAGGAGATGCAAAGCTTAAGTATGAAATTATATCTGATCAAACGATTGAAAATGGTGAACATTTAAAATTTAAATTACTTGTATTACCCGGCTCAAGATCTTTAAGCGAGAAAGAAGTTATTCAGTTAAAAAAGTATCTTGAAAATGGTGGAAGTCTTTTTGCAACGGGAAGTATTGGAACTTTTTCCGAAGATGGCAAATGGCGTGGATGGGAGTTCTTAAATCAGGTTTTTGGTTTAAAATTTTCTCACGAGTTAAAGCCTGATGAATACACTAAAATTCATACTGTGTGTGGAAGTTTACCAATAACCGCAAACATTCCAACAGGATTTCCACTGAAGGTGGCAACATGGGACAGACCAATGGCAGTTGAAGTTCTGGATCCGCGTACTACTCAGGTTAGTTTTTGGTATAACTACAGATTAGATGATGGATTGGTGAGAGAGGAAATAAAAAAATCTGCCGGCATTGCATACGGTTCTTTTGGTTTAGGCAGATTTATGTGGATGGGATTTGAATTAAACTCAATAATTGGTGTACAGGAGGATTACATCTTTTTTGAAAGACTATTTAACAATTCCATCCAATGGTTAACTTACTCTCCGATAGCTTATGTCAGAGATTGGCCAACGGGATATGATGCAGCTGCAGTAGTAACTCCGGTTTTATCAAATGATGTTGAAAATATTAAGAATATTCTTCCTATCCTGAAGGAGGAAGGTATAACCCCGACATTTTTCGTTGATCCGTCAATAAGTGAATCAAATAAACAGCTGTTAAAGCAAATATCTATTTATGGAGAAGTAGCTGCTCTTGTAGATGTTGGATATCTGGCTTCGGTTAATGATAGATTTAATAAACTTAATTCTTTTGATGAGCAGTTTAGAAGAATAATAAATGCAAAAGAAACGATTGAGAAAATAACCAATACAAAAGTAAACGGAATTCTACCTTACTACGGATTATTTGATCAGAATACTATAAATGCAGTAATAAGTGCAAATCTTAAATACATATTAACGGATTCATTAACAGACCGATCTGTTCCCAAAACAATTATTCGTGGTGATAGAAGAATGACTACTATGACTAAAACAGCCCGTGATGATTATGAAGTGATTAGAGATTTTGGTTTAACTTTGCCGGAATTTCAGTTTTACACTTATCAGGAAGATTTGGATAGAGTTCTGTTTGAAGGGGGAATGTATATCTTTAAAGTTCATACAGAGTATCAATGCAGAAAAGATTACGCATCGGTTATCAGAGATATCATAAAAGATTTGAAGAAGAAAAAATTCTGGATAACCACCGCTGCAGAAATCCAAAAGTGGTATGAAAAAAGAGATTACATAGAAATTAAAACTGAAAGAAGAGGTAAGACAAGAGTTACATTAAAAATTTCCAATCCCGGTGTTGATGCAATTAATAATCTTGT
>CAZCJF010000073.1:0-10386 GCA_964499095.1 uncultured Ignavibacteriaceae bacterium
GAACATTGGTTTTCTGACATTCTCTTTGGGTCTGCGATTGGATTATTTGTTGGTGAGTTTGTGAATAACCATCCGTCAAATCAGATTTCGGATATAACAAATGAGCCCGTTCTACCGCCGCCGCCGATATTAAACTTCAATATTCCGCTTTAATCATGTAATGGAAATAAGACAATTTAAACTCAATTTTAATTCTATACGAAGCAAAGCTTTTGCGGATCAAAAGAATGTTCTTATCAGTCCGCTTTACGGATCATCTAAAAGTTTTGCTGTGATGGAATTGTCTGAAAAAAACGCTCAGATAATTTTACTTTTCCCGGAAACCAAGCTTGTAAATGAAATAAAAGTTGAATTAAATGTTTTGGGGTTGGCTGATGATATAATTGTGATTGATGATTTTAATCTTGAACCGATCCAGGAAAAGCTTACTGAAATTTCTAAACGTAAAAAATTTATTCTGCTATCTACTTACCAAATATTAAATCTTAAACTTCCTGATAAAGAAAAAATAAATCACCTTACAACAAAAGTTTCTGTTGGGGGAAATTTAAAATACGATGACCTTATTGATTATTTAAATCTATTGGTTTACACAAAAGATAAATTTGTTGAGGCTCCGGGTTATTACTCACAACGAGGTGCAATAATAGATTTTTGGTCCTACTCAGAAAAAAGTCCGGTTAGATTAGAGTTTGATGGTGACTTCATCGAATCAATCAGATATTTTGATTCCGAAAGTCAGCGCTCATTTGAAAAAGTTGAGGAAGTAACCCTTGCCGGGGCTTTTGAAAATCAGGTTAAAGAATTTAACTCTGATATTTTTAGTTATTTAGATAACCCGATTTTTATTGCTTCATCGTATGAGTTAGATAATATAAAATCTTCTGAAGTTGAAATCATTGAGCCCAAAGAAGAAGAAAAATCAATTTCAAAAAAAACAAAGGAGATTGATGAAGATGAATTCCCAAAAGTAGTCGCAAGCTTTATGCCCGAGGAAGAGCTCAGCCTGAAGGTTGAGGCCACCAAACCATTAAGCCCTTTCGATTACCAAGGTACAAATGCTCGCTGGATAATTGAAGAAGAAATAAATTCCGCGCAAAGAATTGATCTTGGTATTTCACCTTCACCAGCAATCAATTCAAATTATCAAATTCTTTTTAATACACTTAAAGACTTTACAGAAAAAAGTTTTAACGTTATTATCACTTCAGAAAATGAGCTTCAGACAAATCGATTAAAAGAACTGTTAAGTGAAATAAATCCTGAACTTGGTGAATTAATTGAATCGGGAAAAATTAAAGTTGATACTTTAGCAATTAAAGAAGGGTTTGTAAATCGAAACGAAAAACTTTTAGTACTTACAGATTACCAAATCTTTAAAAAGCCTTACCGAACGAAAATTTCTTCATCAAAAAAGTTTAAGAAGTCTAAAGCCAAAAGTTTTGCATCAATCAAACGAGGCGATTTTGTTGTTCACGAAGATTACGGAATAGGACAGTATGCGGGACTTGAAACAATTAAGATCGGTGATGCAAATCAGGAATCGATGAAAATACTTTATGCTGAGGGCGGAGTTGTTTATGTAAATCTAAACTACCTGGCTTTGGTAAAAAGATATTCGTCAAATGAAAATTTAAAACCAACTCTGGCAACACTTGGCAGCGGTGAATGGCAAAACACAAGAGCAAAAACGAAAAAGAAGATCAAGGAAGCTGCTCGTGATTTAATTGAACTCTATGCTAAAAGAAAATCTACAGAAGGGTTTAGATTTTCTCCCGATACTGTTTGGCAGCGTGAACTTGAAGCATCGTTCTTTTATGAAGATACTCCGGACCAGGCAAAAGCTAGCGAGGAAGTTAAGCAGGATATGGAAGCGCAAAACCCAATGGATCGTTTGGTTTGCGGTGATGTTGGATTTGGTAAAACCGAGGTTGCAGTGCGTGCTGCATTCAAATCTGTGCAGGATGGAAAACAGGTGTGTGTTCTTGTTCCTACTACAATTTTGGCTGAGCAACATTTCAATACTTTTAAAGACAGACTTTCGCAATTTCCGGTTCGTGTTGCTGCGCTTTCAAGATTCCAAACAAAAAAAGAGCAGATCGAAATCATAAAAAATTTAGAACAGGGCCAACTTGATATTTTGATTGGAACGCATCGATTGCTTTCTAAGGATGTTAAGTTTAAAGATCTTGGTTTGCTGATTATTGACGAAGAACACCGCTTTGGAGTTACTGCAAAAGAAAAATTACGTAAAATCAAAGTAAATGTTGATACTCTTACATTAACTGCAACACCAATTCCAAGAACACTAAATCTTTCTTTGCTTGGTGCAAGAGATCTTTCAATAATTGCAACGCCGCCTCCAAACAGACAACCAATTTATACCAGTGTATCTACATTTGATGCGTTGAAGATTCGCGAATGGATAATGAACGAATTGAAACGAAACGGACAAGTATATTTTGTACACGATCGTGTTCAATCAATTGATAAACTTGCTGATTATATTAAGAGATATGTTCCAGAAGCCAAAGTAGCGGTTGCACACGGACAGATGAAACCATCAAGGCTTGAAGAAGTAATTCACGGATTTCTTAATCGTAAGTATGACGTACTTTTATCAACGAAGATAATAGAATCGGGAATTGATATTCCGAACGTTAACACAATAATTATAAATCGCGCCGATAGATTTGGACTTGCAGAACTTCATCAACTGCGGGGAAGAGTTGGAAGAAGCGATAGACAAGCTTATGCACATTTTATCGTTCCTTCTATGAGTGGAATTACAAAAAAAGCTTTGCGAAGATTACAGGCAATTGAAGAATACACCGAAATTGGCTCCGGATTTAATGTTGCTATGCGCGATCTTGAAATTCGTGGTGCCGGTAATTTGCTTGGAACTGAACAAACCGGATTTATAAACGAAGTTGGTTTTGATCTTTATGTTAAGTTGATAAATGAAGCTGTTGAAGAATTGAAATATCAGGACTTTAAGGAAGTATTTAAATCTTTGCCCAAAATTGAAGAACGAACCGAACCAACAATTGATACTTTTTTTGATATCGGAATTCCGGCTACTTATATGCCCGAACAAATGGATCGCTTGAATTTTTACACAGCACTTTATTCAGTAAAAAGTTTATCTGAAATTGAAGAGCTTAAGGAAGAAATGCTGGATAGGTTCGGTGTGCTTCCCGAAATTGTAAGGCGATTGGTTTTATCTGCAACATTAAAGTTTTATGCTTCTTATGCTTTGTTTGAGCGGATTGCAATCCAGAGAAAAAACATTCACATTATTCTTCCACGTGGAGAAAAAGAGGACTACTACAAAGTTCGTTTTGTTGAATTGATGAGATTCATTATGGATGAGTCTGCTTACAAAGACAAAATAAAATTTAATCAACAGAAAGAAGTAATGAAACTTGTGGTTGAAAACAGATTTGAAAAACCCGAAGATATTCTTTCTTACTTAATTACTTTTTGCAGCAGAGTTTCAAAACTTTTTGGTAATGAAGTAAAGTTAAAATCTGATGTTGAAGAAGCAGCTTAGTGTTCCTAAGTGAACTAAGTGTCTAAGTGGTTAAGACTCTTTCACCACTAAGACACTAAGAACACAAAGCTTCACTAAGAGACTTCATAATCTACAACCCGGCGTTCGTATCTAACTTTACTTAACCACTTTTTTATTTCTTCGTGATCAGCATGAACTTGATATTGGCGTAATGCTTCTTTGGTTGTAAACTCTGAGTACAAAGCAACATCACAGGAATCTTTTTCACTACTAAAATCAAAACCGACCTCTATTTTTAGCAAGCCATCCACTTTGCCTTGCATTGCAAGAAGTTTCTCTTTTAAAATTCGGGCGATGGTTAGTTTATCGTTTCCATAAGCGCTTTCATTCAAGCGCCAGAATACAATGTGTTTTATCATAAAATTCCTATTGTAAATACAAATGCTTTATCGTTGTAATCGTTAAATGTTATTATGTACTCGCCCTGAATAAACAATTGAAAATTATACGTGTGGAATAAACGAATCCCCGTTTGTAAACCAATCTCAATTCCATCTTCTTCTTTATCTTCAATGCTCTGATAAGGATCTATAATCCAACTGTTTTTATGATCTGAAACCCAATGAAACCCGAGGGCACCCCCTAAATAAGGGCAAAAGTCTGTTTTGCTAAAAAGATAATTTCCATAAAGATTTATTGCAAAGCCTTTTCTGGCACCAAGCATTAATCCCACAGCATAGTTGGGCATTTCATAATCAAAGTATGCATTTATAGTAAAAGATTTTTTGTTACTGTCATATCCATGTTCAGGGAAAAGATATCCAAATCCAACTCCAAAATTATATCTGGCTGCCTGTCTAAGAGATTCCATTGATTCTTTCTGCACAATGTTTCCAATTTCTTTGTTGCTCTCAAACGGAGAAAGCCTTGAAACACTAAGCGCAACTCTTTTCATAACCGCATCCAGGTCTTCAATAGTGATTGATGTTGCTCTCTCTGACAAAATATTTTTTCCCGTTTCTACATTAATCAATTGATACTGCACTATTATCTTTTCTCCAAGCTGGTTCAGTTTACAAATTAAAACTTCAGTGGCTTCAAGCTTTTCTGCAATTTCACGGGCGCATTCTGCTTCATCACAAAATCCATCGCCCAGTGCAGTTAAAGTTTTCTTTTCCGAAACAAGGATTATGTTATTCTCGCTTTCTAATTCCATCCGCAAAATTGATTCTGATGTACGCACCGCTGCCAAATCAATGCCGTTTGAAGTAAGTGGTAGTAATACTATTTTCCTTGTATTTGCCTCTTGTGCGGTTAATGAAATTGTTAAAAAAAGGATGAGGAAGAACCAGGCTAAGCTTTTCATTTTAACACCTTAATTTTACACATCAAACTTAGCTGTTAACATCGATAACATCAAACCAAAAGCAGAAAAGACATATTGCCTCACATAGTATGTGGGGATGCATGTGTTTTGCTTTTTTATTCATTTTTTTAGCATATAAAGTTTGTTTATTTTTTGCGATGAAATTTTGATTATGCAACAATAAGGGTAATCATAATGGCTTTCAGAGATCAGCAGAAGTATTTGGATTATTTGAAAAGATTTGAAAATAAGATGAATAGAAATGAACTTGAGGATTATAAGAAGTTTGTTAAACGCCAAAAAGATGATGAAGATTTTGATACTGTTTCTATGAAAAGATTAAAAGAGCTTTATGATAAATTTTATGTGGCTGTTGATAAATCAAAGTACGATCACTTTTTCAAAAAAAACAACGAATCTTAAAACTAAACGTCTAAAAATCAGATTTTAAATTAATTTATTTTTTTAGTTATCAACCATCATACTTCGACTTAGCTAAGCATGACATTGAAGTAAATATCGTCAATTTTAGCGGAGCAGAAGGGTGGGTTATTATTTATATGACTAGTCTAATTCAGAGGTAAGAATGAATTTCAATCTGCTTAATAAAATTATTGCGGCAATTGTTTTCCTGATTTCATTTATAGTTCTTTTTATGACCGTGCAGCCATCAGTTTCCTTTTGGGACTGCGGGGAATTTATAGCAGCTTCTTATTATTTACAGGTTCCGCATCCTCCGGGAACACCCTTTTTCCTTATTCTCGGTAACATCTTTTCAAAACTTCCGATAGGAGAAAATATTGGCTTCAGGGTAAATATGATCTCCGTTATTTCATCGGCGCTTTCAGTTTTATTTCTATACTTAATTGCAATAAAACTTATTGAAAACTACAAAGGCAAAAAAGCTGATAATCTCTTTGATGCAATTGCAACTTATGTTTCAGCAGCAATTGGGGCTCTTGCTTTTTCATTTAGTGATACATTCTGGTTTAACGGTGTTGAGGCTGAGGTTTATGCATTCAGTACTTTTCTTTTTGCAGCCGTTACATATTTAATAATGAGGTGGAATGAGCGGGCTGATAAAAAAGACAGCGAAAAATATATCTTGATGATTGCATATCTGCTTGGTCTCTCTACCGGCGTTCATTTGATGAGCGTACTGGCTGCCGTGCCTGTTGTGATGATAATTATGTTTAAGAAGTATGTTGATGATGAAGAATCGTTAAAGAAAACCGGGTACATTTTTATGATTCATGCGGCAATTATTCTTTTGCTCGCAATATTCTGGTGGTCTGGTGAAAAATCTCAAACGCCACCATCAACAGAAGAATTCCAGAATTTTGATTCCAAGTTTAAATTATTCATAGTTGGTATAAGTGCATTGATAATGGGCGTTTACTGGAAAAAGATTTTTACAAGAAATTCTCTCTATATGCCTATCATAATTGGTGGCATTGCTCTTTTTGCAACTTATCCCGGCGTTGTAAAATACTTGCCGGAACTTATGACAGCCATTGGGGGGGATAATATTTTTCTGGAAGTTTTAATACTGATTCTTTTGTTTGCTGCATTGGGTTTTGGTGTTCATTACGCAAGAAAGAATTCCAAACCAACGCTTCATCTTGTGTTTATGTCATTCATCTTTATACTGGTAGGTTTTTTAACTTTTGCAATGGTAATCATTCGCTCAAATCAAAATCCTCCTATGAATGAAAACGAACCTAACACATTTACCGAACTGGTAAAATATCTTAATCGTGAACAGTACGGTGACTTCCCAACATTTAAAAGAAGGTTTGCTTCAGAACCTCATCAACAGGTAGTATATACCAACTATTCTTCCGATCTTGATTTCTTCTACTCTTATCAAATGAATCATATGATGACAAGATATCTGCTTTGGAATTTTGCCGGACGAGAAGGTTGGGTGCAGGATGATGGAGTAAACATTGCTCCGTTTAATGATATCGGAAATATTATTGGAAAAGTTATTGGAATTAACTTTGCCGGAGAAACTAAAGATTCTTTATTTGGTATTCCTTTCTTAATCGGATTAATCGGAATTTATTTTCACTTCAGAAAAGATTGGAAGATGGCTTCTGTTTATATGATTATGTTTATACTTATGGGATATCTAACTGCATTTTACCAAAATCAGCAAGAACCGCAGCCAAGAGAAAGAGATTATTTTTACGTGGGAGCTTTCTTCGTTTATGCTCTTTGGATTGCAGTTGGTTTGAGAGGGTTGATTGACTTAATTCAATCAAAACTTACAAAGAACTCTCTTAGAAACGCAGCAACTTACGGCGTGCTTGTTTTGGGCATAGTATTTATTCCAGTAAGAATGCTTCAGGCAAATTATTTTACTCACGATAGATCTAACAATTGGGTGCCATGGGATTACTCATATAATCTTTTGCAAAGCTGTGCACCAAATGCAGTTCTTTTTACAAATGGAGATAATGATACTTTTCCATTGTGGTATTTGCAGGATGTTGAAGGTGTGCGGCGCGATGTTAAAATTGCAAACCTTAGTTTGCTAAATACAAGCTGGTATATAAATCAGCTTAAAAATGTCGATCCATACAAAGTGGGAACTGTACGAATGCGGCTTTCAGATCAGCAAATACGCGACATAAGACCGATTCAGTGGACACCACAAAAAATTTCCGTACCAATTATTCCAAGGGGCACACAGGTTTCAATTTCTGATATTGTGCAGAAGTTTGGAATAAAAGATACTTCGCTTATTAATCAGGGCTCAATTACCTGGACAATGAATCCAACCTTAAATTATGGAAATATCCAGGCTGTGCGTGTTCAGGATTTAATGGTGAAAGAAATAATTGAATCTAATAATTGGGAAAGACCAATTTACTTTGCAGTAACCTGTTCTGAAGACAGTAAAATTGGTTTGAGCGATTATCTCAGAATGGAAGGTATGGCATTCAGGCTTGTGCCGGAGAAACGTAAACAGAATGATGAATTTATCGAACCAAATATTTTAAAAGCTAACTTAACAGAAGTTGTTGGTTACAGCAGAGATTATCAGCCGGGATTTAAGTTCCGTGGACTGAATGATCCTAAAATTTTCCTTGATGATAATCATAAACGAATGGTTCAGAATTACAGAAATGCTTTCTTGCGTTTAACTCTTTATTACATCAACATTGGGCAAAATGATTTGGCAACAAAGACACTTGATGAGATGGAAATGAAAATGCCTGTCAAATTAATTCCGATGGATTATGGCTTGCTTTATGAAATAAGCATACTTTACAAACGTGCCGGTGCAAACGAGAAATATTTAGCTGTATCTTCTGAAGTTGAAAAACTTGCACTTGCAAGAATGGAAAAGAATCCGGAAGATGTCCAATCATATTATAATCCCTACAGAATATTGCTTGATGTTTATGAAGGACAGGGAAAGAATGACAAACTTTTAGAGTTGTGGCAAAAGCTTGGGACACTTTTCCCTGAAGATCCTAATGTCAGAGCTAACATTGAAAAATATAAACGGCTTGTAATAGGATTAGATACAAGCAAAACAAATTAATGTTGTTTTGAAATCACTGCTGTTTAAATAAATAGTCTGTCACGCTTAGCTGCCTTGCCGCAAGCCAAAGGCAGGGTTAAGCGTGACACAGATTAATTCAGGTTCGATAGACAGCTTTTTTATAATAATTATTTATGAAAATTCTAATTCTCGCATTATCCGGTATTGGTGATGCGCTGATGTTTACTCCGGCTTTAAAGCTATTGCGCCAATCTGTTCCCGATGCACAGATAGATGTTCTGGTAATGTTTAAAGGAACAACAGAAATTCTGCAAAACAATCCACATATTAATAATGTTATCCACTTTGATTTTTTAAGGGAAGGAATCCGGAAATCACTTCTTTTTGTTTTCGCAATAAGAAAAAAATATGATGCCTCAATTAATGTTTATCCTTCTAACAGAAAAGAATATAACATTATAAACTTTTTAATCGCTGCAAAAAAAAGAGCCGGGGTTGAGTATTTAAGAATGCACCGGCAAAACCTCGGCTGGCTTAATAATGTTACCATTTTAGAAAATGATCTATCACATAATGTTCAAACCAATATTCGTTTGATTGAAAAACTTTTAAATAAAAGTCTTGATGAGGAACCTGGGCTTGAAATATTCTTTTCTGATGAAGACAAAAAGTTTGCAAGTGATTATTTAGAAAAGAACAATATTGAAGAGAAAGATTTTGTTGTTGGATTTCATCCGGGATGCGCAACACTTAAAAATCATATTATGCGCAGATGGGAACCCGAAAAGTTTGCTGATCTTGGTAAAAAACTTATAAAAGAAAAGAATGCAAAAATATTTTTGTTTGGTGGACCCGAAGAGGAAGAATTAAAATCATCAATTAATAAATTGGTTGATTCTGAAAATTGTTATGTAATTAAAACTGATAAATTTTTACAAAGCATTGCAATTATGAAACGATGTAATGTGTTTGTTACAAACGATTCTGCACTAATGCACGTTGCATCTGCTCTGAGATTAAAAGTGATTGCCATTATTGGTCCAACAAATCCGCATTACATTCATCCCTGGAAAACAGAACATAAAATTGCATCGTTGAATCTTGAGTGTGCACCTTGCTTTTTTTACTCGCCAAAACCGTTATACTGCCACCGAACAGATACAAAGTATAAATGCTTAAGAGTGTTGGATATAGATTTGGTTTATCACAAAACAATAGAAATAATAAGTTAGAGTTTCTGCTCATGGATAAACAGAAAAGTCGCTGGCTTTTAGCTCAAAACTATGAAAAGGAATGGTGGGTTTCGAAATCCGGAGCATTAGATCTGGAGTTTTATGAAAGATTTGCTAAAGATCTTCAAGAAACTATAGCGCCTTTTTTAACTATTACTGATGAGACTCACATATTAGAAATTGGAAGTGGTGCTGCCGGAATAATCACTTTTTTACCCGGCAAGTATCGGTTCGCAATAGATCCGCTTGAAAGTGTTTATTCATCAATAGATAAATTCGTATCTGCAAGAGATAGTTCTGTAGTTTACAAAGAGGCAATGGCTGAAAATTTACCATTTGATAACAACCTTTTTGATTTAATTATAATTGATAACGTTCTTGATCATTGTGAAGATCCCCAAAAGGTTTTAGCTGAAATGAACAGGGTTTTGAAGGTAAACGGAAAAATTTATTTCAGACAAAACACTTATCATGCCTGGGGTAAACTCGTCAGAAAAATAATTGAACTCTTTAAAATAGACCGTGGACATCCACATACTTTTTCAAAAGCCGATTTACAAAAGCTATTTAATGCAAATAATTTTAATGTGCTTTTGTTTAAGAGTGGTGGTTATTATAAAACGTGGATTAAAGAAATAAAATCGCCAAGATTGTATGATAAAATTAAGGGGATAATTTTTGCCACCAGAGATAAAACTCTTTACATATTAAATAAAACAAAAAATTTAGTTTAAAAAGATCTTATTAAGAATCCGAT
>CAZCJF010000074.1:0-4423 GCA_964499095.1 uncultured Ignavibacteriaceae bacterium
GAACAAAACGGAATTGAAGTCCATTCAATTACCGGCTGCAGTATGGGAGCTATAGTTGGAGGACTTTATTCTTTTTACGGAAATACAAAACAAGTTGAAGATTTTATTCTTAATATTATTCACAATCCAAAATTCCTTGAGCTCGGAATTGATAAGTTAAGTGAAAATAATAAGCCGGATAAAAATTATTTCAAACAATTTTATGATTATGTTGGAACAAGAGTGCAGGCACTAAGAGCACTAAACAGACTTTCTTATTTCGATGAACAACTAACTGAAGAAATGTATAGTGTGATTCCTAATGTATCGGTTGAAAAATTTAAAATAAAATTTTCTGCTATAGCAACTGATTTACTTTCCGGAGAAGAAATAAATTTTACTGAAGGAAGTCTCAGGCAAATTATTCGGGCAAGCTCGGCAATTCCCGGAATATTTCCTCCGGTAAGATTTAACGGTTATTCATTGATAGATGGTAGTGCCTCTGAGAGTGTTCCTGCTGCAAGAGTAAGAGAATTGGGAGCTGATAGAGTATTGGCGGTTGATGTTTCGAGAGAACTAAAAATTATTGATGAACCAAGGAATGTATTTGAAATACTTTATCGTGCTGAAGATATAAGCTCATATCATCTCTCTATGATAAGATTAAAAGAAGCAAATCTGGTTATTAGCCCCGATGTCAAAAATCTGGATTGGACAGATTTTGATAAAGCTGAGCAAATTATTTCAGCAGGCGAGCAGGCAGCAGAAGCTAATCTTGAAAATATTCTGAACCTTTACCGAAGGAATTCTTATATTGTTAAACTTGAACATAAGCTTAAAAAAATTGTTGGTGAAATTTAGAATTAAATGATAATAAACACTCCACTAATAGTTGCTCATCGGGGTGCATCTTACATTGCTCCTGAAAATACTATTCCTGCCTTTAAAATCGCTTTTGATGAAAAAGCAGATTTTATCGAAGGAGATTTTTGGCTTACAAATGATAATGAAATAGTTTGTATTCACGATTCTGACACTCGCAGAGTAGGTAACAAAAAAATAAATGTTATATCTTCTTCACTTTCTGAGTTAAAAAAGATTGATGTTGGTTTGTACAAGGGCGAGCAATTTGCCGGGACTAAAATTCCAACCTTGAAGGAAGTTCTTCAAATTATTCCTGAGAAAAAAGGATTGCATCTTGAAATAAAGGATAACAGAGAAAAATTTTTAATACGACTGAAAGAAATTTTAAGAGAATCGAACATGTTATCAGAAAATCTCAGAATTATTTCTTTTCACAGAAATATTATTCGTGCTTCAAAAAAATATTTGCCTGAGATTAAAGCTTATCTGATTTTTGGATGGTATTTTTCAAAAGGAAATTACTTTAAATCGCTCACTCAGAAACTTATAATGAGAAAATTGAATACTGTAAACTGTGATGGAGTTGTACTTTTTTCGGGTTCATACATTAATAATGATTTTATTGATGCAATGAAAAACAAAAATCTTGATGTATGTGTGTATAATGTTGAAGATACCGACAAAGCTATTCGCCTGACAAATTTTGAAGTTGATTCATTAACAACAAATTCACCATTGATGATTAGAAAAGCGATTCAGACAGTTGTAAAATAAAATGTTACACAATCATTCACATAATCCCTCAAATGAAACTTCTGAGAAGAATTTAATCATAACAATTGCTCTTAATTTTTTCATTACAATTGTTCAGATTGTTGGTGGAATTATTTCCGGAAGTCTGTCTCTAATTTCCGATGCGATGCACAATTTCAGTGATGCTATCGCAATCATTATTACCTTTATCGCTCTCAGATTAGGTAAAAAACCCAAGACACCTAAATACACATTCGGACTAAAGCGGGCGGAAATAATTGCTGCAGTTATAAATGCAAGCACTCTGATAATAATTTGTTTTTTTCTTATCAGAGAAGCAATTGACAGATTAAACAATCCAAACGAGATTGAAGGTAATCTGATGCTTGCTGTTGCCGTAATTGGATTTATTCCGAATGTAATCGGTGCATTACTTCTTAAAAGAGGTTCGGAGAAGAACATAAACATCAGGGCAGCTTACTTTCATTTGGTAAGTGATGCTGTTTCCAGTATTGCTATAATAGTTGGAGCAGTATCCATTATTGCTTATAAAGTTTATTGGATTGATCCGATACTAACTATTCTAATTGCCTTATACATTCTTATTGAAGCTTACAAAATTCTCAAGGAAGCCATTGATATTTTGATGATGTCAAACATCGAAGGAATTGATCTTCAGGAGATCAAATCAGTTGTTGAGAAAATAAAGGGAGTAAAAAACATTCATCATATTCATTTGTGGAAACTCAATGACAATGACACTCATTTTGAAGCGCATATAGAAGTCGAAGATATGATGGTGAGTAATACTACTGAAATACAAAAAATTATTTCAGCCGAATTGCACAACCGTTACGAAATAAATCATATTACCTTACAATTCGAATGTGAACTCTGCGATAAACTTGATATAATTGCACAACATTAGGCGCTCCGTATCTTCTCAAACAATTTGCTCAAAATCACACTTAAAACTTTATTCTGATTAGGAAGCGGTTGTATGATTTGATATATATGCCGAAATTCGCATATATTTGTATGCAAAAAATTGCATATAAAAAAATGGAAACAATCATTGAAAAATTCAAAGCCCTTTCTGATGAAACAAGACTTCGTATTTTAAACTTATTTCTAAAAAGCGCAAAAAACCTCTGTGTTTGTGAACTTATGGATGCTTTACAACTTCCACAGTATGCAATTTCAAAAGCGTTAACTATTATGAAAAATGCAGGTCTATTTACAACTGCAAAAGAAGGAACCTGGGTTTATTATAAACTGAATAAAGATATTCAGGAGAATAAGGCTCTTTTCAACTTCATTAATAATTATTTATCCTCACCGCTTTTAGACAAAGATGAGGAACGTTTAACCATGCGATTATTGCTTCGTGAAAAAGATAAATGTGTTGTTGGAATAATTCCGGAAGAAGATCTTCTTAAACTTATTAAAGAAAAATTGTAGTTTGATTTCTTATTAACGAAGGGAACAAAGTGGACTGGGAAGAACAGTATAAAAGTTTTTTATGGATATTAGGATTTTTTCTCTTCGCATACTTTATGCCCATAGAAAGCGAATCCTTTAAAGGTGCAATTCTAGCCGCCTTTGAACTTGCTAAATGGTATGCACAGGAACATGTTTTGCTCTGTTTGATACCTGCATTTTTTATTGCAGGGACTATCGCTGTATTTGTTAGTCAGGCAGCAGTTGTAAAATATTTTGGTGCAAAAGCCAGGAAGTGGGTCTCTTATTCAGTAGCTGCTGTGTCGGGTACCATCCTCGCAGTTTGTTCGTGCACAGTTTTACCATTGTTTTCAAGTATTCATAAACGCGGTGCTGGTTTAGGTCCTGCTATAGCATTTCTCTATTCAGGTCCGGCAATTAACATTCTGGCAATTATTTTAACAGCAAAAATACTTGGACTTGAACTCGGAATTGCAAGAGTAATCGGTGCTGTGTCTTTTAGTGTAATCATCGGATTGATTATGGCTTTTATCTATCGGAAAGAAGAGAAAGAAAAAGAAGATGCTCAGCTTGCAATGCCCGATCTTGAAGAACCAAGACCACTTTGTCAAACAGCGTTACACTTTTTTATTCTTGTTGCAATTCTGGTATTTGTGAATTGGGGTAAACCAGCAGATACAACCGAGGGCTTCTGGTATTTTATGTATGCTAATAAATGGTTTATCACGTCCTTTTTGGGAATTGGATTTGCACTTTCAATGATCTACATAATTCAGGTTAAAAAAATTTTTGTGATTTTGGGAACAGCAGCTGTTATTATTTCAGGAATAATCTTCTATGAAAATCCGACAATCACATTTGTAGTAGCTGTTATTGCAACAACAATTGCTCTAACTTTTACAGATGGCGAAGCCAATCAATGGCTTGGAGAGACATGGGGATTTACAAAACAGATTATGCCGCTTCTTGCTCTGGGAGTTTTAGTTGCAGGATTATTACTTGGTTCGCAAAATAATAATAATGGTATCATACCAAATGAATGGATTTCTGCTTTAGTCGGCGGCAATTCTCTTTTCTCAAATTTCTTTGCATCTATTACCGGTGCGTTTATGTATTTTGCTACTTTAACGGAAATACCAATTCTTCAGGGATTGATTAACAGCGGAATGGGAAAAGGTCCAGCACTTGCATTACTGCTTGCCGGTCCAGCTTTATCTTTACCAAATATGCTGGTTATTAGAGGAGTAATCGGTACACAGAAAACAGTTGTTTATGTTATGCTTGTTGTTGTAATGGCAACAATCAGCGGGTTGATTTATGGATCATTATTTTAACTGTTGAATTGCTTAATTGCCAAATTGCTAAA
>CAZCJF010000074.1:4523-9578 GCA_964499095.1 uncultured Ignavibacteriaceae bacterium
GGACAAATATGAATCAAAGAAAATTTGATCTCGAAGACAGATTTGTTGATTATACTTGCAGAATGATTGATATAGTTGAAGCATTACCAAATACAAGGGCAGGTAATTATATAGCCGGACAGCTTATCAAATCTTGTCATTCACCTACTTTTAATTATGGAGAAGCTCAGGCTGCTGAATCCAGAAACGATTTTGTTCACAAAATGGGTGTAATTCTAAAGGAATTAAAAGAATGCAAAGCGGCTTTAAAGATTATTCGTAAAAAAGAAATGATTAATTCTCGTGAAAAACTTGAAAAAGTATCAAAAGAAACTGAAGAATTAATTTCGATCGTGGGTAAAAATATTTCAACCGCGAAAAGTAATACTAAAAAAAATTGAACATTGAAAATTGATCGTTGATTATTGAAAATTTTCATAGGAGAAATAATATGTTAGACATAAAAGTTCTTGGTCCAGGCTGTGTGAATTGTATTAAGCTGGAGAATCTTGTAAAAGAAGTTGTTGAAGAAAACAATTTACCGGCAAATGTTGAAAAGATAACTGACAAAGAAAAATTTATGGATTACGGAATAATGATTACTCCCGGTTTGGTTGTGAATGGAAAAGTTTTCGCAATGGGAAAAATTCCAACTAAATCAACATTAGAACACTGGTTAAAAAATATGATAGGAAAATAAAATTAATATCAAAATTTATTCAGAATAAAATAAGAGATTATTATGAGCACATCAGTTTCAAAAAGACTTTCATTCTTTGACAGATACCTAACTCTGTGGATATTTATCGTAATGTTTATCGGTGTGGCAGCCGGATCAATTTTTCCTGGCATTGCAGGATTTTGGGATTCTTTAAGTGTTGGCACAACAAACATTCCAATTGCAATTGGATTAATATTAATGATGTATCCGCCGCTAGCAAAAGTTAAGTATGAAGAACTTCCGATTGTTTTTAAGAATGTTAAGTTATTGAGTATTTCACTTGTCCAGAATTGGATTATTGGTCCGCTTGTGATGTTTATTCTTGCAATTATTCTTTTACCGGATAAGCCCGAAATAGCAATAGGAGTTATTCTTGTTGGCTTGGCAAGATGCATCGCAATGGTTTTAGTCTGGAATGATCTGGCAAATGGCGATTCAGAACTGGCGGCTGGACTTGTTGCTTTCAATGCTATCTTTCAGGTGCTGGTGTATTCTGTTTACGCATACATTTTTATAACAGTTCTTCCTCCGTTATTTGGTATGCAAGGTGCATTAGTAGAAGTTTCTATCTGGGAGATCGCTGTCACAGTTTTAATTTATCTGGGAATTCCTTTCGCCGGTGGAGTGATATCACAATTAATTTTAGTAAAAGCTAAAAGCAAGGAATGGTATCATACTAAATTCATTCCTAAAATTTCTATACTTACACCAATTGCTTTGCTTTTTACAATCTTTGTAATGTTTTCATTCAAGGGCGAAAAAATTGTTGAACTGCCGCTTGATGTTATCAGAGTTGCAATTCCGTACACATTTTATTTTACAATAATGTTTTTTGCAACATTCTTTTTTGTTCGAAGACAAGGAATATCTTATGAAAAAACAACTACGGTATCATTTACAGCGGGCAGCAATGATTTTGAATTAGCAATTGCAGTTGCAGTTGCAGTATTTGGAATTAACTCTCCGGCTGCATTTGCAACGGTTATTGGACCGTTGGTTGAAGTACCGGTTTTAATAATGCTTGTTAATGTAGCACTCAGGTTTAAGAAAAAATACTTTCAAAAAAGCCATTTAGTTGATATTACTACTACTAAAATTTAAAGGAATTAAAATGAATTGGTTAACAAATCTCGAGCAAGCAAAAGCAGAATCATTAAAAACAAAAAAAATAATTCTTCTTCAGTTTGAAATGGACGGTTGCGGCGGCTGCAAAAAGATGAATTCAACAACATACAAGGATCAAAAAGTTATTGATGAGATGAATGAATGGTTTGTGCTGCTTAAGCTTGATCTGATAAAAGACAGAGAAGTTAGAAAAATACTCGGTGCTTATTGGACACCGGCATTCTACTTTCTAGATCAAAATGAAAATTCTTATTATCATTTTAATGGTTATTTGCCTGCCGATGAGTTCAGAGCAATGCTAAGATTGGGAATTACTGAAACAATAATGCCCCGCGGAAGATATGATGATATAATAAAAATAATTGATAAAGATATTGATGAACTGACTGAGACAACATTATATCCAAAACTATTAGTCGCAAGGGAGACTGCTCGTTACATCAAAATAAAAGATAATTCGCAGTTAAGAAAAACTTTAAAAGAAATACAGAACACACATCCTCAATCAACAGAAGCAAAAATGTATTTTTGGGATGAATAAGGAAATAAAATGAAACTAAAACTTGAATTTCAATATTTCGAAGGATGTCCAAATCATCTGAAGATGCAAAAAAATCTGTCTGAAGCCCTAAATGGATTGGAGGAAAAAGTTGAACTGCAAAAAATTCTTGTGGAAGATGAAGTAGCCGCCATGCAGGTAAAATTCAGAGGATCTCCGACATTATTAATAGATGGCGAAGATTTGTTGGAAATGCCTGCGCCCGAAAATCCAACACTTGCTTGCAGGTATTATTCTAAAGGTATTCCTACTTCAGAAGAAATAAGACAAAGAATACTCATGAAATTAAAAGAAAAGGCCAGCTTATGATCTCAGTAAAAATTCTTGGCTCTGGTTGTAAAAAATGTCAGTTGCTTGAAGCCAAAGTAAGAGAATTAGTTGCAGCATGAATTTGGAATCATTGAATAGTTAACAAATATGTAATTTCTCGATGAAAAAAGTTTTTCTATATTGGTAATACTTCAAAAAGTTTAATTAACGTGAATCTCTCAATAGTTTCAAAAATTATTAAATTAAGTCGAATACATTTAATTGGTTTATTCTTATATTTGCATCATCATGTTTAAGAATAAAAATTATTAACTCTTAGTACTCAATCCGCTGGCTTATTAAAAGTCATCCACTTTATTTATCCAAAAACAAATTAAATTATTATTATAAAGCGTATGAGCATTATTAAAGAAATACAAAAACGTAAAACATTTGCAATTATCAGTCACCCTGACGCAGGCAAGACCACATTAACAGAAAAGTTACTTTTATTCAGCGGTGCAATTCAAATAGCAGGTGCTGTAAAATCTAATAAGATAAGAAAAACAACTACGTCGGATTTTCAGGAAATTGAAAAGCAGCGCGGAATTTCTGTATCGACTTCAGTATTGAGTTTTCATTACAACGGTTTCAACATAAATTTATTGGATACACCAGGACATAAAGATTTTGCAGAAGATACTTACAGAACACTTACTGCTGTTGATAGCGTAATACTAGTTATTGATTGTGTAAAAGGTGTTGAAGAGCAAACAGAAAAACTTATGAATGTCTGCAGAATGCGAAACACACCTGTTATCGTTTTTATTAATAAGCTGGATCGCGAAGGAAAAATTCCAATTGAACTACTTGATGAAATTGAAGCGAAACTTGATATTAAAGTCAGACCACTAAGTTATCCCATGGGTATGGGATTTAATTTTAGAGGTGTTTATAACATCTATGAAAACACGTTCTCATTCTTTAAAGCAAACAAACAGAAAATAGAAGAAGAAGTAGAACTCTTTAAAGGAATTGACGATCCAAGTTTACTTGAAAGATTTGGAGATGAAGCAATAAAACTAAAAGATGATCTGGAACTTATTCACGGTGCATACGATCACTTTGATGTAAATGATTATTTAGAGGGAAAGGTTGCCCCTGTATTTTTTGGAAGCGCAATAAATAACTTCGGAGTAAAAGAACTGCTGGATACTTTTATTAAGATAGCTCCAAAGCCTTTAGCAAGAGAAACAACAACCGGATTGATAAACCCAGAAGATGAAAAGTTTTCGGGATTTGTGTTTAAAATTCATGCTAATATTGATCCCAAGCACAGAAACAGAATCGCGTTTTTAAGAGTTTGTTCCGGCAAGTTTGAACGCAATAAGTTTTATTATCATGTAACATTAAAACGTGAATTAAAATTTCCCAATCCTGCTTCTTTTATGGCACAAGATAAAACTACTATTGATGAGGCTTTCCCCGGTGACGTAATTGGTCTTTATGATGCAGGTAACTTTAAAATCGGTGATACAATTACTGAGGGTGAAAATTTTATGTATAAAGGTATTCCGACTTTCTCTCCAGAAATCTTCAAAGAGCTCCAGTTAAGCGATCCTTTCAAATCCAAACAACTGGATAAAGGAATAAGACAATTAACAGATGAAGGTTTAGCTCAGGTGTTTATTCAAAATAACGGCAGCAGAAAAGTTGTTGGTACAGTTGGTGATCTGCAGTTTGATGTACTCGAATACAGATTATTAAATGAATACGGCGCAGCATGCTACTTCAGACCTTTAAATTTCTATAAAGCCTGCTGGGTTATTTTTGATAAAGAAGAAGATATTAGTGAATTACTCCGTATCCGATCGCATAACCTTTTTAACGATAAGCACGGTAATCTAGTATTTTTAGCGGATTCAGTTTATGCTCTGAACGCAGCCAAAGAAAAAAATCCCAATGCTAAATTTTTATTTAGTATTGAACATAACACAGAAACACACGAGCTGGAAAAAGCCATTTAAGTTTTTATACTTTTTCTGCTTTAAAAATATTTATCCTCACAAGATTGTATTCCTCAAATAATTTTATTAAGTATTGTAAGCATTATTTGAGGTTACTATGGAATACTCCCGCGAAGAACTTATCCGACAAAAAAGGATTCAGCTAAAATCTATTGATTTAGCATTAGGCATTTTAGTAGGGATGTTATATGGTTATGCAGTAGGTAATTTGATGGTTGGTGTGATAATAGGTGTTGGTGTTGGATTTTTTAAGTGGATTAATAGCATCCCGTTTTGGGGAGTTTTTATTTTAACGATTGTGTTTTGGTTTATTATAATTTTTTTAAAATAGTTTGGTGATACTGATCTTACCCCCTAAAAGTACACATTAAGTTAAGCAACTTTTTCAATTAATT
>CAZCJF010000075.1:0-9477 GCA_964499095.1 uncultured Ignavibacteriaceae bacterium
TATTCAATTTCAGCTTGCGGAATTGATTTTAAGAATTTGCTGCACTGTCTTGCAGCCTGAAAATGTGCGTAGATTTTTTTTATCTTATTTAACGGCACATCTTCCAATCCAAGCAGACAATGTTTGACCTGAAATATTTCTTCACCAACTATATTAAGGTTACTGCTTGTAAGTGCATCATAAACTTCGTTAATACTTCCTGAAGTTGTATTTTCTATTGGTAGAACAGCATACTCTGCAGAACCATCTTCAACAGTTTCAACAACTTCATCAAAACTTTTCATTTTCTTGAAAACAATTTCTTTTTCCGATCCAAAAAATTGTTTTGATGCAAGATAGCTGTAAGATCCCTCAATTCCCTGAATTGCTACAGTAACAACTTCTTCTGATAAATTTTTATTTGAGTTATCAATCACAAATTTGCTCTGAAGCTTAACAGAGTCACTTATGATCTCATAAAATATTTTTGAGATGTAATGAGAATCCAAACCAAACTTTCGGCCTTCTTCTATAACTCTGGTCAGAAGTTCTTTTTCTCTTTCTTTATCCCTGATGGAAGAATTTCCTTCGTTTTTCTTTTTGACTATCTCAAGGCTAAGCTTCCTTCTATCAGATAAAAGTTTCAGGATTTGTTCATCAATAGAATTAATTTTTTCTCTTAGTTCTTTCATTATTATTCCAATAAATTACGATATATCCGGTTAATTGAAGATTTGTTACTTATTCAAAATTCAGAGTTGAATATGTTGCAATTTATACTCTAAATCAAGTAATTGAATGTGTGGTTGGTAGTAAATTTTAATCTCAAAATGATTATTTTTGCATCACATTCGTAGCTCAATCCGTCTTAGCTTTTGCATTGACGAGACAGGCTGGAAAAAGCAGTTTTACTTTTTATTCTTTGAAATACTTAAAAGATATTTTTGCGCCCGTAGCTCAACTGGATAGAGCATTTGACTTCGGATCAAAGGGTTGAGGGTTCGAATCCTTCCGGGCGTACTTTTTTCAATTAACAATTTATAATGAACAATGTACAATTTAGAGCAGTTTCTGAATTGTACTTTTTTATTTTAGAAATACAAATTCAATAAGGAGTAAGTTTGTTATATAACATCATCCATAATCCATCATCCATTTCCCATTAGAAAATGCTTTTCTCAGAAGATAAATACCGATTTATGTATGCAGCCTTGCAGGAAGCTGAAAAAGCTTTTGCAGATGATGAAGTTCCGGTTGGTGCTGTGATTGTGCATAATAATAAAATTATTGGGAGAGGTTATAATCAGATTGAAAAACTTAAAGATGCAACTGCACACGCTGAGATGATTGCTTTAACTTCTGCATCAAATCATATGGGTAATTGGAGACTAAATGAGTGTGATATTTATGTAACCCTTGAACCATGTATTATGTGCGTCGGTGCTCTATTAGCTTCAAGAATTCGCGGATTATATTTTGCTGCAACTGATTTGAAATTTGGAGCTTGCGGCAGCATCCACAATCTAGCAGAAAATTCCAAAACAAATCATAAAATAAAAGTGTATTCCGGATTGTTATCCAAAGAAAGTGAAGATTTATTAAAACTATTTTTCACTAATAAAAGAAAAAAACTAATACAATAAGTTAACATCAGGCATCTTATCTTGTATAAGATTTGAATTCATTCTAACTTGCAATAAAAAATCCTATAAATATGCATTTAATACTATTCGGTTCTCCCGGGGTCGGAAAAGGCACACAGGCTAAAATCATTTCGAAGCAATTTTATATTCCACACATTTCAACCGGAGATATTTTAAGAAAAGCTGTCAGTGATCAAACTGAGCTTGGTAAAAAAGCAGGTGAAATAATGTCAAAGGGACATTTGGTTCCGGATGATCTGATGATTGCTCTGATTAAAGATGTCTTAACTTCCAATGAATGCAAAAATGGTTTTATCCTTGATGGTTTTCCAAGAACGACAGTACAGGCTGAAGCGCTTGATAAATTATTTGAACAAATCGGAATAAATAATTCCCTTCTTATCAACATTACTGCAGATGAAAAAGAAATTATCAAACGATTAAATAACCGGAGGGCATGTAAAGAATGCGGAAGTATTTTTGCTCTTTTTGAAATTGAGGGGTTAACAAGCTGCCCGAATTGCGGAGCAACAGATAGTTTTTATTTAAGAAATGATGATAAAGAAGACGTAATTAAAAGAAGACTTGATGTTTTTAATTCAACTACAAAACCTGTTCTTGGCTATTATGAAAATCAAGGCAGAGTGATAAATGTAAACGGACTAGATACTGTTGAAAATGTAAATTCAGAAATTGTTAAATCGTTAAAGGGGAAAAATATTTTTCACTGATCTCTTTGTTTTAGAAACCCTTTTAGAATTTTATTGTTTTCTATCTTAAAAATTCTGGTATTCCCTTTTCTCACTATATCGTAATTGTGAGTAGCACACAAGACTGCTGTTCCCCTTTTGTTAATCTTTTGCAAAAGATCTAATATTTCGTTTGATGTTTCGGGATCCAGATTTCCGGTGGGTTCATCGGCAAGGATAATTAATGGTTGATTTAAAATTGCCCTTGCTATTGCAACACGCTGTTTTTCGCCTCCGGATAATTGATCAGGCATATTTAATTTTTTATGCGTAAGTCCCACTTCACTTAAAGCATCATTAACTCTCTTTTTGATTTCACGTTTTGGAGTATTTGTAACTTCAAGAACAAAACTCAGATTATCAAAAACATTTCTATCAGAAAGAAGTTTAAAATCCTGAAATACAATTCCAATTTTTCTTCTTAAATATGGCAACTCTGATTTTTTTATAGTCTTCGAATTAAAATTTCCAACAGTAACAGTGCCTGATTCCGGAAGAACATTCATATAAATCATTTGTAAAAGAGTAGTTTTACCAGAGCCGCTCCTGCCAATTAAAAATGCAAACTCTCCTGAAGCCAATTCAAGATTTGCATTTTCAAAAAGAGGTTGATTAGCATAGTTGAAACTTATGTTTTGTAATGACAGCATTACTTTTTCCTTTTCATAACGAATTGAACTCTATCTGATTTATTGCTTCCCCGTTGAATTGAAAAAGCTTTATAGCAATTTACAACATACAAATCAGATTTTACAGAAATATCAAAAAAAGTTTGGAACGGAAAAATCTTTTGACGATGGATTTCAGTTACAATTTCTCCATTTGGATTTTTAATAGTAAAAATATTTTTATGAATTCTGCTTGTAGGCAAATAAACACTTTTTCTTTTAAATATATATCCGTCAATCTTTCCCTTATGGTTATCTGCATACTTCTGATGCTTATAACTATTTTTTTCCAACGATGCATCAAAAGTAAAGATACCATCATCGGATAAAATATTTTTTACTTCATCAAACAAAGACTTTAGCTGTTTTTTATTAGTAAGATAATTAACACTATCAAAGGCAGAAATCACAAAATCAAACTTGCCTTTGAATGGCAATTTTGTCATATCACAGCAAACACGATTTACATTTACTGATGAGCTTTTAAGCATACTCAGAGATATATCAGAAACCACATAAAAGTAAAATTGCTTTCTCAAATATTTTGCAAGTGCGCAATTACCACCAGCAAGTTCCAATACTTTGGGATTTTTTTTTAAGTGCTTTTTAGAAATAAAAAAAAGATACCGTTCCCACCACTTGTAACTCACGAATCTCATTAATTCCGGATAAATGGACGAAACGTGTCTATAAGGATCATTAACTTTTTGAAGCGGCAAAATATTTTTTCCTGTTGTGATAAATCATTAATCCAATATTATAAGCCTGGAATAAACTTGAAGGATCAGCAATATTTTTTCCGGCAATATCGAAAGCAGTGCCGTGGTCCGGAGAAGTTCTTATCATTTTTAATCCGGCAGTGTAATTAACGCCGGAACTGAAATTAAGCATCTTAAAAGGTATTAAAACCTGATCGTGATACATCCCTAAAACAGCATCATAATTTTTATATAAATGATTACCCCAGAAAGCGTCCGGTACAAAAGGTCCGAATAGATTATAATTTTTGTTTAATGATTTTATAGCTGGTATTAAAATTTCTGATTCTTCTTTCCCGATTAAACCATTTTCACCTGCGTGCGGATTCAATCCTAAAACTGCAATTTTAGAATTCTGAATTCCAAAATCCTGTTCCAAAGATTTATTAAATAAAGAAACAATTTTTTTTAGCTTTTGTTTTGAAAGAAGTTCAGATACTTTTTTAAGTGGTACATGAATAGTTGCTAGCGAAGCAATCAAATTGTCTGAAACAAAAGTCATCAAATAATCATTTGTCTTTTCACTTTCAGCAAGCAATTCTGTGTGTCCAATAAATTTTATTCCTGATTTATTTATTGCCTCTTTGGAAAGAGGTGAGGTAACAAGAATATCAGCCTCTTTGTTAATTATTATTTCTATTGCTTTAAGCAGCGAGTTATATGCAGTACGCCCTGATTCTGCAGTTATCTTACCAATCGACAAATCCACGTTTGGTAAGGGAATAATGTTCAGATAGTTTGCATATGAATGTTCAATTGACTCGATGAATTTAATTTTGAAATCGGCTTTGATTTTTTTTTGATAATAACTTAAAACATTTGCCGGCGATATGTAAATGATATGATTTTTGTTTTGTTGCTTAATAATTTTTGAGAAAACTTTAATTGCAATTTCAGGTGCAATTCCATTTATATCACCGCAAGTAAATACTACTTTAATCATTTTTGATTAACCAAAATAAATTTACCGGTACCACTAGAATCAACAAAAGCAAACTTCAGATTTTGCTCTTTGTATAGCCAGGTTTCAACGACTTTTCCATCAGAATTCGTATCACGTAAAGTTTCATCAGGTTTTCCGAACTTGATATAAATATTACCACGGTCAGAAAAAGCTCCACCATTGCCCGTTATTGATCTAAAATTTTCTTCAGCATAATCTACCCTTTGATAAAATTCATTCATCAGTTCATTACACTTTGTATCTGGTGTAGTATCAAAAGGTTTCCAGTAATCATACAAGATTTTTTCTGCATTACCTTTAATCCTTTTTAATTCACTTATTTTTTCTTCAGGCTCAATTATCTCTAAATACTTCATTGCGCGCTCTGGGTCTATCAAAGAAAAAGGTTTACTAATCCATACAACCAGAAATTTAAAGTCCGCTTTTTTTGATAATTCGTTATCCGGTAAAATTTCAAAAGTATAATTGCCCTCATCTAACCCAGAAGCAATATCATTTACAACAAATATTTTATAGCTACTGTTATTTTCTTCATCGGTAATAAAAATACCTTTATCAGATAAATGATAAGACAGATTTTTATAAAAATAATTACTTGTCTCTTTTTCCAGTACAATTTTTTTATCTGAATCCTTTACAATGATCTTTAATGACTGAACCGTTGAATCCATTACCACCGGAATTAATAAATCATTTTCAGGTTTATTAAATGGAATAACAGAACCGGAAATTGAAAGAATCAATGAATCACTATTTAGCTCATAGTTTTCAACTGACTCTACAACGATTGGCTGTAAAATATTTTTTGATGCCAGAAATTCCGTGGCGGGTAATTTTCTTTCTCTTTTTGAAATCTTATCAGAAATGATGGTTGAGACTTTATAATTTCCTTCAGGCACATCAAATCTTACAAGCCCATATAGATATAATTTTTCGGAATTTGTTGATTCGTAATCATGGACATTTACTGATTTCTCATCAAATGCCCGTTTGATTACTATTCCTGCTAAATCTGAAATTTCTATATTGACTTTCAGACCGGCTTTATAATTATCGCCATCCTTCTCGAAAAACAGTTGTGAAAAAGGAATTTTATAAATATAGAATCCAGAAAAAGCGTTTCCGGATAGAACTGTATGTACTTCGGCTTTATAAAAATTTCCCGAAATATATCTGTTTGGAAAACCAGGTGATTCCGGTTGGGCAAATAATTTAACTGCCAGAAGTAATGTGAGAATGAGTATTTGTTTCAATCTTTTATTTTCAATCTCTGAATAACATCAGAAAAAAACAATCGAAATAAATATCATCAGAATTATCCGATTTAATTATTCATGCTGTTTAAGAACTCTTTATTATTCTTCGTTCCTCTTATTTTATCTAATAAAAAGTCCATTGCTTCAATCGGATTAAAATCACTAAGAATTTTTCTTAATATCCAAACCTTTGCAAGCTCTTCTTCTTTCATTAAAAGATCTTCTCTTCTGGTACCTGAGCGATTAACATCAATTGCAGGGAAAATTCTTCTGTCACTTAAATCTCTGTTAAGAACAAGCTCCATATTTCCTGTTCCTTTAAACTCTTCGAAGATCACATCATCCATACGGCTTCCGGTATCGATTAACGCAGTAGCAATGATGGTTAAGCTTCCGCCATCTTCGGTGTTTCTTGCGGCACCAAAAAATCTTTTTGGTTTGTGAAGTGCATTTGAGTCAACACCACCTGATAAAATTCTACCGCTGTGTGGAATTACGATGTTGTGTGCTCTTGCTAATCTTGTAATACTGTCTAAGAGAATTACGACATCTTCTTTAGCTTCAACAAGTCTTTTTGCTTTTTCAATTACCATGTCTGCAACCTGAACGTGTCTGTCTGCAGGCTCATCAAAAGTAGAGCTGATTACTTCTGCTTTAACTGATCTTTCCATATCCGTAACTTCTTCAGGGCGTTCATCTATAAGTAAGATAATTAATTTTACTTCAGGATGATTTCTTGTAATCGAGTTTGCTATTTTCTGGAGAAGAACTGTTTTACCGCTTTTAGGTGGCGAAACAATTAATCCTCTTTGTCCTTTACCAATCGGGGCAAGCATATCCATAATTCTCATCGAATATTCACCGGGAACTGATTCTAACTGAAGTTTTTTTGTAGGATAAACAGGGGTTAAATTATCAAATAATGTTCTGTCTCTGATATTTTCAGGAGGAAGATTATTTACAGCTTCAACACGTAACAGAGCAAAAAATCTTTCACCTTCTTTAGGAGGTCTTACCTGACCACTTACAAAATCACCTGTTCTTAAACTGAACTTTTTAATCTGGGAGGGTGAAACGTAAATATCGTCAGGAGAAGGCAAATAATTATAATCGGCTGATCTCAAAAATCCATATCCATCAGGAAGCACTTCAAGCACTCCTTTTGAGAATGTTAATCCATCTTTAGCTGTCTGAGCTTCTAAAATCTTAAAGATAAGTTCTTGTTTTCTGAGATCGCTATAACCAGCAATGTTAAGTTCTTTGGCAATCTCATTCAATTCAACAATCTTTTTAGACTTAAGTTCAGAAATATCCATTGGCATATTAGAACCTGTAAATTGTTTTTAGAAATTTTTGTTTTTTGATTTTTAATTTTTTCAAAGGTTAAAACCAGATAAGCTCTCGGGGTATTTTCTTAATTGTATGAAAGGAACTCGAGGTCTCAACCAAACTTACATCATAAGTTTAAATTTGTCAAGAATCCAATTCTGATAAAATTACCTTTACTTCCCCAAGCAAATACATACTGCCGGTTACAACCAGGCAGTTTTGCTTATCACCTTTCAAGTGATTTACAACCACTTCCCTCTTATTCAAAGAGATTTTATAAGTTAAGTTTAACTTTTCAGCGATTTCTTTTAAGTGATCTATGCCTGCAGCTCGTTCATAATTTATGTCTGTTAATATTATCTCATCAAAACTATCTTTTAAATCATTAAGCATCTCATAAATATTTTTGTCTTTAAGAGCGCTAAAAAGCAATGTGCTATGCTTATAATTTGATCGATCAACTTTAAATTCTTCAATGAAGCATTTTACTCCGGCAGGATTATGAGCCGAATCCAGTATTAAAGTTGGATTTACTTTTACAATTTCGTAACGACCCTGAAGTTTTGTGTTCTTTATAACATTGCTGATACCTTTTGTGATTACAGCAGGATCATCTATGTTAAATGTTTTTGCCGCTGTAAGAGCTGCTAATGCTGCATTGTATTTCTGGAATTTTCCTTTAAGCGGGACTTGCCAGTCATCAAATTCAATTTCTTCTGTATAAAGCTGAACATTACCATTTTTTTCATTAATGTATTCTTCCAACCTGAACAGTTGGGATTTAACATCTTTACATTTTTTTTCTATTATTGAATCAGATTTATCATCTAATAAACCGATAAAAGTTTTTGCTCCCGGTTTTATGATTTCACTTTTTTCAAAAGCAATGCTTTCTATTTTGTCTCCAAGGATATTTGTGTGTTCCAGACTGATGGACGTTATGACACAAGCCAGAGGATTTAACACATTCGTCGCATCCAGTCTGCCCCCTAATCCAGTTTCAATTACTGCATAATCAACTTCCGTATCTTTGAAGTAATTAAATGCCATTGCAGTGGTAACTTCAAAAAATGTTAGCTGATTTTGATCGATATAATCATTATGTTTTTCTACAAATCCGGCTACATAATCATCCGGGATAAAATTACCATTGATAGAAATTCTTTCATTGAATTTAACGAAATGAGGTGAAGTGTATAATCCAACAAGATTACCTTGTTCCATCAAGATACTTGCAATAAAAGAGGATGTGCTTCCCTTTCCGTTAGAACCTGCAACGTGTATTGTCTTAAGTTTGTTTTGTGGATTACCAATATGGTTTAGAAAATTTTTAATATTGTCTAATCCGAGTTTTACTCCAAAAGTGTGGAGTGCGAACAGTTTATTTAGCGATTCCTGAATATCCATACTATAAAATATATGATGCTGTCAGATCTGATAATTTTTGAATACCGGCAGTGATACAATAATCTTCAAGTTCTTTAATCATTTTTTCCGGAGCAGTTGGATCAATAAAATTTAAAGTTCCGATTTGAACTGCACTCGCTCCAACTATCATAAACTCAATAATATCTTTCCAGTTCATTATTCCACCAACACCAATGATTGGTATATTAACATTTCTTGAAATCTCTAAAACTTTTGCAAGTGCAACAGGTTTAATTGCCGGTCCGGATAAACCACCGTTCACATTCTGAATTTTAGGTTTTCTGGTGAATATGTTAAATGCTGTTCCAACTAAAGTATTAATTGCTGATACAGCATCTCCACCTTCATCTTCTACAATTTTAGCAAACTCCCATATGTAAGAAACATTTGGAGAAAGTTTTATTATTAATGGTTTATTTGTAACTGCTCTAACTTTACTAGTTACATTACCAACTGCCGATTTATCATTTCCAAATTGCAAACCTCCCTCTTTAACATTCGGACATGAAACATTTATTTCAAATGCTTTAATAGATTCTTCCTCAGTTAATATTCTTACGCATTCAACATATTCATCAACAGTACTTGCGGCAATGTTACAGATTAAAGGCACATCATACTTTTTTAGAAAAGGAATTTTTTCTTTTATAAATTCCTCAACACCAACATTTGCAAGACCTATTGCATTAAGCATTCCGGCAGG
>CAZCJF010000076.1:0-9209 GCA_964499095.1 uncultured Ignavibacteriaceae bacterium
TTCACTATTATTTTAAGATCAATTTATTGCCGGATCAAAAAGAAATTGAATGCGAGTCAATAATCACAGCGGTTTTACTGAACAGAAATTTACCCGAGATTGAATTGAATTTGTATGATAATCTTAAAATCAATAGCATTGAATTAAACAGTGCACAAACTGAATTCAGGAGAAACAAAAACAAAATATTTGTGCAAACCAATGAATTAAATTCTGATACAATCACTCTAAAAATAACTTACAGCGGTAAACCCAAACGTGCAGGTTTTGATGGTTTTGTTTTTGGCGAGGTAAACGGTACTACATTAATTTATAACATCAGCGAGCCAACTTATGCTCCAACCTGGTTTGTTTGTGATGATGATCCTTCAGATAAAGTATTTTTAGATATTGAAATAACGAATGATTCTCAATTTGTATCTGTTTCAAACGGTGTATTGCAAACAGTAAAATCTTTGAATGAAAAAAAAACTTATCATTACAAAACCCTTTATCCGATTTCCACATATCTGATTGCAGTTTACTCTGCACCGTATAAAACTTTTCAGGATACTTACATCAGCTTGGATGGAAAAGATACGATGAGTGTGCAGTACTTTGTTTTACCGGAACATTTTAATCAGGCAAAAATAGATTTTGCAGATCATGTTGATATGCTGCAAGTTTTCTCCAAAATGTTTGGTGAATATCCTTTCATTAAAGAAAAATATGGTGTGGCGGAATTTCTTTGGGATTTCGGTGCGATGGAAAATCAGACAATTACAGGAATTGGTTATAACTTTTTAAGCGGGAGAGATTTTTTTAAGGATACCTATGTTCACGAGCTTGCACATCATTGGTGGGGTAATTCTGTTTCGCCAAAAACCTGGGATGATATCTGGCTTAATGAAGGTTTTGCTACTTACTGCGAGGCATTATACGCTGAAGCGAAGTTTGGAAAGTCAGCGTTAAAATCTAAAATGATGAGTAAGTTTAGTGAAAATTTTAAAGGTGCACTTTATGCTCCCAAAAATCTTTTCAGTGAAACCGTGTACGAAAAAGGCGGGTGGGTGTTGCATATGTTAAGATATGAATTAGGAGATAGCGCCTTCTTCGATTCAATGCGTAAATATTATTCCACTTATAAGTATTCAAATGCATCGGTGGAAGATTTTAAGAATGTGGGTGAAATAGTTTCAGGGAAAAATCTTGATAAATTTTTTGATCAATGGATTTACACCGGTGATGAAATTCCATTTATTGATTACAATATTTCTGTTGGCCAAAGTAATGGGAAAAAATTCTGTGAACTAAAAATGTTACAAACTCAAAAGCGCTATACTGAGTTTAATCTTCCAATTGATGTTCAAATAATTTATGAAGACGGAAGGAATGAAATCCACAAATTGCAACTTGATTCCAGATTATATGTAACCAGATTTGAATTAGATGGAGAGCTGGAAGATATTATAATTGATCCGGATGAAAACTTACTTGCAGTTTTTAACGAAGTAAATTTTGATTAAACAAATCGTGTTTTATTTCTTTTATCATATCCGTAAATTTCGAGCAAATAAAAACGACTCATTGTGAATAAAACTTATCTTTTTATCTCCGATATTCATCTCGGTCTTCAATCGAAGGAGATTGAGAATAAGAAAGAAAGGCTTCTTGTTGAGTTTTTAAAGTTTGCCAAAGATAACTGCGATGAACTTTTTATTGTGGGCGATCTTTTCGATTATTGGTTTGAATATAAACACGTTTATCAAAAAGGATATTTTAGAACTCTTACTGCATTACAGGATTTGACTGAAAAGGGAATTGTTGTCCATTATTTTATTGGTAATCACGATTTTTTTCACAAAGATTTTTTTGAAAAGGAAATTGGGGTAATTCTTTATCACGATGGCAAACAATTTATTCTGAATGGTAAAAAATTTTTTATCGGACACGGAGATGGTCTGGTAAAAAATGATTTGGGTTATAACATACTAAAGAAAATATTACGCAACAGATTTATTCAGTTTTTATATGGTTTAATTCATCCCGATTTGGGAGTTGGACTTGCAAAGCATACCAGCAAATCGAGTCGTGATTACACTTCAAAAAAAGATTACGGTGAAGAAGATGGTTTAATGGATGCGGCAAGATTAAAAATTGATGAAGGAAATGAGTTTGTAATTTTTGGTCATCTCCATAAAAAATGTTTTGAAAAATATAACAACGGAACTTACATTAACCTTGGTTCGTGGATTACAAATCCCTGTTATGGTGTTTTTACCGATCGTTTTGAAATTAAAGAATTGAAATAAAATATTTTACAATGGCTAAATCAAAATCAAATAAAAAAAGCGGAAGCAATGCAAAAAAAATAATAATCTGGTCTGCGGTAGTTATTTTTCTTGCACTGGCTGCTTATACAATCAGCGGATTACCATCACTTGCTGAATTAGAAAATCCAAAACCGGTTCTTGCAAGCCGCGTCTTTTCTGCTGATGGAGAATTGATTGGACAATTTTTTATTGAAAACAGAATCGAAACTGATATTGATAGCCTTCCGCCTTACGTTATTAAAGCATTGATTGCCACAGAAGACAGAAATTTTTACAGCCATTGGGGAGTTGATGTTCCCCGCTTCTTCAAAGCGATGATTAAAAATCTTTTTTCACTTTCATTGCGCGAAGGAGCAAGTACTATCACTCAGCAGCTTGCAAAAAATCTTTACTCACTTAAAGAGGGTAGGGAGAACGTACTTGATAAGGCAGTAAGGAAAATAAGAGAGTGGATTTCTGCGGTGCAGATTGAGCGAACATTTACTAAAAATGAAATTGCAGAGCTGTATCTTAATGTTTCTTACTTTGGAAGAAGCGCCTACGGAATTGAATCAGCAGCTAAAGTTTATTTTAATAAAAGAGCAAAAGATTTAACATTGCCGGAAGCAGCATTATTTGTTGCCTTACTTAAATCATCAGAAAATTATGATCCGGTTAGAAAATATGATAATGCTATCCAGCGTCGCAACCTTGTTATGCGTAACATGGTTGATGTTGATATGTTATCTGAAAGTGAATATCAGAGACTTAAAGAACTGCCAATTCAACTTGCATCTGAAAAATTAAGTCACGTTAAATCCGAGGCGCCGCATTTTCTTGAATACGTCAGACAGCAAATGACATCACTAGCGGATAAGTATGGTTATGATTTGTACCGTGATGGCTTAAATATCTATACAACGCTTGATATGAGAATGCAGAGGATTGCGAATCGTTCTGCTGCAAAACATTTAAAAGAATATCAAACTCTTTTTGATAAAAACTGGAACTGGGATAAAAACAAAGCTTTATTAACAAATCTTATTGATAGAGCAATCAAAGATGATTCCCGTTATAAATCAGAAACGTCTTCAGAGAAGAAAGCCTCAATCTATAACAGCTTAAAGAATGATCCGGATTTTGTTGATCAGGTAAAGAAGAACGCGGCTAAAGTTGAAGTTGGTTTTGTTGTTGTTGATCCTAAAAATGGTAACATAAAAGCTTTGGTTGGTGGAGAGAATCAGGATTTTGGAAGAGGATTAAATCACGTAACAGGAATCAGAAGACAACCAGGTTCATCATTCAAACCATTTGTTTATGCAACTGCAATCGAAAACGGATACTTTCCTGCATACACAGTTCTAAATCAAAAATTTGATTACAACGGTTGGTCGCCTTCAAATGCTGATAATGAATACAGCGGTTATGAAACTTTGCGATGGGGATTAGCTAACTCCGTTAACGTGATTGCAGGCAGGTTAACAATAAGTGATATTGCACCGCCTTATCAGGTTGTGAGGATGGCTCAAAGGATGGGAATTAATTCTTATCTGGAATCTTATCCTTCAATCGCACTTGGTACCGTAGAAGTTACACCACTTGAAATGGTTTCTGCCTTTGGAACATTTGTTAACGAAGGAATACATGTAACACCAATTTCAATCTTAAAAATTGAAGATAGAAATGGAATTTTGATTGATGAATTCAGACCGGAATCTGTGCAGGCAATCTCACCCCAAACAGCCTCAATTATGGTAGATATGCTCTCCGATGTTGTTAATTATGGTACCGGAGCCGGAGTCAGACGATATTTTCAGTATCCTGCGGCAGGTAAAACAGGCACTACTCAAAAATTTTCCGATGCATGGTTTGTAGGATTTACTCCGGATTTAGTTGCTGGTGCCTGGGTTGGTTTTGATGACCACAGAGTTAAGTTTACTAATTGGTACGGACAGGGTGCAAGAGCTGCCTTACCAATTTGGGCAATGTTTATGGAAGGTGCATATAAAGAATTAAAACTTCCTGTAAATTATTTTTCATTGGCATCCGGAGTTGAAATGGTAAGCTTTTGTAAAAAGTCTATGGATTTAGGAGAGACACGATTAGCAACAGATGCTTGTCCCGATGTAGTTACAGATATTGTTGATTCCGGTAAGATGCCGCCATATTGTGAAATTCACTCAGGTACAGGCGGAAGAATAATTCACGAAAATAAACAAGGGGATAGCCAGTGGTAGATTTAATTTACAATTCATAATTTTGAATGAGCCGTTGTAAATTTTTAGTAAAGCTGGTAAACGGATAAAGTTCTTAAATAAAATTTAAAAATGCCCGGATGGCGGAATTGGTATACGCGCTAGTTTCAGGAGCTAGTGAGAGCAATCTCTTAGGGGTTCGAGTCCCCTTTCGGGCACAGGAAAAGTTATGATTGATTAATAAAAAAACCTCTCCTTTATAGAGAGGTTTTTAGACACTTCCCAAATTTTGCCCCCATTGTTATCGTTTATGAAAGTAAACCTGCACCGTGAGATAAATAATAATTCTGGTCACTTGGAAACTCAAAGCTCTGCACAGCATCATCCAAAGAGTTATAAATATTAAAAACGTTTAATGTTCCGGCTTTTTCCATTAAGGATTTAGCAACTTCGGCAGGTCTTACCAATCGTATATCTCCGCCAATCTTAGCGATTGATTTTAATGATAAAACAAGTACGCCGAGAAAAGTTGAGTCAATGAATTCACATTGACTTAGATCTACGATAACCTTTCGGATTTTATTTTGTATATGATTATCAAGTATCTTTTGTAACTGAGCAGCTTCTTTATAAGTTGCACGGCTTACGTTAACAACCTCGATAACAACATCATAAATCTGCAAGGTTTCAAAATCTTCTGTTACTATTCGCATTTTATTGCCCTCTCTCTGAAAATTATGTATCCCCTAAAAGTGAAATAGTTTAAGGATGCACGCCTTGAATAAGACAAATATTATTCCACACTTTTGTGCATACATTTTAATATTTTGCAATGGAGATTTTAGAGATTGCCTCAATCTGATATCTTATTTGAAGAATAATTTCATTTTGAAATGGTATGTAATCTTTAGTTTAATCAATAAAAAGCAGGGTTTTGTTGGAAAAGGACATTAATCAAAAAGCATTAAAGCTTGCCTCGAATCACTACGAAAACTTTCCGGTAGCTTCCTTTCTTCTGCCAAAAGAGATAAGGAAACACGTGGCTATTATTTATTGGTTTGCACGAACTGCAGATGATTTGGCAGACGAGGGAAATTTTGATGACGAAGTAAGACTTAAAAACCTTAATGAATTTGAAAATGAATTTACAAGTGCACTTAATGGAAAATCATCTGATGAGTACTTTAACTTATTAGCCAAAACAATAACCGGAAAAAAATTAACTCCGGAACATTTTTATGATTTGCTTTCTGCATTTAAACAAGATGTTATTAAAAAACGTTATAAAGATTTTTCAGAAGTGCTTGATTATTGTAATCGTTCAGCAAATCCTGTTGGAAGAATAATTCTTGAATTAAACAATATTTACGATGAACAAGCTGTAATTTATTCAGATAAAATTTGTACTGCACTGCAACTGACTAATTTTTATCAGGATACAAAAATCGATTATGAAAAAGGAAGAATCTATTACGCGCTTGATGAGATGGAGAGATTTTCCGTTACTGAAAATATGTTTGAGTTAAATAAAAATAATCAACATATTTCATCATTAGTAAAACATAATATTGAAAGAACCCAAAAATTATTCGATGAAGGTAAACCGCTGCTTAACTTTTTAAGCGGTAAGTTAAGAATTGAAATTAAATGGACGATTTTAGGCGGTGAAACAATATTAAAAAAAATAAGGGAAAATAATTTTGAGGTACTTGCCAACAGACCAAAGTTGAGTAAATTTAATTATCTTTTATTGTTTTTTATTGCACTAAGGAAATGACTGATACAGCAAAACTAATCGCAAAAGAAAGTAAGAGCAGCTTTTACTATGCATTCAATCTGCTTCCAGAGGATAAAAGGGAAGCAATGAATGTTGTTTATGCATTTTGCAGAAAGACTGATGATATTGTTGATGAAACCTCAGAAGATGCTAATGTGAAATATGAAAAACTTCGTAAATGGCGAATCGAATTTGAAAAAGCTTTCTCAGGTCATTCCGAATTTCAGTTGTTAAATAAATTAGGGAAAACCATTTCAAAATTTAACATTCCGCTCGATCCGTTTTTTGAACTGATTAAAGGGATGGAAATGGATCTGCAGAAAGACAGATACAAATCTTTTGATGATCTTCAGCTCTACTGTTATCGTGTTGCTTCCACAGTTGGATTAATGTGTATTGAAATATTCGGTTATAAAAATCCAAGCACTAAAAATTTTGCAATCGATCTTGGCATTGCCTTACAGCTTACAAATATTTTGCGAGATGTAAGTAAAGATGCTGAGAAGGGCAGAATATATTTACCGGAAGAAGATCTGATCAGATTTAATTATTCTGAAATTGAATTATTGCAGAAAATTTATAATAATCAGTTTAAAGAACTGATGATCTATGAAACCGGACGTGCAAAACAGTATTTTAACTCCGCTACTGCTCATCTTGATCTTGATGATAAAAAAACGATGTTTGCCGCCCGCGCAATGCAGCACATCTACTATAAAATGCTGGAAAAAATTATTGCTGCTGAGTATGATGTTTTTAATAACAACATCAAAGTTTCCAAAGTAGAAAAAATTGGTATTGCTCTGGGTGTTTGGGCAAAGTATAATTTAGTTTACTGATGAAAAAATGCTTAGTGATTGGTGGCGGAATTGCCGGACTTACAGCTTCATCGCTACTTTCTTCAAACAATGTAAAAGTTACTCTCCTTGAATCATCTCCAAAGTTAGGGGGAAGAACATATTCTTTTCAGGATACAGAAACCGGTGATGTTATAGATAATGGTCAGCATATCCTTATGGGATGTTATGATTACACTTTATCTTTTTTAAATCAAATCGGAGCTGCAAATAATTTTTATCATCAGGAAAATTTAAAGTTAGTTTTCGTTGATGATGAAAAATCTGTCAGTGCAATAGATGCCGCAAAGTATGTTTATCCTTTCAACATCATAAATGCGTTTTTACGATACAATAAAATATCCTCATCGGAGAAAAAGAGATTTGTTGGCTTTGTTATCAAACTTCCATTTATAAGTAAAAAATCTTTAGCTTGTCTTACAGTAAATGAATGGCTTAATAAAGAAAATCAAACAGATAACATCATTAATTCTTTTTGGGAGATCCTTTGTGTCGGAGCAATGAATACAAGCTCAATAAAAGCATCTGCTTTAATATTTCATAACATCCTTTTAAAGATTTTTTTTGGAGGAAATAAAGCATCCAAAATTGTACTGCCAAAATTCGGATTAAGCCAGAGCATTATTGAACCCGCTCTTAATCAAATTAAAAAAAACAAAGGACAAGTAAACTTATCTGAGCCGGTAAGAGAAATAAAAATTGAAAATAACAGAGTGCAATCTGTTAGTACAGAAAAAAATATTTACAAAGAATTTGATTACGTAATCTCTGCAATTCCGCTTTACGCTCTTGAAAAAGTTATTCCTGAAGAATCGTTGGAAATAAAATGTGATTTTAAATATCCAACCATTTTAAACATTCACATCTGGTTAACCGATTATAAAATGGATGAAGAATTTTTTGGTTTGCTAAATTCACAATTGCATTGGATTTTTAACAAAGGTAATCACATTAATGTTGTGGTAAGCGATGCTGATGAAATCTCTGTAAAAAATAATGAGGAAATAATTGGTTTGGTTAAAACTGAGTTAGACAAGTTTCTCGGAATAAAAGAAAATCAAATGCTCCGATACAAAATTATTAAAGAAAAGCGGGCAACATTTTTACCAGATATTGAATCAAATTTTACAAGACCAAATGCTCAAACAAGAATTGAAAATCTTTTACTTGCGGGTGACTGGACTAATACCGGTTTGCCTGCAACTATAGAAGGAGCAGCCAAAAGCGGCTATACCGCAGCAAACATTATTTTGAAAAACGATTAGAGTAGCAGTTGAATCCAAAATCAAAATTCTACATTCAAAAACTTGAATTGCAAAAACATCCCGAGGGCGGATATTATCGTGAGATATATCGTTCAGCAGAAATGTTTACCACTGAATATCCTGGCAGAAGAAAGAAACGCAACTATTCAACTTCAATTTATTTTTTACTTGATGGAAAGCAGGTTTCAAAATTTCATAAACTTCGGTCGGATGAATTGTGGCATTTTTATGACGGCTCATCTGTCTTAATTCATATAATAGATGAGGCTGGCAGTTATAAAAAAATGAGTGTAGGAAAAAATCTTTCATCAGGAGATGTTTATCAGACTGTAATTAAGAAAAACTGTTGGTTTGCAGCAGAAGTAATAGATAAAAAATCTTTTGCTCTTGTTGGATGCACCGTCTCTCCGGGATTTGATTTTTCTGATTTTGAATTTGGAGACAGAGAAACTTTAATTAATAAATATCCTGATCTTAAAAATCTGATACTTCAGTTTACATAAATCGCATCTCATTATGTGGTTAAAAAAAATACCTTAAATTGAAATGTATAATTGGATAAGTTTGATCAGAGAAAATCTTGTTAAAATCTAAATTGAATTTATAAGTGTTTTTAACTAATTTTTCGCACAAAAAATTTGTAAACAGGAGCCATATCGATATAAACTCTACTGATTTATTTTGTCTCATATTTCTCGGGATTTCTCTATTAAACACAAAATAAAAAAAATCATTGTTGAAACTGCACGTCTGCTTCTGGTTTCTGTAGTGGTGTTTTATGCAGGTATCAACTTAGGATTTGGCTCCGGTTACAGCTCACAGGT
>CAZCJF010000077.1:0-6773 GCA_964499095.1 uncultured Ignavibacteriaceae bacterium
AAATAAGGAGAAAATAAAATGCCATACGCAGCAGCTGGACTCAAACAAATAGTAATGTGCAATAAAGGAACTCTTGCAACAACGCCGGTTGATCCAATTGCACTCGGGGTAAGGAAAGATGCGGTTTTAACAATTAACCACTTCAAACAGGTTGAGGATTACCGCAAGCGAAAGTTCCGCAACATGCTTAACTTCAAGCTTGAAGGCGAAACGATGCAGCCAACAATTTTTACATTTAAAAAGCTGATCGATTTTTTAAATGGGAATGTCGATCTGCAAGTGGTTACACAAAATCAATCTACATCGGCAAAAGATGTCTGGAAATTCAACGCAGGCAAAGAGCTTGGGATTGATTTCGATTGGACATATAATCAAGATGGCAGAAGCTGTAAGATAAGCTTTGAGAGGGCTTTCCCTTATTCTGATGCAGTCACATTTATTGATGCTGCTGACAGCACTACGGCGGTTGCATTCTCAGGCATTACGGATGATGGCACCGATCTTACACTTTACAGAGGATCATCGCCGGATAAGTTTGAAAAACCGGCGGCAACATCGCTCGGCAGCAGCTCTCTTGCCACAGTAAGATCAATGAACATAAAGACTGAGAACAAAAAATCAATTGATAATCTTTCACTTGTCGATAATCTGATGATAACTTTGGAAATGACAGGCAGAGAAGCAGCCATTGCTGATTTTGTAACAAGGTTAAATAAAGGTATGCTCGATGGCGTTGTCTTTCAGGAGAAAAATTCAGGGGCTTATTATGATAAGTTTGATTTTAATTCGAATGTATTATCTCAAACAGATGAGTTTGTCATTAATGATGAAGAGAGAACCTTGAAGATAGTTCTCGAAGGAAGAGTGCCGATCTATGCCGTGAGCTTCTTATACAGCACTGGGAACGGTGGTGATGCTGCAGATACTAAGGGTACAACTGGTGGAACCGTCAAGTTTGGTTATTAAGAATTAAAAGTTGGAGAATTTATGGAACTTAAAATTAAAGTGGATAAGAGCGGTAATTATGCGTTGAGAACTTTCGATAAGGATGGACAACAAGTATATTATACTTCAAGCCGTTTAAATGGTTTTACTATCAAAGACGGAGAGCTCAAGTGCGAAGTGCCGGAAATATCAAAGACTTATGAATTAAAAGATTTAATAACACTTAAAATTATTTTAAGCGGAGAAATAAATGTACAAGATAAACCAAGAGATCTATCATCTAAAAAATAAATATTCTCTTAGAGAATGGGGTGTTATACTGAAAATATTAGCTGGACTTGAAAGCAACAATATTAACAACCAAATAATTACACTGCTTGCCGATAACAAGCTTATTGATTTGCTAAATGTGATACTTGACAAGCCAATTTTGGGCGATATTTTTGAAGAAGATTTCGAAGAAGTGAATAAGGTTATCCAGGATTTTTTTTCGAGAAAGTCAGGATTGATAAAAAGTACCAGCAGCTCTTTGGAAAACTGAATGAAGAATATGATAGAGAATCTGGAGAGCTTGAAAGATTAAGCGAACTTAGAATATCATACTTTGAACCTGCAAGCGTAGATATAGAACCAATTTTATTCAAGCTCTCCGGAGGCGACATATCAAAGACAAATATAATCAACGAATTAGATGTCGAATACTGTTATGGTTGGTACTACTTGATTAAAGTGCGTGAATTAAACGAGATGAGATTGAGGATTGCGGAATGGAAAAAAATAAAAAAGGATTAGTCGTTATCATAATTGCGGAATGGATCAGGCTTGCCAGGTTTAAATAATTTGGAGGTGATCAGATAAGATATTATTACTGCAAATATTACTAATAAAAAATCCATATTTACTCCTAAACAAAATTAAATAAATTTATAGAATAAATCAATGCCAGATAACGAGATAAAACTAAAGCTAGTAATTGATGGGAAAGAGGCATTAGCATCAATATCACTAACCGATAAAGAGTTAAAAGAGCTTGCATCATCTATCCGGAAAGCTGGGGATGAAAGCAGGGGTTCTAGCGATAAAATAGTTCATGCCTTTGCTCAGGCAAGGAATCTTATTCAAGGATTAAAGGAAACATTCTCGATATTATCTCAAGCGCTACAATCGAACATTATTGCCTACCAAGAACAAGAAGCTGCATTAGTCAAACTATCAACTGCACTGAAACAAACAAATCAATATACTGATGATAATATCAAATCACTAACAGATTATGCTGCCGAGTTACAACAGACTACAATTTACGGCGATGAAGTAACCGAAACTGTAATGGCTCAATTGCTTGCAATGGGTTTATCTGTTGAACAAACAAAACAAGCAACTCTTCAAGCAGCAAATCTTGCAACTGTAATGGGCACAGATTTAAATACTGCTGCACGGGCAATGGCGGATTTGTTTAATGGTAATGTTGTAATGATTGGCAGATATGTCAAAGGACTCGATGAAACGATAATAAAAAGTGGAGACTTGAACAAAATACTTGCAATGCTCAATGAAAGAATCGGTGGGCAGGCGGAAGCCATTGGCAAATCGAGCGTTGGAGCTCTTGCACGAATGAATAATGCAATCGGAGATTTAAGAGAAAATACAGGACAATTATTATCGAATGCACTAGAACCGTTTGTTAGTGTAATAAGTGATCTAGTAAAACAGTTAAATGATTTATCGCCCGGCATGAGTGGTATAATTGGGCTTATTGTCTCATTAACAACTGTATTTGTAACATTAAGAGTAACAGGCATAATGCCTGCGATACAATCCATTGAACTATTCGGAGTTGCTTTAACTGGATTAAGGGGAGTATTTATAAAGACTGGTATTGGTGCACTGGTGGTGGCGCTTGGATATGGGTTATATGAACTTGCAAAAGCTTATGGGCACTGGCAGGATGCTACCAGCGGAGCAGATAAATCGTTTGAAAACACTCTCAATCACATAAAAAGCGAGGCATTAAAGGCGTCTAAGAGTGAGTTAGAATGGTCGTTAAAAGATGCTGAAAATCAAAAAGAAAAATTATCGAAGGATTTAGAAAAGCTAAAGATTGATATTAAGAAAGCAAAAAAAGAAGTTATTACAAAAGACAAAGACGGAAATGAATATCGAAATTATTATGAAACCGAAGAATCAAAAAAGTTACAAAAGCAACTTGAACATACTAAACAATTACTTAAGCTGGAAGAAAGTAAGATCAAAATTTATAAAGATATACAAAATGTAAAACAAGGAGAGAAAGAACTCAGCCCTGAGGAATTAAAATTACTATTTGAAAAAAACAAAGCTGAACTTTCTGAAGCACAACGCCACCAGGCTGCAATGTTAAAAATAAATTCGGACAATGATTTTTTAATCTTAGGGCAAAAAATTCAGCATTTTAATCAGATGATAGAACTATATAAAAAGTTTGGGCAGGATGTAACTGGATTAGTTAATCAACGGACTGAAGCAGAGGCAGAATTAAATAAAAAGACAATTGAGAGCACAAAACCCAAGGGATTTGAAAATAGTCTTGGAAACAAATTAAAATTAATTGAGCTAAATGCCGATGAAACAACAAGAATAAATGAAGAACACGCAAAAGAGCAAATAAGGATAGAAGAATTAACAACACAAGATAAATTAAATTTATTAGATGAACAAAAAGTTGCGGTTGCTGATGCAATGGGACAGATTGCCGGAGTATTTGCTCAACATACGGTTGCATATCAGGCATTTGCGAAAGCACAGGCATTAATTGATACATACGCAAGTGCCCAGGCAGCATATAAATCATTAATCGGGATACCTATTGTAGGTCCAGCCTTGGCTGTTGCGGCAGCGGCTGCGGCTATAGTTGCAGGATTAGAAAGAGTAGAACAAATTGGTAAAGTCCCCATCCCCAAAGGATATGCATTGGGTGGAAGACTGCCAAAAGGAGAAGCGGGCTTTATAGAAGGTTACCACAACGAAATTATTGCCCCAGAGAAGACCTTTGTTGAGGTGTTTAAACAGGAATTAAGACCGCAAATATATGGCAGTAATGCTGCGTATAATTATGATCTAAGCGGCATCAAAGAATCAATCAACAAATTAAATCTTGCGCTTGAACAAGGCATCATTGCCCGCGCATATCTCGATGACAGCCAGGCAAAAAAAATTACGATTAAAGGCAACTACTTAATCAACAAATCAAAATTATGAGGAGGTAATTATGAAATTAATATTAAAAGAAATAATACAAAACGTAGATAGTCTCGGTAAACTTTTGAACAAAGAATTACCCGTTAAAACAGCTTATCGTTTGGGCAGATTATCAAAAGTTTTGCAAAGCGAATTTGATCAATTCAATCTTACAAGAAATAATTTGATAAAAAAATATGGCAAAGAAAAAGATGGACAATATCAGATTGATTCTGACGATAAAAATTCTATAGAAAAATTCCAAAAAGAAATTGACGAACTTTTAACAGTTGAAATCGATATTGACGCCTACGAACCGATCTCAGTGGATGATCTTGGGGATATAAAATTAAGTGCAATAGATATGAGCAACCTATCAATATTTTTTAAATAATGTTGTACCCGATCAAAATAGAATTCAAAGATTATCCATCCGGCAGTTGGCAGGACTGGAGCGAGTATCTATCCCAGCCGCCTCGCATCTCAAAAAAAATCGAGAGTGAAATAAAAGGACAAGCAGGGGTTATTGTTTTTGATGATGCGAGCGTTTCTTTCCGATATGAATCCGGCTCCCCGGTTTATAATGCATTCTCAATTGATCTAACTTCTAAGCAAAGATATTTGTTCAGAATTTCTGCTCCTAAAACTGATACATCATTCATCCAACTTTTCGAAGGCGTAGCCGATTTTAGCACATTGAAATGGAATGAATTTAATAATATAATTGAATTTAGCATTGTAGATAAATTGAGTGCGCTGAACCTGTTAAAGAAAACAACATTACGGGGCTCATCAAAAAATATTCTATATGACAGGAATACAGATACAAGCGTAAACAAAATTTCCATTAATACGGGGGCAGCAGACACACCGGATCATCATAAATGGTTTAATTACTACTACCAACAAGACACTCTTTTAAAACCAACCATTGAAAGTAACACGCCTCTATTAGGAGAAATTATACAGTCGCCATTTGACGGGACTAGTTTGTCAATTATAAAATACAAAGCTAAAAAAGTAGGAGATAATTTATCCACAGACCCGATGTATTTTGATGTGTTGACTACAGATACAACATATCCTAAAACAAGTGGTAACCAAAAATCTGTCTATAATTTGTTTTATTATATAAATGAGATATATGGTGTTGATTTACTCGTAAAACAATATCGGACGGATTATAAAATCTATTACAAAGATGCCGGGAATACGATTGAGATCGCCCTGCAGCCAGGTTATGAAGTAATTGGCTATGATGCTTTAAGACTTATTGATGCTTTGGTTAAATCAGTTTGGCCAGAAATTATTATTATAAAAAAACCATCAGATTTAGAATTTATACTCCCACTCGATTATTTTTTACAATTAGTTAATGAAGATTTATTCGGTAAAGAACCGCTTGAAGCTCTCAAAATGATCGCAGATTCTATGAAGTGCTATATATTTATAGATCGTTTGGGAAATCTAATAATACAAAGTAAAAGTTCGCTTGATACTTCGGGGCAAACAAGATCAATTGGAAATACTAAAATTATATCGGGTCCTGAGAAAAATTATTCTTGGGATAAGATAGCTGATGGTGCTAATATACAAGCACTTAGTTGGGTTAAAGATAATACAACTGGAGAATTTCTTAAGGGTATAGCGGATATTACCAAACAAGAAACTGGTTTTTCGCTCACAGGGAAAATTAAACCCAAGAACCCAATTAAAAGGGATTTGATTGTTGGTGATCCCAATATTACTACACAAGAAGCATTAAATACTTATGCAGCAAATGAAGCTTTATCCATCCTTAATTTTTACGGCAAAAGACATAGTAATTTCGATTTAACGCTTAATCTTGATGATAATACAATTGACTGGGAGTTGATTGATATATTAACTCTTGATTCTTTGACGACATTTTTCACCAAACTCGAATTTGATCTTGACGAACGGACGGTTAAACTCGAAGCTGTGGAAGTAGCAGGACACGATTATGATTTTAGACAATTGATTTTTGGATCTGCAGAGGGTTCCTCAACCTCTTTATCGACTTATTCTCAATCGGGTGGCGGAACTTATTATTCAGGGTTCACGCCAATTTTTAACCTGCCGTTACAAATGAGTGGTGGAATTGTCTCGTTACTTATAACGGATAATTTAAAACTAACCTCGGATACTCTTGATACAGCTCAACCAATTAAGACAACAGACACTCCAACATTTAATCAAGTAATTTTATCTAACGCAGGTTCATTAACACAGGCGGTGCGTGGCGATAGAAGTATTTCAACTTCATACCCGCTTATTGGTGGTGGCGATTTAACTGCTAATAGAACAATCTCCTTGGGTTATAACACCACAAATTTAAAATTGACTTCCAATGCTTTAAATACAATTCAAGATATTGCGACAACTTCAACTCCTACTTTCAATCAAATAAATTTAACAGTTGATGGTACATCAACGCAAGCAGTTAGAGGGGGTAGAACTATTTCTACTTCTGCACCACTTACAGGTGGTGGCGATTTAACTGCCAACAGAACTTTGTCTTTAAGCTATAACTCAACAAATTTAAAGTTAACTTCCAATGCTTTAAATACAATTCAAGATATAGCGACAAC
>CAZCJF010000077.1:6873-8929 GCA_964499095.1 uncultured Ignavibacteriaceae bacterium
ACAACAAGTTCACCTACTTTTGCCAACCTCACTCTTAACGGAGAAATTACTGTCAACGGTACTGGATTAAGCTTATTTAGCTCTGATATATCGCAAAGTGGCAACAAATCAATTTATAACGCTTTTACTTCGGGCTGGGCAGGTGCAGGATGGAGATTAGATTACGGATTGACAACAACGAACAAAAGCCATCTTGAACTTGATAATTTAACTGTTCGTGGGTCTATGAGAGTGTATGAACTAATCATAAATCAAATTCGTGCAACAAACGGAAGTTTATTTGTTAGTTCTTCTGCAAAAGTAAAATCAGTAAGCATGGGCACAATAGGTGATATTTCGATTACATTTGATGACCCAACTGGAAATAACTTATTGCCTTTTGCAATAAATGATATATTACTAATGCAAAGAGTCAATATAGGCGGTAACACAGTGGTTAAGAAAATAGCTTTGCGTATTGTGGAAATATCAGGTACTATTGTTGAATGCAATTACTTATATCAAGTTCCAGCTTTAACAGTTCCTGCTGCTGGAGATGATTTTGTGCGTATCGGCAATTATTCCGATATAAATAGACAAGGCAGTATATATATAACAGCAGATGATGTTACAGCACCATACATTGATATAATTGATAATATTACACAATGGATAGATTGGGGCAATTCATCAAAAACAAAAGTTCGGCTGGGTAAATTAACGGGTATAACAGATGCTAATTTCGGTGCTTTATCTGGATATGGATTATATTCAAATAACGTATATCTAACAGGAAAAATATTTACTCTGGCAGGCGGAAACCTTGCAGGATGGGAAATCAATACATCAAGCATATCAAAGTCATATACAAACCCAGTAACTTATGAAATTCACGCGGTTACACTTAATGCAGCAAGTAATAAGCTCGGATTACACGTTGGGATTGACGTTGAGTACTTAAATGACCTTCGATATTTAAGTGTAGGGACAATATTAACCGGTACTGGTACAGTTACAACTGATTATGGTATTGCTTTTAAGAGCTTTGGAAATGGGACTTTGTTTGAGTTGTCAACTGCACAAAATATTATTGCCGGCTGGAATTTTGATTATAATAGATTATATCACGGCGGTCTCTCGGGCAGCAGCTACGCAGGAATCGAATTGAATGCAACCTCCAATTTCATCAACTTAAATAAAGATGCCACAAATTATATCAAAACCTACTATGCTTCTGCAACTGATTGGGGAATTAAGGGTGTAAACAATGGAAACACTCTATTCCAACTCGGGTATGTTAATAAAATAGCCGGTTGGAATTTTGATGCAACTAAACTTACAATCGGTACCGCTACTTTAGGTATATCGTTTAACACAAGCTCTACTCCTTTTATAACTGGGGCATCAGCTAAGGGTTTTGAGATATATAATTATACAGACCCTAAATTATTTATCGGCAAAAAGGATGGTAACTTCCTCGATTGGAACATAACAACAGCCAATACACTTACTATTTGTGGGGAAATCAAATCTTCAAGATTTTCAACAACAACTGGGTTCGGTGGTAATTATGATTATGCGGTTATAGATAGTGATAGTAATGGTTATTTTCTAAAAATTCAGAACTATACTGATAGTAATAATACTATGCACGTTCTCATCCAGCCAAACGGGACTACATCTCTGATGTCTTTGTATAAAAAAACAAGTGGCTCTGCCCAAACTATTAATTTTGATTATTATAATTCGCGGCTTGGAATTAATATAAACGGTTCATATGCTATGCGATTTAGGGGTAATTTAACATCAGCACCTACAACAGATTTAAGGGATGGTGATGTATATAATTTTTCAACCACAAATACAATTTGGATGTATGTAAATGGAGTTTGGAGAGCACTTAATTAAAATCCGCCAAAATGGCAGACATCATTGTCAACTTATATAGTCGGATAGTCGATTTGTAAAAAAATTTTACACATTTTTTTCTGCCAAACTTGTGATAATTTTTGCCAAATTGGGTGAAAAGTTATAACCATCTTAAAATCCAATCGTTGTTATCAGTACTGATTGTTTT
>CAZCJF010000078.1:0-8678 GCA_964499095.1 uncultured Ignavibacteriaceae bacterium
TTAGTAAGATGGGATAAAATAATTGCAGCAGCACTGGAAACATTCAGTGATTCTGCTTTGCCTTTTTTGGGTATTGTTACAGAAGTATCCGCAATTTTCTTCAGTTCTTCAGAGGGTCCGGATGACTCATTAGAAAATGTAATAATAAATTTTTTATCAGACTTAAAATCAAAAATATTTTTTCCATCTAAATCAGAGCATATCAACTGATAACCCGTTTTCCTGAGTTTCACTAAATCATTTTCAGTGATATCATCATAAATATTAAGATGAAAAACAGATCCCATTGAGGCACGGATAACTTTTGGATTTAAATACTCAACTGATTGAGGTGATAAAAAAATAATTTTAAATCCGAACCAGTCGCAGGTTCTCAAAATCGTACCAAGATTACCAGGATCTGAAATGTTATCTAAAAAAACTAATCTATTATCCTTAATCTGATTAATATCTATTTTCTTTTCTGGTTTTAAGAATACTGCAGCTATTCCTTGTGGTGATTTCGTATCGGAAATTCTTTGGAACTCGGCTGATTTAATAACAAGTAATTTACTAGTGCTGCTATTTATTTTATTTAGTATTTCAGGTGCAGAATCCATAAAAGCGGGAGTCACAAATACTGTTTCGCAATCATAATTGCTGTTTAATCCTTCCTCAACAATTTTTACGCCCTCAACAAGAAATTTGTGTTCTTCACTTCTGAATTTTTTTATCAGCAAAGATGAGTAATATTTTAATTCGCGGTTAGATATCATAAAAGTGTATCGTACTTTTGGCTTAAATTATCTTTTTCACCTTGCTCAAGAACTTTGAGATAATCCCACGAGTAAATGCCTGTGTTATGTCCATCCTTCCAGCTAATTTGAATTGCATAATCGCCAACGGGTTCTATAGCTTTTATCTTGTACATTTCCGGAGAGAACATAGTTAACTTAGGGGGGCGATAAGTTTTGAAGAGAATGGTTTCTCCTTTGCAACTTGCACACGGGCACTCATCTCGCAAATATTTAAGTGAAATTATTGTTTCACTGTCATCATTCCATTTAATCTGGATTTTTTCTTTATCAGCTATTTTAATTTGTTTTGGTTTCATCAGGAATCAAATTTTTGTTTCTTAAAAATACTAATGATTTATCTTTATTCTGCATCCAATTTAATGTAAAATTGGGCGGACAGTGTTATTTTAACGATATAATTATTTAATAATTTTTAATGAAAAAATGACCGAATTAGTTGTTTTATTTTTTATTCTTTTGTTTATCAACTTTTTACTTGCTGCTGCGGAAATAGCTCTTTCAGCATTTGGTGAGAATAAGATTGAAGAAATGAAAGAGCAGAATGATAAAAATGTAAAGTACTTTGAAAAATTATTATCCAATCAGGAAGATGTTTATTCGAGTATTCATCTGGCTATTACTTTTTTAAATGTAAACATTGCAATAGTCGGATACTTTTTATTTTCGTTTTGGCTGCTGCCTTTATTCCAAAACATAACCAACAATGCATTGATTATATCATTTATACTTGCTGTTTTAACTGTATCAATAGTTGTAACAATTTTAATACTGATTTTTATTGTGCTTGTTCCCAAAGCAATCGCATTCAGGTATTCAGATTTCATTGGCAAACATTCAATTAAAACAGTACTAATACTATCCGGAGTATTAAAACATTTTACTGCCGTTATTACTTCTTTAAGTAACTTAATTCTGCTGCCAATTAAAGAAAAAATTAATTTCTCTCAGGAGCGGCCCAGTGAAGATGAAATTCTGGATATAATCTCCGATGGAGTAAAATCCGGAACAATTGATGAGACAGAAAAAGAAATCATAGAAAATATCTTTGAGTTTAATGATATCACCGCAGATCAGGTAATGATTCCGCGTACCGAAATGACAGCAATTAATATTTTGGATAAACAGGATGATATTGTAAAGACAATCATTAAAAGCGGACATACATTACTTCCGGTTTACGAAAATTCTGTTGATAACATCATCGGCGTTCTTCATACAAAAGATGTAATGAGAGCAATAATTGAAGAAAAAGATTTTTCAATCAGAAATCTGATCCGACCTGCTTATTTTGTACCTGAGTCAAAACTCATATCACAAATTCTTAAGGATATGCAAAATCAGGGAGAAAGGATTGCTATTGTTACAGATGAGTACGGTGGAACAGAAGGCGTAATTACGATGGAAGATATTCTAGAAGAGATTGTAGGTGAAATAAAAGATAATACAGCAGGTAAAATTCAGAACTTTAGCAGATTACAGGACGGCAAATATTATGTACTCGGTTCAATGAATGTGGATGAGTTTAACGAAACGTTTAATTACAAACTTCCTGAGTCAGATGATTACAATACTGTTGCTGGTTTCATTGCCGATAAAACCGGAAAAATACTTAATCCATCTGAAGTTTTTGAATATGAAGGACTGACATTCGAGCTGATAAAAAAGATTCGTCAAAAAATGGTTCAGTTTAAAGTTTCATCAGTCAATGGAGATCTGATTGAACTAACCGAAAATGAGAGCAGCAATCAATAATGAAAAAATTAATCATTACGGTAATTATCCTATTAGTAATTATTGGATATGTTTTCTGGCCCGAAAAAACAATTTCTTATCCTCCCGGACAAGTGGCTCCGGACCAACCACAGCAAGTAATTCTATCAAATCAACCCGTATGGCAAAAGGAGAATTTTACTATCAAAGCGTTAGCTCAGTACAAAATTAAAGCACGGGTGTTAAGCAGAAATAATTTTTCGGTAGGAAGAGAAAGTAAACTTTCTCCGGTAGATTTAGCTTTAGGTTGGGGACCAATGTCTGATCAGAGTGTGATCGATCAAATAGAAATTTCACAAAGCAACAGATGGTATCATTGGAAGACAGATAAATACCCAATTCCACGTGAACAAATTTCACTTAACAGTGCGAACGTACATATAATACCAAAAGATGAAGTTGTTGAAGCAAAACTCGATAAAGTATATAAAGGTAGTTTAATTGAAATGAAAGGATATTTAGTAGAAGTCAATGCCTCAGATGGGTGGCATTGGAAAAGCTCACTCAAAAGAGATGATACAGCCGGTGGTTCTTGCGAACTATTTTGGGTTGAACAACTTGATGTTTTAGATGATGTAGCACAATAAGCATTTAGATTAGTATTTTGATAGAATTTCCAAAAACATTAACTTTGCTACCCAAATTTGTGATTGCTGGCGTAGCTCAGTTGGTAGAGCATCCCGATTGTATCGGGAAGGTCGGGGGAAAAAAATATTAAAAATTGCTGGCGTAGCTCAGTTGGTAGAGCAGCTGACTTGTAATCAGCAGGTCGGGGGTTCAAATCCCTTCGCCAGCTCAAAAAAGCCCCAAAATTTAACGTTTTGGGGTTTTGTGTTTTAAATAATTTCCGCAAGCTGATAAACTGAATTTTACCAACGAGAGAGGAAGTTTTAATTTTTTATTCAAATTTCAAAGTATGGTTTTGATTTAATAATAACTACTTTAATTTTAATTATTAAATGATTGTAAATAAAATTTGATAATTGATTTAAGGAGAAAATTATTTTGCAAAATTATTTTATTGTCTTTTTAGGTGCTGGTATCGGGGGCGTATTAAGATACTGGGGCTCTAATTATGTTTATAAATTTCTCCCGCCAACATTTCCTTATGGTACATTAGCTGTTAACGTTGTTGGAAGTTTTCTCTTAGGAATATTCATTTACTTTCTTGATTCTAATCAGCTAATTAGCCAGCAAGTAAGAGTATTCCTAACCGTTGGAATTTGTGGCGGCCTTACAACCTTCTCCACTTTTTCTTATGAAACGATAAACTTTCTTAAAGAAAGAGATTATATTTTAGCCGGAAGCAACATAATCTTTAATTTGTTTTTGACATTGGTGGCACTTTTTATTGCATACAAACTATCAAAATTTATTAGTGGAATTTAATTATGGAAATTAAATCAGAAGCCAAGCTTATCAGAATTTTTGTTGGAGAATCTGATAAGCATAATCACACTCCGGTTTATGAAAAAATTGTACTTGAAGCGAGATCGTTTGGACTAGCAGGTGCTACAGTATTTAAAGGTGTAATGGGTTTTGGAAGCAATAGCAGGATACATACTTCCAAGATATTAAGACTCTCAGAAGATCTCCCTATGATAATTGAAATCGTTGATGAAATTATCAAAATAGAAAGTTTTCTTCCCGTACTGCATAATATTTTTGAAGAAGCAAACTGCGGAGGTTTGATAACTTTGGAAAAGGCTGATATAATTAAATACATTTCAAGCAAGGGTTAAAAAACTGTTTGAAAAACCTAGTAAGTTCAAGTTATATCTCTAATAAATAATTTAATTACATTCAAGCAATAAATTAATTTGTTAAGATCCTCTTATTATTCAAAAGAAAAACCTTAAGTTTACGTATCATTTAATTTAATTTTATACATCCGGAGTAAATTCTTCTTTCAATTTAAAATGAACACCCCTGCTTTATGAAAATCACTTTAATGGCTTTTAATATTCTGATTTTTTTGTTAAGTGTAAAAATCTTTGCTGTCTCTTCCAAACATTCCTCTAATTTAGATATGGATAAAAGGGTGTTTAGTTCAGAAAATAATTCATCAATAAATTTTAGTGAATTAGATGGAAAAGGAACTTTGCGAGGTATTGTTGTGGATTCAAGCAATGGTGAAGCACTTGCATTTGGAAACGTATTGATCAAAGAACTCAATCGGGGTGCATCAACAGATTCGAGAGGATACTTTAGTATTACTTCTATTCCTGCTAATAACAATTACACACTTATTGTTTCTTATGTTGGTTATAAAACTAAAGAACTTCAAGTCAATATTGCTGCTGATAAAGTTACTGATGTTAAAATCGAATTAAGTCCAAGTGCTATTTTATTTAAACCTGTTGAAAAAGTAGGTGAGCGAATTATTGAAACTAATTCAACTGATTTAGGATTACAGCGAATTTCGATGCGGGATATTCAGTCTATTCCAAAAGGAGTTGAGCTTGATATTTTCAGATCGATTCAGTTTTTACCCGGGGTACAATCAACAGGCGATGTTTCTGCAAGGTATTATGTGCGCGGAAGCTCCAGTAACGAAAATCTTGTATTATTAAACGGCGTGACTCTTTATAATCCGTTTCACGCCCTCGGAATTTTCAGTGTCATTGATCCGGAATTAATTAATAATCTTGAGTTTTACAAAGGTGGATTTACTTCTGAATTTGGCGGAAGATTATCTTCAATTTTAAATGTTATCACAAAAGATGGAAACAAAAAAAACTTTAGTGCCAATGTAACTTCCAGTTTATTAACAGGTAAGCTATCGTTAGAAGGACCTATCCCATACGGCTCTTTTATCTTTACAGGAAGGAAAAGCTATTCCAACGCAATACTTAAAAAATTTCTTAATGATAAAAATGCACCCGTTGATTTTTATGATTTAGGATTTAAACTCAATTATTCTAATCCAAATTTTGTGAATGGTGGAAAATTTATTTTACATGGTTTTGCAAGTGATGACAAGTTGTCAAACAACAGTTCGCTTAGTGAGGATATAAAGTGGTCAAATAAAATAATTGGATTTAAATGGTTTCAGGTTACTGATGTACCGTTGTTTTATGAGATAGGGGTTTCCTGGAGCAACTTTGAGGGAGAAGTAAAACCTAATCTCAGTAAATCAAGACCGAGATCGAACACTTTGAACGATCTTTCATTGAATATGAATTTAAATTACATTTTTGAATCACAAAACGAAGTTGCTTTTGGAATTGATTTATCAAACGTTGAAACAAAGCTATATTTACAGAATAATGTTGGTGCTATTTCAGATATTAATTCTCAGGGTACTAACATAAGCATCTTCGGAAAATTCAAATTCCTTGAGTATGATAATTTCGGGTTAGATATTGGTTCAAGATTGAATTTATCCAGCCTCACACAATCAAGAAAAAATGCCTTCTTGCTTGAGCCAAGAGTAAGCACAACATATCAACTTTTCCCTTGGATAACTTTGAAAAGCGCATGGGGTATTTACTCGCAGGAATTAACAACGCTTTCTGATGAAAATGAAGTAATATCACTGTTTGAACCCTGGATAATTTCTCCAAGCTATCTGCCAATATCCAAAGCAATACACTATACTGTGGGGGCTAAATTGAATTTAACCGATTTTGCCACTTTAGATGTTCAAGGATACTATAAAGTGCTTCAAAATATTGCAACTTTAAATGAGGCTAAGATATTGGTTACGGATCCCGATCTTTTGACGGCAAGTGGTGAATCTTACGGCTGGGAGTTTATGGCTAATATAAATAAAGAACCTATTGGAATTACTGCTTCATATTCACTTGGCTGGTCATATAAACATCTGAACAATTGGACGTATTACCCAAGATATGATACAAGACATACTATAAGTTTACTTGGCATTATCAACCTGGGAAATCAGTGGCAATTTAGTGTAATGTGGATGTACAATTCGGGCAGACCATTTACACAATCATTGGGATATTACGATCGTTTATATTTTGAAAATCTTCATTACAATGATTATCTGCTGGAGAACTTTATACCATTTTCAATCCTTTCTGATAAAAATCTTGGAAGGTTACCACAGTATCACAGATTAGATATTAGTTTATCAAAGAAAATAATTTTATGGTGGTTTAAAATAGATATTGAGGGAAGTTTAATTAATGTCTACAACCGGGAAAACATATTTTATTACGATAGGAACACGGGCAAAAGAACTAATATGCTTCCCTTTCTCCCTTCAGCAACTATCAGGGTGGAGATATGAAGAGATTAGTTTTATCTGCAATTGTGATTATCGCTTTTGTGTTCTTATCATCGTGTGATGATACACTTAATCCCAATGCACCGTTTCGTGAGCGATTCAGTTTAAATGGAATAATGAGAAGTGATACGTCGTTTCAGGTTATAACTATTTCACATAGTTATCAGCCCTCAGACAATAATCCATTATCCTATACAGAAGATCCTTCAATCACAAATGCAGAAGTAAATGTTTATTACAATAATAAACTTTACAGAATGAGGGATACCAGTATTGCAAGAAATGACACAAGCCACTACAACACTTCGGTTAGGTTTTATTATAATCCCGAACTTAAACCTGAACCTAATAAATCAATTGAAGTTGACGCAATCTTACCCAATGGATTACTTTTACAATCAATTTGTTTTACACCGAATGTTGAAAAGATAGGTTTTTTCTCTTATGAGAACCCAAGATTAATACCCGATGGCACAAGCTCTAAAATCAGATTAGCGTGGAAAGATCTTGGGGAAGTACTTCACGATTACAAACTGCTTCTTAAGTATCGTGTTAAAGGAGACAGTACATTACATACAAAAGAAATTCCAATTGCTTATGCAAATATTCCGGATAAACCAACTCCTGTTTATCCAATACCTATTGAAGATCCTAAACTGGATTTTAATGTTGAAACATTGACAAGATTTTTAAATAATTTTCCCGAAGAAGGCAGAACCAAAAAAGACTATACCTTTGAAGGAATTGATTTTGTTCTTATAGTTTATGATGAAAATTTATCCAAATATTATTATTCAATCAGGCAGGCATCCGATGGTTTTACTGTCAGGCTTGATAGCCCTGATTATACAAATGTTAAAGGAGGATTTGGAATATTCGGCTCTTATGTTAAAACAATATTTGATTTAAAAATCAGAGCAGATTACCTGACCTCTTTGGGATATTAATAAAATGCAAGCAGTTAAAAAGATATTAATCAGAAAAAAGCAATTTTTAGTTTTTACAATTGTCACACTTCTTACGTTTTCAATTGCTTCATGCGAGCAGGAGGTATCTGTAAGCCCTCCTGATGAACCACCACCAAATGGAACTCTGTTCATAGATTCAAATCCGCCCGGCGCACATTTATTTCTAAACGGTAAAGACAGAAGAAGAATTACTCCGGATAGCATTTTATGGTTAGAAACCAACACCTATACCGTTACATTAAAGATGGATTTGTTCAGAGATACAACAATTACTGTTCAGGTTACTGAAGGAGAAAAAGCAGCTTATTTTGTGGATTATACACAAAATCCGTTTATGAAAGGTTCTATAACATGTAATGCAAAGCCTTACGGAGCAGAAATAATACTTAATGGTAAAGAAACCGGATTAGTAACACCAAACAAAATATCTGACTTAATGCCCGGAAGTTATACTGTAAGATATAGACTGGATAATCATAGAGACGATTCGGTAAGTGTAATTGTTAGCAGCAAAACAAATGTTGAAGCTAAAACTACTTTAGTAGATACAACAATTTGGACTGACCTGAATACTTCAACCTCATCAATTCCCACGAACTACCTTACGTGTATGCTGATTGATGAAAATGATGTATTATGGATTGGGACAGAAGACAAGGGGTTACTTAAGTATGATGGAAATATCTGGCAATCTTACTCACCGGCAAATTCTCTTTTACAGGATTATCGTGTCAGTTCAATCGCATTTGATTCTGAAGGCACACTTTGGGTCGGAAACAAATCAGGCGTGTTTCTACTGGGTAAGACTTTTACTGACAGATATAATAATATTGGTGTAAAGCCATTCATTGAGCCTGATGTTAAATCAATCGCCACTTATTCCGATAA
>CAZCJF010000079.1:0-8480 GCA_964499095.1 uncultured Ignavibacteriaceae bacterium
ACGGTCTCGTGTTGCTATCCAGCACAGCATTGTACATCCAATAAGGACGGTCTGAGATATTATCTGTCATTGCTTTATAATGCCCGCTTGCATAAGCAACATCAATGTTTGTGCGATAGATTGTTTTAAGTCGCCAAGGAGAACCGAGCTGTACTTCTTTTTCTGGATCTGTACCTTCGGGCAATGGAAAGTCTGATGGAACATCTTTAGCTTTAATTTTTCCCCACCAGCCTTTTGCCTTAAGAGTTGGTTTTAAGTTTTCTTTGAATTGCTGATATGTTAATCCGTTATCAATTGCTTTCTGAAGCTCGTTCCTTATGTCGCTTAATATGTCGAGTTTCATCGCCTTATCAACAGTAAAAGCTTTTGTATGGGCTTCTTTCCAGGTATCCTGCCAGTTCCAGCTTATCTTGTATCCTTTGCGTTTGAGATATTCGATAATCTTTTCTGGTTTAAGTCCAAATAAAAGTTTTATGTCGATGTTTTCTGGCATATATTTCTCGCAAAGACGCTAAGACGCAGAGTTTCTGCCGGTTATTTCGCTGATGAATAATAATTTTGTCAGTAATTCTTCAAGTTGGTTTGTTGACATTGCAGGATAAGTTTTTGCAAGTTCTTCCATAATAGTTTCGTAAGATTCGCCTTTTTCGATAAGCGATAAAACTGGCTTTAAGGTGCTTTCGACCTGCAGTTGAAGGAGCTTGTCCGGGAGTTGATTGATAATTTTGTCAGTTAAATTTTTTTCATCGTCCAAAGCAATCTTTGTCCCTACATTGTTTATTTCGGCAAAGCTGGGTGGATTGGCGGACTGAGCAAGCCCAGTTCCTACAGATGTAATATCAAAGTCTTCGGGGAGAAGATTGTAATTACGGATATAGTAATCTTTGGTGAATTTAATTCCTGTATTGACTAATATCTGATCTCTTTCAGCAAGCAGTTTATCAACATCTTCATCTGCGTAAAGGATAAACTTAGGTTTATTAGCTGAATTAAAATTAACCTGGTAAATTAAATCGATGATCTTATTAATTGTTCTTTCAACAATTCTTTTATCTGCTTGTTGCACTTTTTCAAGCATATCACCCATTGTTTTTGAGGCAGCATAAGTGCCTGTATCCTGCACTTCTGTAGTAAGTGTTTGAGTAAGAATTGCTTTAGAAATTTCCGAATTCATAAAGTTCATAAGTTCTTTAAATACTTCAACAGAGCTTGAGCGCTGGGCTTCTTTTATTTCAACACTCGAATCATCCGGAATAACAGCAACAGCATCCTGAATCATATTATCAAGAGATGTGAGAAGATTATCAATATCAGTTTGAGCAGAACCTCTTGGAAGTTTACCAATCATAAATGGATTGCCATATTTTTCTGTGAATGTAATCCAGAATTTTAATCCGCCACGTTTGAATGTAACTGGCCAGAAGCAACGGCTTAGTACACGCTCGCCATAAGGATTTTGATATGTTGGTTTATGCTGCACCAGGACAAATTTAAGAGGATTAACAATTTCACCCTCATTAGTGCCAAGATTGGCATTAAAATTTTTTTTGTAATTAAGATTATTGTATTGATCAAAGAAGAACCATTCCCGAGGTTTTTCATCTATTCTATCAGGGATTAAATAATTTCCTTCTTTGTGCCAGACAATTTCAAAAACAGTAAAACCAAATAATGGAGTGTTGAGAATCTGATCAATAAGGTTTTCAAGGTTTAGATTGTTTAAAAGAGAGTTAATAAAATCAAATTCGTTTTGTTGAGAATCTAGTTGCTGAAGTTCCCAATTGAGCGACAAAACACCGGCTTTGCGCTGTTGAATTGTGCTGAACAGATGTGCGTCTGTCATCAACTCCCGGTAAGTGGTAATATCTTTTCCTATTTTACGCAGGATTGGATCTGGGTCTGGCAGCATATTCCAGTAAGAAACTATCTTATCGAAGTTTTGCCTGGTGGCTATTTCTGATGTTAGGTTTTTTGTGTCCATAAAATTTCCTAATTTTAACTATGATGAAATCAGATAATGTACTTGAAATAATTTATAGCTTTGTGCAAAATTCTTTTTCAAAGTCATCTCCCTCTCAAATTGTTAAAACAAATTTGATTGAGGGCTTATTTACAAAATTAAAAGCGAATAAAAAGCTGCATAGCAATGATGTCCTTACTAAATTTAATATTGATGAACAGACACTGCTATATGAATTATTAACGCAATACATAATGTTCTTCACGCTTTTTGATGAATTAACCTTTCCTGATAATTTTTTAGATAATTCTTCATCTTTTGAATTAGGGGAGCAACTTCTTGCTTATATTGTTGAACATCAATTCCCCTTTCCGCAACAGCTTCCACAGTAATTTTTCTTAATTGCAGAAGTTGTTGTAACGGAATTTCCTGAGCTAAAGTTTTTGTGTCCATATTTACCTCATAATGATCCGTTGCCTGAAGGCAACGGCAATATTAAAAATTCTCAACTAACTTGTATGATTCACGCTTGCCTTTTGATTTTGCGAAAGTTACTCCAGCGTTGCTTTTAGCTGCATAACAGCAGAGTGCTAAAGCCCAGAATCTGTCTGCGTGTCCGCTTACTTCTGATTGCTGCACATCAAATCTTATGTTGTTGCTTGCGGTGGTTATTTTCCGAATGCTGTGTAAATCTTCACGGATATTTTTATCAGAAGGAATAAAAATTTGTCTATCTTCAACCATTCGCAATAAATTATATGCAAGCTCTTCTTTTGTTTTGCCAGTAAAAGTAATCGGCTCAACTCTATAACGCCCGAACTTATCTTGTGCTTCTTCGGCAAGCTGCATCCCTAAGCCAGTAGCATCAATGCAGGCTCTTCGGAATCCTGGTAAACTTAAGTAAGTAAATAAAATTTCTTTCTGTGCTTTGAATGGTGTACGTTCAAGCTCTATTACTTTACGAGTGAATAAAAACTTTTCTACTTCTTCAGCTATCCAAATAACGGTAAGGTCTTTCTTTCTGCCAATATCAACCCCGATGTAATATTGTGCAGTTGGGTTATCGCCAAAGCCAGAGGCCTCGGTTACTATTCCTTCTCGTTCGATTGAGAAGATTTGTTCGTAAGATAAAAATGCTGTCGCTTCATCAACAGGGGTACAGCAATATTCTTCAAGCCAGGTAGTACGATCGAAGGAATTTTCTTCCTGCTCTTTAAGCCAGGCTTCTCTTTCTCCTTTCGTTGTTTTGCGCTTATAAATTTTATCAACGAGTCCTTGTTCAACAGCATCAAAAATTGTAGTTGAGTGAAGAGACCAGTTGAGTTTATCTGTTTTGATTGATTCGACAAATTTGTAGAATAAACTTTGCTTGCCTTTGTGCGTTGAAAGAATACGTATAGGATAACCCCAGGTAACAACAGGTTTAGCAGCTTTCCATAATTGGACGCTATCGGAATGAAATGCAAATTCATCAAGAACAACTTTACCGCCTTTACTTCTGAATGCCTTTGGATTGCTTGAGAGAGCATTAATGCGTTTGCCGTTTGTAAACTCAATTGTAAAGGTTTTTATTGATTTGTCGGATTCGAGAACTTGTTCGCCTAAATCACGGGCACCCTTGTCAAACAGTTTAGCCCATTGAGCACAATAAAGGATGTATTCCTTAGCAGCACTTTCATCGGCTGAAGAAAACCATACTGCCGGAACATTACCAAGGACAACATCACGCACATCTTCATATGCTTGTACATAGGTAGCACCAATTCGACGGCTCTTTTCCCATACTTTGATTTGACTTTTGTCATTAAGCCAGGCAATTTGGTACGGCAGAAAATATTTTTTAGTGTTGTTGTTCATAAGTTAGACCAGAAGCCAGAAGCTTCATTTAAACTCCTAATAATTCTCTCTGGACAAACTCAAAGGTTTCTTTTGATATACCTTTAACTTTATCACCGCTGTCATCTTCGACAATTTGTATCCCTTGCATTAGTTTAAGTGCACTAAGTGCTTTCACAACCGCATAAATATTATGCGGTGTTGGATTTGCCTTAGCTTCTTTTATTGCAATTCGTGCAATCTCTTTAATCTCTTTTTGCAAGTCTTCATTCTCTTGCTGATATGCTTTACGCTGATCATCCCAGTTATTGGCAGTTTTCCAATTATACAAAGTTTTGCGGGCAACCTTGTCTTTAAGCAGTTCAACTATTGCATCGACAGAAAATCCTTCTGTAACATACAATCGTTTAGCTTCTTCATACAGTGCTGCGTTTTTCATATTACCCTTATAAATTATAAGTGGATTTTATCTTATCAATCATATCCTGGCATTCTCTTGCATTCATCTGCAGAGAGCGGAATTCTTTCGCTAATAACAGAACTCTTTCTAAATCAAGGCCTAAAAATTCGCCAAAGGGGTTGAGTAATTCCCTCAGTTGGATAAGCAGAGACTCGGCTTTCATCTCAAATTCATTAAATCTTTCCTGTAATTCAGCTAATCTACCCTTTGCAAGCAGTAGTTCGTTACTACTCATTACGGTTTCTCCTTTCATGTATATCCATTTTTGTTTCAAGACGTGTTAAAATGCCAATTAAAAGCTCTTTGTATTTTAAGTCCTGTTCAATTTGCTTGAACAGTCGCTCGACGAGATCGGTATATTGTTTACTTTGAGTCTTATAAGTCACAAACCAAATCACAAATATAATAATTGCTATACCGCCGTTAGCAAGTACCTTGAGCAAATCAGGGGTTAGTTCCATTTATACTCTAAAATAAATTTATGCAAAAATAGGGTTCAGATTAGAGAAATTATTTTGCATGGTGCAATTTAGAAGCTCGGCAGGTGGGAATAATTTTGTCACAAAAATAAAATTAAATTATCAATGAAGCAAGAGGTTAAAATGAATAAGTGGTTTGCAATTTTCAAAACAGGTAAACATACCGATAGCAGCGGAAACGAGCGAGAATGGACAGAGAATGACCTTGATAATATTATTGATAAATATGATCCATCAAAACACGAAGCTCCAATAGTTATTGGACATCCGAAAACAAATGCGCCCGCATACGGCTGGGTAGAAAAGCTCAAAAGAATTGGGGACACCTTATATGCAGTGCCTAAACAGCTTGCAAATGAATTTGTTGAGATGGTAAATAAAGGTCTTTTCAAAAAGCGTTCAATTAGTCTTTATCCAGATGGAACATTAAGGCATATAGGATTTCTTGGTGCACAGCCGCCGGCAGTAAAAGGATTGCCGGATGTTGAATTTAAAGAAGATGAAAATCTCGACACAATTGAAATAGAAGGAGCCTCAGATTTTGAAGATCAGGCAGCAGAAAAAAATCTTCGCGAGCTTGAGGATAAAGTAAAACAATACGAGTTGCAACTCAAAAAAATGGATGAGAAGGAAAAAGAGTTTGAAGAACTCCAGACAAAATATGCTCAGGTGCTTGTCGAAAAATCCACCCTGGAAAAAGAGATAGAAAAACAGAAAAGAGAATCTCAGCTTAAGGAATTTGCAGAGATAGTTGACAGAGCAATTGCAGAAGGAAAGCTGCTGCCGAAGATGAAAGACTCTATCATTAATTTGTTTGAAGTTATATCCTTAACCCCCGTGTATGAATTTAGCGAAGGCGTTAAAACTCAACCATCTCAATTGCTGACTGAGTTGATTGATTCTATGCCTAAAATCATAGACTTTGGAGAATCGGGCAAACCAGCCGAGGGGAAAGAAAATGATTTGCCCGCAAGTAAAATCGTAGCAGAAGAAATCAGAAAACAAATGAAAAATTAATAATCAAAAGGAGATAATAAATGAGACTGCAGCAAATATCCGCAAACGACACATTAACCCAGCAAGTAGTTGCTCAGATGATTTCAAGAGCAAGCGTACTTGAATTTGCAGAGTTTTACCCGATAGTAGGCAACGCAGATTATGCGCGTAAAGCAGCAACTGCCAGCGGAGGTCAGTTCAGAGCATTAGATGCTGATTACCCGGCTAATGTTATTACCCCGGCATTTGCAAACCCTACTCTTAAAATATTGGGTGACAAAGTGCAGGTTGACAGAGCGCATGAAAGAAGAGGCTTGGATATTGCAAGCGTTAGAGCAAGAGAACTGATGAGTTTTGCCAGTAATCTCGGCAAACAGTTCCAGTATTACTTCTTCAACGGAGTAGTGTCAGGGACTCAATTTAATGGCCTAAAGGCTATTGTACCAGCCGCACAGAAGATCACTGCAGCAACAAACGGTCTAAGCGTGACACTTGGGAATGACAACACTGCTAAAACAGCACAACAGAATTTCCTGGAGTTGATAAATCAGTTAATTCAGAAAGTCGATGGAGGATCACAAGTGCTATTTATGAATGCAAGAGCATTAAGCAGATTGACTACGATTGCACGCGAATTCATTCAATGGTTACCCAACACATTCGGAATGTTGATGCCTTATTACAACGGCATACCAATCAGAGATGCAGGTTATGACAGAACCGGTGCTCTGGTAATTCCGCAAAATGAAACAGTTGGAACAAGTACGGATTGTACATCAATCTATGCGGTGAGATTTGGCGAAGCAGCTGATTTGAGTATTGCCACCAATGTTGGTGTTGAAGTTAAAGACCTTGGATTAGTCGGAGTACAATATACTCACAGTGTTGAGTTTGACGCTGATCTTGTGCTGCTTAATGATTTGAGTGTTGCAAGATTAGAAGGAATAAGATTGCCATAATCTGGCTGTTTGTGTTGTGATTTGCTTAAAAGTAGCTAAAAACCCTCCCGTTTTTCGGGAGGGCTCAATTTTGAGCTCAACTGTAACTCGGAACACCGTTTAAAAACCATTTAAACCCCATTTAAAAACTCAAAACTTTTTTTGGACGGGGTTAGATAAGGGTAAAGCCGAGATCGTGGCTTATAAGTGATTTATGGAAGAATTTTAAAATCGGGAAAAGTGAAAAATGGCCTATGTAGATCAAACAACTCTTGAAAAATATATATCAAGAGATGAACTTATAAGATTAACGGATGATGAGAATCTTGGTAATGTCTCGGATGCGAGATTGCAAGAGGCAATTAATGCCGCTTCTAATGAGTTTGATAATTCTGTGAGAGATATATATGATATTAGTTTATTCACCAGCCCGCTGCCAGATCAATTAACCCAGATAATCTGTGACATTGCGATTTACAATTTATACAAAAGGCGTTACCGTCTGGAGATGCCGGAATCGATTGTTAATATCTATAATAATGCAATAAAACAACTGAGCAAAATTGCTAAAGGAGAATTACAGGTTAATTTGCCCAAAAAGACGACAGCAGGATTTATTAGGATCAACAAGACGGAAGATGACCGGATATTCAATAAGGATACATTTTGGGAAAAACTTTAGAATAAAACATAGGTAATTAATGGTAATTAATGGTAGTTAATGGTAGTTAATGGTAGTTATTAAGTAGTTACAAAAGATAGCTTATGATACAAGAAGTAAAAGAGCTGATCAAGAGCATATTAGAATTTGCAATAAATACCGGGATAAATCCACAGTTTAGAATACCGGTTGAAATTCCGACATCAATTGAGCAGTATAAATTAAGTCATCCTATAGGAGCTTATTTAGTTATATATAAAGGCAGCACATTCAGACAGAAAGATGTAAAAAATATTGTTGCGCAGGATAGAGATATTGAAATTATGATAGTTCTTACTGCCAGATACCGATCTGAGTTTACTCCAGAACAGTATTTGGATTTTGCAATTAATAAATTAAGCGGATATAAAATGGATGCTAAAAGAACAGACCGGATGATTTATTGCAGCCAGGATGAATGGCTTGGAGAAGAAGCCGGTATCTGGAGTTATGCAGCGACATTTATAGTGCCACTTGAATTTTTCCAGGAAGTCGTCTGATGATTAAACCTAATTCAACAAAAATTGCAAGTAAAAATGGATTAGAGCTGATTAAAAAGTATGAGGGATTAAGATTAGATGCTTACAAAGACCCAGCCGGAGTACTTACAATCGGCTATGGACATACTAAAATAGTTAAGCCTGGTATGACCATCAATAAAGAGATGGCAGAACTCTTATTAAAGATAGACGTAATGGATGCCGAAAGTGCCGTAAGAGATTTAGTAAATATTGAGCTTAACCAGAATCAGTTTGATGCTCTTGTAAGTTTCACATTTAACATTGGAAGAAGAAATCTTGAGAGAAGCACTTTATTGAAATTATTAAATGCAGGTAAGATACTTGAAGCCGGTGAAGAATTTATGAAATGGACCAAAGCAAGACAGCCGGGCGGATTAAAAGAATTGCCAGGATTAGTTAAAAGACGAGCGGAAGAAAAAACATTATTCCTGAGGTTATGAGATGGATATAGTAATACAAATAATTTCCGGGCTTGCATTTATATTGTTTGCAGGTTTTGCGGAAGGCATAGAATTAAAAGAAAGATTCCTCGCCTCTACATATATCGAACAAGAAAAACTAAACAGAATCTGGCATTGGTTACAGTTTTT
>CAZCJF010000080.1:0-1192 GCA_964499095.1 uncultured Ignavibacteriaceae bacterium
TATTTTAATAAAATCATCTTTTTTGATGCACGATACTCATTCTGTCCATCAAGCGGACTGGCAACAATTGAATAGACATAAAAACCAGAAGGCAAATTTGAAGCATCAAAAACTTCCCTGTGCAGCCCTCTTTCTTTTACATCATCCACGAGCACTGCAATTTCTGATCCGAGTACATCATAAACTTTTAACTGAACATAACTCTGGGCAGGAATTTGAAAATTAATTAAAGTGCTTGGATTAAATGGATTTGGATAGTTTTGCGATAATTCAAAATCATCTGCTAAATAATAGCTCTCATTAATATCAGTAACAGCATCTGCATTAACTACTTGCCCGGCCTGGACAGTAACAACTCTTCGATAAGCTCCGTTGAGAGCAGTGATAGTATATGTGCCGGGTTTCACATCACCGATTGCATAATTTTCATTATAAAAATCATCCGAACCAATTTTTGTATCAGCAAACAAATAAGTTAATGAGTAACCATAAGTGGTATATGGTGGTCTTGGTTTCGGATCAGGTGAAATATTTACTCTTGTGTTATCTGAGGCATTTGGAACCCTACCATAAATGGCACCTGTTCCTTTAATGCCGCACCACAACTCAGCATTACGCTTATTTCTTGTTCCGCTGGTCTGAGTATTTTTTCTGATTTCAAAATGAAGATGCGGACCTGTTGAATATCCGGTATTTCCAGAGAGAGCAATGGGCTGTCCTTTTTTTACGGTTTGATTAACAGTAACGAACGGACGGGTTAAATGAGCATATAAAAAGTAATAATATGCATTTAAAATGTATGATCTTACAAAGATATAGTTGCCGGCTCCATTTGGCTCATATCCGGTAAAGGATAATGTATCACCAGGAATGTATCCAACAAAAGTAACAACTCCATCGGTAGCAGAATAAACGGTATCATAACGAACCAGAATATCTATTCCATTGTGAGCCTGTCCGGGATTTGAAATGCTTGGTTCACCATAAAGATATGAACCATTTGTCTGAATATCATCAGGCACAGGTCTTTCAATTCGAAAGACCTGCGACCAGATTGATGAGGTAAATAAAATAAAAAGTGCAGTAAAAAATATTTTCATCCGTTTTAGAAATTAACTCCAACGGAGAAATAATGTACGTCCTTTAATCTTCCAAAATCCTGATAAGCATAATCCAATTTAACTTTTACAAG
>CAZCJF010000080.1:1292-8264 GCA_964499095.1 uncultured Ignavibacteriaceae bacterium
AATCCGACTACGATCGAACCATAATCAAAAAATTCGCCTGTACCTTCCGGCTGTTCAATTGTTCTGACCATCATTTCTCCCGTAGATAGCACTGATACAAAAGCTCCCACAGTACCAAATCCTCCAACGTTTGTTGCAATCGCAGCAAAATCATTTTTTATATCCAGGTACAAATTTGTGTGATTGAAATAAGCTTCGTTAGATTGAATATTGGCTGTTCCACTTGGGTTCCAGTATAAAGATGTAATATCATCAGCAATTGCTGTAAATGCACCGCCCATTCCAATTGCACGCGGACCGACATTAATTTTTAAAATTTGTGCCGATGTTGTACCGGTTTTTAATGTTTGAGCATCTGCAGCAAAAAACAAAGCAGCTGCTATTGTTAAAGAGATTATTGATTTTAATGTTTTCATAATTTTTCTCCTGCAGCTCTGTTACTTAATTATTGCAAACTTGATCAACTTTTCACCAACGCCTGGTGCATCAATATGCGCAAGGTATAAACCATAAGAAACACTGAAGCCATCTCTGTTAAGAAGATTCCAGAATTCCCTTCCGTTATCCAAACCGGATTCGTGTTCAATTGTTTTAACCAACTCACCACTTAACGTGTAAATTCTGATTGTACATTTCATTGGTAAGTTCTCAAAATAAATTCTGCGCTCACCACGGTTTTGATTTGGTAGTTTCTCAGTAGGTTCAATATCATTTGTGCCAACGTAAGGATTTGGAACAACGTAAATGTTATCCATTTTTGAAGAAGCAATTTCGTTACTTACAAATCCTGCTCTTGTTTCTAATGTGAAGACATCACTCTTTGTAAATGGTCTTGTGGTGTAAATCAACAAGACATCGCCTGCACCGGGTACAATCGAATCACCCTCAGCGGTCTTTGAAAGAGTGACACCCCACGAAAGAGTATCCGTCGCTAAACCAGTGGCACCAGGCAAGAAGAAAATAATTTCATCCCCAAGCGATAACGTTGTATCATTCTTTGCTCTTTCTTCCAGTAATGTGAGTACCGGAATTGATATTCCGGTTGAAATTTCTTCTACCTGATAATTAACTAAAATATCCTGCAATGGTTTTCCAGGAACTCTTTTTTTAGCGGGATAAATATTTTCATCCGCAAAAGTTATTATGTAATCTCCGGGATAGATTTTTTTTCTGTTACCAAGTGGAGTTAAAGCGATCCTGAACGGAATCTGTAAATCAGGATCAGACCATTTGGTTTTTTCAAGATCAATGGCAAGAGTTTTATAATCTGAAACTTTTAATTTTATTCCATCAAACACCGGGTTGCCATCTTCACCATTAAGATTTGTACTCTGATAAACTGAATAGTTCTTATATGTGATTGTAAACTGACTGTTATCCGGCATTGATGAATTATCGGCACGTTTAATTGTTCCCTTTTCATAATTTATAATGTAGTCAATTCCATTACGATAAACCGTTCCATCCGTTCCCTTAACAACAAGATTGCCATCATTAATTAAATACTGTCCTGAAAGTGTAGTATTTTTATTTCCAAACAAGAAAAATGTTTCTGTTTTTAACTGATCACCAATTACGCTATAATTTTTAGCTAATAAGTTTCCCTCATCCGAGTAGAGAGTATCTTTAAATGTTAAAGTGTATTTGTTATCAACTACTGCAAGGTCATTTAATATAGAAAAACTCACATCACCGTTTGCAAAACCTTGTGTATGCTGAACATCATTGTTTGTTAAAGCCGGATGAGAATAGCCGCTGGCTCTTGGACCGGGAATTGCCGAGGCAGTGTTTATATCAAAAATAAGTTTTGATGTGATCGGATCAACAGATATTTTTTTAGTTGTTTCTGTTGGCGGGATACCCAGAGAATCACCGTGATCATAAGCCACAACGGCGTAATAGTATGTTTGCCCGTTAATGACGTTATTGGAATCAACAAAAGAATGTAATAATCCAGCATCATCACCAAGATAGTAGTGAACACCTCTTCCCTGATAAGGGACGGGATGATATCCTTTCCAACCATTTGTTAAATCCCATTTAGCTTCAAAACCTCTTGTATCTGTTAAGGGAGCGTACAGGAAGCTTGATCCACGCCCGTCTGTAACAGTCTGGATATCTGAAAAATCAGGACGCGTGCTTCTGTAAATTACATATCCTTCAAAGTCTTCACCTGTAATTGGATCAATACTTTTTTCTGATTCACTATCCCAGAACAAAGTAACTTTTTTATCACCAGGAACAGCAGTAAGTCTTGGTAGTGAAGGAGGACGGAAGAATCTGTAGTTTTTATTATAAATATCCTGAACTGTTTCAGCAGTTGTGAGCAAATCGCTTAGGTTTTCTCCAAACAAAAACGCCATGGAAATTCTTTTAGATTCACCGGGTGCCAAAGAAATATACCCTGAGCCGAAAGTGAAAACTATATCAGCATCCTGAGTTATTTCACTAAAACTGCCGGGAACATTTCTGTTCCAGATAACTTCATCATCACCAACTTTAAGATCAGTGTTCCAGGTAGAACTTGCAAAACTTGTTAATCCAATCTGATCAGCTTCATCAAGATCAGTGTATTCAAAATTTGGTTCTCCGGGAGCTAATGGGTCAGGTCTTCCATCCGATAATCTTGAACCAGCAGTTGGAACACCATCACCTTCTCCCTGATCAAAAGTATTGGGAATTCCATCAACACCAACGTCATCGGTATCGGGATTCCAATCGCCATCATTGTCAATTCCATCGTCCTGTCGCTCATCGATCATTCCATCTCCATCGTTATCAATTCCATCATTTGGGTTACCGGGACTTTCGAGGAATTTACATCCCAAATAATAAACCGGTAAACCTCCCTTTCCAGTTGGAGTTTTAGGATTGTCAAAAAAGTAAACCATGCTTCTTGCATAAACTGGAATATTTTCAACCTCCTCTCCGTATGGTCTGATAAAAAATCCATTGTCATCATCATTATCAGCTTGGCCACCAAGATCAGGATCACCGTAAATTCCAAAGAATACTTTGTCTAATGGTTTTTCACTGACATTAGTAATCGTCCATACAAAAAAGATTGCATTTGCAGCAAGAGAGTTACTCCACTGAAAAGCACGACCATCAACCTGAAGACCTAAACCTTTTCTTAGTGAGTCACCGGGAAATGGGAAATAAGGAAATTCCCTGTTATCTCTGTCATCCATAGCCCAGTAAACTTCAAGATCAGCGTTATTTTCTCCAACAGTTAAATAGCCGGGCCAAACATACTCACCAAGAGCTTCGCTATACCAATCACGTGGCCAGCTATCGGGTTTTCCATCTCTGTCAGAATCAAATGCGGGATTTGAAGCCATAAATTCCTGATCAGGATCTGCATAACCGGGTAACGGCTGCCAGGTCCATTTAAATCCGGTTACTCTGTCTTCATCACGTAAACCTGGATTGCTGTAATCAAATAGTCCATCAGAAACAATTCTGATTTTTTGTTCGGGATTAATTGCGCTTGGAACTTCTGCCCCAACTAATGGACAGAACTGGAAAATATAAGATAAGTCTCTCCAAACTAAATTTAATCTTTCACGCAAACTTCCTCCCTGATCACCGGGCAAACCTGCACCAATACCACCATAATTCCAGATTTGAGTTAATACATTATTCCCATTCATCATATAATATTTTCTGTCTTGTTCACCGGTAATTTTTCTAAGTGATTTATCGGATTCAGATTTGAGATTAGGACCTGTGTGATTAGTATTTACAGGATACTTTGGATGATTAGTATTTATATAATCAATTATAGCTTGATGTTCTGCTTTTCTTTGTTCAGGTGTTTTTTGCGCAACAACTGAAAAATTAATTACTAAAAGAATCAGCAGAATCTGAGTAATTAACAAATAACTTTTATTTTTAAACATTTTAATCTCCATTTAGAAATCATTAAAATTCGAGCATAAGACCAAGTCTTACTTCACGTGGAGAAGTATAATACTGCGGTCTTATAAAATATTCATCTGCTGATTTAATTAGTGGATTACCTGCGGCCAATTGGTTTGCAGCCTCAGGTCCACTTCTGCCACTTTCTAAAGTATAGGTTGCTCTTCCGGTATCATCATAAACAAATCTCTCGTTTCGGGTATCAAATAAATTATACACTTTTATAAAGGCAGTTAAAACTATATCGGTAAGATCGAAAGATTTCTCAATCAATAAATCCACATTAGTCTGGAGTGGTTTTCTTTCGCTGTTACTTCTTAAATAAATTTGTTTATCATAAATCAGCGGAGTGTAAGGCAATCCTGTGCTGATGCTTCCAACCAGAGTAAACATCCAATCTCTGTCACTTCCAAAAGATAAAACACCATTTAATGTGTGAGCCTGATCCCAATCTAAAGGAACAGGAATTTTTTCACTTTGTCTTCCTGATGCTGCATCAAGGAAAAATGCTGATGCACTGGTTTCATTTCCTTCAGCAACCTGAAAAGTATAATCAAGTGATAATGCAAACAGTGAAGAAGGAAGTTTTCTTTTTGTAAGTGAGAAGGTAATTCCCTTTATGTTACCGTAATCCTTGTTAACATACTTATAATAAGAAAAACTGCTGCTTACTCTTATCTGCTGAAGCGCAAGCAGATCACGAACATCTTTATAAAATCCTGTTACGTTGAATGCAATATCTTCTGATAATTGCTGCTGTAATCCAATTTCATAAGTAACGGTTTTTTCGGGATTAAGATTTGCGTTCCCGAATGTTGGAACTGCAACGTTATTTTCAAAAGTTGGATTAGTGTACAAATAACTGTAAGGAGGCAGCTGATAAAAATGTCCATACGAGAAATGTATTATACCTTCATCAGTAATCGGGAAAGAAATTCCAAGACGCGGGCTAAAGGTATTCTTTGCTTCTGCCATTAGTAAATCTTGCGTCGGTTGATTTGTATTTGGAGAATAAAGTGAACGCGAATTGAAGTAATCGTATCTGATACCTGCATTTATTATCATACTCGTAAATTCCATCTTATCCTGTATATAAGCTGAAAACTGTCTCGGTTCTTTGGAATATAAATCGTGTACAGGACTTTCCGGACTTAGAATTGTTGGGGAAAGATATGTTAATGTATCTCTCTGAATAGTAAAATCTTCGAAATCCATTAAATCATTTTTGAATTTAACACCTACTTTAACTTCGTGCTGATTTGTAACCTGACTAGTTATATCAAATTTTAATTCTGTTGTATGAGAGCGCTGATAGTAGTGCCCATTTAATGTTCCTCCTGAAACAAAAGTGTAAGGTGTAGCTTTGTTTAATTTATGGATAGGTTGATATCTTGGATCCGGATGCAGACCGCTCATATCCATTCCCGGTTTAAATGTTACAGCATTACCGCTGGCATCAAGAAGAGGGAAAAGATATCTTTTAAAGTCGTAAATATTATGAGCTCCCTGTAATGAATAAAATGTTGTGTTGCTTAATGCGTGTCTGATTTCTAATGAGTTGAGCAAACTCCATTCAAATCTCTGATAGTTTGCATCGGGATTATATTTTATTTCGTGATTATATGTTTTGTAATTTGATTTTGAATAAACAATATCATAATTGATTTTTAATGTGGAAATTGGTTTAACTGTGATTTTTCCTGTTCCTGTAAAATCTTCACTTGGGTTCATTGGTACATAAGCACCATCACCTGTTGCAGATACTCTGATATCTTTAACATCATTGGGATTGATGTAAACAGAATCAAAAATTGTGTGATCTCTTCTTCCGAATAAATATCCGCCATCTTTATTATATCTGCCGGATAAGAAAAATGTTACCAAATTTCCTAAACCGGGAACAGGTCCACCGAGAGTTCCTTCCAAGACCTGATTACCAAATGCATTTATCTTATTTATATTGTTAAAGATTTCTTTATCACTACTAACATAATCTCCCGTATAAAAAGACAAAGAGCCACGATAAACAGAACCACCTTCTTTAGTAACCGTATTCACAATTCCGCTCAATGCGTTTCCATACTCCGCATTGAATGTTCCGCTGACCACAGAAAGTTCCTGAACAGCATTTGTAGAGATCGTAACTGTTTTACTGAAATCGAAAGGATTAATTGTTGAAACCCCGTTAACATTGTATGCAACCTCAGATGATCTTCCACCGCGGATATGTATTTCTCCGCCTGCACCTTTGGTTATACCAGCCTGTAATGTTAGTAGCTGATCGAGGCTTTCAATAGGCAAAGCCTGAATCTGGCTTTCATCAATTACTGTTTTAGATGAGGTAAGATCTTTTCTTACCATCGGATTAACGGCTTCAACCACAATAGTTTCTAAACTTATTGCTTCACTAGAAAGCTGGACATCAATTCGTGTTGTAAAATCAGATGAGACTCTAACCTCACGAACAATCTTTCTCTGAAATCCAACCCCGGAAAAAATAAGGTTATAAACTCCTGGTTCAATATTGTTGATTATATAAGTTCCATCCACACCTGTAGCCGCACCCATAGTAGTACCTTCAATCAGAACGTTAATTCCGATAAGCTCCTCGCCTGTTTGTGCGTCTGTAACTTTACCGGCAATTTTTCCTGTGATACCGGCGAAAGTGTTTGTTGTAATGAGAAACAAGGAAATGAGTGGAATGTAAAAGTAAGAAAGTAAATTTTTTTTCATCGTGACCTCTTGTGGCAAAATTAAATGTATAAAAATCGATTTTAGAACTGCCTATTTTGGTCTATTAACTGACGTTAATTATAAAAACTAAAAACCATTGCAATAGAATATGAAAATGTCACCCTGAGCTCGTCGAAGGGTGAACATTAAAATTGAGCAGTCAGTCTTTGACAGGCTCAGACTGACAGAGGTTTTTAAATCATTAAACAATAAAAACAAAAGGGTTATCAGAATAAAACTTATTCAGTAATCTGAAAAGATGAATATTCTGATAACCCAAAAACATAAAATGAATTACTTGAGTAATTGCATTTTTCT
>CAZCJF010000081.1:0-7752 GCA_964499095.1 uncultured Ignavibacteriaceae bacterium
ATCTCCCCAAATTTGTATCGTAATACAATGTTTCAAAACTAAAAAAGTAATATAATCAGCCTAGTTAATTTTTTAAGTAGTTTTAATAACCTTTGTAGGAGAGCGTATTCCGAGGTTCTTAAAAAACTACTTACCAAATTAGTTAGTTAATGATATTATCAATTTATAAAAAAAATGAAAAGATTTTTTTCTAAAAAAAGAATTCAGACTGTAATACTTCTTTATCTTGCTTTCTTTACCGCGTTTTCACCAATACTTGGGTCTCGATTTTTAGCAAGTGCAGATTCTACTTTAGAAATTGATTTTAATGTAATAGATCTGGCAACACCACAATCAATCGAAACTGATACACAAAATGAAATCCCTGTAATTATTGAAAACTTAAGTTCTCAAACCTGGTTTGCTACAGCATCTGAAGGGTCTCCAGTAATTAGTCTTTCATATAAGCTTGATGGCGTTTTACAAGATTTCAAAACCAGCCTAAACACAAGCGTTCCGTTTTCTCTTGCAACCACAGAAGGTCAAATGCTTAAACTGCAATCTCCTTCAACAGAAGGCATTTATAACCTTGAAGTAGTGTTAGTGGACTCTTTGAATAACCTTTACGAAGCAACTGATGCTAATAAAAAAATATTTCAAATCAATGTAGTATCTGCAAACAATATTTTTGAAAATCCGCCTAGCCCAGAAGAGTTGGAAAATCCACCAATTGATGAATCTTCTGAACCAGTAGACGAATTGCCTCCACTTGAGACAACTCCTGAGGTTACTTTACCAACAGGCGGCATAAAAGTTATAAATACTATTGGAGAAAATAACGAAGTCCAATCTAAAGAAATTAACATCGAGATTAATGCACAGGCAGCCGATGGTTTAAACATCTCAGCTTATAAGTTTTCAAATCTTCAAGACTTTTCTGATGCAGACTGGGTTAATATTGATCCCCAAAACGAAATCACTTGGTCTTTGCAAAAAGAACTTCCGGATGTAACAGGTAATTACTCATTTTATGTAAAATTTAAAGATTCATTAAATAATGAGTCACAAATTTATTCACAAACAGTTTATTATAAAAAATACGATCTTACACCCAAGCTTACACTGTCAGCTGATTCACTAAATGAAGATGGTACATTTAATGCTTTGCTATCAGGAGAAGTTGAAATTACAGCAAAACTTACTAACGAAGGCAGTGATACTGGCTACAACTCATTTATTTATTTAACTTTACCAAAAGGTTTTTCATATATTGAATCTGAAGAACAAATTGATCCATCATTTATTACAAATAATGAACAGGGTCTTCAAGAAATCCACTTTACAGGTCTTTCTGATCTAAAATCTCAAGAGTCTGTAGAAATCAAATTTAAAGTTAAAATAGGTTCTTCTTATGATTACACGCTTGGAGATATTGTAGAAATTGAATCTCAAGCAGGTTTTTTAAAAGGCAGAGACTTTACAACTGGCTTTGAAACCAAAGCAACACTTTCATTGATAATCAAACCTTTCATTGCGACAATTGATCCTGCCAGCAGCGAAGCCCTTATTGAAGAAGAAATTGACAATAAGATAGTAATTGAACAAAACAGCGAGTTTAATGCAAGTTCTGATATTGTTGTAGAGTTTGAGCTGGCAAATGGAGTAAGTTATATCGAAGAAAGTCAAAATGTTTTAATTAACGGAATAATAGTGCCAGCAATTTTCCAAGCAGTAGAAGTTATAAATACAAATCCAATTTTAAAGTGGATTTTAAAAGACGTAAAAGCAAACGATTTAATTGAAATCTTATTTAAAACTAAAATTAATAAAATCCAGGAGAATGATATTACGGGTCCTGTGTTTACAGATCATGATCAAATTTTTGAGAATAACCTGAAAATTAAAGATGAAACTTATTCACAAGATTTAAAACAAAACCTGGTTTCAAAATACTTTAAAATTTCAAAAACTGCTTCGCAAACTAGAGTAGCTCCTTCGGATATTTTAAGATACACAGTTAAAATTTCGGTAAGCAAAGATTACAACCTTTCAGGTATTCAAATTACAGATGTTTTGCCCGATGGAATTGATTTGCAATCTGATATTTTAAATCTTACTTCAAATTTTAATGTTGTATTTACAAGTGATTTAAAAAATCAGCAAACTGGAGAAACAACAATAATCTGGAAAACACTTGCAGAATTTGTTGCAGGTAACACATATGAGTTTAGCTACAATGTAAAAGTTAGAGGGGATTACACCAAAACAGGAGAAGAGCTTCTTTCCGGAGATCTTCTAACTTCTAAAGTAGGTATAGTTGCACTCTGGACTGATATTCAAAATCAAAATCGATTTGCCCCTGTTGAAGAACGAATAGATGATGATAAAGCAGGAATAACTGTAAGCTTACCTGAAGTAAAGTTTATTGAAACAATTAAACCTGTAGGTGCAGCAGATTCTTACACCACCATAAATGCAAAAATTGGAGATATTTTTGAAGTTGAATCAATTGCAACTTTTCCCGCAAGTGTTGATACTAAAGATTTTAAACTTTTGTCTTACCTGCCTATAGGTACAAGTGTAGTTGAGGGTAGTTTTTCTGCTGAAATAGATTCAACCAATTTGCTTAATTCGCAAAAATATGAATGGGGATATTTAATATCTAGTAATAACGTTTTAAAAGCCTCAACACTAAAATTAAAGTATCAAATTAAAGTTGAAGATAATATTAATTTAAAAGATGGTGTTGTTGTAAAAAACTTTTTTAGAGCTGATTATCAAGATACTAACAACCAAAAACATACTTACCGAAATGCATTAACTTTGAATATTACTAACCCTGTAATTGAAGTTTCTAAACAAAAAGTTTCTGGCTTTTTAGCAAAAAGTGAAGAAGCAGCAATCAAATTAACATTAAAAAATACAGGTGGGTCAACAGCATTTAATTTATCACTTTTAGATATAATTCCTGCAAAATCAGTACTCGTAAGTAATGGAAGTGATGATTATGAAGTTGTAACCAGTTTAGGAAGAGAGCTCACATTTAATTCATCTATAAACGAATTTACAATTGATAACTTTTTGCTTTTACCAGAAGAAGAAGTGTCTTTAATTTATGTAGTTAAAACTAATCCCGAAGTGCTTTTTGGTGATGATATGAGTTCAAGCACAAGGCTTGAAAGCTTTAGCAACAGAGAATCTGGCGATACGCTTGTTAAAAGAGTAACTCCAGGCAAAACATATAACTTTAAATTTAATGCAGTAGAACCATTACTTGTAACATATTTTAATAACTTTACTCCTACAAGAAATCAAGATTTCGAACTCGAAGCTGTTGTTAAAGTTGTTGGCGAAGCACCTGTTTATAATGGTAAATTCACTATTGACCTTTCACAGGCTTCAAATTTAACAAGTCAAAGTATTAATGAAATTGAGTACAGAGTTGAAGTCAACGATGTTTTAAAAGATATAAGTGCAACCAGCATTCAAAATGGAATTTATACATTTGAAGATATTGATTTAACTGACAAAGACACTTTTAAAGTTATTTATTCTTTAAAAGCTCCAAAATATGTAAAATTCGGAACTAGTTACAATGTGACTTTAAATGCAGAAGCATGTACAAAGCTGGGACAAGATGTTTGTGAAAAAGAACTAAGAATTAGAAAAGACGGGTCTGACAAAACAGTAAATGATTTTGATAACGATGACTTTTCTGCTACAAATATCACTATCACAAAATATGATTCTTCTGAGATTAACGGAGAAGTTAATTTTGTAATTAATGAAAAAGTTATAGAAATAACAAATAAGACTTTTGCTGATTCAATTATTTATCAAATTTTTGCAGAGTATGAAATATTGGGTGCACAGTTTTCTAATGATGGGATAAACTGGCAAACAATGTCTTCATTAGATAATTTGACTTCTTCGCAAAAAGAGCTTTTAGACATATCTGGGGATTGGAATAAAATTGAACAAGTTAATCCTTTAATTGCAAATAATTGCGGAGAAGAGGATTTATCCTGTGAACTTAATATTGAAGGTATTAACTCAAGATACATTAAAGTAATTGATATTCAAAATACAGTTACAGTAATTGAAGGAAAAGTCTTAAAAGATACCAAAACCCCAAATCTTTCGGTTATGTTTATTTCTCCTTTTGAAGAAGATATGACAGATCCGGAATTTACCGGAGTTTTAGAAAACTATTTAAACATTTATGCAGAAGATGATAATACATCTAACAGCTCTTCAGGAATTGAATCTTACAGTTATTGCATTATTACAACAGAAACTTTATGCGAAGTATCTAATTTAATAGATTATTCAGAATGGTTCGCGTTTGCTAACAGTCAAATAGCAAGCCAGTTTGTTACTTTTCCTGAAGTTAATGATAATAGTTTGCTTGAAGCAAAAATCATAGTTAAAGATAAAGCAGGCAATATTTCTGAAGTTGAAGCTTATGACTCAATAACTTATTCAAAATCAATACCTGTTGTTGAGCTTGAGCTAAATAATGGTGATTTGTTTACTAATAATGTAAGGGTTAATGCAGAGTTAGATATATTAGATACAAATTCTGGAGTAAATAGAGTGAGATTTAGCCAATACGAGTTTTGTGACGAGACGCAAAGCACTGGCTGTAATATGACACCATGGACAAATCTTGATAGATTAAATGATAATGAGCAGTCTTTTAAAACCACTTTAGAAAGAGTATTAAATACAAACTGGGTTGATGGTAATAAACAGCTATGTGTTCAACTTATGGACAGAGCTGCCAATGTTTCAAATCTATCATGCGACGAAATTACTTTAGACAGAGTATCTCCAACAGGTAATATTATAATTGAAAATACTAAAGATCAAATAAATTATTTAAATGTAACTTTATCTTTAACTGCAGAAGATCCAATTTTAGAAGATGGAACAGCTGGTTCAGGTGTTTCGGCTTTTAGAATTTCTACAATCGGTACAAACTGCGATGAGATTAATGATTCACAAGCAAAAAAAGATTGTGAACAAAAAGACTGGGGAGGCTGGATTGATACTAGTTTATCGATGGAAATACCTTGGGTGCTTGAAGATAATGCTGGGATTCAAACTCTTTACGTTCAATTTATTGATAATGCGGGAAATAAGTCAAATATATCTTATGATGACATTATCTATAACCCATTTAGTGCAACAGGTAATATTAAAATAAATGGCGATGATTTATTTACAAATAGCAAATTTGTAACTTTAGATTTGAATGTTAATGTTGATTTTACTACCAAGCCGTTTATGGTGAGGTATTATCAAACTGATGGTACAAGCCTTCCTCCAGCACCACCTTTAGTAAAATCTCAAGAAGATTATCAAAAGTATTTAGATACACTTCCATTAGGATCAGATTATTGGACTTATTGGGAACTGTACCCAGATTACGGAAATTTACTTCCTGGCTCTAATTTTAATGCTCAAAGACAGTGGGATTTAGATGAAGGTAACCTTAACAGGCCAAATTACGGTGTAAAAAGTGTTTATGTTCAGTATATTTTACCAGATTATTCTGAAACTGAAGTATATGGCGATTCAATTATATATGCTCCGTATTATGGTATAGAGTACTTAAGAGATGCTTCATGGCAGACTAATATTGCCTCAGAACAGATTTTTGGACTAGGCCAGGTTCCTGGTGAATACTTTGCACAGGAAGAGTTTAAAATCAGACTTAATGCTAAAAATATTGGTTCGTTTACCTGGCCAAAAGATAATTCAAACCCTGTACATATAACTTACACCTGGGAAAAAGAAGGAAAGATCTTTAGAGGCAACTCTGCAATTTTGCCATCTAACATACTCTGGGATAAAACTACTGGTTACATTGACCTAATAATATCGATACCAGTTTTCCCTGGTACTTACAAATTAAAAATCGATGCTGTACACGAAGGTGTAGCTTGGTTTAGAGATTACGGTAATATAAGTCCGGAATTTCAAATTAACATTTTAGAAAATCCGTTAAAACCAACTCCTGATGATTCTTATGATATTCCTGGAGATGTGCTTGGCGAAGAAGATACAGACTTTGGCTACGGTGGAAACGCGCCTATACCTTTTCCTACAGACTTACCAAACTGTGCCGATAACTATAGTAATCATAAAATAGGCGACAGGTGTTATGTTGGCGGAATTCTTGAAGTAAGCCCACTAGTTCAATACGACTTTATGATAAGAGGTCAAATTACAGGAAATCCTGATGACACAAGAATCTTTTACTTTAATCCTTTTTCTGGAACTCCTTACTGGAATACATTAATTGGTCAAGAAGTTTTGGTTGAAGTGGTTTATCAAAATAGCACAAATTTTGGGTTGCCAACAGGAATAAGGCTGGCTCCTAAATCTTGGATTTCTGAATTTAGCCTTGCGTACAATGACTCAAAACTAGGGAGTCAAATAAATGTTAATCCAGCTACCAGCTTTAAAATTCAACCAAAGTTTAGAAATGGGGGTTCTGGAATCTGGACTAATAATGAGATTTTCTTAATGGCTATAGATGTAAATGGTAACGAAGCTGCGTCAATCTTTGCTGATTCTTCATGGCTTTCTTCTTCAAGAGTTGCAATGGATAAAAATATGTCTGGATTCGGATTTAACTCTCTTGCAAGCTTTACCTTTAATATTAATGTGCCTTCGACCATATCGGGTGGAGATTATGAACAGTGTTTTATTGTAACAAGCAGCGTGCCAAGAACTTGGGCAAGAAGTGACAAACTTTGTTTAGATATTTTTGTAGATGGCATAAATCCATTGCCTGCACCTGTGTTTGAAGTGCTGCCTGTTCCTACAGGGGATAACGGCTATTCTGTTTATATTGGACCTTTGCCGGTAAAAGAAGGCCCTGCTGATAGCTTTAACACTATTGCAAATATTGATTATGGAACACCAGTACAAGTAATTGGAGAAACTCACTTTAACGATAGAAGTGGTGGTTGGCTTTATGTCCGGATTGATAAAAGTTTTTGCAGTGCAATAAATTTAACTCCTGAAGGTAATTGTGAGGGCTGGATACCAAAGGGTTCTATTTGGCATGTTAATGATCCTTCAGATATTGCAATTAACTTACGACCAGAATTTAGCAAAGCGCATATTTGCGGTGGTAGTAAAGAAGTAAGAACAGGCCCTTCAGATAACTACCCATTAGCAGATCCTGCAAGCATTTCGCAAAACTTTAACTTTGCAATTATTCTTAACTGGCAAAATTCTAGAGGCGAAAAATGGTATCAAATATACTTAAGTCAAGATGCTAAAAACATTAAGACTGGTTGGATAAAAGGCTTGGAAAATGTTTGTGAAGGAATATTTACACCAATATTAACACCTGCTTGTAGTGGTCAAATTGCCTATCCATTTGAGCAAATGTGGCCAGTTACTGCGCATCATGGAACAGTTAATCCAGGGTATCCAAGTCATAATGGTACTGATTTTGGTGTACCTATAGGCACTCCAATTCTTGCATCAGCTGATGGTTACATTTCAACTGCAGGGCCCGACAAGTTCACAGGGCTTTATATCGACGTTGTACATCCACAGCTTGGTTTAAAAACAAGATACTTGCATTTAAGTAGGATTGATCTTTACAGTGGTAATGTTGTAAAAGGCCAGCAAATAGGACTATCGGGTAACACTGGCTACACCGAAGGCCCTCACTTGCATTTTGCAGTTTTTGATTTAAAAACAGGAAAAGATATAAATCCAATGAATGTGCTGGGAGGAGGGAGTTGC
>CAZCJF010000082.1:0-4120 GCA_964499095.1 uncultured Ignavibacteriaceae bacterium
TGTAAAAGAAATGTAATTTAGATTTAATGAGATTTGATGTTGAAATTAATTAGATTGATATTTGATGTGACATTCCAAACCGGTCTGTCGGCAGACAGGCTTTTTTCGGAATCCATCTTTTAATGATAAAGATTTTTCACTTATCTATCTTTCATTAAATTGATTGTTGGTTGTTAATTTTTATACTTTATGACTCGCAGAAAACATTCATTCGTTTATAATCTGGCAATATTTGTACTTGCACAGCTCGTCTGGCTTGCGGTATTACTGCTGTGGATTTACTGGTACATTACAAACAACCTGATCTTTGAACAGGTTGGAGAAGAAGTTTCGCCGCAGATAGTTTATGATGCACCAAGTGTGTTTCCTTTCGTGGGCGGAATTGTTCTTCTCGTTGGATTATCATTCAGCATTGTTCTTATTTTCCATCATCTTAATGTGCAGTTAAGATTAACAAAATTGTACGATAATTTTATTGCCAACGTTACTCACGAATTAAAATCTCCATTATCTTCAATCCAGCTTTACCTGGAAACATTAAACTCACGCGATGTTCCGGAAGAAAAAAGAAAAGAATTTTATGAAGTAATGATGCGTGACTCCGAAAGATTAAAAAATCTTATCAACTCAATTTTAGAAATTGCGGCAATGGACAAGAAAAAACTCAAGCGCAATTTTGAGGTTTATCGGGCTGATGAAACAATCAAAAACATAATTCTTGAATCAGCAGAACAATTTCTTCTTAAACCAGAATCAATAATCTTTAATGGAGAGGCCTCTTGCGATGTTTTGCTTGACCGTAATTCAATAAGAACGGTTTTTAATAATCTTATTGATAATTCCATAAAATATTCTCTTAATAATTTAGTGATAAATGTTACCTTTAAACAGAATGGTAAAAAAGTTGAAATAGAATTTGCAGATAATGGAATAGGCATTCCTGGTGATCAATTAAAAAAGATATTTTTAAAGTTTCATCGTATTTATGATAACGATATTCCAAACGTAAAAGGAACAGGGCTTGGACTTTTTGTTGTTAAAGAAATAATTAAAATTCATAAAGGAAAAGTTACAGCCTTTAGTGAAGGGAAAGGAAAGGGATCTAAGTTTAAAATTGAGCTTCCTGTTTGCGATGAAAAACAAAAAACCAAAGCGGAAAAGAAAAAGGATAATGAAAAATGAGCAATGATTTTAAAAACGCTAATATTCTATTAGTAGAAGATGAAGAAAACCTTGCAATGGGGTTGGAATATAATCTTGCCGCTGAAGGTTACAAGGTTAAATGGGCTAAAGATGGAAGAGAAGCCTTAAAGTTTTTTTCCGAAGAAGAATTTGATTTAATCGTGCTTGATATAATGCTGCCTTATTTTAATGGCTTTGAGATCGCACAGAAGATCAGGGAAACTCATCCCAGAATGCCGATATTGATGTTAACCGCACGAACACAGCTCGAAGATCGGGTTAAAGGATTAGAGCTTGGTGCTGATGACTATCTTACCAAACCTTTCCATCTAAAGGAATTGTTACTGCGAATTGATGGTATGCTCAGACGCAAAAGCTGGTATCAGAAAGTTGTTATTGAAAATCCTGTTTATAAATTCGGGAACAACGAGATAAATTTTGAGAACCTAAAATGCACAAAAGGGAAAAAAGAGTTTCAACTTACTTCTTACGAAGCAATGATAATGAAATATCTGATCGAAAATAAAGGTAAGGTTGTTACAAGAAAAGAATTGCTTGAAAATGTCTGGAACTTAAACCCCGAAATCGAAACACGAACCGTTGATAATTTTATTGCAAGGTTAAGAAAGCATTTTGAAGATGATCCTTCCGATCCTAAATTTATTGTAAGCATCAGAAGCTCAGGATATATGTTTCAGGATTAGGCAGCACTAACAGATTAAGTTTGCAGCTTTAAAAAGGTTTTTCTTACTATTGTTATTAAACTGTAATTGAATAATATTTACAAAAAAAATTCAGGAGAATAACACAGGAATTGAGCAGCAAACCGCCCCAACTTAAACGGATACTTGGTTTATCCGATCTTTCCTTCTTTTTAATCGCAGCATTAGTTAATCTTAATAGCGTACCCGTAGTAGCAAGTGCTGGTCCTGTTGCTTTAGTTTTATGGATAGCAGGATTTTTTCTGTTCTTTATCCCCCAGGCAATAGCGGTTTTAGAACTTTCCAAAAGGTCTCCAAACGAAGGCGGAATTTATATATGGAACAAAAAAGCGTGGGGAGATTTTCACGGATTTATTTCAGGCTGGGCATACTGGGTTAATAATATTTTCTATGTGCCAACTTTACTGTTTTACATTATAGGATTTATACTTTACATCGGCGGCTCATCAACTGCTCATCTCGCTTCAAATCCCTTATTTATGATGAGCGTTTCTCTTGGGTTGCTGTGGGTAATAACATATTTAAATATACGCGGATTTGGTGTGGGTAAGTGGATACAAAATCTTGGGGCATCCGGTACTTTTATTACAGCAGGAACAATTTTAACAATCGGAATAATTACTGCATTAACCCGCGGCGCATCAAACGATATTTCGGTATCTGCAATTATTCCACAGCTGGGCAACTGGCAATTTCTTGCATTGCTTAGCATAGTATGTTTAAACTACGTTGGATTAGAACTTGGTTCTGTTATTGCTGATGAAATTAAAAATCCTGTTAAAAATATTCCGCGTGCGGTTACTATTGCAGGAACATCAACAGTTATGTTATTTCTTGTTGTTACCTCTTCCCTTCTTATTGCAATTCCTTATAAAGAGATTGGAATTATTGAAGGGATATTGCAGGGAATTGAACATGCGGCAAGTGCAATAGGATTTGGCTGGATAGTTTTTCCGATGGCAATACTTATGATTATGAATGCAGCAGGTAATACTTCAGCATGGCTATCCGGTGCTGCAAGAATTCCTTTTGTCATTGGTATTGATAAATATCTGCCGGGTGTTCTTGGTACAATTCATCCAAAGCATAACACACCGCATATTGCATTAATTGTTCAGGGAATTGCATCGAGTGCTGTTATTGTTATTGCAGCAATTGGTTCTTCGGTAGGTGATATGTATTTGTTTCTGCTTCAAACAACTGTTGTGCTTCAGTTAATTCCCTATGTTTATATGTTTGCTTCATTAATTAAAGTTCGCGCAACTTATGGCAACACTGAAGGGTTTTTCAAAAATAAATTTATAACTCTGACTGCAGGATTTATTGGGGGTGGAATGACTGTGTTTGGAATTGCATTTGCATTTGTGCCTGCCGAAAGTGTGTCTTCAATTTTTTTATATGAGGTAAAATTAATTTTTAGCTGTGTTGGTTTTATTATCCCTGCATTTATTTTCTATTATCTAAATAGTAAAAAGGTTAGCAAGAAGGTAGAAATAAAAGAAACCGCAGAAGTTGCAGTAAAGAAAGTATCAATTTAATTGAACAGATTAATCTCCATATCGTCAGCATCTGATATCCCAAAAGAGTATCAAAACACACCTATTGGTTTACTTTTACAGTTTCATAATCTTAACAGAAATTTTGAGAAGTATTCTAATGCACAACTTCTCATCGGAATGTGCATGGATAACAGAAAACACTTACATATACCCGATAACTTTGCATTTATCATTCGTTCAGGTGGAGCTAATTTACGTTACAGTGAGTTTAAGGTTTCGTTTGCAATTGCAGTTGGTGATGTTAAGCACATTGCACTAATCGGACACAGTAACTGCGGAATGGTAAACCTCGCATCAAAGAAAAATCAATTTATAGAAAAACTTTCTGAAAATGCTGGATGGACTTTAGAACAAGCCGAAGAACATTTTAATAACTATGCACCGATGTTTGAGATTAATAATGAGATAGACTTTATACTCAGCGAAACAAAAAGATTACGGCAGCGTTATCCAAAAGTGCAGATTGCCCCGGTGTACTATAGGGTTGAGGACAATCTGCTTTATATGATTAAAGAAGAATAAAACTATTTATTTTTTTATTAACTCAACTCTTCTGTTTTTTGCTTTTCCTTCTTCTGTTGAATTATCAGCGATTGGTTTTTCTTCTCCAAATCCCGCAGAGGATAATCTTGATTTATCAACTCCACTTTTTACAAT
>CAZCJF010000082.1:4220-5880 GCA_964499095.1 uncultured Ignavibacteriaceae bacterium
ACATTCATAATAAATGTAAGTTTTCTTTCCCTCAACATTTACATACTGATCGTTTTCAAAATAAAATTCGTGTGTTCCAAAATCTTCTGCGCTGTAATCTGTTATATAAAAACCTGCTATTCTGTTAAACATCGGATGATCTTTACTGCCGGAAATATCCTGCGCAGGACAGTAAGAAGTGAAAAGTAAAATTATTATTACAGCAAAAACAAACATTAAAGTTTTCATATCACACCTTTAATTAGTGTTATTTAAAAGTTATATGCACTATCCATCTAAAGTTTCCATTTGCACCAAGAATAGGCATAATAAGGTCAGAACCTTCCTGCGCTAATATTCTGATATTATGAGTTACATCTGGTGGATTAAAAGGATAATTTTGATTTATACCATCGCAGCCAGCAGTAACAGTTCCTGATGCATGTTCTGAAATTTCAAAGTCTAACCAGAGAACTCCATACTCGTCAATAACCATTTCACCACTTAATATTACACTTACAGTCCCTACTTCAGTGTAAATACAATTTGGTGGTAATCCAGTCATTGTGCCGCTCCAATCAAGAACTCCGCTTCCGTTAATGTGTCCGTGAGGTTCAACAGTAGTGTTAACTGTAAAAGGAACAAACCCTGTTATTGTTCTACATATTTCCGCACCTTCTGCAGAAGCACAATACTGATAATCAAATTCCAGTTCACCTCTTACATAACAGCGATTGAGAACCTCATTTAATTTTTCATTCATCTGTTCAATAATGTGTTCATCAACACCGATTAAGATTGCCATTTCGTGATACTTTAAAAAAGTCTTTAAATAATAACCACAAGGTTCATCAGGAATTGGCTGATTCATAAACAGATTTACTTGTTCCGTAACTTTTTGAACTATTTTATTATGAAGCTGTTCTGACAAATCTGTCTCGCCAATTAACTCAAGCATAGCCTCATACTTTAATAGTGCAGTTATCAAATCATAAAAAGATTGCCAGTCCCAAACATTGCTGTTTGGTTCCTGACTGGTATTTTGAGTTTGAGAAATTATTTCATTACTTGTGGGGATTGCTCCACCATAATCACTAAAATGAAAAATAAAAGCTTCAACAGTTCTGCTGTTTATCCATTTACTCTTTAGAGGATGAGCGAGATTGTTTTCTTTCCTGTAGTAGAGAATTGTTTTGGAAGTGTCTGAAATGTCTTTATTAAAAGTAACTTTAATAGTTGCTGCTGAATCCAGTTTTAATCCATCCGGAAGAATACGAATAGTTGTAAGAATATTTTGTGAAAACGGATTCTCAGCAACATCATTGAGAATTTCGAGTGTTATGTTCTTTGTATCTACCAAAGCATAAGGAGGGATATTAACTTTAATCTGATCACCGTTTTTATTAGTGAGTTCAATTGATCCACCATCTTTAGGAGTAATTGTTTTTGTGGATGATGTAAAGATTGGGTTGTTGTCAACCGGATTGCTGTCCTCTTTGCAGGACGATATTAAAAAAAGGTTTACTAAAAAGACTAATGAATAAATTAATCTTTTGAATATTTTTTGTTTCATAAATATCACCCGTGATATTTGTTTAAGTCCTATCTTAATAAAATCATTTTCTTTGCTTGAACATAATCTCCGGCTTTAAGCTGATAAAAATAAACTCCACTTGCAATC
>CAZCJF010000082.1:5980-7262 GCA_964499095.1 uncultured Ignavibacteriaceae bacterium
ATCTCGTATCTTCCTGCTGGTTTGTATTCATCTACAAGTGTAGCGACTTCACTTCCTAAAACATCAAATACCTTTAGTTGTACTCTTGACCCTACATCCCTCGACTCCGCTCGGGATGACAAGCCCAGGGTGACAGATGATGGAATGACAAATATGATTTTTGTGTTTGGATTAAAAGGATTAGGATAGTTTTGAAATAGTTCAAATTTTTCTGGTGGAAATAAAATATCATTTTCATCTTCTACATTAACTGCTGCTTCGGTATCAATAATATAAGCAGACCATTTTCCAGTTGCGCTGTTGTATCCACTACCAACAATAAATCGCCCATCCGGAGTAATTTTATTTGCTGTCCAAAAATCAGTGCTATAACCGATTAGATTACTAAATACCTGTTTTAATTTTTTCATGCCCTCTTCTTCCGTCCAAAGAAATGCACTACGAAGAGTTCCACCATAATCAATCGTTCCGACAATTTTTTTCCCATCGGCTGATACTGAGTAAGCTCGGCTAGAAATAGAGCCAACGTTATCATTATGAATATCAATCATACCGTTTGAAATAGTCCATTTAAAAGCATGACTTCTGGTCCCATTAGGATGGTCAACATCAGTTCTGCCTACAACTATTGACCCGTCTTCCGAAACCCCATTAGCTTCACTTTGAGATCCACCTAACCTGCCAATGTCCTGTAATCCCAGAGTTGGTGTCCATCTGAAAGCATTATGATATGTACCATACTCAGCATAACCGACAATAACACTTCCATCTGAAGAAACGGCGTTTGCTCTGCTAGTGCAGCCATTGCAAAACGAACCAAGATTATCCATTACACCATTTTGTAATCTTCTAAATGCCATAAGTATTCCATAAATACCATCTTCAGATTCACCAACAACAGTTGTCGCGTCGGTTGAAATATCGTAAGCAATGGCATCATCTCCTCCCAGGGTACCTAAATCAACTATACCTGTTGAGTCTGTCCATAAAAATGCTCTTCCTAAAACATTAATAATATTATCTTGTGCATTACCGACTATGACCGAACCATCTCCAGAAACTCCATATGCAAAAGTGTTTAACCGCGCAAGCGTGTCCAAATCAATAAACCCCTGGTTTCTTCTCCACCTAAATGCCTGACGATGCGAGTATGGCTGGCTAACACTATAATCACCTACAACGGTATTTCCATCGTCACTGACATCATAAGCTTGGGAAAATGGAAATGCGGCAGAGTCAAGCCAGGTAATTGATTGCGAATAATTTATTTGATTAGAAATAA
>CAZCJF010000083.1:0-3967 GCA_964499095.1 uncultured Ignavibacteriaceae bacterium
ATTATTGTACTTATAAATTTTTCTTTCTACGGTCACATAAACTTCACCATTCATTTCTTCCAGAACAGGTTCTTTATAATTGGAATAAATTTCACTAATGTTCTTACCATCATAAACAAACAACTTATCTAGAAAGCCAACATCACTGTTAAACCCATAAATGACTAACTCACCGGTTGACGCTTTTCTCACTACCATATGAAAACCAGCCCGAATGTCCGGTATGTTAACAAAACTCCAATCACTGCCATTATAATGCAATAACACTCCTTTATACTCAGTTCCACCATTAAATTGATCTGCAAACCCAACCGCATAAATATTTGTGGGCGAAATACCCCAGATATATGTTATGGCTATTCTATCAAAGCCTGGTAGAGATAGACTTTTGGCTTTTGTCCAGTTACTACCGCTAAAGTGCCAGATCGAATTTTCCAAATCTCCTATCCAAATATCATTACTTGCAAATCCATAAATACTGCGTAAGTCTCTACCAAGTTGTTGAGAAAATAGGGACCACTTACCACCATCATAATGCCATAACAATATTAAGGGAGAAACTCCAGCACAAGTTGCCCACATATCATTTGGTGAGCTGCCCCAAAGATTAGTAATATAAAATGCATCATACTGATGGGATACAGGTGGTTTTAAAGTATCCACAGTCCAGGTATAATCACGCCTGCCGGGTTTAAGGTCTTCCGGTTCTGTTGTGTTGCAGGAAACTAAGGTTAAATACAAGTTTAAGTTCAAAAATAAGAAGAGAGCGTATAAAATATTTTTTTTCATAAATGTACCCCACAATGTTGTGTTCTTAAATTATTTTAAGATTGTATATAACTGATGGATGAGAAAAGAATGAAAAAGTAAACATTACCCTTTCCTTCAGAGAGAGAGAGAGAGAGAGTTAAATATCGTGCCAGGTAGATAAAATTAAAACCCATTTTATCCTTACTTTTTTTAAGGCTCAGATTTACTAAATCAAACATAAGTGCAAAAAGCATTTATGTCAATAATTGAAAAAATTCCTATTAAAATTTCAGCAATGGTAGTGAAGGCAATATGAATATTATTAATAATAGAAAATCAGCCCTCAAGCCTGAGGGCTTTAAATTATTTTTTATCCCATCAAAACATTTATTGATGCTGTGTTTACAATGTCATCAACGCTACAGCCGCGGCTCAAATCAAAAAATGGTTTTTGTAATCCCTGAACCATTGGACCAACAGCTTCAGCGCCACCTAAGCGCTGAGCAATTTTGTAACCAATATTTCCTGCATTCAAATCCGGAAAAACTAAAACATTAGCTTTACCTGCAACAGTACTTCCGGGAGCTTTTTTCTTTCCAATTGATTCGATAATTGCAGCATCAAATTGCAGTTCACCATCAACCTGTAAATCGGGGCGTTTTTGTTTTACTGATTCTGTTGCGGCAATTACTTTATCTGCAAGTTCGTGTGTGGCACTTCCTTTTGTAGAGAAAGAGAGCATAGCAATTAACGGTTCTTCGCCGGTAAGTTTTTTATGATTATCTGCTGTTGATATAGCAATATCTGCTAGTTGATTTGCATCGGGATTTGGTACTACTGCGCAATCTGCAAAGCTGTATGTTTTATCTTTAAAGAGCATCAAAAAGAAACTTGATACAATAGAAATTCCGGCAGGCATTCCAACTATCTGTATTCCTGCTTTCATAACATCTGCAGTTGAAGCGAAAGATCCGGCAACACTTCCATCAACCAAACCTTCTCTTAACATCATTGCGGCAAAGAATAGATCACGATGTAAAACTTCTTTTGCCTGCTCAGGTGTCACTCCTTTTTTCTTGCGTAATTCATAATAAATGTTTGCAAACTCATCAAACTTAGTGTGAGTTGTGTGATCAATTATTTCGACTCCGGCTAAATCAACATTAATTTTTTTTGCATCTTCAATTACCTTAGCTGAATTACCAAGAGTTATAACCTTACAGATTTTTTCTTTGGTTAAAATCTCGGCTGCCTTAAGCACTCTTCCATCGTGGGACTCTGGAAGTATGATAGTTTTATTTTTTGCTTTTGCTTTTTGTTTGATTGTATTTAATAACTCGTAACTCATTTTTACTCCGCTTAAAAATTTTAAAAAATAATGCTTATAAAATTACTAAAATCTTTTTAGATGGTTGTGAGTTAAGATATACTTAATTCATGCATTAAATTTTCATTTTTATTACTCTATTAAAATAAAATAGTGCATCCGTTAGATTTGCCAAGCATTTTAATCTTCAATCATTTAAATTGTCGTAGCTAAAAGAAGAAATTATTCTTTCTTTTTATCAATTATTTAACCTTTCATTTTATTAATCATTTATAAAGGAGTAAAGAAAATTGTTTAATCAAGCGATGGAGAATATCAGATTATCACCGATTGTTGCCATAAGTGAAGAAGTGAATAAAAAAGCATCGGAAACCGGTAAAGATTTTATTTTGTTTCAAAGAGGCGAAATGGGATTTAACACTCCACAGTACATTGTTGATGCAATGATAGACGCACTTAATAAAGGAAATACAAAATATCCAATTTCTGGAGGACACGCTAAACTTAAAACCGCTATCATTAAAAAGCTTAATGATTTTAATGGAATAAAAAATTTAACAAATGAAAACATTATTGTTACTCACGGCGGGCAGGAAGGTTTACAGCTTGTATTTAAACTATTCGAGGGCAAAAAAGCTGTTGGATTTGCTCCTGTGTGGAGCTGTGTACTTGAAAATTTTGTTCCTTATGCCAGAACAAATTTTGTTCAGATTCCACTAGCAAGCGATTTTAGTATTGATTATGACCTTCTTGAAAAAGAAATAAAAGATGCAGCTTTTCTTTATCTCAACACTCCTCATAATCCAACAGGAAAAGTTTTTAGCAAAGAAGAAATAATTAAAGTAGTAGATATTTGTAAAAAGTATGATGTTTATATTTTATCTGATGAAGCGTATGAGAGAATAACATTTGAAGGCAAAAAACACTTTAGTCCAATGCAGCTTGATTATGAAAAAATTATTTCTGCTTTTACTTTTTCTAAAACTTATGCAATGACAGGATGGAGACTTGGATACACGGTTGCCAGAGATCCCCACATCATTAATCTGATGAAACTCGGTGATTATACTCAGACTGCAGGAGTTCCAACTTATACACAGTTTGCAGGTGCAGAAGCCCTTTCCAATACCGAAAAAGAACAGCCTGCTGTAAATAACTTTATGGCAGAATTTGAATTAAGAAGAAAAGCACTGTATGAAGGATTAAGCTCAATTGATGGAGTTAAAATGCCGCTTAAACCGGAAGGTGCTTTTTATGTGTTTCCTGATTTTTCGGAATTTGTTCCTAAAAACCTTTCATCTGAAGAAAGCAAATTATACATCTTTAATAAATTATTTGATGCAGGAGTTGCAACTGTTTATGGTTCCTGCTTTGGTCAGTACTTCCAGTACAACCTCAGATTTTCTTATTCCACCACTGATCTAAAGCAAATAGAAGAGGGAATAGAAAGAATTAAGATTGCGTTACAGTCATAATCATTTAAAAAAAAATAGCTGCCGATGATAAATCTTTGGCAGCTATTTATACTAAAATACTAAACTAATTTTATCGGCAGCTTTCTAATTCTCTTTCCCGTAGCTGCAAAAATTGCATTACACAAGGCAGGTGCGCAGGCTGCAATACCAACTTCACCAACTCCACCAACAGCGTAATCATTCATAACATAATGAGCATCAACAATTGGCATTTCATCGTAAGTTAAAATTTCATAATCATAAAAATTACTTTGCTCTGCTCCGCCATTTTTAATTGTAATCTCGCCTTTTAGAGCTGCTGAAAGTGCGAATGCAATCGCGCCTTCTAATTGTGCTTCAACAGAATCAGGATTAACAACTATGCCGCAATCAATAACCGCAGTGTAACGATCAATCTTAAGTTTATTTTCTTCAA
>CAZCJF010000083.1:4067-7217 GCA_964499095.1 uncultured Ignavibacteriaceae bacterium
ATTGCTTCAAGTTGTTTTTCATCTTTTAAGGTTGAATTGATATCACCACGATTTTCAAACTCGCCGCCTGTTGCATTAATGTGCTTCATCATTTCATTATGAATGTCTTCAGAACTTGTTTTGGCGTTGGGACCCATATCCCAATCAATCACCAAAGCATCTCTTCCTTTAAAGGCGTGATAAGTTGAATCAGCAATTACAGCAACTCCATTTGAAATCTGCACAACATCAATCACGCCGGGTAAAGTTTTTGCTTTTGATGCATCAAAACTTTTAACCTTACCACCAAACGCAGGGCATCGGCTTAATGCGGCGTAATACATTCCGGGGATTACAATATCAATTCCAAATTTTGCTTTGCCATAAATCTTTTCAGGTGTATCAACACGATGAATTCTTTTTCCTATCAGTTTGTAATCTTTTGGATCTTTAAGTTTGACATCTTCAGGAACAGGAAGTTTTTTTGCGTCTTCTACAAGTTCGCCGTAACTAAATTTTTCATTTGTGCTTTTGTTGATTACAAATCCGCTTTCAGCGTAACAATTATTTCTCGAAACATTCCATTTATTAGCTGCAGCAGTTATAAGCATTTCACGCGCAGTGGCTCCTGCTTTTCTGAAAGGCTCCCACGTGCTTCTTATACTCCAGCTTCCTCCTGTTGATTGGCTTCCATATTTTTTATCGGCATCGGCTTGTTCGATTACAATCTTTTCCCAATCAACTTCTAATTCTTCTGCAATTAACATTGGTAAAGATGTTTTAACACCTTGTCCCATTTCAGATCTGTGAAATATTACAGTTACAACATTGTTTGAATCAATCTTTAAGTAAACACTTGGAGAAAATATTTTTGGGTCATCTCCAATTTTTGCAAGTGAACTGCCAAATGGGATGTAAGTCGCAAGAATTAATCCGCTTCCGCTTACACTAACTACCTTAATAAATTCACGTCGGGTTTGTTTGATTGTCATTTTATTTTCCCTCCTCAACCAGTTTGTCAACAGCTTTTCTTATACGATGATATGTTCCGCATCTGCAAAGCACTGATGACATTGCTTCATCAATTTCTTTACGGGAATGTTTTTGTTTATCATCAAGCATAGCAGCAAGAGTCATAATTTGTCCCGGTTGACAATATCCGCACTGAGATACTTCAAGGTCAATCCACGCTTTAAAGATTGGATGATCAGGATTTTCAGCTAAGCCTTCAATAGTGGTTATTGATGACCCCTGAACATTTTCAACTGAAAGAATGCAGGATCTTTCTGCTTTACCATCAATATGAACGGTGCAGGAGCCGCAAATTCCTTCGCCGCAGCTGTATTTGGTTCCCGTTAAGCCAAGCTTATCACGGAGCACCCATAATAAAGGTGTTCCTGCTTCAACGTCCACGGTATATTGTTTGTTATTTATTTTTAGATTGTATTTGGGCATAGTTAAAACCTTCCCTGAACTTTTCTGCAAGATAAAATAAACAAAATGAAACTTCAATCTTTATTAATACTCAATAATTGTTAACTCTTTACTGATAACAAGTAAACTTGACAATAAACAAAAAATTTTTTTTGTTAAGACACAAGATTTTCTTTTCTGAGAGAAACACTTAAGTTTCTGTCCGATTAGAGCAGCAAAAACAAAAGCGATTTCTCCCAGGTTATAATTGTTTTCGTATTCATCACTTATTGTGTTGATGGATTTCACTTATGCCGGGATCGAATAAATACTCAGCTTACCTCAAGACATTTCATTACTATATCATATCCAGTAAAATTAAAATTATCAGGAGTGTAAAATGACAAAAATAAAAGTCTATCGTATTCTTACACTTATACTCTTGTTGTTACTTATAGCCTCAGTAACATTAGGACAAAGTCAGATACCTGTAAGTGTAATAAGCAGCGGAGAAGAAAAATCTTCCAGTGCAAGTTTTATTCTTAACAGTACAGTAGGCGAACCATTTATCGGCAAGTCAGTAAGCTCAACAAACCAGCACAACATAGGATTCTGGTACGTTTACAAACAAAGCACAATAACAGATGTAGAGAAAGAAGATGGGACAATTCCCACAGAATTCAAGCTTGAGCAAAACTACCCCAATCCATTTAATCCCAGTACAATAATAAAGTTTGGAGTACCAGAGAGAAGCAATGTATTACTTAAGATATATGACATACTCGGAGGAGAAGTAGCAACATTGGTAGATGAGGATATGGAAGCAGGATGGTATGAAAGAAGTTTTAATGCATCCGAACTTTCCAGTGGAGTTTACATATACAGGATGAAGGCGGGTAATTTCATCAACACAAAAAAAATGTTGCTGTTAAAGTAAAAAAGTAAATGGAACAAATAATTACAAATAAAATATTATTCAGGGAGAGTAAAAATGAAAAATTTAATTTCAGCTATTTGTCTTGCAGTTTTAGTAACTGTAAATATTTTCAGTCAGGCATTGCCCCACGAAATTAGTTATCAGGGCGTGTTGAAAGATGCCTCGGGAGTTGTGGTTGCAAATGGGGATTACACACTTACATTTAAGTTGTATGAAACTGAATCCGGTGGTACAGAAATCTGGACAGAAACAAAACTGATAACAGTTGTTGATGGAGTAATAAGCACAAAACTAGGAAGCATAACCCCAATCGTACTTCCTTTTGATAAAACATACTGGCTGGGGATTACCATAGGAACAGACAGTGAATTAAATCCCAGAACAAAGCTAAGCACAGTTCCATACAGCTATATGAGTATGAATGTCATGAATGGAACAATAAATGCAGATCATATAAACAGTGGGCAGGTAGTTAAGTCATTAAACACATTGAAGGATGATATTAATCTTGTTGCAGGAAGTAATATAACAATTACACCAAGTGGAAATAATTTAACAATCAGTGCTCCTGGTCTTGGCAGTGGTACAATTGGTGGAAGCGGTACTACCAATTACATCCCGCTATTTACCGGAACAACTGAGATTGGAAATTCTATTATCTCTCAGAATTATAATTGTGTTTCAATTGGGTTACCATCATATTCTTTTACGTTTAATATTAAGGACGAATTATCAACGAATATTAATCCTATGATGAACCTGCATAGAGCGGGAACTAATTCAGCTGTATCCATCCGTTTTACCAATTCTGATAATGAATT
>CAZCJF010000084.1:0-6946 GCA_964499095.1 uncultured Ignavibacteriaceae bacterium
TTAAATGTTTTTATAAAATTAAAATTAATAACACTCTAAGTCTAATGGAGCGAAGTCGAAGTGTGACACTGTTAAATTTAATGAGTTAACCTATGAAAAATTTAATAATCCTTATTTGTTTGTCCCTTACTTTTTTACCCATTCAAACATTTCCGCAAACATTTTTTGGATCAGAACCACTTGCGCACACATATTCAATAGTTGCTCACGATTCTGAAACCGGAGAAATGGGTGTAGCAGTTCAATCTCATTGGTTTTCGGTTGGGTCAATCGTTGCGTGGGGAGAAGCAGGAGTAGGAGTTGTTGCGACGCAATCATTTGTTAATCCTTCGTTTGGTTCGCGAGGTTTGGATTTGTTAAAGAAAGGAATGACGGCACAGGAAGTTGTTGAACTATTAATTTCGACAGATGAGGGAAGAGACGTAAGACAACTTGCAATTGTTGATTCAAAAGGAAACTCGTTTGCTTATACAGGATCAAAATGTATTTCTGAAGCCGGGCATTTTGTTGGCAATGGTTACTCAGTGCAAGCCAATATGATGTTGAACAATACAGTCTGGAATGCAATGTCTAAAGCATTTGAGAACACAAAAGCTCCACTAGCTGAAAGACTAATTGCAGCATTAGAAGCAGCTCAAAATGAAGGCGGTGATATACGAGGCGAACAATCGGCTTGTTTACTTGTTGTTAGAGGTGATGCAACAGGAAATCTTTGGGAAGATAGATTAATTGATTTGCGAGTAGAAGATAATCCTGATCCTGTAAATGAAATTAAAAGACTATTAAAAGTTTACAGAGCATACGAGCATATGAACAAAGGTGATCTTGCTGTTGAAAAAAATGATATGAATCTTGCAATGGATGAATACAACGCTGCTATGGAGATGTTTCCTGAAAATCTTGAAATGAAATACTGGACAGCGGTTACTCTAGCAAATACAGGACAGATTGAAAAATCACTGCCAATGTTTAAGGAAATATTTTCTAAAGATTCAAATTGGAAAGAATTAACAAAAAGATTACCGATGGTTGGATTACTGACTGTTGATGAGAAAAACTTATTATTGATTCTTGAACAGTAAGTTGTTTAAAACACAAAATTAAAAACTATCTTTCCTGGCAGGTAAGATAGTTTTATTTTTACATATCACTTTACTGCTTATTTAATTGCAAAAATCAAGAGAACTTTTTAAGAAGCTAATAGTACCTTTGACTTTGCCTATTTTTCTTTGGGTTATTTATCTGATCACTCAGTTATTGGATATTTCTACTTTCAAGTTGGGTATTCTACCTCGAAGTTTCAGCGGTTTAATTGGAATTTTAACATCGCCTTTGATTCATCAGGATCTATCGCATTTAATATCTAATACTGCTCCTTTAATCATAATGGGATTGAGTATTTTTTATTTTTATTCAAAAGTTGCTTACAAGTCATTTGTAATTATTTACATCGGCACTGGGATTCTCGTTTGGCTTTTTGCAAGAGAAGCATATCATATTGGTGCAAGTGGAATTATTTATGGATTCGTTTCGTTTTTATTTTTTAGCGGAATTTTCAGAAAAGATAATCGGTCAATCGCCTTAGCTCTAATAATTACATTTCTTTATGGCGGTTTGATTTGGGGCGTATTACCGCTTGAGCGGGGAGTATCATGGGAATCACATTTATTTGGTGCAATTGTAGGCGTGTTTCCGGCGTTCATTTTTAGGAAAGTTGATCCACCCCAAAAATATGATTGGGAAGATGAAGAATCTGATACTCCGGTTGAGAAACTTGAAGTATCTTACGACCCTGAAAAAAATAAATTTTTAGATGAGCTTTGAATTATGATTGTCATTGCGAATGAGTCTTCGAATGAAGCAATCTCAAAGTAGTGATATAAATAATAATAGATTGCTTCACCCCGATGAATCGGGGATTCGCAATGAAAAAATGAGAGATTAAAAAAAGTATTAGGAAGAGAAATGAAAAAAACTACAACAGAAACTCGTGCTTACCGCACCGAAATGAACGACCGGATTTTAAATTCCGGTTTTAGAGATTTTAATAAATTCTTTGCTCTTGATAATAAAGCATATATAGATGGAGCACTTAATGCAAAAACAAAAGAGCTAATGGGATTAGCAGCTTCAATGGTTTTGCGATGCAATGATTGTATCTTTTATCATATCGATCGTTCAATACAAGAGGGTGCAACTAAAGAGGAATTAATGGAAACCTTTAATGTTGCATTAATTGTTGGTGGCTCAATTGTTATTCCGCATTTAAGATATGCGTTTGAAGTAATGGATAAAATCTTTGAAGAAAAAGGAAATACCGAATAATGATTATTGTTCCTAAAAGTATTGTAACTGTAGATTCTAAAGAAAGAATATTAAAAAATCATTTTGTAGAAATTGAAAACGGCAGAATTATTTCTATCAAAAAAAATGATGAAAAGTATTTCGCAAAAAATAAAAAGAGAGTTATAAAGTTCGATGGTCTTACTTTAATTCCGGGATTTATTCAAACACATATACATCTTTGCCAAACTTTGTTCCGCGGATTGGCTGATGATCTTGAGCTTCTTGACTGGCTTCAATTAAAAATATTCCCTTTTGAAAATGCACATAATAAAAATTCTCTTTTTACTTCTGTAAGACTGGGAATAAATGAGTTGTTAGTAAGCGGTACAACCACTGCGCTTGATATGGGCACTCTTCGTCATCAGGAAGTAATCTTCGAAGAGTTGCAAAATTCGGGTATGCGTGCAATTGCAGGTAAATGTTTGATTGATGAGAATGATTTATTTCCAGACTTTAAATCAGATACAAAGTCTGAATTAAAAGAAATCTATCAACTTGCAAAAACTTATCACAATACTTCAAATGGAAAAATTAAATACGGATTTGCACCAAGATTTGTTTTATCATGTTCAGAAAAACTTCTTAAAGAATCTTTTGAAATGAAAAAAGATTTTGCTGGAAGTTTGTATCATACTCATTCATCAGAAAATAAAGATGAAATAGCTGAAGTTAAAAGAAGGCACAAAAAAGAAAATATTGAATACTTCAATTCAATCGGAGTAATTGATGATCATTCAGTTTTAGCGCACTGCATTCACGTTAATAACAGAGAAACTGATTTATTAAAAAAGAATAATGTTCGTGTTTCTCATTGTCCATCATCAAACTTAAAACTTGGTTCCGGAATTGCAAACATTCCAAAATATTTAAGTAAAGGAATTTCAGTTTCACTTGGCGCTGATGGTGCTCCTTGCAATAACAACTTAAGTATTTTTAATGAAATGAGATTGGCTGCATTAATTCAAAAACCTATCCACGGCGCAACGGCAATGAATGCAAAAACAGTATTTAAACTTGCAACAATTGAGGGAGCGAAAGCTCTGCATCTGCAAAATGAAGTTGGAAGCATTGAAGTCGGGAAAAAAGCAGATTTAGTGTTAATGGATTTAAATTCAAATATTAATTCAGTATCAGACAATGATGAGTCAATTTATTCTGATATAGTATATTCTTCATCTAGCGATTCAGTCCATTCTGTAATGGTTGAAGGTGAATGGAAAGTGCTTAATAAAAAATCACTTTTGTATGATCAAAAAGAATTAAATCAAATTTCTAAAGAAGAATTAAAAAAACTATTAAAGAGAGTTAAAAAATAATTAGTGTACTTTTGTGTTTTTCGTGCTTTTGTGGCAGAAAAAACACAGCCACTAAAACACAAATCCACTAAATACCACACAAAAGAAAAGCATATGAAACAAGTTCTTTTAGCTACAACAAACAGTGGCAAACTAAACGATGTTAAAGAAATTCTGAAGGATTTAGATTTAGAAATATTATCCTTCCTGGATTTTGAAGATTATCCTGATGTTGAAGAAACCGGATTAACATTTTTGGAAAATGCAGATTTAAAAGTCAAAGCCGCATTCAATAAATATGGAATTCCAAGCATTGCTGATGATTCCGGTTTAGAAGCATTTCAGTTAAATGGTGAACCGGGAATTTTTTCTGCAAGGTATGCTGGTGAAGAAGCAGACGATGAAAAAAATAATTTAAAGCTAATTGAAAAACTTTCTAGGTATCCCGAACCTCATCCGGGAAGATTTGTTTGTGCTGCAGTTTATTATGATGGAAAAGATTTTAAATCCGCAATAGGTGAAATAAGAGGTACAATTATTAAATCCCCCCGTGGCAAAAACGGATTTGGTTACGACCCTTTGTTCATACCCGATGGTTATGATATTACAACAGCTGAAATGAGTCACGAAGAGAAAAACAAAATAAGCCACAGAATGAATGCATTCAGACAGTTAAAAAAGTTCCTGGTCTGATAAATATTTATTTTTCAGCAATAAGTACTTGTACAGTTTGAAATGTGAAATTATACTTTTCAATCTTTCTGAAGCCTGCATTATTTAAAAGCATAGTCAAATTAACTTTCTCGTCAAACTCTTCAACCGAATCGGGTAAGTAAGTATAAGCCGCTCTGTCCCCTGAAATTAGTCCACCAAGAACCGGAAGAATCTTTTTGAAGTAAAATCTATAAATGGCTTTAAAAAATTTATTCGAAGGCATTCTGAATTCTATAACAGTGGCTTTACCTTTTGGTTTAAGCACACGAAAAAAAGAATTAAAACCTTGCTGAATATCATAAAAATTTCTTACACCGAATGCTACTGTGATGTTAGTAAAAGAATTATCCTTAAAAGGAATGTGCTCGGCAACCATTTGCACAAGATGCCCATCAATCCATTCTGATTTTTTATCAAAGAGACTTAACATATTGTAAGAAAAATCTGCACCATAAATCTTTTGCACGCCCATTTTCTTAGCTTGTATTGCAACATCTCCGGTTCCGCAGGCAACATCAAGCAATATTGAATCAGAACTTAATCCTGTAAGCTTTAATGCTTTTTTACGCCAGTAAAAATCCAAACCAAAGCTTAGAAAGTGATTTAGGAAATCATATCTTCCGGCGATGTTATCAAACATCTTTTTTACTTGTTTCTTTTTTTCACTCATATCAATTAATGCTTTTCATATTCAAATTCTTCTTTACCGATTTTTCTTCGCCACCAATTAAATATTTTTTTGCCGCTCCACATAGAAAAAATCATGAACAGCAATCCGCCAATCAAATCAATCACATAGTGATACCATAAGTAAACGGTTGAAAAGATTAGCAAAGCTCCGATTGGAATGAAAAAATATCTGCTTCTGCTTTTAAGCTTTACTGAAAGGTACATAACAATGAGAGTTATCATCGTATGTCCGCTTGGAAAAACATCCCGCTGAACAACTTCTGCGGGATTTGGCGTTCCAAAAGGAATACCTTCACCTGTGTTTGTCATTTCACGCAAATGATTTGTTAAAAATAATCCTGGCAGCATTTGATTTATTGATTCAAAATCGTGTAAAGTAAATCTAGGGCCAATTCCGGGAAGAGTAAAATAACCTAAGTACGATAGGTAAAATCCATAGATAACTGAAAAGAGTGCAAAGTCTAATGCAACAAATCTGTCTATTTTAAGAAGTGATAAACCAAGTATTATTGGCAGCAAATAAAACATCCCATAAACTATTTGAAGAATTTCAGTAAGCACAGGATGAGAAAACTGGTAAAGAAAATGTGTTGGATCTGTCCCAAACATCCACCGGTCTATTGCAATGAACCAATCATCATAGTCATAAACACGAATTGGTTTTACCATAAAAAACAGTTGCCTGAAAGTAATAAGAATAATCGGTGCGATATACCAGTAATGAATTATCCTCCAGACTTTATTTTCACTTATTGATTCGAGATAGGAAATTCCAAATGCAAGAAAGATTACCAACAGATTTATAAATATCCAGGTAAGCGTATCCTGTATTTTAGCATGAAATATAATGTGTAGGACGATCAGAAATATAGAAAAACTTATCGCAACGACATCAAATGCTTTTAGTTTTTTTAAAAAAAATTTTATTCTATCCATCATTAAATATCAGATTAAAGGATTTTACCTGCAGGTAAATTCAGTAAGCCTGATGAAGTCATTCACACTTAACTGTTCCGCTCTTAAGGAGAGGTTAATTTCACACCCGCTAAAATCTGTTTCCGCAAATATACTATTGCTAAGTGAATTTTTAAGGGTTTTCCTTCTGTTGCCGAATGCTGCTTTTACCATTGTGATAAACTTAAGATTGAAGGTTTTATCATCTCTCTGTTTATCAAAACTTATATGTACTACTGCTGAATCAACATTTGGTTTAGGGTAAAAAACATTTCTTGATACTTTAAAAGCTAATTTTGCTGCACCAAAATAATTCAGAAGTACAGAAAGAATTCCGTATTCTTTATTACCCGGCATTGATATCATTCGTTTAGCAACTTCATATTGTACCATCAGCACAGCATCTTTTATTAGTATGTTATTCTCAAACAGTTTAAATAATATTGGTGATGTGATATTGTATGGAATATTACCAACTATTCTTAGCTTTTTTGATTTTTCTTTGAATAACTCAGACAGATTTATCTCTAAAAAATCTGCTTCAATTAAGTTTAATGTTGGAAATTTCAACTTAAGATTATCAATCACTCTTTTATCGATTTCAATTGCCGTAAGTAAAGGATTTTTTATTATTAAACTTTCTGTAAGAGCACCTTTGCCAGGACCAATTTCAATAATGTTATCATCTTCCTGAGGATTTATTTCAGAGATAATTTTATTAATAATATTTAAATCCTGAAGATAATTCTGACCAAATCTTTTTAATGGAACGACGTTCTTCATATAATGATTTATTTTATTTGAAAAGATAAATAAAATCTCACCTATATTTATCAGGAAGTTTGTATAAGAAAAATTATTCTTTTAGTTTTCTGATGTAAACTTTCCAATCATAATCCAGAGGAGTTAAAATTGCAGGAAAAATTTATAATAAGTGTAGATATGGG
>CAZCJF010000085.1:0-6092 GCA_964499095.1 uncultured Ignavibacteriaceae bacterium
TTTTAAGAGGTGGTAACAAAAAAAAGCCACCGCCTATGGCGGTGGTAGTTTACTTCTCTTTGAAAGTCCTTAATAATTTTTCCGCAGCTAAAGTAGGTGTAATCTTGTCGCTAATTATTTCTTCTTTAATCGAAGTTATAGCTCTCTGGACTTTTTCATTATTATAAAATTCATCACGTAAAGTATCTTCAACCATTCTGAAAACCCATTCAATCGATTGATCTTTTCTGCGTTGTTCAAAAACGCCGGATTGTTTTACTGTCTTTTCAAATTTCTTTATCATTTCCCACAATTCCGGAATACCTTTTCCAGTTAATGCTGATCCAGTATATGCCTGTGGTGTCCAGCCCTTAGTCGCGGGCTGAAGATAATGTAATGCATTGTTGTAATCAGATCTTGCAATGTTGGCTTTCTTTTCGTTATCACCATCTGCTTTGTTGATAAGTATCGAATCAACAAGTTCCATTATGCCGCGTTTGATCCCCTGTAACTCATCTCCGCCGCCCGCAATTAACACAAGTAGAAAGAAATCAACCATTGAACGAACAGTTACTTCACTTTGTCCAACTCCAACGGTTTCAATAAGTATGATATCAAATCCGGCAGCTTCACAAATTGTAATAGTTTCTCTGCTCTTTCTGGTTACTCCACCAAGTGTTCCTCCAGAAGGTGAGGGGCGAATAAAACAGTTTTTTTCTTTAGAAAGATTTTCCATTCTTGTTTTATCACCAAGAATACTTCCTTTAGTTACTGTACTGCTTGGATCAACAGTAAGTACAGCAACTTTGTGCCCTTCTTTAATCAAATACATTCCAAGTGATTCAATAAGTGTACTTTTACCAGCACCCGGAACACCGGTGATTCCAATCCGTAATGATTTTCCGGAGTGGGGGAGAAGCTTCTTTAAAACTTCTTGTGCAGTATAATGATGATTTGGATTATTACTTTCAATTAATGTTATGGCACGAGCTAAAATATTTCTATCAAACTTTAGAACCCCGTTTACGTAATCATCAACACAAAGATGTTTTCTTTTAGTATCACTTAATTTTTTCACATCTGTTTTACTCTCAACTCCTTTAACAACTTTTACAGCAAATTTACCTGCCGTGGCAGGATCGTCATCTGCATTAACAGGCGTCCAATCGGGTTTGTAAGTATTTGGTTTTTGTTTTTTCATAATCGCAATTTAAAGAATTATTCCCATTTCCATTTTTCCGGATTCCAATTATTCTTTGTCTTAGAATCAAAGATAGGTTGTATAAAAGATTGGACTTGAGAAACTATTTCAGAAAAATTAATATTCTCATTCAGTTTATTGAGTTGTATAAAAGAGTTCCACTGTGTTTGCTTCTGAAGGTCATTTTTAAAATTCTTATCAAAAATGGTATTCATATCTTCAAGATCGGTACCCCGGTTTTTAAAAGTTTTTTGTATTGCATTATATAACACATCATGGTTAAACGAATTAATTTTAGCAATGAAAATAAGATCATAGAAATCTTTCATCCTGCTTGTAATAAAATTCAACTTTACAATAGCTTCAAATTTTTCCGCAATTGCTGACTCGAGTGAATAGACTAGTATTTTGGGTGAAGGGAAATCAAGCAAAACAGGAAAATCGATTTCATAAGGTCCGTTAGTTATTGTATCCCCAAACCCTATATCAATTGAGAAGTAACCTTTTATGGTATCCATTTTATAGGGTATATGAACTCTTACTCCTTCAATATCGGAATCTTCTTTAATCTTCTTGCTTGAAATATTTTCTGTGATAAACTCAACACCATCCTCAATATTAATTGAAGCTATTTCTTTTATTATCTCAGTACATTCTTCAACTTCACTCTTTATTGAAACTCCAAGAAAATCTATATCCTTTGTTGGACGAAATTTCGAGATGTCTTTTATCATCAACAAAAATGCACCTTTCAGCACGAGACTTGCTTTATATGGCGAAATTGAAATTCTATAAAGAAAACGCTCCTGAAAATAATGCCGCAGAATTGCATTGTAGTCCCTTTTACTTTAAATAGAAAGATTCAATAATCTGTTTCTCACAGATACCGAAATATTTTTCACTTCTTTTTTCACTATGCAGTTAGACTTTTTAGAATTGGCATTATAACTGTTTTAACCTGGCATATCTCAGCAAATTTTACTAGTGACGCAATACTTTTCTTCTTCTGATCAAGATAATTTTTAAGCGCTTGCATTGCTAGTTCCTCTCCAAGTTTATTTCTGTATCTGAACATATCGCAAACTGTTTTTTCTTTGTTATAGATTCGTATTTCACCGTATTTTGTTTTAATAACCTCAATGCCTGGTTTATAAAATCTTTCTCTAAAATAAAATGTTTTTACAGGTGGATTAATTATGGTTTTACTTTTTTCAGAATGCGGAATTGCATAATAGATTTCAGAAGGATTAAAATCCGTCATTTCATAATAGTCAAGAGCGGAAAGAAGACATATTACTCCCTTTGGTTCTGCTTTACAAACCGAAATAAGACTTACATTCACATCCTTAAAAAAGCTGTAATCCGAAAGACGATAGAACCCTGGTTTTATTTTTTCGATCACGCTTTCTTTGACAAGATTAGCAATATCCCTTGTGTGAATGCTTGCATCTTTCATCTCTTTCATTGTGGCAAACCCGCCGTTTTTGGCTATATATGATATAACTTCTTCCATTTTATATAATGTTCTATTTTACTGCCAATAATATAAATTGGCAGGTGTTTAGAACCAAGACTCAAAAAATATTTCTTTTTTGTTCTGAATCGAAAACAAGGTAAATATAACTAATCTACCTTGAAATCGAACCAAGATGTGAAAATAGTTGGGAGTTGGTGTTGAATCATTTCTTAGGCGATCCGTTAGCTAACGGATAACAAATCTGCCTAAAAATCGAACCAGAATAAGAAAATTGTTTGAAGGGCAGCGAGAGGCTTTGCACGATTCAAACCCCTGAGGTTTTGAAAACCTCGGGGGTTTAATTAGTGCGGCACTAATCAATACTCTTAAATGTTACTTTTCATTATTTTAGAATAGATTTATTCAGATAGTATATTTTTTCACGCTTTACTAATAATGCAAAAAGTAAAAAATATTTTATTGTCTTTTGTTGGATCAAATGATGCAGGAAAATTAAAAGATAAAAATGATGGTCCCATCATAACTGCATTAGTCAATCAAAAGTTTGATGAAGTAATTCTCCTCTGGAATAAATCAGGGGATAAGGAATATGATTATAAGGCAATTGCCAAATATTTAAAAAATGAAATAAAAAAGCGAAAGCTTGCAAAGAAAACAGATATTAATGAATTGCCCATCAAGGATGTTACTGATCACAATCAAATTTATATTACCTTGAAAGATTTTACAGACAAACTTAAAAAGACCGAAGAGCTGATTTATACAGCGGCTATATCTTCCGGGACACCTGCAATGCAAGTTTGCTGGATTCTTTTATCGGAATCCGGAGACTTTTCAAAAACAAGTAAATTAAATTTAATACAGGTTAAAAACCCTAAGTTTGGAGCGTCTGAAAATATTCCTGTTAAGATAAATACTGCACTGCCTAGAATAATCAGATTAAAGGAAGAAGTTGAAAATCTCAAAAAGGATTTAATTCCGGTTGCAACAATTACTTTAACCAGACCAGGTCTAAAAATCGGTGATAGAGATATAAACCTTACTCCTATTGAGTTATGTTATTTTAAGTACTTTGCGGAAAGAGTTTTAGAAGGTAAAGGTGATGAAAAGTTTCCGATGTATAAAACAACTGATAATTTTTTAGATAGGATTATTAAAATACACGAAGAATTATTTCGGGAATCAGAATCGGGTAGGATGGAACTGGAAAATATGAAAACAAAGAAGATTGGGCTTGCTATTAGCACTTTCAGAGGAAATGTGTCCAAGCTGAATAAAAAAATAAAAATGGCAATTAAGAATGAATCGGTTGCTAATGCCTTTATGATAACTTCTGAAGGAGTTAAAGGTGCAAAGTTTTACGGTATTAAAGCAGATGCCAGTAAATTAAATATAATAGATTAAGTTACCTTACACATTTATGGAAAACCTTTAAGGTTTAGGTAAAATTAAATGTCTAAAAAAACAAAAATAGGATTAAAACAAAATTATAATTTACTGATCGGTGATATTTCATCTTTGCTTGAATCTGCAAGAAGAACATCAGCCCGTGTAGTGAATACAATTCTTACTGCAACCTATTGGGATATCGGAAGAAGAATTGTTGAGTATGAATATCAAGGAATGGAAAGAGTTGAATATTATGGAGATCGTTTAATTGATAAACTTGCTGAAGACCTTACTAAACAATTTGGAAGAGGGTTCAGTAGAAGCAATGTTTTTATGATGAAAAGCTTTTTCTTAAGCTATAAAAACATTGTCCAGACACTGTCAGGACAATCTCTTATAACCGAAAACATTAGTCAGACACTGTCTGGCAAATCTTCTTCTAACATTTCGCAGACACCGTCTGCACAATCTTTATTGATTGAGTTATCAAATAGATTTCCATTACCCTGGTCACACTATGTCCGTCTTCTTTCAGTTAAAGATGAACAAGCAAGAAAGTTTTATGAAGCCGAGGCGTTACGCAGCGGCTGGTCTGTTCGCCAATTAGATAGACAAATTTCATCTCAATTTTATGAGAGAACTCTTCTTTCAAAAAATAAATCCGTAATGATTAAAAAAGGCGAGAAACCTCTACCAGAAGATATTGTTTCAGCCGAAGAAGAAATTAAAGACCCTTTCATTTTAGAGTTTCTCGGATTAAAAGATGAATATTCTGAAAGTGATTTAGAAGAAGCACTAATATCTCACCTTGAAAATTTTTTGCTTGAACTTGGAAGCGACTTTGCGTTTATAGGAAGACAGAAACGACTCCGCATTGGAAATGAATGGTATCGAATTGATCTGTTATTCTTTCATAGAAAATTAAAATGTCTTGTGGTTATTGATTTGAAAGTAGGAAAGTTTACGCATGCCGATGCCGGACAAATGCATCTCTATCTTAACTATGCAAAAGAAAACTGGACAAATAAAGATGAAAACCCGCCCGTCGGTTTAATTCTTTGTGCAGAAAAAGATAATGCAGTTGCAAAATATGCTTTGGAAGGATTGCCCAATAAAGTTCTTGCTGCTGAATACAAATTAGTTTTGCCAAACGTAAGACTGCTTACCAAAGAAATTGAACAGACAAGAAAAATATTTGAGATCAGAAAAGAAAGCAGAAGAAAAAGATAATCTAACCATAAATTGCGGCAGCATTAGCCATATCATTAGTAAAAATTTATTGTTTTGAAAAATTTCTAGGGCAGCCCATTAGCTAAAGAATAACAAATCTGCCTAAGAATCGATTCGTTCCCCAAGAATTAAATTTACTGCCAATGAATTGGATTGGCAGGGGATTAGAACTAAACTATTTCGAAAAATTTTCTTTGGAAATGAGAAAAAGTGTCTCTTTATAAAGACTAGACTTTGATATAATTCTTTTTGAGTGATATAAAATTGACTTTGCTCTTTTTAATTTTATTCCTCGCAAACGCCAACTTACATCAGAATAAATTATTAATAATCTTATTACTTCAAAACAATCGTAAACCATGTCAGGTAGATAATGTAGTTCAATTGACCAAGATTTTGGTGTGAAATGTTCAAAGTTATTTCTTAATACTTTATGAAGCTTCCTAATTGATTTTATTTGACAAGGAGAAAATTTGAATTCTTCGTAATTAATATTGACTCGCATCCAAGCAGGATCTTGACATCTTTTCAGAGCTTTATCAAAATCTATTAATTTTTCATGTCCTCTTTTAGTTCGTGCGATTACACTTTCTGAATTCATTCCTTTGCAGGCAGCAATTGCAAATCCATATAAAGCACTATGAAGTGTAATAATAACCCATTTCCAATTTTGTGGTTCTTGTTCAACGGTCTTTAAAAAACTAAAACATTTCTCTAGATAATCTAAAGCATTTGACAATTCATCAAATCTTATCCATTTAGCTTGTACGGTTGTCATTAATAAATAATAGATTTAAACTTAAAACCTCTCCTTAA
>CAZCJF010000086.1:0-6041 GCA_964499095.1 uncultured Ignavibacteriaceae bacterium
TATCGGCACCGGTAAATGAACCTTTAATATGTCCGAATAACTCACTCTCAAAAAGTGTGGGGGAGATAGCTGCCAGATTTACAGAAACGAATGGCTTGTTTTTCCTTGGAGATAGATCGTGAATTTTTTTTGCGATTAAATCTTTTCCTGTACCCGTCTCACCAATAATCAAAATCGTCTCATTAGTCGGAGCAAATATTTCCACAAGATTAAATACTTTAAACATCTCATCTGAAGAGGTAATGATGTCTTTAAACAAATCTTCAGTGGATTTTTTAGGAACCGGTTCTTCCCTTAAAATATCCCTTTCTTTTTCCAGAAGCTTATACCCAATTGCTCTGCGAATTGTAAGAAGCAGCCTGTCTGTATCCGGCGGTTTGACTATAAACTCGTATGCTCCGAATTTTATTGCTTCAAGTGCAATGTCTTTATCATCAACAGCTGTGATTACAATTATCGGAATGTTTGGATACTCCGGAGTTATTTTCTCCAGGAGTTGAATGCCGTTCATCTGAGGCATATAAATATCAAGTAATATCAAATCTACCTGATGGGTCTTAAGAATTTTAGGAACATTTAAAGGATTGGATTCAGCAATTACATTTGTATAACCCTCGTGCTCAAGGATACTTTTCATAAGCTCAAGGTAAGTTAGTTCATCATCAACAAGAAGAATAGTATCTTTCAAAATAAAACCTAGGTGTCTTTAAAATAAATAAGAAATAATCAGAATTGTAATTAAAAATACAAAAAAATGATCTCAATAAATTTTTACTATTCCAACCAGGAAACGATTTCGAAACCACCAGTTCCGGGGAAGAAAGGAGGAGATGCTATCATAAATCTGTCATCATATTTATATCTTTTTGCGAATCCATGATTAATTGCTGATCCACTAAATGTGCCAACAGCAGCTCGTGTTTTTTGAATTATTCCGCCAAGCAAATTAATATTTCCACTTATTGGTCTGGTAGAATAATCCTGCGCACCAAATCCACCTTTTTCAGAATACAAAGAAGCTTGAATATTTATACTGGCATTGTTAGCGGTATTGTTTGTAACCCAAATACTATTTTCTGCACAAATACCAAGCATATCAGTTGAGTTTGGATATAACTTTGGGTCCTGGTTATATACAATGTCATCATCTAACCATATTGAGCCTTTACTTGTTGATGTTGTTGTACTATTGCATCCAATAGTGTATTGTCCTTTTACCGTACCTTTTAGGCGAACTACAGCATTCTTTGCAAAGATCATCCCATTTGGTGCCGCATCAGGTAAATAGACAGTTGTGTATGGGGCGTTGTAAGAAAATTTGTATTTGAGAGAATCTTTAACAAAAAATATATGTACAGTATCGTGACCGCTAAACTCTAGCCCTCCCGCATCAGCAGCAGTTTCCATCCCATCAACGGCAGTAGTTGGTAAGGGAAGATTTATCCCGGTTTCATATCCACCTAGAAAATTTGGCTTATCTTTAGTTTTGTTTTCATAGTATACCAAATTCTTTAAACTTGATGCCTTGCCAAAAAAAACTGGATGTTTTGCCGCCCTTAAATAATCTTGAGTATGAAATGGTCCCCAGATAGTATCATTTCCTGTCCACCAAATTGAACCGCCTTCACTAACTGAGTAATAAGCAAACTTTGAAAACTTACTTGGAGATAGAGTTACCTCAACAGTACTTGTCAATCCATGGTAAGTTCCTGTTGACACGATTCTTCTGATGTTTTTATATGCATCAACAATTTGGACTGAAACATTTAGTTTACCACCAGAAAAATTTTTATTCGAATATCCTGCATTCCATTCTGGAGTTACAAAAATTTGGTTTGCAGCAAGATTTGCCCCACTTACGGCGATATTGTGTGCAATCATTTCAGTATAATAATTTACCATGTTACTAACAGAATCGGTGGAAATACGTCCAAAGTTTCTGATTGCAACCGTAAATAGTAGCGTAAAACCAATAATTACAAGAAATGTTGCTTTGCCTGCCATATTAAACCTACCTATTCCTTAAATTTCTGGAAACCATTCTTATTTGACGCCAAAATGCTTTAGAATACTTTTGATCATAAGCATTTGTACTTTCAACTGTTAAATTAATTTCGATTGATGTTATCCCTCCCTTCGTGCTGACAGGAGGGGTAACAGTGTCTCCTAAAGCATCAAAATAAACTAAACGAAATTGTGTAACTCCTAAGTTTGAGCTTTGAGGAGATTCATCATTAAGTACTCTATACAATAATCTGTCACGAGGGTTTGCGGTTCCATTACATTCAGAGGTTGGCCCCAAATAGTAATGAATTGAGTCTACAGTACCATTGTTATCTATATCGGTATAAAATTTTATTTCCGAACTATCAGCAAATAAAATAGCTTTAGTAGGATCAGGTATTAGATTCCAGTTTTTACAATAACCTATTTTTCTAAAATCATATTCAACTATTTGAGCTACAGTAGCCAGATTCTGTTGAATTATTAATTCTCCGCTATGGTTATATGTTCGGTCGGTCATTGTATCACTTAGTCTATAAGCAATAGTCATCATAACACCACCAATTATAATCGAACCAAGAATATCAAGTATAGTTGTAAATCCCATTTTTATTCCTTATCTAAAATGCCAATAACTATAAATAGTGGACATCCTAACGGTGTCTTTCATAGACTCACTGGTTACAGTAACGTCCATTTTTTTATGCCAGGTTCTATAACCAACTTTGGTTTCTGGATTAGATGGCTCTACATAATAAACACGGCAGGTTAAGTCAAATTCTGCAGACGGTAAATAATCATAATGATAATGATATCCATCATAGTCATCAAAATCGTTATATGTCTGGCTGGAATCTGGAATTTCACCACTTCCTGGACCAAGCGGGTAATTAGTTAGAAGACTACAAGCACTAACCTCATTCGAAACGGTTTTTGCATCAAAAGCTTTTTTACTCGCTTCTTCAATTAGGGAAGTTCCTAGGGATACTGCTAGTATTCCAAGCTTAGAATCCTGCATAACAGTATCATTTGCAAGAATATAGTTGTTCATTTTTAATACTGTTATTGATAAAATTAAAAGCGCACCAATGCTAAAAAGTGATTGTCCTGTATTCATAACTTTTGAATTTTTTGTTGTATCATTATCAACTATCGTACAAAAAAAAATCTCTTTATGAAACAAATAAGGAGTGATTAACGTTGAATAATCAAGAATTGAATTAACTTTAGGTTCAACTTTACCACTAAAGGGAAATTTTTACAGGTTTTTTTATCCTTATTTCCCTTTAGCCGCCATTATTATCATCATAAGTGATCATTTAATTATAATATAATTATTGAAGGCTGAATTAGTTATCTTTGATATCAAAAAAGTAAAAAATATTTAAGAGGTTAAAAATATGACGCCAAATTTTGATATGATAAAAAATGTTTATACTAACTATAAAAGTAAGTTAAATGAGGTAAGAAAAGTTGTTAATCGTCCATTAACGTATGCTGAAAAAGTGTTATACACCCATCTTTATGATAAAGTAACAAAAGAATTTAAACGTGGGAAAGACTACGTTGAGTTAGCCCCTGATCGTGTTGCAATGCAGGATGCAACTGCACAAATGGCTTTGCTTCAGTTTATGTCTGCTGGAAGAAAAACTACTGCAGTTCCATCAACTGTGCATTGCGATCATTTGATTCAAGCTCAAGTTGGTGCAGTTGAAGATCTTAATCGTGCAACAACTGAAAACAAAGAAGTTTACGATTTTCTTGAAAGCATCTCACAGAAATACGGAGTTGGTTTCTGGAAACCTGGTGCCGGAATTATTCATCAGGTAGTTTTAGAAAATTATGCTTTCCCTGGTGGAATGATGATTGGAACAGATTCACACACACCAAATGCTGGTGGACTTGGAATGATTGCAATCGGTGTCGGCGGTGCTGATGCTGTGGATGTTATGGCTGGAATGCCGTGGGAATTAAAATGGCCCAAACTTATTGGGGTTAAGTTAACCGGAAAATTAAACGGCTGGACTTCTGCAAAAGATGTTATTCTTAAACTTTCAGGAATCTTAACTGTAAAAGGCGGCACCGGTGCAATTGTAGAATATTTTGGTGATGGGACAAATTCAATTTCCTGTACAGGTAAAGGAACAATCTGTAACATGGGTGCAGAAATAGGCGCAACTACTTCAGTATTTCCATTTGATGAAAAGATGGCTTCATACTTAAGAATTACAAAACGTGCTGATGTTGCGGCTCTTGCCGAAGGTTTGGCTGATGAACTTTGTGCTGATAAAGAAGTTTTTGCAAATCCTGAAAAATATTATGATCAGGTTATTGAAATTAATTTAAGTGAACTAGAACCACATCTTAACGGACCATTTACTCCAGATAAAGCATGGCCAATCTCTAAAATGAAAGACGCAGTTAAGAGTGAAAATTTCCCTGATAAAGTTTCAGTTGGATTAATTGGAAGTTGTACAAACTCAAGCTATGAAGACATCGATCGCTCTGCCAGCATCGCTAAACAAGCCCTTACTAAAGGATTAAAAACAAAATCTCAGTTTACAATTACACCTGGTTCCGAGCAGGTAAGAGCAACAATTGAAAGAGACGGACAATTAAAAGCGTTAACTGATATCGGTGGAGTCATTCTTGCCAATGCGTGCGGTCCGTGCATAGGTATGTGGAAAAGAATGGATATTAAAACAGGAGAAAGAAATACAATCGTAACATCATTCAACAGAAATTTTGCAAAACGTAATGATGGAAATCCTGAAACACTTGCATTTGTTGCGTCACCCGAAATTACTACAGCGTTGGCAATTGCTGGAAGTTTATCATTCAATCCTATCACTGATGAAATTGTAAATGAAAAAGGTGAAAAGGTAAAACTTGATCCACCGAATGGAGAGGAATTACCACCGCACGGATTTGATGAAGGCAGCGCAGGATTTGTTGCTCCGGCATTAGATGGAAGTAAAGTTGAAGTTAAAGTTGATCCGAATAGTGATAGACTACAATTGTTAAAGCCATTCGAACCATGGGATGGAAAAGATTTGGTTGATCTTCCAATCTTGTTAAAAGCATTTGGTAAATGTACAACTGATCATATTTCAATGGCTGGTCCTTGGCTGAAGTATCGCGGACATCTTGATAATATTTCTAACAATATGTTTATCGGTGCAATCAACGCTTATACAAAAGAAGCAGGAAGGGTGAAAAATATTTTTACCGGCGAAACAAAATCAGTGCCTGAAGTTGCACGCGAGTATAAAGCAAAAGGTGTGAACTGGGTTGTTGTTGGTGATGAAAATTACGGTGAAGGTTCATCACGTGAACACGCCGCAATGGAACCAAGATTTCTTGGCGGCAGAGCAATAATTGTTAAAAGCTTTGCACGTATCCACGAAACAAACTTAAAGAAACAGGGAATGCTTCCGCTTACTTTTGCTGATTCAAAAGATTATGATAAGATAAAAGAAGATGATAAAGTTGATATTCTCATTTCAACATTAGCCCCGGAGAAACAAGTTAAGATGATTGTGAAACATAAAGATGGAAGTAAAGATGAAGTGATGTTAAATCATACTTTTAATGCCGCACAGATTGAATGGTTTAAAGCAGGAAGCGCATTAAATCTTATTGCAAGTAAACAGAAATAATTTCATATCGCACTCTGCCGCAGCGTAATTTCGTGCGACTGTCCATATTTTTATTTAAAGGCGATTCAATTGAGTCGCCTTTTTTATTTTTATTGCATTAACAATTTACCGCAGTTAAATAATTTTAATCTATTTCCGCAGCTTTTATTTTAAAAATAGTCAAATTCGACTATTGACATAAACGAAAGCAGTTGATAATTTTTTTTGTGAAAAAGCAAAGAGATATAATCAGTTGAAAAAAAACAATAAAAAGTGGAGCTATTAAATGGTAGAATCAACAAAAGAAAACACCAAACCACTTGACAAAATAAAAATAATTTTGCATTTCCAATTTCCAATTTCCAATTTCCAATTTATCTTATCTTAAGTATTCTGTTT
>CAZCJF010000087.1:0-2371 GCA_964499095.1 uncultured Ignavibacteriaceae bacterium
CAGCATCTCTGTCGAATGATTCTGTCTGTGGCAACCCTAAATCTAATTTTTCTTCAGGTGTTAATTTAGAAAAATCTGGGATTGTTGTCGGCTCAGTGGTTGCCTCTGTTGTTTGTGTAGGTAGTGTCGGTATCTCTGGCTTAGTCGGAGCTTCTAATTTAACTTCCTCATTTGATTTGTAATAATCCTTTTTACTTTGTAAAACCTTCTCTGGGTTAGTCAAATCTCTTACTATTTTATCAAATTGTTCTGCTTTTACAGGATCATTGTCTGCTTCTTCAAGTATTTTTTCAAACTGTTGCTTTGATAAATAAGCACCACCGCCTCCAATAATTGAACCTATAATCCCCGAATAAACTACATCAGTAATATCTACATCTTTACCTTGTGATTTCTTAGATATGACTTCTTGTGTTGCTTCCTGCAATCCCTCTAAACCAGATGAAACCAAAATCCTTTTAAGTCCATCAGTAATTTTTTCATTGAAGATACCAAGTTTGTTTGTAATACCTAAAACAAGAAGATTTGCGAGCATTGTTTTTTCAGCAGCGTCAGTATCTTTTGATTCGAGATATACTTGCCCTGCTTCCGTAGCAGATTCAAGGAATGTCATTGCACTCGCACCAAACCAATTAGCAAGTTTTGGAGAAACTCTCATTAGTCCTCTGGTCAATGTAGCAGCCCCTATACCAAAAGGAAGGAATATCATTTGGCTACCAACGCCTGATGCTAATTGTTCTGCAAAGCTCGGATTTTCTGGTGCTATTTTTTCAATCCACTTTTGTATGTTGTTTGCAGCATACTGACCCGATAGTTTAAGCCAATCATTATCCATCTTCTTGCCAACATATTCTTGCATGCCAGCTAATCCCTGCGGAATGGCTAATATACCCTGAACAAAAGAACCTCCAATTCTGCCTGCTGGTGTCCCTAATACAGATAATTCTTTTTTAACTGAATCAATCGGTTTCCCTGTCTGCAAAACTTGATTTAGCACAACATAATTGTATGCTCTCTCCTCATCATCTAATACATTGGTGGGCAATTGTGTCTTATTTGATAACTCTTTTAATATTGGTTGTTTTAGTTTTGGAAATTTATAAGCTAAATTGTATTTGACAATGTCATTAGGTAAATTCAGTATTTTAGTTTGTGCCTCTGGTTCACCTTTGATACCACCAATAATAGCACCAGCACTTTTATCTTTTAACTCTTCCTCAACTAATTTTTGTTTTTGTTGTTCTATTTCTTTGTCAATTATTGGTTTCATTCCAGGCAGCAACTCTGTTCTTGCTCGGAACTCGGATGGCTGTGGAATCTGGTCATAGCTAATTTGTTGAGGTGATGAAACTTTTTCTGATTTAGGGATAAAATAATCGGTGTCCTGCTTAATAGTCCTTGCCTTATTAAAGGCGTCTATTAAACTGAATATTTCATCTTGGCTTAATGATAGTGGCTTTGTATTATTTTCTAATCGTGTGGTTATTGAATCTGCAACAGAAACAGTATCTTTTGTCTCCTCTGCAAAAGGATCAACGAATTGTTTCTTTGGACTTTGTTCAATAACATCTGTTTGAGTTTCCGTTGGGAACACTTTGTCCCAATCAATTGCCTTAAACTCTCTTTGCTTTACTCTTGGCTGTTTACTCATAATTTTTTATAATGATAATAGTTTGAAATAATCCCTTAATATTCTCTCATCTTCTTTATCTAAATTAGGATTGGCTTGCTTAAATATTTTCATCACTTCATCAAAATTTTTCCCTTTCTGGATGCCACCTCTAATAATTCCCACTGCATTATCTAATCCTTGCTCATTTATTATTTGTATTGCGGAATCAAGATAATCCCCCTTTAGCCCTTCTTTAATTGCTTGGTATTCTTTCTCTGTATAGCCAAGTTGATTCCCTTCTTTATCAGTTTTATAATATTCGGACATGTCTGGGGAAGGATAATAGTAATCCCCCTTTTTTACCCATTTTTCTTTTAATGCCTCAACTTTCTTTATTCCTTTGTTCAGCTCACCTAATAATTTGCCATATTCACCAGGCATATTGATAGTTGTTTTGCCTTCACCTTCTTTCGGTATTCTGCTTAATTCTTCACCTATAATATTGCCTGCTGAATCTGTTTTTAACTTCTTATAGTATTTCTGTCCTTCTACATTATAAATTTTATAATTGCCCTTTTCGTCTCTTTCAATTTTTTCAGTTGTTTGATTTTTGGGATTTGAAGCGACTACACTAATTTTACCCGTCTTTTTATCATAAGCGTATTTTGTTTGACCTTCTCCTAAATCAAACAATGCAGGTTCTTCAGGTTTTAATTGTTGAGTGCGGTTTTTAGCCAACTCAGTTAATATATTTATTCT
>CAZCJF010000087.1:2471-5831 GCA_964499095.1 uncultured Ignavibacteriaceae bacterium
TTGAAATATCGCATTAAATCATTCATTGTGCCTGCCTTTGATATGCCAAGATTTGTTAAGGCGTTAGATTTGGTTCTATTTATATCTGATGCTATTTTAGATTGCGTATCAGTTAATAATGAACCACCTCCTATGCCTCTTGAAGCCATTGATGAAGCAACTGCTTTTTGTTGGTTTAGCATATTTTCGGTTGTGCCTTTGTTTATTAAATCTCTGTATCCCCCGAAAATAGAACTAATGTTGTCCTTGAATTGGCTCATATCATAAGGTGATACATAATTATCAAATCTGTTTTTTATTTGTGGTTTTAGTCCACTTAATTCATTATAAAGACTGCTTGCTTTTTGATCTCTTAGTGATTCTCCCATTGTGTTACCTCTTATGCTTATTCATATAATTTATGTAATATGATTTTAGATTTCTCAATTATTTCAAAACCAAATTTTTCAAGATGACCGATATGTCTTCCATTATCTGTTTCTACTTCTGCCCTTATCCTTTTGACCCCTTGAGCCATTAATATCCCTTCAATTATTCTTACTAAATTGTTAGCAACCAAAGGATTGTTCTCTGATATTAAAGGGTTAAAAACATAGTCCACTCTAATCCCGCCAACTCCTATTATTTCCTTCCTATCATCTTCGGCAACAACAAGTATCTGATTATCATAAGGAAAATTCAGATTGTGTTTTTGACACAATTCTTTAATTTTTTCATAGTCCTCTTGTTTGTAAAATCTATAATTCATTTTCATTCATAAATAATTTCGTTGTTAATTAACTTAGGGCTTCTATATTTCCCATCTATTTTTATGTGCAAAGTAAATTTGTTCCCTTTTTTTAGATAAAACTTTGACAACTCACTAACTTTATCAACAGGGGGTAATTGAGTAACCACTCTTCCATTCGTTTCCTCAACCTGAGATATTATATGATCTAATTCTTTGTCTAAACCATTTATGTTATCAAATTTTTCATGTCTCTTAATCATTTGGCGATATAAACTCCTGCTATAAATGCTATTATGCTTTGTGCAATAATAATGTATTGATTTTGCCACCACTTTGGCTTTGCTTCTTCTATCTGTGTGTCTTTCAGTTCTATAATCTTTTTATAATATCCTTGTATTTGTTGGTTGTGTTCAATGACAGACATCAGCGAGTCAATGACATTGTCCTGTTCTTTTATTATTTCTGCTTTAATTGAATTTGAATAATAATAATCTTCACAAATCAGCAGATATTTTGCTATTTGTTTTAATTCCTCAGTTGTTAATGGTGTCTTGCTGTAATAATCGATTGAGTCGGTCTGCCCAATAGCGGATGACACTATTAACAAATAAAGTATCAGACTCATTTTCAAATAATTTATCAAGGTTTTTAATTTCATTCTTTAACCTTCGTTCTAAAAGTTTATCATTTTCTTTTAATTGTTCGATTTTATTGATGATTAAAGGATAAGTAAGATTTATCCGTCTTGCTTCTCCATTCAAACTATCAATTTTGTCCGTGAGTTCTTTGATTTCTTGATTATAATAATTTTGTGGTTCTTTTTTACAACTGTTAATAATTATGAAAGAAATAAAACCTATCATAATCAAGATATTCAGAATCTTCCATATTTTTTCCATAATGTCCCTTCTGGCTAATTTATCAGAGCGTCTTTACGACGCTCTTTAATATGTTATACCTTCTTGCCTCCTGCTATGCTTGTTGGCTCTTTCCCGACTTTATGGGCTATCATTTTAGCAGTTGCCCACCCACCTATGGATAGAACAGCTATGATAACACTTGCAACAATAAGCTGAACCCAAAGACCCCAAAAGACAAAAGCTGAAACAAGCAATGAAAGGATAAAAGTTATTATTGGGATTACATTACCTTGTATCCAATTGTTAAATGGGGGTGTGGCTTTCAAGAAATTAACTACAATAGTAATCCCCACTGCAATACCGAGTAAACTCGTAATATCTAACCCAAAATAACCAGAGATAGCCCCAAGTATGTCAATAATACTTTGTGCTATCATAAGTATGACGGTGCTGACAATTAATAAGATCATTTTTACTCTCCTATATTGTTTATGTTTGGTATATTATTTTTAGTTATTATCGAACCTGTTAAACATTCATAAAACTTTTTAGATAACTCAGCAATAGGTTTGTAACTTTTCTTATCTCTTGGATTTATTATTTTCCTTGCATTATAATAATCAGTTTTATCCTTGTTAAAAAAATCTTCAAGTGTCCAAGATGTAAAATTAGGATCTTGGATGCCAAAATCATCAGTCATACCTTCTTCTAATATCTTCCAAGCAATCTCAGGTTCATTAGCCAACTTAGGATTATTCACTAAATCAATATTAAGATGTTTCCCAAACTTTTCATAATTTTCTTTCCAAGTTAATTGGACATATCCTCTACCAATGTAAGGATAATACTTTTTCTTCCTTAAATAATCTAATGAGCCATACTCTGTTATCGGTTCAAATGTATATGCAGTCTCCCAAGCAACTGTTCCTAAGACATAAGCCCTTGCAGTATGCAATATAATCTTCTCCGATTGTTCTAATTTACCCAGCAGAAATAATATACCTTTGACCTGATATTTATTTAACTTACCAAGTAATATTTTATATTGTTCAAAAAATCTATTTCTATCGTAAAGTATCATGTTGTCCATCCACCGATGTTTATATCGCCAATAGCTCCAACTTTTCTTACTTTCATATAAGTTCCCGCTTTAACTGTAAACGAACCCGAAGCAGCGGTCTGAGCCACCTTCGGAGAAAAATATCCGCTTGAAGCTCCTGTTATGATTATTCCGCTTATCCAAACCACATTACCGCCTACTGTTGAAGGAGTGGTAACAGCCCTATTAGTATTGAAAGTATTCGTCATCGTAAATCTTAAAGCGGTTGCTTGAGTGGTTTCATTTACCTTCGCACCAATAGCAGTCCATCTTATGCTTGCACCCGTAATTGCATTAAACTGCATATTTAGTCCGTGTGAAGTAGTCCCGTTTAATGATACAAATGTTCCTTCAAACTCATAAATACTATTGGCATCAAGAAGTAATCTGTTTTCGCTTGCAAACCAATTCTGAACGCTTGTATCATTTACTTTAGTCTCATCTGCAGTTAGAGTTCTTTGTGCGTAAGTAACTCCACCTCCACTTGGAGCACTTATTGTTACATCTACTTTCTCATTCACGGAATCATCAACTACATTTATAGTTACATTTGAACCATCTATAAAATTAATAGCTCTCCTTGAACCAATATTAACATTTGCTTTTTTTAGCAACACTCTTGCTATTGCATCTAAATTGCCAGATAAAGCATCGCTACCGCCAGATTGATG
>CAZCJF010000088.1:0-5584 GCA_964499095.1 uncultured Ignavibacteriaceae bacterium
TTCTTAAATGTTTTTATAAAATTAAAATTAATAACACTCTAAGTCTAATGGAGCGGCGACGAAATGTGACTTGCTTAACTAATTGATTATAAGTCATCCTTCGACCGGGCTCAGGATGACTTCTGTTATAGCGCCAACATATAAATTGCTACTTACTAAGGTTAGAAATATTTTCAACTAGTCTCCAAACTCTAATCAAATTACCACCAAGAATTTTTTCCAGTTCCTCTTCATTATAACCGCGCACCAGAAGTTCATAAACGAGATTTGGATATTTTGAAACATCGTTTAAGTCAATCGGTAGTAAACCGCCTGTTCCATTAAAATCCGATCCAAGCCCAACATAATCAACTCCAACCAGATTTTTAATGTGATCAATATGATCTGCAACATCTTTTACTGTGGCAATGGGAAGCGGATTTTCCTTCCAGTAATTTTCCTCATATCTCCACGCACTATCGGTACCGGATTTAATTTTATTTTCTTTTAAATAATTTTTTATGTGCTCTTCCCCATCAGTATAATGCTGATAAATATCTTCCCTAAGGAAAAAACTTGCAAATGCTATCTGAATAACTCCACCATTTTTTGCAAGTTCTTTAATCATATCATCATTCATATTTCTTTCATAACCCGGAGTAAATGCTCTGCAGCAGGAATGTGAGGCAATGACCGGAGCTTTACTTAATTTAATAACATCATAAAAAGTGCTGTCACTTACGTGGGAAATATCCACCATTATCCCAAGACGATTCATCTCTTTTACCACTTCCTCACCAAAAGGACTTAATCCGTTCCATTTTCGTTCAGGATCATTTGCAGAATCACATATATGATTCCACTTATAATGTGCAAGTGTTATGTACCGAACACCTTTTTTATAAAACTCTCTCAAATTTTCTAAACTATTTTCAATCGGGGATCCGTTTTCCATTCCGATAGTCAGCAACAATTTATTTTTGTTTTTAAAATCATTTATTTCAGAAGTTTTATAAATGAATGCAAATTTATCCGGCCAGGTAGTAACCATTTTATGCACAAGATTAATCATTGAATCAGCTTTGATTTTAGACTTGCCTGTTCCTTCCAGCGATGGAGATGTATAAACGGACATAAACGCTAAATCCAAACCACCCTTAATTGATCTGGGATAATCAATTTCTCCCGCACTTGGTTGAGTAACATCAAACCATTGATCATAAAGCCAGTCAGGCAAATCAATATGTGTATCAACTATTAAATATTTTTTACAGATTTTTTCTGCTTCTTTCCATAGAGTGGAATCTATATTTTCTAATTTACTTTGTGGATAAATTGTGATGAACAAAGCAGCAAATAAAATTATTGATAATAAATTCTTCATTTATTCCTTAGATATTTTGATTTTAATTAGTTAGAAAATAATCAAATTGAAAAATGTCTCAAATAATTATCATGACAATTTTTTACAAATGTTTACCTTAAAATGATACAATTAATATTTTAATCAATTAGGTTTAAGCCAGAAAAAAGAAAAGACAAAATGAAATACATTATTAACATACTAATACTATTTGTCACAATTATTCTTCTTACTGCCTGCATTGAAAAAAACAGCCCACACAAAAGAAATATCAGTGAACGCAAAATGGTTTTGGATTTATCCGGCAGATGGAAATTTAATCTCGGAGATAACCCTCAATGGAAAGAAAAAAATTTTGATGACAGAGACTGGGAAAAAATTTATGTTCCTTCTTCATGGGAAAATCAGGGATTTTCCGGTTATGATGGATTTGCTTGGTACAGAACCTCTTTCAGGTTTCCAAAAGACTTAAAGGATAAACAAATTTTTTTGGTTCTGGGGTACATTGATGATGTAGATCGAACTTACATTAACGGTAATCTGATTGGAGTTACCGGTGGATTTCCTCCGGATTACATAACAGCATACAATGCATTAAGAACTTATTATATTCCTCCGGAATATCTTGATAATGAAGGTGAGAATATTTTAGCTATTCGGGTTTATGATGACGAACTTGATGGCGGCATCATCAGTGGGAAGATTGGTTTATACATCTCAACAGATGGATCTAATCCTGATATCAACTTGAGTGGTGTTTGGGATTTTAGACCAGGTGATGATTCTTTATTACTAAAAAAAGATGTTGTGGATTTTCATACTTTTAAACTGATGGTACCTGCACATTGGGATATACAGGGTTTTTCTGATTACGATGGATTTGGCTGGTATAAAAAAACTTTTTTCTTGCCACAAAAATATGAAGGCGAGAATATGATTTTACTTCTTGGAAAGATTGATGATATTGATCAGACATTTGTGAATGGTATCCTCGTTGGTTCAACGGGAATTTGGAACTTTAAAGATGGTCCAATTGAGTTTAACAAAAATGATGAATACCGGATTGAAAGAGTTTATTCAGTTCCCGCAAAAATATTAAAGCCCGGAAAAATTAATACAATTGTTGTAAGAGTTTATGATGGATTTAGAAATGGTGGAATTTATGAAGGTCCTGTTGGTTTAATAACTAACAAAAATTATATAAACAGATTTAAGGGAAATACAGGATCAAATTAATTTTTAAATGAAAGGCTGATTTTATTTAATATCAAAAGATATGATACAGCCATTATCATCGCACCGAACAGAACATCCGAAGCAAAGTGTGCACCGATTACAACTCTGCTTATGCAAACAGCTAATGCCCAGCTGATAATGATTCCTTTCAGAATAATTCTTTTATAAAATTCTTTATCCATCACAAAAACAAATAATGCCATCATCAAAAAGCCCATTGCTGCGTGCCCTGATGGGAAAGATTGATTTCCTGTTATTCCGTTTGGTACATACCACGCAGTAAAATTTGAATAGTTTTCTGCTAAATCTCTGAAACGGATTCTACCCCAGAAAATCTTTAAAGGTTGAACGAGCAGTAAATAACCGTAAAAAAACATTTTTAAAGATAATCTTGAAAACAAAACACTCTTTTTTGAAAACTTATATTTTTTTTTAAATAGAATTGAAATAAAAATATTTAGCAGAATTGCAGCAAGAAAAAAATAATTTCTATTCTGATTGAATACTATATTTCCTTCGGTTATCGCTAGCGAAAGTGCCCAGAAAATGTAGATGGTTACTAAAGATCCCGTTGTTAACAGAAAGCCTGTAAACAAAATCGTTTTAAGGTTTGAAGATTCTTTTAAAGTTACAACATAAATATGAATTCCAATCTGAACTACTATAAGTCCCGGTAATTCACCATACATTTCCAACAATTTTGCCCAGCTTGAATCCGGGTTATATAAGCTTGATGAAATCCACAAATCACTGGACTCCAGAAGGAATGCTGCTATAATCCAAATGATGATTAAATATATGGCTGTTGCTTTATTTGAAATCTTCTTCAAAAAAATCTCTTTGAAATGATAAAACAATTTAACTAATGCATATTAAAACAGCTAACTATTATTTCAGGATAATCTATCATTATATTTCCACCGGAAAAAATTTTAAAGTAAGAAAGGTCAAACAATGTCATTCAAGTATTCGATTGGTGAACATATAAATTCTGTTGAAGAATTAATACAAACTGCTATCAATACCAATGTAATAGAAAGGATATGGAAAAAAGATTTTACGTTATGGAGTAATAATCCAACAGAAATATCAAACAGACTTGGCTGGCTTGATAGTGTGGATGTTACACGCAAATCCTTAAAAGAAATATTAACTTTTGTTGACGAAGTTAGAGAAGCGGGATTTACTAATGCTGTACTAATGGGAATGGGAGGTTCCTCGCTGGCTCCGGAAGTATTTAGATTAACATTTGGGGTAAAAGATGGCTATCTGGATTTAGCTGTGTTGGATTCAACTCATCCCGAAGTTGTAATGGAATTTGCAAAAAAATTCAATCCTGTAAAAGCTTTATATATTGTATCAACTAAATCGGGCGGCACAGTTGAAACATTTTCATTTATGAAATTCTTTTACAATTATGTTCTTCATCTGTTAGGAAAGGAAGAAGCCGGAAAGCATTTTATTGCTATCACAGATCCGGGCAGCGGACTTCAAACAGTTGCGAAGGAATTAAATTTCAGAAAAATATTTTTGAATGATCCGAACATTGGCGGAAGATTTTCTGCATTGTCACTATTTGGAATAGTTCCGGCAGCATTAGTTGGAGTTGATATTGAAACGTTGTTATCGCTTACCGAAAACGAAGTTCAAAATTGTAAAAAGACAAAAGAAGATTTTTCATCAAACATTGCTGCACAACTTGGTTTAATTATTGGCATTCTTGGAGAAAAAGGAATTGATAAGCTCACTTTCATAATTTCACCTCAATTTAAATACATCGGTGCATGGATTGAACAATTAATTGCGGAAAGCACAGGCAAAGGTGGAAAAGGAATTTTACCGGTCGATCTTGAATCAATTGAATCACCGGAGTTTTATTCAAACGATAGATTATTCGTTTATTTAAAGCTAAAAGATGACTCGACGTTTAATAAAAAAATAAGTGAATTGAAATCAGCAGGATTTCCTTTAATCGAACTTGAAGTTGAGCATAAACTTGAACTCGGGAAGCAATTCTTTATGTGGGAATTTGCAACCGCGGTTGCTGGCTGGGTTTTAAAAATTCAACCTTACGATCAGCCAAATGTTGAACAGGCAAAAGTTGTAGCCAGACAAATGATGAAAGAGTATCAGGAAAAAGGAAAGCTTCATGAACTTATTCCCGCTTTGGATGAAAGAGGGATAAAGATTTATGGAGATATCAATGTAAAATCTCTGGATGAAATTCTTTCTTCATTTTTAAGTGGATGCAAAGGCGGAAAAAACTACGTTGCTATGCAGGCTTACTTAAATCCCACCAAAGAAATATTTACATCATTGCAGGATTTAAGAACATCGATTCAGAAAAAATTTAAAGTTGCTACAACACTTGGTTTTGGTCCACGATTTCTGCACTCAACCGGTCAGCTGCATAAAGGCGATGCAGGAAATGGATACTTCATACAGTTCATATCAGATTTAGAAGAAGACCTGCCCATTCCGGAAAATCCGGGTGAGGACAAAACATCCATTACTTTTGGTGTATTGATAAAAGCACAAGCTTTGGGTGATCGACAGGCTTTGATTGATAATAAAAGAAAAGTAATCACAATCGATTTAGGTAAAAATTCAATTAAGTCAATTCGATTTGTGATTTAGATATTTAATAACAGAGCACTAAAAATCAGTGCTCTGTTATTTTTTTGCTAATAGCTTACACCATCTTCTCAATATTCCACACAAAGGCGTGAATGCCTTGTTCTTCAGCTTCTTTATCAATCGCTTTTACTTTTTCGAGTAATGCATCAACAAGTTCATCTTTAATAACTGTAAGTACAACAGCATTCTGACTTGGCCAGATGTGTGTTCCCAAACGCGGTTCGCCTTTATCACTGCCTTGCCCGTGCACATTAAGAAATTTTGTGTAGCCGCGGATTCCCAATCCTTCGAGTGCTTCATTTACTTCTTCAGTGATTCCGTGATTATAAACTATCATTACTGCTTTCATAAAATATCTCCTTAATCAAT
>CAZCJF010000089.1:0-4103 GCA_964499095.1 uncultured Ignavibacteriaceae bacterium
TGTTTTACTTTAAATGGGATGGCTGCGGATGTAAGATTGATTATTTTGAGTGAGTCTTTCTAACATTACAAATCAGAATTCTCTTTTCTTAATATCTTTTAATTCCTGGCGCATCTTATAAATCAAAAAACACTAATTAACTAATCGGATTTTAACTGTATATTTTGATATTTTTGAATCAACACTTATTCATTTAAAGGCTTAAATTGTTTCTAAAAGACCACAACAAAACCGCAATGATCCTTAAGGATCAGAAAGTTGATTACACTTCGTTAATCAATAATGTAAATTATTTTTCCAAACTTCTTCCATCGGCTAATCTTTCTAAGGCTGCAATATTCTCTGAAAACCGATTTGAGTGGGTTTATGCTTTTTATTCTGTTTGGATCAAAAAAGCTGTTGCTGTGCCGATTGATTTTATGTCATCTGCAGATGATGTTGCTTTTATTCTAAATGATTGCAAACCGGAAGTGATTTATTATTCAAATGGGACAAAAGAAGTTCTTGAAAAGGCGGCTCAACAGCTAAATCATAGAATTGAAAAAATAAATCTTGACGAAGTAAAAATAGAATCCTCAAACGTTAACGCTGCGTTTCCGGAACCAAATCCAAATGATACCGCAGTTATTATTTATACTTCCGGCACAACCGGTTCACCTAAAGGAGTGATGCTTTCTTATGATAATCTGCTTGTAAATATCGAAGCCGTTACTAATGATGTTAATATTTACACAAGTGAAGACAGATTAATGGTTCTGCTGCCGCTTCATCATATTTTCCCTTTGATGGGGACTATGATAATCCCTTTAAGTATTGGAGGGACAATTATTTTTTCTCCCTCAATGGCTTCTGAAGATATTATGGCAACATTGCAGCAAGGAATCACAATTATTATTGGTGTACCTCGTTTGTATAATCTTATTAGAAAAGGTATAAGAGATAAAATTGATAAAAGTGGAATCGCAAAACTTTTATTCAGAATTGCACAGAAGAAAAACTCATTAACTTTTTCCAGAAAAATATTTGGCTCTGTACAGAGAAAATTTGGCGGTAAAATAAAGTATATGGTTAGCGGCGGCGCAGCTTTGGATAAAGATGTTTGTAAAGATTATTTAACTCTTGGATTTGAAATTCTTGAGGGTTTTGGAATGACTGAATGTGCCCCGATGATAACTTTTACAAGACCTGGAAAAGTTTTGCCCGGTTCTGCAGGTCAGCCTTTGAAAGTAAATGAAGTTAAAGTAGTTGATGGAGAGATTGTAAATCGTGGGCGCAATGTTATGCAGGGCTATTACAATCGTCCCGAAGAAACAGCAGCAATATTAAAAGATGGCTGGCTGCACACCGGTGATTTGGGTTATCTGGATGATGACAATAGAATTTTTATAACAGGAAGAAAAAAAGAAATTATAGTTTTATCGAATGGGAAAAATATTAATCCTGAAGAGATTGAAAATAAAATCCAGAGTATGACTGAAGTGATAACAGAGATTGGAGTTTTTGAAAAATCCGATATGCTTCACGCAGTAATTTATCCTGATTATCAAAAAGCTAAACAGCTTGGGATTGATAATGTTGAAGAGATGATTAAGTGGCAGGTGATTGATAAGTATAACCAATCTGTTACTCCGTATAAAAAAGTTATGAAGTTTAGTTTGATTAAAGAGCCGCTGCCTCGCACTCGTTTATTAAAACTGAAAAGATTTTTACTGCCTCAGCTTGAGCAGATATCAAAAGAAAGATTAGAAAGTATTACCGAACCAACTTTTCAGGAATACACGTTACTTAAAGAATTTTTACAGCAGCAGAAAGAAACAACTGTTCATCCTTCAGACCATCTCGAAATTGATCTTGGTTTGGATTCGCTGGATAAATTAAATCTTGGTGTTTACCTGGAATCTAATTTTGGAATAAAATATACAGAAGCTGAGCTTGTTGGTTTTACCAATGTTGTTAAGCTTGCAGAAAATGTTCGGGATAAAAAAACCAAGTTAAGTGTAGAAGCAATTGATTGGGGAAAAATATTTAAAGAGCAGCTTGATCTTGATCTTCCCACAAGCTGGTTTACTCACAACATAATGAAAAACGGCGCAAAGGTATTTCTTAAACTTTACTTTAGATTAAAAGCGGAAGGATTAGAAAACTTACCAGAGGCTCCTTTTATTCTTGCACCAAATCATCAAAGCTTTTTTGACGGATTGTTTGTTGCAGTTTTTCTTAAAAATAAATTGATGAAGCAAACTTACTTTTATGCAAAAGAAAAACACGTTAAAAATAAATTTTTAAAATTAGTTGCAGCCAAGAATAATGTTATCGTTATGGATTTAAGTGATCTTAAAACATCATTGCAAAAAATGGCTGAAGTCTTAAAGCATAAAAAGAATATTATCATTTTCCCTGAAGGAACAAGAACACAAAACGGCGAGATTGGTGATTTCAAAAAAACTTTTGCAATTCTAAGTCGCGAGTTAAACGTTCCGATTGTTCCGGTTGCAATAAGCGGTGCATACGATGCACTGCCGCGAGGGACACATTTTCCAAAGCCGTGGAAAAAAATAAATGTTAAGTTTTTAAAACCAATATCACCAGAAAACCACAGTTACGATTCGCTAAAAGATATTGTACAAAATAAAGTATCTGAGCAGTTAAATAAGAAATAATTTGTATTGTCACACTGAGCCGTCATCCCGAGCGGAGTCGAGGGATGAAATGTGATCTTTAAATTTAAGTATGGTCAGTCTTGGATGGCAATGCCACTCAGTTTGACAAATGTATATACAACAAAAAACATTCTATGAAAAAAATAGGCATAATATTAATTCTGATTATCATTCTGCCTATTGCATTTCTTTTAGTTAATGAACTCGGTAAGTTAAACGAGAACGAACAGGTTCTTGAACAAATCTATAATGATCAACTTCAGGCAATTCTTTTCTCGGTTAATCAATACTCAGAGGATTTCGTTAGAAGCAATGCCAACAGTATAATTGATGACCTTGAATCGATTTCAAATTCCCCGAGTAGAGCAGAGACATTCAACAATCAGCTTAACCAAAATAAATTAGTAACTTTTATTTTTACAATTGATAGTCTTAATGCTCAAAAGATCACATTTTATTTTAAGAGAAACAGCGGCGTAACAAATCTTGATTCGCTTGAACAATACTTTAAAGATGTTATTGTAAGTAATGCAGATAAAATCAATAAGCTTTACAGTTATCGGGATATAGGATATAATAAAATTGAGCCTGTTGTTCTACCTAATTCAAACAATCAATCCTTGCTGGTGTTTACCGGATTGAATACTCAATCAAAAAAAATTTATGGTCTGATAATACACCCTCAGGAATTTATTACTGATATTTTATCTACACGCTTGCAGCAAGTTGCAAAAGAAGAATTTGTAATTTCTGTAATTAATCCAAGAACAGGATTTCAGTATAACTCAACAAAAGATTTTGAAAAGCGATCAGTTCAGGTGCAAAAACCTTTATGGATTTTCCCTGATTATAATCTTGGTATTTCATTGATAGGACAATCGATTCAAGACCTTGTTACCGCACGTGCGATGAACAATTTAATTCTAATAGGGATTTTACTTCTTGTACTAATTGCTGCTGTTTGGTTTGTTTACAGCGCTGTTAAAAAAGAATTAGAACTTGCACAGGCAAAAGCAGATTTTGTTTCCAACGTTTCTCACGAACTCAGAACACCGCTTGCATTGATAAGTATGTTTGCAGAAACTCTTGAAATGGATCGTGTAAAAACTGAAGAAAAGAAAAAAGAATACTATTCAATAATCAGTCACGAATCCAATCGCTTAGGTAGAATTGTTAACACAATTTTAAACTTTTCCAAGATGGAAGCCGGCAAACGAAAGTTTAATTTTGTTGAAGAAGATTTAAACGAAGTTGTGATACAGGTTTATCAGAGTTACAGCTATCATCTTTACAATAAAGGATTTGATTTTGAGTATGAACCTGGAATCGATATTCCAAAAATTGTAATAGATCGCGAAGCAGTGTCAGAAGCGATTGTTAATCTTTTAGACAATGCAGTAAAGTATAGTGCTGAAACAAAATTTATAAAAATGATTATTGGTA
>CAZCJF010000089.1:4203-5475 GCA_964499095.1 uncultured Ignavibacteriaceae bacterium
AATAGTTATAACCTGATAATACTCGATGTGATGATGCCTAAAAAATCCGGATTTGATGTCTGTAAGGAAGTTAGAAAGAATGGAATCACAACTCCAATTATTTTACTAACAGCAAAAGGAGAAGAAATAGATAAAGTAGTTGGGTTAGAAATTGGTGCGGATGATTATGTAACCAAGCCATTTAGTTTAAGAGAATTGCTTGCACGTGTAAAAGCGATTTTACGCCGTGGTGAAAACCTTGTAATAAATGACGCTGATCGTGATATAAAAATCGGAAAGCTGAACATTAATTTTAGCGGCTACAAGGCTTCATCTAAAAATCAAGATGTTGCAATGTCTCACAAAGAATTTGAAATCTTACATCACCTGTGGAAGCATCGTAACTCAACTGTAAGCAGAGAAGATTTGCTGACAGAAATTTGGGGCTATGAAGAAACTCCAACTACCAGAACGGTTGATAACTTTATCTTGAAGCTAAGACAAAAAATTGAAAATGATCCAAATCATCCTCAAGTAATATTAACTGTACATGGAATTGGGTATAAAATGGTATTGTGAAAAATGTTCAATGCTGAATGTTCAATTTTCAATTTTTTCATTCTTAATTATTAATTCCATATTCTTAACTGCCATGACATTTCTTTACATCTCTTGACTTTGAGATGACACCACTGACAATTCAATAAAGTACGTTTGTACCAGAAGCTTGGATATATTTTTAATCACTTATTACTCAGGAGGTACAAAATGAAAACGACATTAAAAAACAAAGCTGAAAAATTATACGCAATATTTGTTGCAGTTCTGCTTATCGCATTAGCTTCTAATGCTTTCGGGCAAAATCAGAAAGTATCCGATTTAACAACTTCCAAGTATGCATTAGAAAATCTTATTGCCGGAATAAGTTCTGAAAATAAAGGCGTAAGAGAACGAGTAATCTATTTGGCAGGTGAATACAGATTTATAGAAACAGAAGATGCTCTGATTAAGCAATTAAAAGCAGAAAAAGAATCAGATATAAAAGTTTTAATTGGATTAGCATTATTCAGAATGGGAAGTGAAAAAGGGATGAAAGAACTTGAGAAGCTTTCTGTAAATGATAATAATGCAAGAGTCAGAAGAATGAGTAAGGCAATTTATAATGAGTATCTTGTTGTCAATTCAAACAGAACTGTGAATGCTTTGAAATGAATAATAACAGAAGAAATAATTTGACTAGTCACATTGAATATTATGACTTTGTCAAGCTGTTTTTAATAGATCTGGATTAAT
>CAZCJF010000090.1:0-4881 GCA_964499095.1 uncultured Ignavibacteriaceae bacterium
TTACGCTGTAATGCAAAACTCGTTATGGTAAATAAAAGTTCACTATAATCTTTACCCGCCGCTGCTGCCGCTCTTGCAAAACCAGAATCACTTGATACATCCGGATTTGGATTTACTTCAATAACATAAGGCGTTCCATCTTCTGATAATCTCACATCAACTCTTGCGTAATCTCTGCAGCCCAAAACATTGTAAGCTTCAACAGCAATCTTTTCAATTTTCTTTTTTGTCTCAGAATCAATGTTAGCAGGGCAAACCGGCTTTGTGTAATTATAATATGTACTGCCCTCAATCCATTTACCATCATAGGTTACGATCTTCGGTAAATTTTCCGGCAATCCGGCAAAATCTATCTCGGAAATGGGAAGAGGTTTTCCGCCGAGCACTGCACAATTTAATTCTCTGCCAACTATGTATTCTTCAACAATAAGATTCTTTTTATAAGTCCCGGTTAAAAAAGTAAAATGCTTTTTCAACTCTTTATAATTATTTACAACAGAATTTTCCGAGATTCCGATACTGGCATCTTCATCAATAAGTTTAAGTATTAACGGATATTTAAGATTAATATCTTTTTTACTAAACTTTTGATTCGGAGCTAATGTAATTGCCCTCGGTGTAATAATTCCGTTTGCGTACAATATTTCTTTTGCTCTTTTCTTATCCAAACAATTACCAAGTGTTTGAGGAATATTACCGGTGTACTGATAGCCAAGCAGTTCATACAAACCTGCTATGCAATACTCGTAATAAGTTATTCCTTCAACCGACTCAACAAAATTTAAAATCGCATCAGGATTATGCTTAGTAATTTCCTGAATTGTGCGATTAACATTTTTATCAACAGCCAGAGAACTTACGTCTGTAAAAAATTTTTTCAGATGATTCTCAATCTCAATCATATTCGATGCAAAAGAATGTTCTGATAAATCTTTGCTGTCTGATTCTTTATCTGCCGGCTTTCCGTTGTAAATCGGAAAAATGCTTACAGGCGAATTGTAACAGATTAATATTTTAGCTTCGGTTTTCATTTAATCTATAAAAGATTATATCTTTTAACTCCGGCAGCCAAAACATGATTTATCATATCATCATACTCGATCCCCGCTGCACGTGCAGCTTTGGGAAAACTTGAATTCTCATTTGGATCAGGAATAATTCCCGGCAAAGGATTTATCTCGATAATATTAGGTACTCCGTTTTTATCCAGACGCAAATCTATTCTGCTCCAATCACGACATTTTAAAACTCTGTAAGTATCAAGACAAACTTTATTAATGTTTTGCTCAAGTTCCTTTGTGATATTTGCCGGACAATCGAACACATCAAATTCATTTTCTTTAGTATCCAGGATCCACTTAGCTTCGTAGGAGTAAAGCGGTGCAGTTCCTTCAGGATACTTATCATATCTCATCTCAATTACAGGAAGAACTTTTGTATCGCCGTTGTTGCCAAGAATTGCAACTGTAAATTCACGACCCGGCAAAAATTCTTCTACCAATGCAGATTGATTATACTCTGATGTAATTCTTTCTATCTCTTTCTCAAGTTCTTCTTTGTTATGCACAAAAGATGAAGCATAAATTCCTTTTCCTGAACCTTCACTGATAGGTTTTACAATCATTGGAAAATCAAGGTTGTGATTCTTTGCATCTTCAACTTTATCGGCAACAAAAAATTTTGCGGTGGGAACTTTATAGTAACTTAAAATTTCTTTTGTGCGGGCTTTGTCAAGACAAATTGCTAAGGTAAGTGCATCAGAACCTGTATAAGGTATCTTAAGCATATCAAGCATAGCAGGAATTTGTGCTTCGCGGCTTACTCCGTTTGCACCTTCGGCAATGTTGAACACAATGTCTGGTTTGATTTCTCTGAATTTATTGTAGGCTTCTTCGTTTGCTTCGATCAAAGAAACATTATTGTAGATAGAAATTGCATCTTTAACTGCATTAATTGTTTCCCACGTATCCCATTCAGCATACTGATCCATTTTTGAATTTAAATTTTGAGATTGATTATTCGGATTTGGAGACACGGCTGCGGGGAAAGAATCACTTTCAGGTTTAAAATTATATGCCAAAGCAACATTCAACTTCTTATTAAAGAAGGACGATAAAATTTTTTTTCTCCTACAATAATTTTTTCGATAGCAAATATAACGTTTATAAAATTTTTGTCAATAAGTATGCAACTATGTCAAAAATATTTTTTTAAAGCGTTATCAACAAAAAATTTTAATCATTAAAAATGAGTTTCATAAAATCAGAGAAAAGCTAAAACTTCTGATGTGGTTTGAAAGCCCTGTTTATGGGTGTGTAACAACAGTGATGAATTTTTATTCTTACGCGATCTTAGCGTAAGAAAGATTTTCTGAGTAATGCTTGATAAGATTTTTACGAATGACGGCTGAAAATTTTTTTTCTAACTTTGGATCAACTTCAATTATTTTGAATGCACTTTGCTTCGCTTCAAAGATTAATTCCTGATCTTCGGCAATGTTTGTGTACTTAAGTTCTGGAAAACCACTTTGCTTTGTTCCGAAAATATCGCCGGGTCCGCGTAACTTTAAATCTATCTCTGCAATCTTAAATCCGTCTAAATATTTTACCATCGATTGCAATCTTACTGATGATTTATACTTTTCAAGTTGAGCCGCAGATAAATAATCCAGCTCAAGTTCGTTAGCATTTTGCTTTGCAGCTATTTCATCTTTGGTAATTAAAATGCAATAAGCTTGTTTGCTGCTTCTTCCAACTCTTCCTCGCAACTGATGAAGCTGCGATAATCCAAAACGATGTGCATCATTAATTAAAATTATGTTCGCATCTGGAATATCAATCCCAACCTCTATTACAGTAGTGGAAACTAAAACATCAAACATTTTTTTCTGAAACATCAACATCACTTCTTCTTTTTCCTGCCAGCTCATCCTGCCGTGAATTAAACCAAGTCTAAGATTTTTAAGATGATTTTGTTTTAAGTCTTCATAAAAAATGGTAGCAGCTTTTAAATCTAATTTTTCAGATTCTTCTACCAATGGATAAACCAAAAATGTTTGGTAACCTTGTTTTGCTTTATCAATAATAAAATTATAAATCTCAGGAAGTTTTTTTTCACCGCGTAAAACAGTTTTAATTGGAATTCTATTCTTCGGCATCTCATTTATAACAGATAAATCCAAATCAGCATAAACAGTCATCGAAAGAGTTCTTGGAATTGGAGTTGCACTCATTACAAGCACATCGGGAGTTTTGCCTTTGCTTTGAAGTTGCGCTCTTTGTTTTACTCCAAAACGATGCTGTTCATCAATTACGATCAAACCAAGATTGTTAAACTTAACCTGTTCCTCAAAAATTGCGTGAGTGCCGATTATAATATCAGCATCTTGCAATTCAATATCAGATAGTTTTTTGCTGCGCTCAGATTTCTTTTGTCCTCCAAGAAGTAAACTAACTTTAATTTCCTTCCCTTTGTGAACTGTAGAAAGTTTTCTCATCATCTCCGAAATATTTTTTGCATGTTGATCTGCTAAAATTTCCGTCGGTGCCATCAACGCAGCTTGAAATCCATTATCAACTGCAATCAACATTGCAATTAATGCTACGATTGTTTTTCCGCTTCCAACATCTCCTTGCAAAAGTCTGTTCATCGGTTTTTCAGAAAGCATATCTTTCTTTATTTCACTAAGTACATTAAGCTGAGATTTTGTCAGTTCAAACGGAAGTGTTTTAATAAAATCTGAAACAAGTTTGGATTTGATTTCCATCTTGTTGCCGATAAGCTTTGTTTGGTAATTATTTTTTCGTAAAGCTACCAGCAGTTCGATGTAAAACATTTCTTCAAACTTAAATCGGCGTTTTGCCTGTTCAAACAATTCTTTGCTCTGGGGATAATGATAATTTTTTACTGCGGTAATCAAATCTATTAGCTTATGTTCATCAATAATTTCTTGCGGAAGAGTTTCTTCAAGATTCTCAACATAATTTTCAACAGTAAAGTTTATAATTCGCCTCAGACTTAAATCACCAATGTTTGTTTGCTTAAGCTCTTTCGGAATTCTGTAGAAAGGAATAATCTTTCCTGTGTTAAGAAAGCTTTGTGTTTCCTCTTCAGTTATCTTATCAAAATCAGGATGAACAATTTGAAGCTTGTTGTAATTTATTTCCGGTTTGCCTGAGATTGCAAAATAATCTCCTTCGTTAAAAACTGAATAAAAATATTTTACACCCTGAAACCAAACGCATTCAATAAAACCTGATGAATCTCTAAACTGAACTTTTAGAATTTCTTTTCTGCCAAGATTTCTTTTTTCTTTATCAACAACTTTTGCAATGATAGTCACTTCGCCATCGTAACCATTCATAGCATAACCATAAGCGCGTGCTGCGGTTAATACTGTTGTGCGGTCTAAATGTCTTGATGGAAAATAAAAGATAAGATCACGAATTGTGTTGATACCAATTTTAGAAAATGATTCTGCACGTTTTGGTCCAACAGATTTAATGTACTGAACAGATGAATCAAGAATATTTTCTTTGTCAGATTTCATTGACCGAAAAATAGAGTGTTACAAAAGCAAACTCAAATACCGTAGCTCAATTATTTATTAAAGAAAGATGTTATTAAATTTTATTATGAGTAGAAAGATTTACTTACAGAGATAATTTTTTACCGCCTATTTTAATGGTGGCTTGATATTTGTTTTTTTTGAACTATTCTTTACGGAATGATTATTGAAATTAATTAACCATAGCGGGAGATTACTTATATGCATAAACTTAAAACACGAAAGAATTTTTTAACAAATGTCCTTCTTTTTCTTCTCTTGAACTTAAACTTACTCTTGAACTTATCCTGCAACACCACAGAACCAACCGATGA
>CAZCJF010000091.1:0-4345 GCA_964499095.1 uncultured Ignavibacteriaceae bacterium
AATCGTTATGACTTTGTTTTTTACTTTGATGTAAAAGACGGCAACCCGAACGGCGACCCCGATGCAGGTAATTTACCAAGACTTGATGCTGAAACCGGTCACGGTTTGGTTACTGATGTTTGCATCAAAAGAAAAGTTAGAAATTATATCCAGCTAAATAAATTTAATAACGGTGTCTTCGAAGACGGATTTGACATTTACATTAAAGAAAAATCCGTTTTAGGAAGGGCACACGTTGAAGCATTCAAACAATTAAAAATCGATTTGGGTGAAGGAGCAAGAATAGAAATTCCTTCTGAATTATTCGAGCGAATTCAAGAATATTCACTACCCGATGGTACTGCAATAGAGGAAGGTGATAATGAAAAATCATTTTTTGTTGTTTATGCTGGAGCAGATCTTAAAACTATTAAAGATGCAATAAAAGAAAATCCTCCAGAAGATTCTAAATTGAAAAAGTTTATCAGTGATGCAATTAAAGGAGTAAAGACTCGACAACCGAATCAAGAAGAATCAGAAAAAGGAAGAGTACAAATGTGCAAGACTTTTTATGATGTCAGAGCTTTTGGTGCTGTAATGTCTCTGAAATCGGCACCTAATTGCGGTCAGGTACGTGGTCCAATTCAACTAACATTTGCTCGTTCTGTTGATTCAATTGTTGCTCTTGAGCACAGCATTACACGAGTTGCAAAAACAACAGAAGAAAGAGCAGCTAAGGGCGGTTCAGAAATGGGACGTAAATACACGGTACCTTATGGTTTATATCGCTGCCACGGATTTATATCTGCTCACCTTGCTAACCAAACGGGCTTTAATGATGATGATTTGAATTTATTCTTTGAAGCGATGCAAAATATGTTTGAGCACGATCGCTCTGCAGCTCGTGGTGAAATGAATACAAGAAAGATGATTGTTTTCAAACATCAGACAGCATTAGGAACTAAATCCGCTCACAATTTATTTGAAAGAGTAAACCATAAAAAAATTACTGACGGACCAGCAAGAAGTTTTTCAGATTATGAAATTTATCTTGATGGGAAAACCTTTCCGGAAACATTTAAGATTGTTGAGGTTGAATAATTTTTTAGAGAAATTCTAATCAGTTGTCCGAAAAAATCGGACTTCTGAAATTTAGTTGTCGACAAAATGTCGACAGCCGTAAGCAAAATAAGTAAAATGATAGAAAGGTTAATATTGTGCCAAACATAAAACTATTTGAACAAAAACAAATTCGTTCTGAGTGGATTGAGTCCGAACAAAAATGGTATTTTGCGATTGTTGATGTTATTGCTGTCTTAACTGATAGTCCTAATCCTCAGGTCTATTGGCGTGTCTTAAAAAAACGCTTGAAAGATGAAGGAAATGAAAGCGTTACAAATTGTAACGCTTTGAAAATGCGTGCCGCCGATGGTAAAATGCGTCTCACAGATGTTGCCGATGTAAATCAATTACTCAGATTAATTCAGTCTATACCTTCTCCTAAAGCTGAGCCATTCAAACTTTGGTTAGCAAAGGTAGGACAAGAACGATTAGAAGAAATTGAAAACCCCGAGCTTGCTCAACACCGAATGAGAGAAATCTATAAAGCGAAAGGTTATTCTGATGAATGGATTGAGAAAAGAGTACGGGGCATTGCTGTCCGAGATGAGCTTACCAATGAATGGAAAAAACGCGGTGTAAAAGAAGGTAAAGAATACGCTATTCTTACAGCAGAAATAAGCAAAGCAACTTTTGGTTTAACTCCATCAGAATATAAATCTTACAAAGGGTTGACTAAACCAAATGAAAATCTTCGCGATCATATGACAGACCTTGAACTAATCTTTACTATGCTTGGTGAAGCTGCAACTACTGAAATAGCCCGAAACAAAAATGCACAAGGTTTCCCGGAAAATAAAAAAGCTGCTAAAGAGGGCGGAAGTGTTGCCGGTAAAGCAAGAAAAGACCTTGAGAAAAAATCAGGTAGAAAAGTCGTAACAAATCAGAATTATAAACAATTGACCGAAAAACAAAAACGCTCACTGGATAAAGGTAATAAGAAATAACCTAAATGTACACTGAAGATGATTTCATAATGATAAGTGCCTTGCAGCATTACATTTTCTGCCCGCGTCAATGCGGACTTATACATATAGATGATGTTTGGCAGGATAACATGTTCACTGTTCGCGGAGAAATTCTTCACGAAAAAGTTGACACCGATACTTATGAAACTCGTGGAGATGTTAAAACGGTTCGTGGATTAAGAATTCACTCTTACAAATATGGATTAGTTGGCAGATGTGATGTTGTTGAATTCAGACAAACTGATAAAGGCAAAGAAATATTACCGGTTGAATTCAAAGCCGGCGAACCCAAAGAAGATATAAGTGATAAAGTTCAGCTTTGTGCTCAGGTATTTTGTCTGGAAGAAATGCTAAGCACTAAAATTCATAATGCGGCATTTTTCTATGGAAAAATCAGAAGAAGAAACCTTGTTGAAATAAATCACGAATTAAGAAATCAAACAGAACATGTTATTGTTAAAACAAGAGAAATAATTGAAAGTAAAAGAGTTCCTGTTGTTGAATATTCGGCTAAATGCAGAAATTGTTCGTTAATAAACATTTGTCAGCCAAAGGCAATGAATAAAACTAAAATTAATCGGTATATTAAAAGCTTATACGAGATATGAAAAAACATCTCAACACATTATACATAACTTCGGATGATGCTTATGTTCGGAAAGAACAGGAAACATTTGTTGTTGAAACAAAAGATGGTGATGGTAATTGGAAAAAAGTTTTTCAAGCTCCGATAAACACTATTGAAAATATTGTTTGCTTCGGCTTTAAGCCATTAACTCCACAATTAATGGCATTCTGTGCTGAAAGAAATGTAGGAATTAGTTATCTGACGGAACAAGGAAAATTTCTTGCCCGCGTTTATGGCGCTCAAAAAGGAAATGTATTATTAAGAAAAGCCCAATACTACATTTCAGAAGATGAGAAAGAATCACTTAAAATCGCAAGAAATATTGTTGCAGCTAAGATTCACAACTCAAGAAATCTTCTCCAAAGGCATTTGCGGAATCATCCAACCGATGATAACAAAATAAATGAAGTAATAGATTTGTTAGGTAAAAGAATAAATATGATTAAAGAATCAACATCATTAAATGAACTGAGAGGATATGAAGGAGAATGTGCATCATTGTATTTCGGAGTATTATCAGATCTTATAGTTTCACAGAAAGAAGACTTTAAATTTACTTACCGAAGTAAAAGACCACCTCTTGATCCGGCCAATGCCTTACTTTCATTTATTTATTCAATTTTAGCAAATGATGTTCGTTCAGCTTTGGAAACAATAGGACTTGATCCTCAGGTGGGGTTCTTACACCAGATAAGGCCGGGAAGACCGAGTTTAGCGCTTGATATTATGGAAGAGTTCAGAGCTTACATTGGAGATAGAATTATGTTAAACTTAATCAATCTGAATCAGGTTACAATAAAAGATTTTGAATTCAGGGAATCGGGTGAGGTGAGAATTTCTGAAAGAGCAAGAAAGGAATTGCTGGTAGCTTATCAGAAAAGAAAGCAGGAAGAGATAACACATCCACTACTTGGCGAGAAGATGACAATAGGACTTTTGCCTCATATTCAATCACAGTTACTAGCACGATATATTAGGGGGGATATAGAAGAATATCCTCCTTTTTATTTGAAATGATATGGCTAAATTATTATAGTAAATTAAAGAGAAAGGTAAAACTAAATTATGATGGTAGTAGTCAGTTATGATGTTTCAACAAAATCCAAGAGCGGGCAAAAAAGATTAAGGAAGGTTGCGGAGACCTGTTTGAACTATGGAATAAGAGCGCAATATTCGGTTTTCGAGTGCATTGTTGACCCTGCTCAATGGGAAATGTTAAAACATCAGTTGCTTTCAATTTATAATCCCGAAGAGGACAATTTGAGATTTTATTACCTTGGTTCGAATTGGAAAAACAGATTAGAGAATTTTGGAATTAGTAAAAACATTAATGCTGATGATCCATTTATTATATAAAAAAAAGAAAATAAGAAACGCTAACCTAAGCACACATAAAAACCGTGGGGAGTTAGCGGTTAGAAAAAGTTATTATTTTCGAATAAAAATTAATGATACTAATGATGGAAGTACTCTATAATTCTACTAAGCGAAAAGGAAGAGTTAAGTTACTTAAATATAATTAATTAGGAATAAGACAGTCGCACGCCGTGTGCGTGCGTGGATTGAAACATACATAATTCAAGCAAGCGAAAAGAAGAAGAGAAGGGTCGCACGCCGTGTGCGTGCGTGGATTGAAACTATTTTGCTATTT
>CAZCJF010000092.1:0-3856 GCA_964499095.1 uncultured Ignavibacteriaceae bacterium
CCTTGTTTTTGCAGTTCGGCCAATCCTTCGGCACTCATAAAAGGTTTAGCTGCTTCCAGGCTATCTTTCAAGAGTTGTAGTTCATTTACTTCCAGGGGGGCACCGGCATCGCCATCTTCGCAGCAACCACCTTTACATTTGTGCAAATCGCATACAAATTGTTCCTCCACAACAGAATCGCTAATTAAAACATTGTCAATGGCTATCATGCTACATTTAGGTTTAAAAAGGGTATAGATGGCAAAGATAAACGGTTTGTTTGAGGCAGGGTGCTTTTGTACCCATAGGCGGGCAGAATGAAACCATGAAATTGTTCAATAGGCACATGGGCAGGGTATATGCCTAATTAAACAATGGAAGGCCGTTTTTTATTGTGTTAAACAGCCATTTTTTTCGGTAGTCAGCCAATTTTATTAGTAACTGAAAGCAGGCAAATTCGAGACAAGTCCCACTCAACAGCGTTGCGCAACGCTGTTGACCCGAAGCAGGGTAGGAGAAGGGTAGTAGAAAAGTAGGTTAGGGCAGGGAATTGATATCAAAAAATTTTGGATGATGAAGGTTAAGTGTATATTTTTATTTTTTTGATGCATAAGGTGGTTTTGGTTGCTTGTCGATAAGAAAAAAGTATTTAGAAGACTTAGCTTGATTAAGAGATGAAAATGGATTATTTGAATTTATCTATGGAAGTATATCATAATAATGTAATCATGAAAAAGTGACCTAACTGGTTGATAATAGACGAAATAATTTTTACAATAATGAGTCTAACTAGCTTTTTTTTAAGTTTATGAACTAGAATTGTAATCTTAATTATTAAAATAATTCTAAAAAATGAGCAAAATATACAAAGACTTTATTCAAACAAAAGCCTACTCAACAGACTTGCAAGAATGTATTGAGAACACCGTTGACCAATTGACAAACAATAGGACAAATTTTAATAACCCTGGAATGTTATTAGGAAAAATTCAAAGCGGAAAGACAAGAACATTTATTGGAATTATTGCTCTTGCTTTTGACAGGGGCTATGACATATGTGTGATTTTTACAAAAGGCACAAAAGCACTTGCTGAACAAACTTTAAAAAGACTCGATAGTGAGTTTTTTCAATTTATCGAAAAAGATGAAGTCAAAGTGTATGACATAATGAGTTTGCCTCCTTTGACCCCATATATCAAGCAACAGAAACTCATTTTTATTGTAAAGAAGGAAACCAATAATCTTGACCACTTAGTGAATCTCTTTGTTAATAACCCTGACTTATCACAAAAACGAGTTTTATTCATTGATGATGAAGCTGATTTTGCAAGTGTTGGTTTTAAAAGGGATAGAACTGCACAAGATGGAATTTCAATGAATGTTCTTGCTCAAAAAATAAACTCAATAAGACAAGGTTTTGAGAATAATTACAGCTTTTTGCAAGTAACTGCAACGCCTTATTCTCTTTACTTACAACCAGATGGAGCAATTGAGCTGAACAGTGATGTTTTTGAGCCAATCAAACCAGCATTTACTTCCTTAGTTCCAATCCACGATGCTTACATTGGTGGACAACAATATTTTGAAGAATCCCAAGAACCGGAATCTCTCTATTCAAAATTATACATAAGAGTTCCAGATAATGAAATTGATGTTTTGAACAGAAGAGACCAACGGTATTTAAACAATATAACTACAACTCCAAATCTTTCAGTTTTTAGAACTTCAATACTGAATTTTTTAGTTGGGGGAGCAATTAGGATTATTCAAAATGAAGTCAACAGAAAGATATATAAATGTAGTTTCATTATTCATACTTCAACAACACGTGATAGACACCAATGGCAGGTAGAGCTTGTAGAAGCATTGCTCAACAGATTAACAGAACTTGCTGCGGATGATAGCCAAGAACTAAAGGACTTAATTGAAATATCATACAACGACCTTGCAGAATCAATCGAACTTAACAATGATACACCGCCTTCATTAGAACAAGTTGAACAAAAAGTATTTAAAGCATTAAAAGACGGGTATGTTGGTGTGACTAAAATAAATTCCGAAAATCAAATAGCAGCACTATTAGACAGGAGCGGACAACTGAGATTGGATAATCCTTTCAATGTATTTGTTGGTGGTCAAATTTTAGACAGGGGTATAACTATTGATAATCTTATAGGCTTTTTCTATGGTAGAAATCCAAATACCTTTCAACAAGATACAGTATTACAACATTCAAGGATGTATGGTGCAAGAAGTTCAAAAGATATGGCTGTTACAAGACTTTACACCTCAAATAGAATCTACAATGCTTTGTTATCAATGCACGAATTCGATACAGCTTTAAGAGAAGCATTTGAAGATGGAATACATAATGGTGATGATAGTGTAGTCTTTGTAGAAAGGGACGCACAAGGTATAATAAGACCGTGTGCACCTAATAAAATCTTGATTACTTCTACACATACAATTCGACCACATTCGAGATTTCTTCCTGTTGGTTTTCAAACAAAGGCAAGAACTCACATACAAAACACTATTTCTGAGATTGACCGTATTTTAAATGATGCTTCAAATGGGAACTTCGCACAACCATTCTTGATTGATGTTGAAAGAGTTTATCATTTAATTGACCTTATCAACTCAACCTTTGAATTTGAAGAAAGACACGAAAACAAAGGTTTAGAGTGGGATTATGTAACTTTTAAAGCAATTTTGAGAAGACTTCAAAAGAATATACATAGTCAAGACTTACAAGGTAAAATCTATTGTTATGTTCAGACAGGCAGAAACTTAAGTAGAAAAAAGAATAATGGTTTAACATTTTCAGATGCCCCTGATGATGGTAACACAGACAGAAGAATAGCAAGAAGTGTCGCAAATGAAACGGCTTGCCTAATTCTTTTAAAACAAACAGGACTAAAAGACAACGGTTGGAGAGATGCTGAATTTTGGTGGCCAGTTTTAATGACACCATTAAATTCTCGACCAGCAGTATTCGCAAGTGAAACAATGAATTAAATGACGAGAAAGACGAGCAATAATTTTTCTCTTTATTTGCTGCTTAATTATATTGGTAATGATTTTATAAAGTGCAACATGGTTTAACAAATTCCATAAGTCTTTATAATCATTTATGTCTGCTCAGTAGCATTGTTTATAAAACGCCAATTGTACATAATCATAATTAAATAACCGAGTCCAAAAAATTGAAGAATCATTATGTAGAAGATTACTTATAGATTTAAGGATTGTTCATGAAATATGTTGATAATAAATATTTTTTTTTCATCTGTAATTTTAAATTTGAAATGAAACTAATAGTAAAATCAAAATGAACCTTAAACGTGTCATAGTTTTAAATTGAATAATCATACAACTAATTTATTAGCGATACACACATATATAAATTTCACTTATGGCAAAGCATAATATTTATTTTGAACTTCCTTCCCTAGAATTAGGAAAAGTTGATGCAAAAATTCACATTAAAAAAGATGGCAAACAATTTGGGACCATTACGATTAGTAAAGGTGATTTGGAATGGTATCCTTTTAAAGCAAAAAAACCTTTGAAGATAAGTTGGACTGCATTTGATAAACTTATCAAAGAATATCATGACGAAGAGTAAAAATCATTCATCATAAAGGAGTATAGGTATGTGGGAATGAGAATAAAATAGGCTATAAAGATTTGAATATCTGATATTTAATCTTTGGTATCAAATTATGATTTCCCTTTCAAAAAGCCTAATTAATAAAATATTAAAAAAATAATCTTATTAGAAATGTATATAATTGGAATAATTTAGTTATACTTGTATTCCAAAGAATAGAAAAATTTAAAATTGATATATTATGAAAAAATTGACTTTACTATT
>CAZCJF010000093.1:0-1644 GCA_964499095.1 uncultured Ignavibacteriaceae bacterium
GATTTTGTTGAACGGAAAAATGTATCCATCAATAGAATTGCCAAGCAAATCGGCTACAGCGCCAGTGTAGTCTCGACATATCTTGCAGGGAAATATCCTGGTGATGTACAAAAACTTGAGTGGGCGATTGCATCATATCTAATGCGTCAGGAAGAGATTGAGGCAATGCCTAAAGAGATGATACCATTCTGCCCGATCACCAATGCGGAGTTATTATTTCAGACGGTTAAAGTAGCACACCTTGACCAAGAAATTGGAGTTGTGGTGGGAGAAGCTGGCACGGGGAAGACAAAAGCGGCAAAAGAATATGCAAAACAAAACCCTGATGTAATATTGATTGACGCTGATTTGAGTTATTCAACCAAAGTATTTTTCCGGGAATTGCATAAAAAACTTGGGATGGACGGGGTTGGCGGTATCTATGACTTGTTTACCGATTGCTGCGATAAACTTAAGGACAGCAACCGGCTAATAATTATAGATGAAGCCGAGAATCTGCCTTATCGTGCCCTGGACATGGTTAGAAGACTTTATGATAAAGCAAATATCGGAATACTATTAATTGGTTTGCCGAGATTAATTTCGAACCTCAGAGGAAAACGTGGTGAGTTTAAGCAGTTATACAGCCGTGTTGGTATTGTTACGCAACTTGAAGACTGGAGCGAGACGGATGCAAAGCTAATAATTGATACAGTTTTTCCATCGACGAACGGCGTTTATAAGACCTTTTATGAGCTATCGAAAGGCAATGGAAGGAAGCTCGAAAAGTTAATATTGAGAACATCAAGAGCAGCAAGAACCACTAAAAAAGAGATAACAGATAAACTGGTAAAATCTGCTGCGGAGGTGCTGATGTTATGAAAATCAGAGTATCACGTCATGCAATAGAGCAATTCAAGAGGAGAATAATAATGAACGATTTATTAGACGAATTAAAAATGATAAGTCAAATTAAATCTCTTTTTATTGAGGCAAAATATATAAGTGATAATGCTAATGGAATTCTATTTAGGAATGATGATCTGATGATCGAATTTATAGTTAAAAACAACAAAATAATTACTCTTTTCCCAATTATAAAGAAAGGGGAATAGCTTTGGAAATGATGGCAAAAATGATCGGAAATATGATTCAGGATATAATTCCTGATGCAGAAAATCCTTATGAAGCAATAGACAGATATTGTGCAATGCTATATAAGCGGATAAAACTTAAGGATAATGCTGGGATTGACTATGAAAGCGACCTTGAATTATATCTGTTCCTTAATGGATATAAGAGTAAAATAGCAGAAATGGTTTATAAACACACTTTAAAAAACCTGAGAGGTTCAAATGATTGAATTTTTAATCGGTCTGTTTATAGGAGCTAATTTGGCGTTTTTATTATATGCATTGATAATTGGAGCCCGAAGAACAAAAGATAACTAATTATTATAAAGAAAAGGAGAATCAAAATGAAAGCACTTAAACTTTACGCAAAATACTACAAGACAATGAAAGCAATGGATGAAATACTCAAGGATTTACATCCACTTGCATTGAGGGAGTTAAAGAAATATCCTGAAGGTAAAGCTGATTACGATGGCGTCGAATTTCATCTCACAAAAAAAGTTGAAAAGAAATTTGATGAGTTTGTTGAAGC
>CAZCJF010000093.1:1744-3685 GCA_964499095.1 uncultured Ignavibacteriaceae bacterium
CAAGACCTTAACCAGGTAAGAAAATCCCGTAAATATCATAATAAAGTAATTGATGACCTGGATAGAAGAAGAAAATTTTTCGAGAGAGAATTATGGTTATGACTAACATCAACAAAGCCGAAATATTGGAATTATACAATCGGAGAGTAATGACCAGAAGGGAATTAAGATTGAAATTTGGCTTAAATTTTTACCAATTAGAAACCTTACTGAAAATTCAAGGGATCGAAGTATGGGATAAAACGCACAAAAACAAAAAGAAGCCAAATAGTAAATATTTTTTCTTAAAAGATTATAAAAGTCACTATTTCTTTAGTTATAACAAATGAAAACCAGAGAAGGATATTTCAGCGAAAAAGTAAGAGATATTGCTTATGTAGAGCAGTTGGACAAGCTGGGGAATATGCAGCGGAAGGTTTACGAGGTTATAAAAAAATACGGTCCCTGCTCTACAGAATTTGTAGCAATAACATTGAATGTATATCCGCACCATATTACTCCAAGAGTAAAAGAGCTGCGAGAGATGAATTTAGTATATTTTTACGACATCGGACAAAGCCCTACAAGCGGCAAGGCGGTAAGCCTTTGGAAAGTAACAAGAGTTGATCCACAATATAAACTGTTTAGTGGTGAGTGATGGAAATAAATAAAGCCCAAATATCTAAAATCCATACATTAAAAAGTCAGCTAAAGTTAACTGAAGAAGAATATGGAGCTGCACTGGAAGGTTATGGAGTTACAACAAGCAAGGATTTGAGTTATGAGCAGGCGGCAGATTTGATTAAGAAGATGGTTAAGCTGTTGCCTAAAAGCCTCACCCCAAACCCCTCTCCTAAGGAGAGGGGCTTATTGAAATATGATGAGCTTGGTATAAGGTGGAATGAGAAACTGAAGCAGCATTATGCAACACCTAAACAACTGAGAATGCTTGAAGCAATGTGGATGACATCGCCAAGAGTTGAACATAAAACAGAAGAGGCATTTAAACATTTTGTGAAAAAAATATCCGGTAAAGAACGGCTTGAATGGGTGATGATGGGCGATGTAAGGAAAATTAAAAAAGCAATTGAATCATTATAGATGATATGGATTGGATTAAAGAAATAGATTATAATAAATATTTAGACGGCGATTTAAAGATTATTGTTGATACTGTTGGTATTGATAATTTTATTAAGTTATTTAAGATCTTTTCAAAGACAGCAATTTATTTTAGCGAACGTCCTTTGATGGAAATGAAACAGGAATACATAAGAAAACATTTTGGACAGAAAAGTGAAAAAGAACTTGCCAGGGAACTTGGAGTAAGCGAGCGGCTTGTTTATAAAATAGGAGCTCAAAAGATAACATTAAACAATCAACAGAATCTATTTGAGGATTAGATGCAGAACGAATTTAAGTCTCCTGAGATAATAGAATTACTAAAACAGAAACTTAGCAACAAAAGTAAATTAATGGTGGCAATTGCAGAAACAATGCGGGCTGCGGTGCTTAAAAATTTTGCAACTGAAGGGAGCCGGATTGGAAAACCCTGGCAAAGATTATCCCATCAAACAATAAAGCAAAGAGAGAAATTAGGTTATTGGCCTGGTAAAATATTGCAAAGGAGAGGACAACTTAAAAGAAGTATTGTTAGCAGTTATGGTGAAGATTTTGCACAGGTAAGCACAAACTTAATTTATGCGGCAATACAAAATTATGGCGGAGTGATACACAGAAGTTCGCTAAAGACTTATTTAAGAAAGAAAAGAGAAGGTAAAGACGCAAAGAAGCCAGGCAATAATAAAATGAGTACAATAAGGATACCGGCAAGACCATTTATGCAGTTGAACAATGATGATTTGGAGAAGATAAAGAAGAAGATAATTAATGCATTGATTCGGAAGGAATAAATAATTAAGTTTGAATACCGACCTTTCAGTTGCCCCGTGGCGTTAACTG
>CAZCJF010000094.1:0-3034 GCA_964499095.1 uncultured Ignavibacteriaceae bacterium
TTGCTTCTATATCAGCATTAACTGGTAACTGAGGAAGTCTGTCAAGAATATACTGAGCGTTCCAGTAGAGAATATTCCATCCTTCACGCAATACGAATTGTGGACCTATATTTAATGAATCTATAAAGACTAAGTTAATACTCTCTTGATATTCTTTTATTCTATCCCTAGACAAAAGTGAATCTGAATATAATATATTAGATTTAGCAATCTCTAAACCAGATATTAGATTGATAACATAATTTTGATCACCAATCCAACCAAAAGAATAAGCTTGTTCAGTATAGGATATTAATGAATCAATATTTTCTATTATTTCAAAACTTAATTTCAATTTGGGGGGCTTTTTATATTGAGTAAATAAACCAATCATTTCTTTAACTCGTGGGTCTGAATCATTTTGGATATGATTTACTAAAAATAAATAATCCTCCGGTTGACCATATTTGGCTAATAATGTGTCGGCAAGTCTAATGCGATAAATAAATTCTGTTTCTAATGCCAGCCTTTCTTTTATCAAATTATGAAGTTCTTCATAATCCAATTTACTAAGTTGTTTAAACGCATTCCAACGAACGTAACTTGCAGTATCTTCCCTGACTCGCTCAAGAAGAAAGGGTATTAATTCATCACCATATCTATTTACTAATGCATCCATAGCAACAATACGATAATCGTCAAAACTCTCATTTCTTGCTATATAAATTAATTCTTGTTTAACCTGTGGTTCATATTCAGGGAAATCCAGTAATTTTGGCAACAACCTTATTGCAAAACTTCCTTCAAGTACCAACCTTCCTGCATGGTATTCTTCTAACCAATCAAAAATGTAGTTCGCTGTTGAATAATCGTTAACTTTGAATAAACTCTTTGTTGCCCTCAGCTTGGTTATCAAAGAATTAGGTAAATCAACATTCTCTGAAGAATCAATTAGAGCTAAGGCAAACGAAAATGTATTAGGAGAATTTAGTTCCGCCAAGACATCTAAATATGCAGCTCTCATTGTCATTGATTTCGACCAAAACCGGGATTCGAGAGTAGGGATAGCTTCTGTGATATTATAAAAAATAATTTTTTTCAAGGTAAGAAATTCGTAACCTGTTGAATCTAGTTCTGCCAGTATTCTTTGTTTATCTGCTTCCCCAAACACTTGACTATAAGCAATACTTATAAAAAGAAATGAAAAAAGTACACTTAAAAATAAAATTCCATTTTTCATATTATGTTCCTTCAGAATATGATTCCGTTTTCAAATTTGTATAATAAATTATAGTATTCAAACAATGATACTTGGATACTTATTCGCTTATGAAGGGAAATCTCATCGGTATGGTCACTCGCTTGTTGATTTGATTCATGAATATAAGCTATAACAATGCTGAGATATTTCACTTTAGCTTCTTCAGTTGCATAGGGATTGGATTTAAACTTTGAACAGGTTAAAGTATAATCCATAATCTTTCTATCCAGCATTTCCGGTTTTAAGTCAGACAACCAGGATTCATAGTCCTTTTTGTGTTTTGTTTCATGTGCAACTATCTCTTGTCTAAATTTGTATTTTATTGCCGAAGCTCCATATCTAGAAAGAGCACTATCCATATCAGCTTTTAATATTGGTATTTGTTCGGGGAATTGCCTAATTATACTCAACAATTCGTCTGTATTATTTATTAATATTAAACCACCATCGCTTATGTTGTCTTCACAAACTTCTAATATAGCTTCTGGTTTTAGTATTGGCGAGTTCAGGTTGTTATCAACGTCCGTGAGAACCATATTAAAACCAACTTTATTACTTTGACTATCAAAACACGGCTCAGCACTTATTCTTTGCCATCTTTCAAATCTCCAATCTAATGATACAAAACCACCAGTCTGTATAGTTAATAATCCTGTTTGATGATCAACTCTATTTGGTTCACACACAACGGGATTTTTATTGACTAATCCGCTCGGCACCATTTTGTACTGCACGAATTCAGGATAAGAAAGACTAGTACAAGAACTAAGGTTACCGCACCTACCTTTTTCAATAATAAGAGTCCCTTCACCTACTCTATCTGAAACAAAGTTACCCGGGAAACAATATTCTCCGATTATCAATTCTTTATTAGTTCCTTCTTGTATTTCCATCTTCTCTCTAATTTTATTTTCTGATTTCTGTTTCATCACTATTACTCCCTCTCCTGTTCCTAATAATCCTACTCCTATTCTTACCGTCTCTTCTTCATTCTCTAAACTATCTGCAGCTACAAACTTTATCGGCTGCGTTATTACATTTATGTATGCCACTGTGTCCGTTCCATTTATCAATCCTCCTGCTGCACATCCTTCCATCATTCCTGCTTCAAACTTCTGCCCTGCCGGAAATTCTTCTACTCTTCCATCCATATATTGTTTCTTTACTGTTATTATTGCCTCTTCTCCTGCGCTTATCACTGCCGGCTCTATTTCTACCAGCAACTCATAATCTTCTATTGTTACCAATATCACCAGCTCATTATAATCCCAATCATCTCCTGCTGCTTCGTAACCTATCTGATATTGTCTGCTGTTTAGCTGCTCTATTACTGCTCCTGCTTCATTTCCTTCGTATATCACTCCCCAATGATTGTATGACCAGTATATTCCAAATTCAATATTTGTTCCAGCTCCGTATACCTCACTTTCCCACTGAAATCCTATACTGTGGTTTGCATATTCCAATATTGTCATTCCAACTGGCTGCCTCATAAGTAAATCTATCTTTGCACTTGCTGCTGCTTCACTGTAAATTACTTCCACTTTTACTCTTCCACCCTCTGGTAATCCTATAACCGACTCAATGTTCTCGGGCAGATAATTGTTTTTAATTGTAATGATTTTTTCTCCGCCAATGGTGTTGTTGTAAGATGCGTCGGGAAATGTAACTATTGGGTTTTCTGGCCGAAGGATTTTTTGATAAGGATTTATTTCTACTTTCTCTTTTATTACTATCTGGGCTTTAACGGTTGATATGGTTATTAGGTATATGGGTATAAGGTATAAGAGATAA
>CAZCJF010000095.1:0-3006 GCA_964499095.1 uncultured Ignavibacteriaceae bacterium
GATTCGATGAAATCTCAACACTCTTCAAAGCATCTTTCTTCGGAATCTTCTTGCTCTTCTTCTTAATCTTCATTGATGACTATATGCACAATGTTGCAACCGCAACACGCATTCTAATTTTTATTTACTGGGCACTGTTTCTCGTATTTGTTGGTGCTGGCAGATTATTTATTCGCAGCTTACAAAGAAATTTATTAATCAAGGGTATTGGGCGGCGATGTGGATTAATTATTGGATTTAATCAGCGAGCCCGTGAAGTTCTTGATTCTGTAACAAATGCCAAAGCTTTGGGTATTGATATTGAAGCCTTTGTAGCTGTTGATGAAGCAAATGTTGGAAAAGAATACAAGAATATTAGAGTTGAAGGGACTATTGCACATCTAAATAGTTTGATTGAAAAATATAAAGCTAAGGAAATCATTCTTGCATTGGAAAAAGAGAACCACGATGTTTTAGTTGACATAATTTCAAAAACAGAAGGCAAAAACATCAATCTAAAAATTGTACCTGATCTTTACGAAATATTAAGTGGACAGGCTCGCACCAGCCAGATTTATGGCATTCCGCTAATTGATATTATGCCGGAGTTGATGCCTGAATGGGAAAAAAAATTAAAAAGGGTATTCGATATTTTAGTCTCACTTTTGATTTTGGTGATTACATCGCCCATTTTAATTATTACTTCAATTGCGATTAAACTTGATAGCAAAGGTCCTGTATTTTTTAAGCAGGAAAGAATGGGGCAAAACGGAAAAGTTTTTAATATTCTTAAATTCAGATCTATGATTAACGATGCTGAAAAATACACCGGGCCCGTATGGTCACAAAAAGATGATCCAAGAGTTACGAGAGTGGGAAGGATTGTAAGAAAAATGAGAATTGATGAAATACCACAAATGTACAATGTGCTAAAAGGCGAAATGAGCCTTGTGGGTCCGAGACCAGAAAGACCTTATTTTGTCGAAAAGCTTTCACAGGAAATTCCATATTACAAAAGAAGATTAAAAGTGAGGCCCGGTATTACAGGATGGGCACAGGTAAAACACAAGTATGATGAATCAATCGAAGATGTAAAAGTAAAACTTCGTTATGATTTATTTTATATTGAGAATATGTCTATTAGAATGGACTTTAAAATTATGCTCAGAACTATTTTAGTAGTATTATTTGGAAAAGGACATTACAATTAGCGCGAAGGGCTTGGCGGAAAGCGCTATTCGTAGTTAGAAACTAAAAGTTTTAAATAACGGCAAGAGACAAATAATTGAATAACGTATTGGTAAAGGAGGTTTGATGAAATCCAAATTTAGGTTTCAGGATTTGGAAATTTGGAAACTTGCTGTTGACATCGCTGATGAGTTATTTAATATAGCTGATGAACTTGAGAAAAATCATTTATTTAGATTTTCAGAACAATTGCGTGGCGCTGCAATGAGTATTTCTAATAATATTGCTGAAGGCTCTGGCTCGGAGTGGAAAAAGGAGTTTAAGAACTTCTTAAATATTGCAAGAAGGTCAGCTTTTGAAAATGCTAATATTCTTATTTTACTAAACAGGAGAAAATTAATTAGTGATAATGATGTAGAAAGTCTTCTTGATAAGCTTGATAAAGAGTGCAGGATGATAACCAACTTTAAAAAAACATTGTAATATTTTTATATGCTTAAACGGTGAGCTATGCGCTTTGCTCTATGCACAATCATCACAAAAAATTTAGACAATTAATTTTGAATAAGTAAATGAATAATTTGAAATCATTAGTAATCATCCCAACTTACAATGAGATGGAAAATATTCCAAAACTCATACCTATTGTTTTATCGCAGGATGAATCAATTGATATTTTAATTGTTGATGACAACTCGCCTGATGGAACTGCAAATTATGTAGAACAGATAATTCAAAATAATAATAGTGTTCATTTAATTAAAAGAAGCGGAAAATTAGGACTTGGTACTGCATACATTACCGGATTTAAATATGCTTTGCAAAATAATTATGATTATATATTTGAAATGGATGCTGACTTTTCTCACGACCCAAATGAAATTAAAAACTTTTTGGTAGCCATAAAAGAAAATGATTTTGTGCTTGGCAGCAGATACATCAATGGTGTAAGAGTGCTTAATTGGCCTATGCGCAGATTACTGCTTAGTTTTTTTGCAAGTGTTTATACAAGAATTATTACAGGAATGCCTGTGCGAGATGCCACTGGTGGATTCAAATGTTTCCGAAGAAAAGTTTTGGAAGCCATTGATCTGGATAAAATTAAATCTAACGGATATTCATTTCAGATTGAAATGACATTTAAAGCTTATAAGAAGGGTTTTAAGTTCGTAGAAATTCCTATTGTATTTGTAGATCGTGTAAAAGGTAAGTCTAAGATGTCTAAAAAAATTGTTTTCGAAGCTGTTACGATGGTTTGGAAACTGAGACTTCAAAATATTTTTGGAACATTGTAAGAGATTGCAAATTGGATCTATCAATTATCATAGTAAACTATAACGTAAAAGAATTCCTGCAAAACTTAATCCACTCAATCGAAAAAGCTTCTGCTAACATCACAAAAGAAATTATTGTAGTTGATAATGCATCCGATGATGGAAGTGTTGAATTTATAAAATCTAATTACCCTCAGATAAACTTAATAGTAAACAATTCTAATCTTGGATTCGGTAAAGCTAATAACCTTGGTATGATGCAATCTAAGGGCAACTATATTTTGCTTATAAATCCGGATACAATTGTTGCTGAAGACACTTTTGATAAAATGATAAAATTTTTTGAAGAGCATCCTGAAGTTGGACTTGCCGGATGTAAAATCTTAAATCCCGATGGTACACTTCAGCTTGCCTGCAGAAGAAGCTTTCCCGGTCCCTGGACTTCTTTTACAAAGGTTACGGGACTAAGCAATCTTTTTCCCAAGAGCAAGTTCTTTGCAAAATATAATCTAACCTATCTTGATGAAAATCAAAGCTACGAAGTAGATGCAATTTCAGGCTCATT
>CAZCJF010000096.1:0-2842 GCA_964499095.1 uncultured Ignavibacteriaceae bacterium
GGTGCAAAAATTCCGAAAGAGGAACTTAACAAAAGAGTAATAAGTTCTACAGATAAAGATCTTCGTTACTATATGATGAAATGGATTGAGAATAAAAAAACTGTAGAACCGAAATTACTCGGCAACTGGAAAGTTATACCAGAAAATTACTGGCAATCAGGTAAACAAAAAGATTATCAAATACTATTTAAGTAACAGAATGGCACAATGATAACACTGATGCTGCAGTCCTGCCTTTCCGGCAGATGGGCTTCACTGATTTAATCAGTGAGAATCCGCTTAATCAGTGTAATCTGCGTTCCATTATTCTAGAGGATTAAAAACTATGAACACAACCAAAAGCAAACAGTTATTCGAAAAAGCAAAAAGATATATTCCCGGCGGCGTTAACTCTCCCGTTCGTGCATTCAAATCAGTCGGCGGCGATCCAATCTTTATTGAAAGAGGAATCGGCTCAAAGTTTTACGATGTTGACGGCAACGAATATATTGATTACATCGGCAGTTGGGGTCCACATTTGTTCGGACACAATCCACCGTTTATCAAACAAGCTTTGGCTGAAGCATTTGAAAAAGGGACAAGCTTTGGTGCACCCACAGAACTTGAAGTTAAATTGGCTCAGCTGATTACAGAACTTGTTCCTTCAATCGAAATGGTTCGAATGGTAAACAGCGGAACCGAGGCTACAATGTCTGCAATTCGTGCCGCAAGAGGATATACAAACAAAGAAAAGTTTATCAAGTTTGAAGGATGCTATCACGGTCACGCTGATTATTTTCTTATCAAAGCAGGAAGCGGTGCACTTACGCTCGGTGTTCCGACTTCGCCCGGAGTTACAAAAGGTAATGCTGCTGATACTTTGCTTGCTGATTTTAATGATATTGAGTCCGTTAAAAAACTTGTTTATGCAAATAAGAATAATGTTGCCGCAGTAATCATTGAACCAATTGCCGGTAATATGGGAGTTGTAAAAGCAGATGAAAGTTTCTTGGTTGAGTTAAGAAATCTCTGCAATGAAGAAAACATCGTTCTGATTTTCGATGAAGTGATGACTGGTTTCCGTGTTGCTGCTGGTGGAGCTCAGGAAATACTTGGCATCAAACCCGACCTGACAACATTCGGAAAAATTATTGGCGGCGGGTTGCCTGTTGGTGCATTCGGCGGTAAAAAAGAAATTATGCAAATGGTTGCGCCTGCCGGACCGGTTTATCAAGCAGGAACATTAAGCGGTAATCCACTTGCAATGGCTGCCGGTTACGCTGCATTGAGTTATATTAAAGAACATCCTGAAATTTATGTGCAGTTAGAAAAAGCATCTATGTATCTGGAAAATGGATTTAGGGAAAACTTAAAATCCGTTGGAAAAAATTATGCAATGAACCGTGTTGGGTCTATGATGTGTATGTTTTTCACTGGGGAACCGGTTAACGATTTTAAAAGTGCTGTCAAATCAGACACTGCTTTGTACGGAAAATACTTTCACGAAATGCTTAAGCGCGGAATTTATCTTGCACCTGCGCAATTTGAAGCATTATTTATTTCAACTGCACATACTAAAGAAGATTTGGATAAAACAATTGAAGCTAATTATGAAGCACTGACGGCGGTATTAAAGTAACCCTATTATTTAAAGACTCTGGTTTTAAGCATGAAACCAAAAGTAATTTTAGAATCAGGAAAACATCATAATAACGATGTGGTATTTTTAATATTCCCAAAAGATGGTGAGTTAATTTCAGCAATTAAAACTCTTGGCGTTGCAAAATGGAGTCAAACCAAAAGAAAATGGTTTATCACTAAAGACAAGTTTGAGTTAAGTAAGCTAATTAACGTCTTAAGTGAAAAAGCTGTTATCGATACCTCGGGTTTAAAAGAAAAAACCAACACTATTTTACCCGACGAAATCGAGCATAGCTTATCAAAATTTAAATTATGGATGGAACATAGGCGATACAGTCCCTCAACGATCAACACATATACAGATGCTGCTAAATCATTTTTAATGTTTACTTACCCTAAACCAACAAAAAGTATTGCCAATGATGATGTTGTAAATTATGTTAATGAATACATTATTAAAAACCGGTTAAGTTTTTCTTATCAAAATCAGGTTGTTAATTCTATTAAACTACTTTTTAAAGAGGTTGTGCAAAGCAGATTAGATATTGATAAACTAGAAAGACCAAGGCGTGAGCATAAACTGCCAAACGTACTTAGTAAGGAGGAAGTGGCTTCTATTATAAAAGCCCACACAAATGTAAAACACAAAACCATGCTTAGTTTAATTTATGCCTGCGGTTTACGAAGAAGTGAATTGCTCAATCTTAAACCAACCGATATAGACAGCAAAAGAGGCTTGTTGTTTATCAGGCAGGCAAAAGGGAGAAAAGACAGAATAACACCAATTTCAAATAAAGTTATTGAAATGTTGCGTGATTATTATAAAATGTTTAGACCACGGGTATGGTTGTTTGAAGGGCAAAACCCGGGGGAACAATACAGTGAAAAAAGTTTGCAGAATATATTAAAACAAGCCTTGGCAAAAGCTAAAATTAATAAACCGGTAACTTTACATTGGTTAAGGCACTCTTATGCAACGCATTTGTTAGAGGCAGGAACTGATTTAAGGTTTATACAAGAATTGCTGGGTCATAAAAGCAGTAAGACAACAGAAATTTATACACACGTTTCAACAAAAAGTTTACAAAATATTAAGTCGCCATTTGATGATTTATAAAGAAATATTACTTAAGTTTGAAAAAATAATATCTCATTCTTATGAGACCTATACAGCTAATTTTGGGCGTATAGGGCTGATTTTATGAGACCTATAAACGAGTTA
>CAZCJF010000097.1:0-2749 GCA_964499095.1 uncultured Ignavibacteriaceae bacterium
TTAAAGAGCCAAGATAGGGGTCTTCGCCGCTGCCTTCCATAATTCTGCCCCATCGAGGATCTCGTGCAATATCAACCATTGGTGAAAAAGTCCAGTGAACACCTGCAGAGGATGCTTCCAGTGCCTGATAGTGTGCTGATTTTTCTATGAGCTCTGGCTGCCAGGTTGCTGCTTCTCCAAGGGGAACGGGGAAGGTGGTTCTGAATCCATGAATTACATCATAACCAAAAAGTAAAGGTATCTTTAATCTTGTTTCAGTTACAGCAACTTTCTGAAGATCGTAAGTAAACTCTGCTCCAAGTGCATTTAGAAATGAGCCGATTTTCCCCTGGCGAATTAATTCTTTGTACTCCTCAGGAACGTTACTTTTTATAGTTGGTCCCCAGCCGATTCCGAATGAAAGTTGATTTAGCTGACCGATTTTTTCATCGAGAGTCATCAATTTTAAAACTGAATCAACTCTGGCAGATAAGTTTTGATTTGAAGAAATATTTTCTTGTGGAGTGATTATTCCGACGAATAAAATAAGAACGAAAAAAGAAGTAATAGTTTTTTTAATCATAATTGTTCTATTGATTTATTTATTGTTGATTTATTTGTTTTAGGTGAATTATGGACAGCATCACAGGAAAATAGAATGATTGCACTAATCAGCAGAAGGATGAAATAAATTTTTTTGATAATGTTTATCATAGTTACCTCCGATATAGAAACCCCTTAAATCTTTTTTCAAAATTGGATTTAAGGGGTCAAGCATAGTACAGTTGGGCTCGATGTACTAAATCACTTTAAAACTGAAATTTGCTCGCTTTTAATTATTTCATTCCAGATCAGAGCACTGGCTCCAAGCACAGCACTGTTGCCTTCAGGCATACCTGACTGAAGGACTTTAACTTTATTTCTGAACACGTGAAATAAATTTTCTTCTAAAGATTTTTTTGTTGGTTCCATTATCAAATCACCGGCAAGTGCCAAACCACCAAAAAGAATAATGGCTTCGGGACTTGTAACGGCAACTGCATCAGCAAGTTTTAATCCTAAAACTTTACCAGTAAATTCAAATGCCTTAGTTGCAAGACTATCACCTGCTAAAGCAGCAGAGTAAATCATTTTGGAATCCAAATCATTATAGCTGACATTTCTAAGTGCGCTATCTTCATTCGAACTTGAAAGCAGTTCCATCACTGTTCTTTTAATTCCCGTTGCAGAAGCATAGGTTTCCAAACATCCTCTTCTTCCACAGCCGCACTGTCTGCCATTGGGATCGTAAATAGTATGTCCAATCTCACCGGCAAATCCATCCGAACCATAAACCAATTTACCATCTACAACAACTCCGCTACCAAGTCCGGTGCCCAATGTAATTACAATAAAATCCTTCATGCCTTTTGCTGCACCGAACAACATCTCACCAATTGCAGAAGCATTTGCATCGTTGGTAATTGCTGTTGGTACATCATAATATTGTTTTATTAACTCAACAACATTAACAACGCCCCATTTTAAGTTAGGTGGATTTTCAACCGTTCCGCGATAATAATTTGCATTTGGTGCACCAATCCCAACTCCTTTTAAAACACAGCGATCAGAAATAGTGCTATAAAGTTTATCAACTTCGGGATATAATCTTGCAAATAAATCTGCGGCGCTGTTCTGAGCTTTGGTTGGAATTGATGATTCAGCAATGCACTTACCATTAATATCAACAAAGCCAAAAGCAGTATTGGTGCCTCCAACATCTATCCCTAATGTCACTTCAATTTTCATAACTATTTTGCCTCAGCAGTTTTAAAAGTTGGTATGTGACCTTTCAATCCGTAAAATGCAATGTACATATAGCACAATACCGGTAAAAAGAATGCATGATGAATTCCAATATTATCTGCAAAAAATCCTTGCGCAACAGGTATAATAGCGCCGCCTACAATCGCGGTACATAAAATTCCGGATGCCTGCCCGGTGTGTTTGCCAAGACCATCAATTGCAAGAGTAAATATTGTCGGGAACATAATCGAATTGAACAAACCAACTGCAAGAATGCTCCACATAGCCACCTGTCCTTCAGTAAGCATTGATGTTATTACAAGTAAAGCAGCAAAACCGGCAAGTATTGCCAACGTTCTACCCGGTTTTGGTTTGCCAAGATTAAAAGCAATAAAGTTAACAGCAACCATTACAAGGAATGTTAATGTTTTTCCGAAATTGGAGAGTGAGAATGATGTAAAATTCTGATATTCCTTTGTAACGTAAAGTGCCAGCACCAGAGCAAGGACAAAAACAAGAGAAGCATAAATGTTCTTTTTCTTTGTGTCTGTCATACCGGAAAGTGTGATTGAGCCAAAAAATCTTCCAATCATTGCACCACCCCAGTACAGCGAAACATAAGTCCCGGCTTCAGCTTCCGGCATATTGAGCAGCTCTTTGAAATAGTTAACAAGAAAACTACCAATTGAAACTTCGCCACCTACATAAACAAAAATAGCAACGGCTCCTAAAACAAGGTGTTTATATCCCCACGCACTTTTATGATGATGCTCGTAACTTCCTCCATCGCCGGAGCTGGAGCCCTGTGATGAAGCTTCGATTTTGGGCAGCTTGAACATTACAATTATAATTGCAATTAAAACTAACATTCCGGTTAAAATCAGATAAGGTGTTTGCACTGAATCAGCTTCCATAATTTTATAAGCTTCAACTTCAGTCATACTCATACGTGCTAATTCATCAGCACCTTTAACAGCTACGGATA
>CAZCJF010000098.1:0-2737 GCA_964499095.1 uncultured Ignavibacteriaceae bacterium
TTTTAATAATTATTTTGGCTTATAATCCATTTTGTTTATTTGAGATATTAGATTTTTTATTTCAATAAACTTATGCCTCACCCAAAGGGGCTGTCCAAAAAGTAATTTTGTCATTACGAGTAAAACGAAGTGATCTCATTTTCAAAAAGAAATCAAAAGATTGCTTCGTCTGGCAAAGCCATCCTCACAATGACTCTTTCTCTGCTTTTTGGGCAGTCCCCTTTTGAAATAATCATCGTAGTAAAATCATCTTTTTTGTTTGGATATAATCACCCGTTTTTAGTTGATAGAAATAAACTCCGCTTGCCAACTGCCTACCGCCGACTGCCGAGTGAAACTCAACTTCATAACTTCCTGCCGGTTTGTATTCATTAACAAGAGTTGCAACTTCATTTCCTAAAATATCGTAAACTTTCAAAACGGACAGGGCGAGCCCTGTCCCTACATTTGGAATACTAAATCTGATTTTTGTACTCGGGTTAAAGGGGTTGGGATAGCTTTGATAAAGCTCGAATCTCGCAGGTACATTTTCGTTTTTTTCTTCAACCGAGGTAATATTAAACTTTACTACCTGTTCTCCAATGAAATGATCGAATTGTAATGGCGATTGAAGTTGAATTGAACCAAATCCTACTATTTTATTTATCTCTTCATTTGGACCGCCTGGATTTATTATAATGCTGTCGCCAACCGTAAAGCCATCACTGCTTAAGACATTTAAAATCTGAGAACCTGCATTAGCATTGCTGATTAATGCTGTCGAAACTATAGCAGGACCATTTTTCTCTGTATAAAATGCATAAGCCATTCCTTCTTTAAAGACAACCGCAAAATTATCTCCTGCATCATAAGCAAAAGATTTGCTCTCGGGCAGCAATGGAACCCAGCAGTTATAAATACCATTATATGCATAAATTTTTTCTCTATTGTTTCCAGCAGTTAATAATCCTACGTTTGTTCCGATATCATTAAAATTGATATTAGCGGTTGCATTAAAGTTTGCCCACGATTTCGTTTTAGTACTGTATCCATAAAGTTGATGAGCCGTGTTATCATATAAAACCGCAATTGAATCACTTATCCAGTTTGAATACAATTGAAAGTTAAATTGATATGGGATCAAAGTTTGAGAATCAAAAATAAAATTTCCTTCGGATGTATTCATTTCAAGCATACAACCTTTGGCATAAGAGCTAAGGTAGTTGTTTAAGTATGCAAGTGGGTAAGTAATTATATAATCAAGCTCTTTTGAATAAACAATAATTTCATTTCTATTATTAGGTAAATTCTTATAACTTGAATAAATTGCATATAGTTTATCCGTACCTATACTGATTGTTCCTGTTCCATTATTTCCACAAGACAAATGATGCCAGCTATTTCCACTGAAAATATATATATCCATGGAATCTTTATTGGACACATATCTACCAAAGGCGATATAATCTGCGCCCTCAAATATGTTAGAGTTTAATGAATTGATTGAACCCTCAATTGTGCATAGAGCATCAAGGTTTGTTAAAGCGTTGTAACCCCATGCTTTGTTTGAATGAATGAGACCTAAAACATTTTTACCCAAAACAACTCCTGATGGCGGATATATTGTACCGGGTATTGATCTGAAATCAGTATAGAATTGAGTGAATAAATTAAAATATGATGACCAAGTAAGAGGATCTGATTGAAATAAATTTAAATCTATCTCATCTACTTTTAGCAGCTGCGCATATTCTGAGCCGACATGCAAACCACCATATGAAATTTTCGGCAAATGATCAAACACGGCATTAAACCATTGACCGCTTAAAGTTGAGTAAACATAAATATAGGTTCTCCATTGATAATTTGGCACTATTTCAGTAGCATAAACATATCCATAAACAGAACCGCCCCAATGATGAGGGCCTATTTCTTCATGTAAACCCAGTCCAAATGGTGCTTCTATTTCAGAATACTGATTTGTAATTGAACTGTAACCAATAAGTTTTTTTGAATTGTTTTCAGTAGTTATGGATCCAGCATAACCATGGTCCATCATTTCATTTGGTAAAAAGGCATACTCTAATTGATTAAAAGAATGGTGATGCAGACTATAAACATAATGTTTTCTTATTTCAGTATTAATGTGATAAAGGATTAATAAGGCATAGTCTGTGCCCAATACACATCTAGCTGAAACAAAGGGATATTGTGCCGGTAAAGAAATATTTATGACCTGCCATGAACCATAAAAGGCATCAAAAACATACATAAACCATGTGGTTGCAAAAACAACAAGATTTGCCCCGCAACTCCATAGTTGAGGATCTTTTAATGTTCTTCCTTCAAATTTAATAGTATCGAGATTGTGAGTTAGTGAACTATAGGCAATCAGAAGAGAATCATTAGTATAAGCAAAAGCAGTGTTTCCGGTGGCATAACTCTCCAGTACATTTTCCCCGGCTTTTAGTTTTTTATCAGTCCATTTTCCAATGTTTGCGTCAAAAATGGAAATAATGCCCGTGCTATGAGTAAAAATACCGACTGTTCCACCGCATCTTATAAGCGGTGGAGAAAATTGTGTGGCTGGAAATTGGTGTGATATCCATTTACCGGATAATGTTTGTGCCTCAATAAAAATTGCGAGACTTAGTAATAAGACTATAATTGATGTAACTCTTTTCATAGTGTTATTTTCTCCCAATAAATAAATTTTTATATAATGTTTTATTACAGTTATTGTAATCAGATTCTACTT
>CAZCJF010000099.1:0-2637 GCA_964499095.1 uncultured Ignavibacteriaceae bacterium
TTCTTAAAATCAAGCCAAGTTCATCAATACATCTGATTGCGAATCTGTGAGGAATTAGCATTAAAGATTTTTGTTTTATCTTTTCATCCGATTTATAAATCATTCCAGACTTATCGTTGTTAAAACCTTGCCTACCTCTTTCTGAATAACTTGAATTATTCATATATGTATCGCCCAAATTTATCCACATCGTTCCTGTTGGTTTCAAAACTCTTTTTAGTTCTTTCATCAACTCAATCATCTTATCAAGATATTCCTGATAAGTCGGTTCTAATCCCCATTGTCCTTCCCAACCATAATCTCTTAGTTGATAATATGGTGGCGAAGTGATAACACAATCAATACATTCATCAGGAAATGTTCTTAGTTTATCTAATGTATCACCACAAATAATTCTGTTGAGTTCCATTTTATCCCCACTGTTCTGCCATAGCTCTGGCTATGCCTGGATAAGTCTTACTTCTCAATTTCCATCGGTCTTTAGTCGGTGAAAGATTGTTCTGTCCGCTTTTAGTTTGGTTACCCCATATTTGTCTCGCTGTTCCGTGATCTCCATAACAGTTCGGACATCCATACTTGCCTAACCTATATTCAAAACGACATCCGCACTTACAAGCATATATCGGTTCGACAAACTTGGTTGGTTTAAGTAACTGCAAATTCTTGAGCCATAGACAAGTTCTTTTACTCGCATTTTCACCAAACTCATAAGGTTGGATTATTTGAGATGGCTTGTGCTTTACTATTTCCATTGCGTATTTGTGCATTATCGGATTTTCAACACAAATCTTTTCAATCGGTGCATTTAATAATGTAAGGAAAAACTCGGCAGCTGCCCGCATTTTCTCCCATCGGTCTGCCTGCTTATGTAAAAGATGCACTCCAGAATTAGCCAGGTAAGTGCAGGGGGGATGAGCTATCATCATATCCCATCCGTCCTCCAAATGCTTTAGGACATCATCTTGGATATGCCATTCGGGATGATTGCCTTCGCAAGGCAATAAATCACAGGAATATGCCTCGTGACCTCTCTCTCTGAATGCTTTTGTAACAACTTGGCTAAATTCACAGGCGACTAATATTTTCATCATAATAGTATCTCTTAATCTCATCTAACTCTGATTTTGTTATAAATCCTTCTCTGCAAACAAACATTAAGAAATCAAGTTTGTCAGTGTCTTTCCAAAGATCATAACCGAACAAACTATTCCCACAATATGTTTGGTAACCCTTATCCATAATTTTTTTTAATAAGCTATCTATTTTTTCTTTTACTTCCATCATTCTGATTTCATTTCTCTTTACTACTCAATCTCTTTAATCAGATTTTGAATTTTTCAATTACTTGATAAAATTCTTGTGCAAACTCATCTATTGTATTGCCCGCAATCCAACAGAGTGGTTTGTTCTGATAATAAACCTGTGTGTCCCCTAAGCTGTTATCAAATATTTCGCTTACAAAGAGTAATTCTTTGATTTGACGCTTTTTTGTTTTAGGTAACAAGTTGTGATTTTCAAAAAGCTTTTCGGCAAGACTTTGATTTTCCATTTTATTTCTCCTTTTGCTTGGTTATTTTGTTTTCTATCTCCTTCCAGACTTCTGCTAAACAATCAGTGCATATTGTAAAACTTTCTGAACCATTCCCAAACTTCACTGCGAGACTGACATAATCGTTGCATTCATCGCACACTGTTTGCGTCCAAGAATCATTACCTATAATTCTATTAATTTGTTTTGCCGTTGCTTTATTTAAATCCAACTTTTTAAGCTTTTCGTAGATTCTCTTCTGTTCTGGTGTTACAGATAGGTTTTTTGCAGGGTATTGTTCCCGCCACATTTTTCTCACGCTTCTTATGATATCTCTTTCTGTAATTACTTCCATTTTTATTTCTCCTTTTCTCAATGGTTAAATGTTTGTTGGGTATTCTCTTATCATTAAATCTTCTGGAATAGGATTAACTTTATCCCATTGTTTCATAAAGAATGCTATATTCTGGTCTTTGCATTGCTGTAAAATGTTCCTTGCCCAATCTGGATTAAACGGTCTGCGTTTGTGTCCGCTTTCGCCCCCTACAATTACCCAATTTATGTCTGTTAAATTAATAATGCCAACATCCTCAAGTAGTGGTTCAAATGATATAAACCTTATTCTTGCAGGGCACATTTCCAAAAGTCTAACCCTGCCTAAATGTTTTTTACTTTCCACACTTACACCTAACCAAACATTACCAGGAAGCCATCTCTTATACCATTCAAAAAATTCTAAAGCATTAAGCGGTCTTTTTGTTAATATCTGGTATATGTGCTGTGGAGTTTTTTCCATTGTGTCAATAATATCCGCTATTGTATAATAACTAATACTTTCGTGGAATAAATCACTCATTGAATTAACGAATATCATTGATGGTTTCTTCCATCTTAACGGCTGAGCTGACTTTTCAAACATAATTTTAGTTTTGCCATTGAATCTTTTATTAGTTATTACCCGTTTATAATCCTCTCCAACTTTACCGTTCATAGTTGATAAGCGATAACTCATCTTCTCAGCATAACAATTTTTGCACCCTTCGGATACCTTGCTGCATCCGATAATCGGATTCCATGTTCGTTCAGTCCACTCTATTTTTGTCATATTT
>CAZCJF010000100.1:0-2517 GCA_964499095.1 uncultured Ignavibacteriaceae bacterium
CCTGCCAAACAATACCAACTTGATTACCATAAAATGACATTGATGGATTTTTTGCATCTGCACTGCTTAACGGTTTACCACCATTACCTAAAAACCAGGTTGCTCCGTTATCTGTACTTAACTCATACCAAACTTTGCCCATACTTTCGTAACAAATATGTTTAACTCCATCTGGTGTTTGAATGAATTTTCTTTGGCTTGGATTGGAGTATGCCGTGGTTGAGTTTGATTTATGAGTAACTTTATACAACGCTGTATAGGTTTGGTTATCAGTGGGATTTGTTATTGTTCTTGTTTGTGGTAGTGTTAGACTGTCTGACCAACCAGCAAAATTGTAATTATTAGAACCAACTATTTTTGAGGAAGGTGCAGTAATATTTCCTGTATTATTTTCTACAATATATGCCAAATTTTGCTGCAGGATATCTCCATCAAATTCAGTTTTATGGGTTTGATCTATCTTGCAATTTTTTCTTAACCATGCTCTAAATGTTGCTCCCCCATTGTTTGAATTAGCAACAACCGTAATGGCTTGTGTAAAACCAAGATCTGTAAAAGCACCAAATTTATCTTGCTGCCATTTACTTTTTTGATTTGGTGCTTCACTATCATTATATAAATATCTTCTTGTGCTAATATCTTGATTATCGTAAGCCAATAAATTTACATTTTGATTTTCAATTGCATCAAATTGTTTTGGACTGGGGTAAGATGTTGGTGGTTGACCTAAGCCTACTCCTATTTGACCACCTATAATTGCGCCATTATAATAATTAGCAGCATAGTATGGAAAAGTGTTTGCCGGTCTTTTATATGTAACGTGCAGATGGATTAATAGTGAGGAATAAGAATCATCAGCTGTTTCATTTTCACATAATGCACCTAAAATAATTTTGCCGCCTGTTAATAAGTTTTGCATTTGAGTTTTTATGCTTGAAGAAACAAAATTAGTTTCTCCAATATTATAGGCTATTCCATTATTCATAGAGCTGCCGCTACCAATGGCGCTCCAGTTTGCGCCTAGATCCGTAGTGCTGATTGAGGAAACAAGTGTAACTTTAAATGAATAACCGGTTCCGCCAGTAGAATAATAAACCTTAACTTCATCAATTTGGGTATTATCGGGAAAATCTCTTAAATCAAAATCGTGATAAGACCTTGCAATAAACGAACTATTATCTGAATTCTTTTTTCTTCCTAAAGAATAAGCCGAAGATGAATATCCAGTAACAGTACCACCTGCATTTTTATCTTGTTCAATTGTAACTGATACAGGAAATAAGTCTGTTTCTTCTGTTATCATTGTTTGGGCGTTTAAATACTGCCAAACACAAAGAAAAATAAGGACGAATAAAAACAAATTCTTTTTCATAGCATTTGCCCTTTTGTTAATAAATAATGTAAATTTAAAAAGAGAATAGCTCGTTGCATTTCTTAAAGAACTGCAAAATAGGTTGCCGACCTAAGCGGGTTATTCGTTAATGGGATAGTGCGTCAACACTATCCCTTATTATTATTTAGCAAATCCTCCTTTTATTCTTTAAGGTGACCTCTTAATATTAAGTTTAGATCATTTATATTATCGTGGACTGTAAAAAAAACATCCTTCTCAAAAATTAATGGTCTGTTTAAATAGCTTGTATATTGATTTGAGAACTGATAGAGATATTCTAAATTTGTTCCATTATAATGTGCTACTCCATCAACCATTCTAACAAAAATGTCTTTTTCGTTTCTGCCAGAAACATTGTAACCAAATGATTGATGATTAAAAGAGATAACTTTAATAAATTCTTTATTTATATATTTGTTTAAATCCTGCCCCACTAAGAAATACGGTTCATTACCTATCTGACAAAGACTTAGATGTATAATTTTGTCTGTTGTATTTCTGTAAAGCTCAACCAGGTTATTTTTCTCATATTTATAAAAGCTCATGGTGTCGGGTTCAGCAGTTAGAGTAAGAATAATGCCTGATAAAAACAGAGTGTTTTCTTTTTTCTGTATTCTGAGGAATTGTAACTTGCTTTTAGAAAAATAAACTTCTTTCCATTTAACACCATCAAATTGCAATAAAAAACATCTTTGTTTTGGTTCTTGAGTTATGTACGCAGTTCCAGCTGCATATACACTATTTGTACTTTCACACCAAATATCTTCAATCCAATTTCCAGAAGTGTCTGATCTTATAATTGAATGAACTTGATTCCATTCAGTACCATCAAAACGAAAAATCTTCCCATCACTTCCGCCAATCCAGATATTATTTTGGTCTGTTCCATAAATACATTCTGGTGCGGTAGGTAAAACCTGTTGATAAGGTTGCCATACATTTCCATCAAAATGCCATAGTCTTTCATTTGCATTTAATCCACCGGGTCCAACAGCCCATACATCATTTGGACTTGAACCCCAAATAGATCGAATACTGTTCATTTGAGTATTAAGGGTATCCACCGTCCACACATAATCTCGCCTTCCGGGTTTAAGTTCATCGGTTGGTTCTGTGGTGTTGCA
>CAZCJF010000101.1:0-2517 GCA_964499095.1 uncultured Ignavibacteriaceae bacterium
GTGTAAAGCCATTCATTGAGCCTGATGTTAAATCAATCGCCACTTATTCCGATAACATAGTGCATCTTACCACTAGTACAACAACGCTGTTCTTTTTTATAAACTACTGGGGCTTTAGAGATTGGACACTGAATACAAGAACTTATTACGGAGTAACTACAGATAATTTTACTGCTGCTGCAATTGATATATCAGGCACTACTTATACAGGCACAGCTGTTTCCGGACTTATTATCGGAGCTTCAACTCCTTTAACTATTTCCAATTCTGGTATCTTAGCAAATAAAATTAATGCGCTAACTCCGGATCCTGCTGGTGGCATCTGGATTGGGTATAAAGCTGGATTTGGCACAAGGACAGGATTTTCTTTTTACAATGGTGCATTTACCAACTATATCAATGTATTACAAAACGGAGTAAGTACTAACACCATTTATATCGATTCCGAAAACATTAAATGGTTAGGTACTGATGGAGGATTATATAAATTTTATGGTGCAGGAAATTTCGAATCGTTTACTCAAGAATCTACTGGTTTAAAAATTAATGATGTCAGAGGAGTCGCAAAAGATAGTAATGGCAGAGTTTGGATTGCCACAAATGGAGGCGGACTTATTCTGAAGAAAAAATAATTCTTAATCTGTTAATTGAAGTTTAATTAATCCAATTGATGAATTAATATTTTTAATACTAAAGGTCAACTATGAAAAATTTAGTAAAAATTTTGATTCTATTCTTATTCATTTTTAGTGAAGCTAATCCACAAAATATAATCTCAGAAAAAACGCTCCTGATCCGATGTGATGATTTGGGAATGTCTCATTCCGTAAATATGGCATTCAAAGAATTGATGGAAACCGGTTTAAAGTTTTCTGCTTCAGTAATGTTTCCTTGTGCCTGGTATCAGGAAGCTGTTGATATATTAAAGAAACATCCTGAAATAACGGTAGGTGTTCATCTTACTTTAAACTCTGAGTGGAAAAATTATCGTTGGGGACCTGTTTCCGGAGGAGAAAAAGTGCCTTCCCTTGTGGATGAGAACGGATATTTCTTCCCATCACGTGCAACATTTTTTGCCAACAACCCAAAAGCAGAAGAAATAGAATTAGAACTTAGAGCTCAAATAGAAAGAGCAATCAACAGTGGAATAAAAATCTCTTACGTTGATTACCATATGGGCACTGCAGTTGATAAACCTGAACACCGTGCTATCGTTGAGAAACTTGCAAATGAGTATGGGCTTGCAATTTCTCGTTACTTTGGTGAAGTAGATGTTAATAGTATGTATGCAGTTGAAATAAATCAGAAGCAAGATTATTTAACTGATTTATTAAGCAAGATGGAGTCCGATAAACTTAATTTACTTGTTTGCCATGTTGGTAAAGATTATCCGGAACTGCAGGCAATGATTGACATGAATGAGTTTGGATTAAAAGAAATGAGTAAACACCGCCAAGCAGAATTGAATGCACTGCTATTTTCAGTTCGGGAAAATTTATATGAAAAAAACGGAATTAAACTGGTGAATTATTCCGATTTGATTAAAAATAGGGGGCTGGATGAGATGAAGTCTCCTGTAAACTCTGGTTATTAAATCAAAAACAAACATCAATTATTGCCTTATAGCAAGCAGATTTTTGCACGATTATTGACAACTTAAAACTTTTAATTTAAGTTTACAACACACAATTCACTCTTAGGGGAGTTATATGTGTCCGGTGTCCGATTTGGTACTCGTGCGTAAAGCTTCGACTTGTGTTTATACTACTCTTGTAGCACTTGCCTTATATTATCAAAGCCAAAGACTAATAAGAAATCTATTAATTTTAATTTTTTTAGGTGAACTATGAAAAATCTAATCACTACAATTTTGTTTTTTGTTATTTCTTCATATGCAATTGCACAGGTTAATCTTGATTCAGGGCTCGTTGCATATTTCCCTTTTAACGGCAATGTACTTGATGTTACAGGAAATGGATACGATGGAACAATAAACGTAAACGCTTCTTTAGTCCCTGATAGATTTGGTAGCCAAAACAAGGCATTTACTTTCCCCGATCAATCAAGCAGCGTTTCGATTGCTAATTCTACTAATTTAAACCTTGAAAATGGCTTTACTCTAAATGCTTGGATAAAATACAAAAGTGGAGGTACAAAGGTTATAATATGTAAGCATGTTTGTGGATATGTAAACGGATTCATTTTTTGGATTGATACTGATGGACAATTAAAATTGCTGCTCGGTCAAAGCGGCTGGTCGGTAGTTGGAACAAATCAAACTTTTGTGGAAGATGCATGGTATATGGTAACGGCAACTTATGATTCGGGTACATCAACCGCCAAAGTATATGTTGATGGTCAGCTTGCCGGAAATGGAAGTGTTGCTTACAATAACTTTAGCCCCAATCCAGTTTCAATTGGCGAATCTTATCAAAATAATTGTGTTGCCGGCAATATGGATGGTGCTGTAGATGAAGTTAAAATTTATAACCGTCCATTAAGTGATGCAGAAATTCT
>CAZCJF010000102.1:0-2481 GCA_964499095.1 uncultured Ignavibacteriaceae bacterium
CCTGCCAAACAATACCAACTTGATTACCATAAAATGACATTGATGGATTTTTTGCGTCTGCACTGCTAAGTGGTTTGCCGCTATTGCCCAATATCCACGTTGTGCCGCCATCGGTACTTAGTTCATACCAAACTTTATTTAAACTCTCGTAACAAATATGTTTTACTCCATCAGGTGTCTGAATGAAACGACGCTGGCTGGTGTTTGAGTATGCAGTGGTTGAGTTTGATTTATGAGTAACTTTATACAACGCTGTGTAAGTTTGGTTATCGGTTGGCGTAATTGTACGAGTTGTTGAAATTGTGGGATCATCTAGCCAACCTGCAAAATTATAGCTCTTTCCATTGATTAAACGTGTACTTTGTGTTGAAATATTACTACTGTTTTGCTCAACAATCCAGGAAGTATTTTGTTGCGTTTGGTCACCATCAAATTCAGTTTTGTGGGTTTGATCTATTTTGAAGTTCTTACGAAGTCCAGCCTCATAAATTGAGTTATTATCTCCCTGTGTTACCGGAAAACTATGTTCAATTTGCAGGCTTATTTCTTCCTCGCTATTCTTGATCCACTTGCTTTTATTCATTGGTGCTTCAAAATCATTCCAAATTCTAGAATAACCCAAATTATCATTTTGTTCTTTGGCTTTTAAAGTTGCAGTTTCACCAACAATTTTGGTAAAAGGCCAAGGAGCATCTTTTTCTGCTGAGTCTACATATATTTTACCACCAGGAAAGTTGTTTTGTGCTGTGATCGAAATAGGCAAATAATAATAAACATGCATCAACATGTTCACATATCCTTGTTCTAGTCCTCCCGCTTCAGATTGACGAATTCCGAAATTAATATAACCTTGACCTATCTTTGATAAATACAAAGAAGTAATATCGTGAAGCTGGTTTTGCGTTCTATCGACATCAAAATATTCGTTGCCAATTTCAGCTTAATACCAAATATCATCGTAGTCATAAAATAGTAGATTATCTGGTACCTGCACAACTTTTGAGTCTCCTGCACTATAAGAGCCTCTATAAGCTTCAAGTTTTGCTGTAATATTATAAGCACCTAATGGCAATGATGGTAAATTAAATTTTACTGCCGTGTGTGCATTAAACCATTTGTTTTTGGGAGGATCGTTTGAGATGCTCTCTGCCCAATATCCATAATTATAACTGGTAAATTCATACAGTGTTTGATATGTGATCTCATTATATGTTTGTGCAATTTTTACTTCTTGATTTGGCTGAATAACCAGTTCGTGTTCTTGCCCAAAGCAAGTAAATATATATGCTATAAAGTAAGTTAGAATAAAGAGTTTTTTCATTTGATAACCTCTTACAAAATTATTAGTCTAAAACAGAATAACTCTAGTTAATTGTTAACTATTAGGTGACCAGCCTATAGGAGTTATTTTTTCAGGGATGTAATGTTACCGCATTACATCCCAATTAATTTATGACTTTTTGTGAGCATGAGTTTCTCCTTTCTATTCCTTTAACGTACCGTGAAAGATTAAGTTATTTCCGTTAGTATCTCGGCCGAGAAAAAAAACTTCTTTATCGAATAAAATTCCTTTTCGAACAAAAACATTTTCAGCTGTTTGATATAAATAAATTGTGTTTTCTCCATTATAATGTGCTATACCGTCACGCATCCCCAAAAAAACATCTTTTTCATTTCTCCCAATACCTGCATTTAAGAACCTTTGATCATCGGAAAGTCTTCCTATTTTAATAAATGATTGGCCGTTGTAATTATAAAAATCATATCCTATAATAAAATAAGTTTTTGAACCCAATTGAAGCAAGCGGCCATTTTCAGCATTATTACTTTGAGAGCCTGAATAAATTTCGTTCAGACTACTTCCATCGAACTCATAAAATTGATAACGGCTCTCAGTAGTTTGCTCCGTAGTAAGCCCAAGTAAATAAATTTTATTATTATTAGAATTTTTTATATACGCAAATCCTGTTCTTATTTGGTTAATATTTAACTGTTTCCAAGTATTGCCATCATAAGACAAAATAATCCCCCAATAATCTGCGCCAATGTAATATTTTCCTGCAGCAAAAATATTATTCGAATTCAAAGCACAAATAGTCTGAAAAGTTATATCAGTGGTCGTATTTAAAGAATATTTATAGTTTTCACTCCAATTTCCATTTTTATAATTCCAGATTCTTCCATCAGAACCACCGCTCCATATTTCAAAAGAGTTTAGACTTGAAATTGAAAAAGGTGAAAATACTCTAAAATTGTTATCGGTAGACCAATTATTTCCATTATAGTGATAAAATATTTTATCAGCATCTCCAGGGCTACATACCCATAAATCAGAGGGGGATGTTCCAGTAATATCAGTAAACGGATTAAATGGCAAAAAGAGCGTATCTACCGTCCACGTATAATCTCTTCTCCCGGGCTTCAGGTCATCGGTTGGTTCTGTGGTGTTGCAGGATAAGTTCAAGAGTAAGTTTAAGTTCA
>CAZCJF010000103.1:0-2227 GCA_964499095.1 uncultured Ignavibacteriaceae bacterium
ACTAACATGGACTCTGGATGGAGAAACTGAAACGGTTGGAAAACCACCAACTTCACTTCCATAATTTGTTACCGGATAATAGTCCACCCACTGAAAAGGTGTACTATTTACATTTAGCCTATGATAATAAGTTTCAAAGTTTGAATCATTATCTCTTGTTGCCCAAACAAGATGAACACCACCTGATAAACCAACTTCAAAAACAGCATCAACACCGTTACATTCATTTGCAGAGGTAGAGATGTTATAAGATAATGCAGTCCAATTAGTACCCCCATTAGTTGAGTATTTGCCTTTAATAAGATTACCAACTTTATAAATTGCAAATATTTTATCTTCTGAACCTACAATATTTGGAAAATCGCCGTTTGTTTCTAAAGTTATTGTTTTGCTCGTATTTACAATGCCGGAAGAATTTAAATTATAATAAACAATATTACCATTGGTTCTTTTTATAAGAAGATGATTACCCTCCTTGTTAGTGAATAAATCCATTTTGCTAAGATTGGGTTCAGTTATTGTAGTGGTAACTATAGAATTCCAGCTTTGACTGAAAGACAAAGTTGATAATATAATTATTAATAAAAATATCTTTTTCATTTTTTATCACCATTGGTTTTATGTAATAAATTCTTAAAAGTTACTTCAAGAAAATTGTTTTAATTGTTTTCTGGTAGCTACCTGCTACCATCTGAATAAAGTACACACCTCCTGGTAGAATGTTTCCCTTATCATCTTTTCCATCCCATTGAACAGTGTGTTCTCCGGCAGAAAGATATTCATTCAATAATGTTGTTATTTCTTTCCCTAAAACATTAAAAATTTTTACAGTAGTATTGGTCGACTGAACAAGACTAAATTTTACATTTGTTGTAGGATTAAATGGATTTGGATAATTTTGTAACAAAGCATTCTTAAGAGGAGCTTGAAATTCTTCGTTAATATTTGTTGTTGAATCTGGTCTATAAATTTTTGTTTCAGCGCGAGAATAGATAGTTCCAGTTTGATCTAAAGTATGTGCCATCGATAATAAAAAGTCTCTTTCTCCTGATTGATACAAATCAAGGACAAAAGCACCGAAATAGGTTTGCCATTCATTTAAAGAATAAAAATCAGGCCTTTTCAAATACATAATTTGAAACACTTGATGATCTTTACTTCCAATAAATTTTAGTATTAAAAAGTTATCATCAATACAAATTGCAATTTCTTCAGTTCCATCACTATCAATATCAACAGCTTGCATTGTTCCAGCATAAAACGAAAATACACCTATTAAATCAACTCTTCCAACTACCTGATAACCATTATCTCCATTCGTTTCAAAGATTGTTATTCGTGTTATTCCTACTCCATTATAAAAAGCTTCTCCGAGCACCCAAAACTCTGGTTTTCCATTATTATCTAAGTCATTAGTCCAGCAATGAATATATGCAGCATAAGTTTCTACCATCCCATACCAAGTATTAGTATAGCTGTTATTGCCCGAGTTCTCGATAACATATACATACCCTTGACCTGTACCAAAAACTATATCTGTTTTATTATCCAAGTCGAAATCTCCGATCGAAAATCCTGAAACTGCCGCCTGACCAATATCATATATTTCGAAGCGATAAACGGAGTCAAATGAGTTTACTATTGGGTTGTACTCAAATATGTGCATATCTCTTCCACCAGCACCTTTTGCAAAAAGTAAGTCTGTATATCCATCTTTATCAAAATCTCCAAGAGTTGCATCATTTACCTGGTAAGTGCTGTCATAAGGAATAAAAGAAGTCCGAATAATTGTTGCGTATGAAGTATCGGTCTCTTTAGAAAAAAACCTTTGATCACCTGAATACCCTAAAAAATGAGTCTCTTGCCTACCATCATTATCCAAATCATATATATTGCGGCTATATCCAACTGAATCATATTGATATTTAAACTTAAATAGATTCGATTCATCAAGTTCGTAAATACACATTGGCTCAGTTGGTGTCTCAAAGAATTTTCTACTGCCATACAATTCCATTTTACCATTGTTGTTTACATCACCAACCATTAAATGGCTAAAGTCAAAATTAGTCAATGGAACTTCTTGCCAAAACTTGTATTTATGATAATAAAGAGTTGTATCAGTTGTTGTAAGGTCTATTATCGTGCTGTCGAAAGTTTTGGAATATACTGGTTTCTGCCTGCCACTATGTGGGATACTTGGTGCTGGATTCTGGTATTCACCAAT
>CAZCJF010000104.1:0-2213 GCA_964499095.1 uncultured Ignavibacteriaceae bacterium
GCATTTGGAACAGCAATTGGTGGTTTGATTCTACCTTTTATATTTGGATTTATTTTCTGCTTTTGGATTCCTGATTATTTGCTTGTAGATCCGCAGCAAAGAATAATCTTTTCGCTATTCGTTGCAACTGCACTTTCTGTTTCTGCAATTCCGGTTATAGCCAAAGTATTAATTGATCTTAAATTGTTAAGAAGAAACATTGGACAAATTACTATTGCCGCCGGAATGATTGATGACACAGCAGCATGGATTTTATTATCAATTGTACTTGGTCTTATTGAAGTTGGGGTGATTACTGCCTCAAATGTTTTTATTTCTGTTATAAAAGTTTTTGCTTTTCTGGCAATAAGTTTTTGGGCTGGCAAATGGCTTGCAAGCAAAACGATTAGCTTCGTTCAGAATTCTATTCAGAGCAAATACAAATTTTTAACTTTACTTTTACTTTTTAGTATTGGATTGGGCACTATTGCTCAGGCATTAAGACTTGAGGCAGTACTAGGTTCTTTTGTGGCTGGAATTATTTTTTCCAGAATACCCTCCATTCCTGAAGAATCTATCGACAGACTGGAAAGTGTAACCTTTGGAATTTTTGCTCCAATATTTTTTGCAACTGCCGGACTAAAAGTTAACCTTTCTCCTTTATTAAAACCTGATCTTTTATTTATTGGTATCGGATTAATATTCATTGCATCTATAAGCAAAATAGCCGGCGCGTATTTTGGCGCAAGGTTATTTAGTAAAAGTGATCACTGGACTGCTTTAAGTTTTGGAGCGGGACTAAATGCACGAGGAGCAATTCAAATAATCATTGCAACAATAGGATTATCATTTCGAGTTATTTCTCCAGAAATTTTTTCTCTTATAATTATTATGGCTGTTGTTACTTCTATTATCGCTCCTTTTATGTTAAGATGGACATTGAGCCATGTAAAAATTGAAGATGCTGAAATTAAGCGTCTAAAGATGGAAGAGCAATTAAAGGATAACATATTAAACAGAGTTAACCGGGTATTAATGCCTGTAAGAAAACGCATTATTGATGAGGCTACACCTGCAAAAATAATTGAGGCTAAAATTCTTGAAAGACTTGGAAGAAAAACAGATTTAAATGTTACTCTTTTAACTATTTCTGATGAAACTGACAAAGCCGATAGTCAAAGTTATCTTAATACATTATCAGGATTCTTTAAAAATTTTCCTGTTAGTAAAAAAGTTCTTGTAAGCAAAAATCCATTAGAGAGTATCCTTGACGAAGTAAAGAAGGATTACGACCTTCTTATTGTTGGTGCAACCGAAAGGAATAAGAATTCAGATATGCTTTTTAATCCTATTGTAGATAATCTTGTGAGACTTTCTCCGTGTGCAAGTATAGTTGTTCAAAGCAGTGATATTTCTGAAGATTGGAGACCTGAAAGAATTTTGGTGCCAACCAATGGAAGTCTTGCATCAAAAAGAGCTGCAGAAGTTGCATTTGGTATTGCTTATCACGAACACGATCAGGTTCATATTCTGAATGTTGTTGAAGGTAAGCAGGGTTACTCATCCCTGGATATTGAAGGAAGTTTAAAGGAAAGAAGATTGACTTTTGCTCATCAAACAGTAGAAGAACTAAAAAAACTTGGCGAATCTTTGAGTGTAAATACTTTTACAGAAATTGAAATTGGGGAAGAACCCGATAAAGTAATTCTTAAAATGGCTTCTGAAAATAATTTTGATTTAATTATCCTTGGCACCGATATAAGACCCGGTACAGATAAACTTTATCTTGGTCCCCGAGTTGAAAGAATATTAAACAATGCTCCCTGCCCCGTTTTGGTTGTAAACTCACAATAAGTTTTACTCTGCAACTTTTATATTTATTAATCATCCAACCAGCAAAAATAATTTATCTCTTATGAGCACATCAGAAATATTTGACAAAGCATCAAAAGAAAAATTTATAATTATTGATAACCAAGAATTAGAAGCTATTTTGAAGGACTCCGAAATACTCAGAGAAGAAGACACTCAACTTTCGGATTACATACGATTATTAGAATATGATTATAATCTTTTTATTCAAGAAACCTCTTTAACCAATGAGATTATTATCAGAAAAACCTCCTCAATGCAAGATGCCGATTTGTTTATTAAAGAGAGATTAGAATTTTATGAACGCAAATGGGATGGCTGCGGATGTAAGATTGATTATTTTGAGTGAGTTATTCACAAAC
>CAZCJF010000105.1:0-2204 GCA_964499095.1 uncultured Ignavibacteriaceae bacterium
ACTAACATGGACTCTGGATGGAGAAACTGAAACGGTTGGAAAACCACCAACTTCAGTTCCATAATTTGTGACCGTTTCACGAGACCCCCATTGATTATCAGTTCCTATCAAGTGATAATATGTTTCGTAATCACTTCCATTGTCTTGCATTGCATAAACAACGTGAAGCCCTCTTGGATCATATACTATATCAACTCCGTTACAAGTATTGTTGCCGATTGATAGAGAAGGAATATTGAAGTTATTCCAATTTTGTCCAGCATCAGTAGATTTTTTTGCTTTCAAGTTACTGCCAAGTTTGTAAACAAGATAAACTTTATCCTTATCGCCAGAAATGCTTGGGAATTGAGCGTAACCCGAGGTTTCGATCGTTGAACTTCTTACAACTACACCTGAACTATTGAGAAGATAATATTTTATTGAGTTTGTAGAATTTGAATTCTGAGTAATTATATGATTTCCATCTTTATTCGTGAATAAATCCATAGATATAAGATTGGGTTCGCTGATAGTTGTTGTTATTGTATTATTCCAGCTTTGTGAGAACAGATAAGCTGTCATAACTAAAAATAGAATTAAAGTAGTTTTCATTTTTTAACTCCTAATAATTTTTATTTCATTAAAATTGTTTTGATTGTTTTCGTGTAGTTATCAGCAGTAAATCTGATTAAATACACTCCTGAAGGCAACAACAGTCCATTGCTGTCTTTGGCTTCCCAGCTTAATGAGTAACTGCCGGGAAATAATTCTTTTTCTAACAGCGTTGTTATTTCTTTCCCTAAAATGTTATATACTTTTACTCTTGCAAAAGATGTTTTAGCAATATCAAACTTGATTGTTGTTTGCGGATTGAAAGGATTTGGATAAACAGGATAAAGCTGATACTCAGTACGGATAGAATTACTTTCTTCTTTTGCATCAACACTGAAATTTGGTTTATAAATATTGGAAAACATTCGTAACCCAACATTTTCAATAATGTCATCTAATGTAACAATGATTTCTTCTTTGCCGTCTTTGTTAAGATCATACATCGTCGCACCATAATAAACACTATTCCTACCTGCCGCCGGAAGATCATTTCTTCTGTAATAAAACAATTCATATGAGTGATGGTTAGTACTTCCATTAAACTTCAAGATTAGAACTGTTTGCTCTATACAAATCATCATTTCTTCTATGCCATCTTTATCCACATCTACAGCCTGATAGTTTTGTGCAAAAAATGAAAATACTCCAACAAGATCAATTCTTCCAACAATCTGGTAACTATTATTTCCATCGGCTTCAAACAAAGTTATCCTTGTCATTGAACCGATTCCGGGATAGAAGGCATCACCACCTACCCAAATTTCCATTTTTCCGTTTTCGTCAATATCATTTGTTTGAGCAAGTTGATAAGCATTATATGTTTCAACCTGCCCAAGCCAATTCGGTGCATAAGAATTATTCCCATTATTCTCAATAGATAAAACATCTCCGTGCGTACTGCCAGTAAAAAATTCTGTTTTTCCATCCTTGTCAAAATCATTTATAACAAAACCAGCAAATTCCTGGTCAATGGGCGTGTAATCATAGAAATAGACAGAATCAAAATTTGGTGATTGCGGATTATATTCAAATATATGCAAACCAATGCCCTGTCTATGGAAAATTTGATCTGTTAGATTATCTCCATCCCAATCACCGAATGCGTTATCGTCTTGTTGGTGAACAGCTCCAAATGGATAGAAAATAAAATAAAGACTATCAGCTAAATTATTTTCTAATTTTTTATGATAAAATCGGTAGCTATTTCCCGGATATAAACTATCAAGGTTTCTGATTAGGTGAAGCTCTAATTTACCATCTTTATCAACATCATAAAGTGTTCGGGCAATTACAGTAGTATCATAACTATAAACTGAATTAAAAACATCTTGTGAATCCCTTTCAAAAATTACTATGTCGGAATAATCGGTAGCATAATCTTTAGTTTGCCCATAAAGTTCTGGCAAGTTGTTATTGTTTACATCTCCTACTAATAAAAAGTTATTTATGCCGTTTCCAACAGGTACTTCCTGCCAAAAGCTGTAGATTTGGTAATAAAGAGTTGTATCAATAGTTGTCAGGTCTATTATTGTGCTGTCGTAAGTTTTGGAATATACTAGTTTCTGCCTGCCACTATGTGGGATACTTGGTGCTGGATTCTGGTATTCACCAAT
>CAZCJF010000106.1:0-2167 GCA_964499095.1 uncultured Ignavibacteriaceae bacterium
TTTCGTCTCCCAACGTCCTTCATTCATTGATATTTATTAATGATTTAAATTATTTCATAAATACCATTTTCTTTGTTTGGATAAATTCTCCTGCTTTAATTTGATAGTAATAAACACCACTTGGTAATGTAGAATTTACAATGTACAATGTAGAATGATATCCTGCATCATAATATCCATCTACTATCGTTTCGATCTCATTCCCAAGGATATCAAATAATTTTATTGTTTGCCAACCGCTTATTGGAGACTGCCAACTGATCTTGGTGCTTGGATTGCATTGATTGGGATAGTTTTGAAATAATTCAAAAGAGAAACCTGGTTCCTTTCCAATTTCAATATTTACTATCGCTGGCTTGTAGTCTGTATCGATCTTAGATAATATATCATGCCCCGTAGATATAACCTGTTCACCGGTACCATCTATGTTCACACATCTTACATAATTATAAATGTAATCAACCCAATAAATTCTATTATAAGTTGCATCAATAGCCAGTCCATCAGCTTTTACAGGAGATAAAATTGTGGTGATGTTACTTCCATCTGCATCCGCCTTTTTTAGCTCATCATCACTAAACCAATAAATTTTTCCATCATAATATTCTACATCGTGTGGATTGCAAACAGGATTAACAATTGTGGTTGTTATTCCGCCATTCATACTCATTCTTTTAATGTAGCTTGAGTAACAAGTGCCGCCTCTTTCAGTAAACCACATTCGGTGTGCATCAACATCCAGTGCAATTCCCCATAAGTTTCGGTTTGTGGTTGTGGAGGAATATATAGTTTCGATTGATGAATTTAATCCATCCATATCTGCTTTGTATATTTTATTATCATCCCAGGTGTCCTGCACCCAGTAGATTTTCCTGTTTCTTAAATCAAGCTCAATATCTGCTATAGTAGTTAAATCTGTAATTATATCTTCCTGAATGCTGCCATCAACAGCACATCGAACTATTTTACCAGCGCCTATTGTTCCTTTCAGACCCACATATAGTTTTTGAGGATTACTTTTCCAATCAACTGCAATTGCTGTTGGAAGTATTGGAAAAGTAAGGGTGTCTCTATTTGAACCATCTAAGTTTGATTGAAATACAAAGGGGCGCGCTTCATCGAATTGAGTAAAATAAATTTTTGACGTTGGCTTTGAAAAAATATTTTGAACCAGCATTAGAAAAAATATTATCTTAAAAATTTTCATTGATAAACTCCTTCATCACTATTACGATACTCATTTTATTAAAATCATTTTCTTGGTTTCTAAATAATCCCTCGCTTTTAACTGATAGAAATAAACTCCGCTTGTTATCGCACGAACGGATTCGTGCGCTACGTTAAATTCAACTTTATAAATTCCTGCTGGTTTGTACTCGTCGACAAGTGTGGCAACTTCATTTCCGAGAATGTCATAAACTTTCAAAGTTTGCCAACTGCCTACTGGCGACTGCCAACTGATTTTTGTGCTTGGGTTAAATGGGTTTGGGTAATTTTGATAAAGATGAAATGACTCAGGTAATGAAGTTATATTTTCCTCAACACCTGTAACAACTCCTAACTGACCATCGTGGCTTACCTGTTGTGTGTAAATATCTGAATCTGAAGATGTTAGTCCATTGCGAAAATCCCACCACGAAATAATTGCTCCACCATTACCATCACCTGCTATACTTGGTGTATATTGATCATTAGTTGCAACACATACAGCAATACCGTTTTCAGTCCACTGTACAGTTCCGTTATTATTAATTCGTTGAGCATAAATATCATAGTCGGTACTTGAACGATAATCTTGCCAGGTTATGATTGCTCCACCAGTACCATCACTTGCTATCGAAGGATTTTCTTGTATACCAATCTCATTACATATTGAAATTCCATTATCTGCCCACAAAGCCGTCCCGTTTGCATTTATTCTTTGGGCATAAATATCTAAAGCACCATCACGCTTATCCTGCCAGGTAATGATTGCACCACCAGCACCATCACAAACTATTGCTGGATTGTGCTGACTGTTAATGGCAGTGCAAACAGGAATACCATTTGCTGTCCATTGTATTATTCCATTTGCACTAATCTTTTGTGCATAGATATCCGAATAATTGCCTCCCCGAAAATCATTCCACGTTATAATAGCACCACCATTACCATCAGCGATAATCTG
>CAZCJF010000107.1:0-2162 GCA_964499095.1 uncultured Ignavibacteriaceae bacterium
CAGTTAACGCCACGGGGCAACTGAAAGGTCGGTATTCAAAAATAATTTTTTATTCTTTTCTTGTCAATGCCTGCCTCCGTAATGATACCGAATTACTGAAGAATTACACTGCCGACAGGCAGGCACACGGCGGCGTGCGACCCAAAATTGATGATTACTTTGCCGATTGCGGTTGTGATTAGCTTTTCCCGACAAGTCGGGATTCTTTGAGGATATTAAAACCAACGATGTTGAGTATTGTTATTACTAGTATTATTTGACTAAAGTGCGTGAATTAAATGAAATGAGGTTGAGGATTGCGGAGTGGAAGAGAATAAAAAGCTAATTTATTTTGCTAATTTTTCTCCGCCAACCAAGACCGAGTATGAGTCTTGATAACTTTGCTGAGCTATAAATACTAAAAACTATTATTAGATAATTAAATAAATCTTCCATGGCAGACAATGAAATAAAACTAAAAATAATTATTGATAATAAAGAAGCTTCCGCATCTTTAAAATTAACTGATTAAAATATAAAAGAACTTTATAAAAGTTTCAAGTATGGCAAAGCGGAAGTCAATGGTTTAATTACCGCCATATCACAGGGGTTTAATAATGCCAGGGAGATAATACAAGGGTTTAAGGAAGCTATTGATGTTGTTAGTAGGTCATTTAGCACACATTTAATCGCCTACCAGGAACAAGAAGCTGCATTAGTTAAATTAACAACCGCCTTAAATCAAACCAACCAACTTACTGAAGCCAATGTTAAATCACTAACGGATTATGCTGCACAAAATTACAGCAGACAACCATATTTGGTGATGAAATTACTGAAACGGTGATGGCTCAATTGCTTGCAATGGGTTTATCTGTTGAACAAACAAAACAAGCAACTCTTCAAGCAGCAAATCTTGCAACTGTAATGGGCACAGATTTAAATACTGCTGCACGGGCAATGGCGGATTTGTTTAATGGTAATGTTGTAATGATTGGCAGATATGTCAAAGGACTCGATGAAACGATAATAAAAAGTGGAGACTTGAACAAAATACTTGCAATGCTCAATGAAAGAATCGGTGGGCAGGCGGAAGCCATTGGAAAATCGAGTGTTGGGGCAATTGCAAGGATGAATAATGCGATTGGTGACTTGAAAGAGAATACTGTTGTGATTTGCTTTTCCCGACAAGTCGGGATTCTTTGAGGATATTAAAACCAACATTATCTTTGATTTCCCCCATATTCCTTCGTTGTTTTTTGCTTTTCCCGACAAGTCGGGATTCTTTTGACAAAGTCATTCGTTGGAGAGGATATTATTAACCAAATTTTAATCACTTTATTGGACTTTTACTGCTGCTGCAAACAATATTTTTATAGTCTGAGAATTTTAAGAAATGAAATTAATATTTATTGAATTTAGTGTAATAATCAATCAGTCGTTATCATAATCACGAAACGGGTCTGGCTTCCCTGGTTTGAATAATTTAAAAGCAATTAAATATGAAATTATTACAGCCAATATGACTAATAAGTATTCCATTATTTAATCTAAAAAGATTATCAAAAGAAAAAAACTTACGATTGAATAATAATAAAATTAATTATCAGCTCATACTAATCAGAGACCCGTTTCAATCCACTCACGCTTGTCTGTCGGCAAGCAGGCTTGCTCTGTCCGTATTAAAGCGGATAACAAATGCCAGAGAACATCGACATAAAACTTGCAATCGGACTAAAGCCAGAACAGATTATCCAATATCTCAAACGCAAAGGATATAAGATAAGCTGGAACTGGGAAGACACCTGGAAAGAAGCCCACACAAAAGCATTCACCGTTGCAAAAGCAATGAAACTCGATATATTAAGCGACATCAGAAACGAGCTTCAGAAAGCACTTGATAATGGATTAGCATATCAGCAATTCAAAGAAAATTTAAAACCAACACTCAAAGCAAAAGGTTGGTGGGGTAAAGTTAAAGCTAAAGATGTCCCATCAGACTTTCCTCTACCAGAAAATATAGACCCAGAAAAAGAAATTCTACTCGGCTCGCCCTGGCGTCTTAAAACAATCTACCGCACAAACATTGATGTTGCTTATGCAAGCGGTCATTATAAAGCAATGACGGATAATATTTCAGACCGTCCTTATTGGATGTACAATGCTGTGCTGGATAGCAACAC
>CAZCJF010000108.1:0-2004 GCA_964499095.1 uncultured Ignavibacteriaceae bacterium
CCTACAAAGCCAAGCAAAGAAAAGCATTACGCAACATACAATTCTCAACTAATTGACAGACCGATTATTGCAGGGTGTCCTGAAGGCGGGATAATATTAGACCCATTTTGTGGAATAGGAACTACTTTAGTCAGAGCAATAGAATTAAATCGAAACGCAATAGGTATAGATGGTAAAAAAGAATATTGCGAAATTGCTCAAGCAAAATTAAATGAAGTTTTAAGACAGCAAAAACTATTTTCTAACATTAAGGAGGAACAATGTTCAGATTAAACGGAAAAGAAATGAAACTTAGTTTAACTCCATCTAATTCAGATGCGGTTGAAAAGTTTCTTGATAAAATGAAATTCGGAGACCTTGTTACTTCTACACAATTATCAAATATGCTTAATATAGGAACTTTTAACGGCACAGCAAGACACGATTTGGCTAAAAAGTTAAAGGATAATTGTCTTCTTTATAAAAACCAATGGGTTTGGGGTTCTAAAAAGACTATATCTGAATTTAAAAAACAAATCAATAATATCTCACCAGAAAACTTATGAATTTTAACATCAACGGAACTGAGCTTAGTGAGTTAAACAACATACTCAAGCTCACAGAGGCAATTAAAAAGGATATTAAAAAACCTGTTAATATTATTTCATTAGCCAACAAATACAAACAACCTCCGCTTATAATAGAGCAGATACTGAAAGATTTAATAAAGCAGAAATTCAATGTAAAAATAAAAGACGGCGAAGCACATCTAAGCAATCAGGTAAAAACAGGCGGTTCGCATAAGATAAATTTAGAGGCATTTGAAAATAAGATTTACAAAATAGGTTTTGTAACTGATGATCATTTATGTAATAAAGCAGAAAGATTAGATGTGTTAAATGCAATATTTGACAGATTTCAGGAAGAAGGAATTACTGAGGTTTACAACGGCGGGAATTGGATTGACGGCGAAGCACGATTTAATAAATTAGATATTCATACATTCGGAATGTCTAATCAGATTGAGTATTTCATCAGGAATTATCCTCAAAGAGAAGGAATAACTATAAACTTTATAGCTGGAGATGACCACGAGGGGTGGTATCAGCAAAGAGAAGGGATTATCATTGGTGAATATTTAGAGATGAAAGCACGGCAGATGGGAAGGAATGATTTGAAATATTTAGGTTATATGGAAGCTGATATTACATTAAGAGCAAGCAGGGGTTCTGCTATTTTAAGAGTAGTTCACGCTGGCGGTGGCAGTGCTTATGCTTTATCATATCAAATTCAAAAACTTATTGAAAGTCTTCAGGGCGGTGACAAACCGCATATACTTTTAATCGGGCATTATCACAAAGCAGAAGTTTTACCTTCTTATAGAAATGTAAGAGCGGTTCAAGGCGGTTGCGGATGTGACCAGACAAGATTTATGCGTAAGAATAGAATTGAGGCACATGTCGGCGGATGGATTATAGAATTTCAGCAATCAAAAGACGGAGCGATAAACAGATTTAAGACCGAATGGTTAGGATTTTTTGATAAGAATTATTATAAACAGAAAAAGTATTACATTTAGGAGTATAAAATGTTTAAGGCGGATTTAAATTATTATAAAAATGTAGCAGATACACAAATATCTGCTATAATTTTAAAGAATGAACTTCTTGATTTAATTAAAGATATAAAGCGTGAAAGGAAGAACTGTTTTAGGTGGCAAAAACAAAAACCAAAGAAGCCCTGTAAATTTGTGGCAAAGTTTATTGATGAAAATGATTGTTTTTTCGAGATTTATTTTGCAAAGAAAGATAAGAATAAAATAATTTTTACTAACCAGCTTGACCAAGAAATAGATTTCCTTGAAGCAGACGGATATTTAATTATAGGTTAAACAATACTATGTCTGACTTCATCTATAAAAATATGGATTATATGGAGGGAATGAAAGAATTTCCTGATAAGTTTTTTGATTATGAAAAGGATAAATCAATACTTAGCACAAGGGAAATTATTTGAACCTTAATT
>CAZCJF010000109.1:0-1833 GCA_964499095.1 uncultured Ignavibacteriaceae bacterium
GCAATTACGATTTATTCTAATGGCAACCAATCAATTACTGAATTTAAGCAAGGACATATTGGTTTGGGTATTTGGAAGGGTACTGAAGCGGCAGCCACTTCTATATTTTTATTTGTTGGAGGGGAAGAAATAGAATTAGGCTGGAATTTGGGAACAATTGCTGTGGATGGAGTAATAGATTATTTTAAAAAATAAATCAGTTATGATAATATTTGATTTTTTAGTATACCATTTGACAATATGGTTTGAGAAGAATAAAAAAAGACTTGTATGGAGTACCCCATTGGAAAAAGGAATAAATGTATTAGTGCTTATCATAATGGGTTTGTTCGCTGAAATGAATCTAATCTTTGAGAAATTTATTTATAAGAAGGAGGTAAATCCATTATTATATAAAGTTGGAATTATTTTTTGTTTTATAACTTTATATGCATTATTTAAACATATATATATCAAAGGTGGTAGGTATGAAAATATTATTTCAAAAAATTTTGGAGTTACTAAAAAAGTAGGAATAATAATATCCCTCTTTGCTTCATTTTTATTTATTATTGGCTGGTTTATAATTACTATTATAATCTCATTAATATGAAATTAAAATCCTTTCATAATAAGGAATGTATCTATTCCTATTTTATTTTAGTTTATCAAACTTAAATTTTCTCCTTCTGTAAGCTCCCCTTTTTTTAGTGCCATTGATAATTAGAGTTTTCTAAGGTACTGATCTTTTGTTTTTCAATGACTTTATCCACTAAACGGCTCTCTTCAATTGATGAATGATTTGCGTTCGCCGTTTGTGGATAAAGGGACACATCTGAACTTAATCTTTTGTAATGCGCTTCAGCAAACTTTATCGGAGATAAGTATCCTAGAGATTTGTGTGGTCTTTCTGTATTGTAGTCAATCCTCCATTGCTCTATTTGCTCTCTTACTTCCGATAAGCGATAAAACAAATATGCATTTAATACTTCTCTTCTGATGCTTCCATTTTTTCTTTCGATGTATGCATTTTGTGTGGGTTTGCCCGGTTCAATAAATTGGATTGTTATTTGTCTGCTTGGATCATTACACCATTCTTGCAACTTATGGCTAATAAATTCAGACCCATTATCACAGCGGATATTGGCAGGTTTACCTCTTTGCACAATCAGTTTTTCCAGCACTCTGATTACTCTTAGCGATGGTAACGAAGTCTCCACTTCAATAGCCAATGATTCCCGATTAAAATCATCCATAACATTAAACAGCCGGAATCTTCTTCCATCTACTAGTGTGTCACTCATAAAGTCGATGCTCCATACCTGATTAGGTGCTGACGGAAGCGTTAATGGTTGTTTTATCCTTTCAGGTAGCCGCTTTTTAGCCATGCGACGGATATTCAACTTCATATCGGTATAAACCCTGTAGATTCTTTTATGATTCCACTTATGCCCTTTATTCCAAAGACGGTAACAACATTGCCAAAACCCAATGGCAACATGCTTTGTAGTAAGTGCCGTCAGTGCATCCTGAAGTGTCCTATCGTTCTTTGGCTTGGATTGATACTGGTAGGTGCTGCGGGATATACCTATCAGCGCACACGCCTTACGGTTACTTAACTGTTCTTCTTCTAGCAAATGTTGAACAGCTTCCCGTTTCGCTTCAGGCGTTAAAACTTTTTTGCAATCAAGTTTTTCATAGCTCGATTCTCAAGACTCAGTTCTGCTACAATCTTTTTGTACTCACTGAGCTCTGCTTCCATCTGCTTCATCTTTACAACCTCACTTACCTCCATACCTCCATACTTCGCTTTCCAGTTGTAAAATGTCGCTTCACTTATACCCATTTCCCGGG
>CAZCJF010000110.1:0-1813 GCA_964499095.1 uncultured Ignavibacteriaceae bacterium
TTGCTTCTATATCAGCATTAACTGGTAACTGAGGAAGTCTGTCAAGAATATACTGTGCATTCCAGAAAAGAAATTTCCAACCTTCTATTGTTACAAAGCGTGGGTCTGTGTTGAGAGAATCTTTGTAAACATTATCCACCAAATTCTGAAAAGCTTTTACCTGAACAGCACAAGCTAACGAATCTCCAACTTGCAGGTTTGATTTAGCTGATTGGAGGATTGATTGTAGTTCATCTTTGAATTGCAAATTGCCAAGCCAAAAATAATTATAGACTGTGTCAATAATATTTTGTAAGTAATTAAAATTTAATTCAACCGACATAATAGTATCAAATCTTAACGGTTTAAATTCTCTAAGATTTAAGATTATTGGCACCTTGATAAGTTTTGATGTTTCATTAGGTAGCCAATTTTTCATAAAATTAATCCAAGATGGTGATAAATATTCAGCCGGACCACTAAAAGTGCTATCAAAAATTAAAGGTATATAATCAAACCTTAAATTTTCATTAGGTTCTCTTGGTATTGCCCAAATACTTCTTTCCATTTGATTATGAGGATCCATCTTTTGTAAGTAATTAAATATATTTCTTCTAAAAGAACCTGTACTGTTTTTAAATCGAAAATCCAAAAGATCAACCGTTAGCCCTGAATCAATCTCGAATAGAACTGATGCAACCAAATAAATCTTTACATCGTCTATTGAATCCCTTACTATATCTGATAATAGCCCCTTAACTTCAGTATTATATCTCTCACCTTTACCATATTCAGCTAACAATAAAATACCTTCATTCATTGTTGATTGATTTAAGAAGATCTGTTTTACTAAATCATAATAATTAAAGATTCCTGCTTTAGCTAAATATCCCACAGCATTCCGGCGGAGAAATTCATCATTTGAATAGTTTATAATTGTGTCCATACATATAATCGCTGATTCTTCTCCTAAGAAGCCTTTCAGCAGTTGGTATTCATAATATTTATCCCAAGAGAAAAATGAATCTTGTCTATTCTCCCAAAACTTTGTTTTATTGAGCACAAAATCTTTTGCACCATATCTTTCATAAATCGCTAACAACTTTGCAGCACAACCATATACCATTTGGTACTTTAAACTATCAGTTTCCAAAATAGAATAGAGTGTTGAAATTGAAGTATCACCACCAACACATACTATCAAATGATCAGATACTTCTAAATTCCAAAGCGACTGACCATAAATACCACTTAAAAAATAAAAAAGAGTAATTATTAGTGATTTTCTCAAAAAATATTTCATATTAAACCTCATTATTCAATGGTCATGGTTTGTACCAAGACTGATCAACCACCCAACGATTAATTCTTGCTTTAATAGAATCATATTCGGATTGAGCAAATTTATCACAGATTAGTTCTTCTTCTTTTTTTTCTGCATCTGATAAATTATCATACCTTAAAAAACATTCGCTCACCTTTAAGTAAACATCTCTTCTAACATTTATTTCTTGAACAGAAAGAACATCTGCTGGGCATGGATAATCAGTTTTATATAATGATCTATTGTTTAACTCAATGAAAAATGAGTTAAACTTTTGTAAAACATTATCAGTTTCTATTTGAAAATGTTTAAACTCGTGTTTTAATATACCGCTATTAAAAGCGAACTTTTTGGGAGTTTTGTTAAGACTATTTGTTTCGCATCTTCAACGGTCATATCGTTATGCCAAATATGGTATCTATAGCTATAATCATTCTTCCACATCTTTTGTGCGAACTGATCTTACCCCCTAAAAGTACACATTAAGTTAAGCAACTTTTTCAATTAATT
>CAZCJF010000111.1:0-1747 GCA_964499095.1 uncultured Ignavibacteriaceae bacterium
CAGCTCCTGTAATTACCAAATCTACTTTGCCCTGCTGCATTAGAACTGCTGCCATAGAATCTGTCTGTACTGTAAATGGAATACCATTTTTTTGAAGCTCGAATGTGGTGAGTCGCAATCCTTGAAGTAATGGTCTTGTCTCATCAACAAAAACATGATTTACATAACCTTCATCAAAAGCTTTTTTGATTACAGCGAAGGCTGTACCAAATCCGGCAGAAGCAAGAGCACCTGTATTGCAATGTGTAAGCACATTAGATTTTTTTGTAAATATTTTAGAGCCGATATCAGCCATTTTTTCTGAACATTGTTTTTCATAATCATAAATTGAATTGGCTTCATCCAAAAGAGTTTTAAATGCTGCGGAATAATCTGTGATTTGTTCAAAAGCTTTTTTCATCCTTCTCAGAGCATTAAAAAGATTGACTGCTGTTGGTCTTGTGGATGAAAGTCTTCTATACATTTTCTCAAAATGCTCTTTATGATTTTCTGAAATCTTCTTAAAAGAGACGGCGATTGCATAAGCTGCTGAAATTCCAATAAGGGGTGCCCCTCGCAATTCAAGTTTTTCAATTGCGATGGCAATTCTTTCATAATCATCAGTTTCAACATACACTTCCTCTAAAGGTAGTTTTGTCTGATCCAAAAATGAAAGATGATCTTTTACGAATTTTATTGAGTAATAATCTTGCATAGTCGATTAAGGTATGATTTCATTAACAGAAAATTTGGAATCTTATTACAAAATATTCATTTCGATTACCTCTTACCTGGTAATGAAATTTAAATGTTAATTGGAACTAATCCTGCTCATCAAATCTTGAAAGAGTCATAAATTCTCTGTAACGATCCTGGATTTGCAGATAAGATAAATCTTCCAATCCTGTTGTACTAAATTTCTCAACACAGAAAGAAGCCATCGTGCTGCCATAAATTACAGCTCTTTTAAGGCTGTCCGGAGATAGATCCCGTGTTTTATATAAATATCCAATAAACCCACCGGCAAATGAATCTCCTGCACCGGTAGGATCATAAATTGTTTCCATTGGATAAGCCGGAGCGGAAAAGATTGTTTCTTCTGTAAATAACAGAGCACCGTGCTCACCTTTTTTTATAATAAGAATTTTAGGACCAAGCTCTCTTATTTTTCTTGCAGCACGAATTAGATTAGGTTCGTGTGCTAAAAGTCTTGCTTCGCTGTCATTGATTATAAGTACATCAACTCTTGGAAGCAATTGTAATAATTCATCTTTTTTTCCTTCAATCCAAAAATTCATTGTATCACAAACAATAAATTGCGGGGCTTCCATCTGATCCAAAACTTTTGCTTGCAAAATAGGATCTATATTGCCAAGACAAATAAATTTTGCTTTCTTAAAATTATCCGGAATTATCGGATCAAACTTCTCAAAGACATTCAATTCCGTAAATAGTGTATCCCGCACATTCAGGTCGTAATGATACTTACCTGACCAGCGAAAAGTTTTTCCTCCTTCTATTATTTGCAATCCTTCAAGGTCAATCGCATGCTCTTCTAATGTCTGAATATATTTTTTCGGGAAATCACTGCCGACTACCCCAACTAATTTAACCGGTCCACCAAAATAACTTGCAGCTAATGAAATATATGTTGCTGATCCTCCTAAAGCATCCTCAACTTTATCAAACGGTGTTGCAACAGTATCTAAACCAAGTGAACCTACGATTAATAAACCCAAAGTATTCTCCTGTAATATGATTTAATTTT
>CAZCJF010000112.1:0-1731 GCA_964499095.1 uncultured Ignavibacteriaceae bacterium
GCCATTCTACCTTTAAATCCTGAACCAAGACATTTTTCACATCCAACGGGTTCATATAAATCATATTTCTTCCATTCGGTTGGATCAAGTCCGAGTCGTTTAAAATATTTCTCATCGTGTTTTTCACTTTTCCTCTTACAATCACATAATTTTCTAACGAGTCTTTGTGCAACAATTATATTGATTGCGTTTGCAAGCAAAAATGGCTCGATGCCCATTTTATATAGTCTTGAAATAGCACTCGGGGCATCATTGGTGTGAAGCGTTGAAAAAGTCAGGTGACCAGTGTTTGCAAGTTTGATTGCGATATCAGCAGTCTCTTTATCACGCATTTCTCCTACTAGCACAATATCCGGATCGTGTCTTAGTATGTAGCGTAATGCGTGCTCAAAATCAAGTTTATGACCAAGTTTAACCTGTCTGGCTCCTTTGATAATGTATTCAATAGGATCTTCGACAGTTATTACGTTTACGCTTGGATTGATAACCTGATGCAATGCTGCTTGCAATGTAGTACTTTTACCGCAACCTGTTGGACCTGTTAGAATAACCAGCCCCTGTGGATTACTGATCGCTTTTTGAAAACTTTTTAATGCATATCCTGAAAAGCCTAATGCGTTAAGATTTTTAATAACCTTTCGATCATCTAAAATTCTGATAACAATATTTTCAAATTTATTTCTAATCTCACTTCCTGCAATAGGAATAATAGAAACTCTGAATCTTATTATATGACCATCTATTTCTCTTTGTATAAATCCATCCTGCCCGCTTTCTCTTTCAAATCTATCCAATCCCCTTGATCGGTCTTTTACAACCGCAATAATAGCTTCTGGCATTGTGTTCTGCTGACGATGCCAAAGCACTAATTTGCCATCAACTCTGAAAAAGATAGAAGTTTCTGTTGCGGACTCCGGTAGAAAATGAATGTCACTTGCGCCTTTACGTACACCTTCAATTAGTGCAGCTTCAAATAAATTTATTAAAGCACTTTTGTTAATCTCTACTTCTAACAAACCTTCATCAATCGAACCTTCACTTGCCTGAATTGGTGTTTGATATTGGTCCTCAAGCTTTTCAAGATTTTTAAGATATTCATTTTCGGGGGGGACTAGTATTTCAACAAGTTTGTTATAGCTGTCTGGAGGAAGATACGTAATTTCATATCTTTCAACATTTAGTCTTTGTATGATTCTTAAAATATCTTTATCGGTCGGATCAGTTGCACCTAAAATAAGCTTATTCTTATTATTTAAATCGAACATTAAAGGCAGCATTTTTACTTGAAGTAGCATCCTTTTAACATCATCGTCGTAAGCATCAAGCAGATTTTTAATATCGTTTATTAGATTATCCGGAAGTTTTTTAACATCTATATCAACTGTCCTGAATGCATAAAAAGAAGCTACTTCCCGAAAAATTAAATCGTGGTCGAAGTTTAAATCCTGAACAAGAATTTGCGCAAGGTTCTTTTTAATTTTTCCATCCTGGCTATATTTCTGCTTTAAGAAAATTGCTTTAGTGATAGTTTTGGAATCGACCACACCTTTTTTTAATAAAAGGTAAGCCAACTTGTTACCAACAAGTTCCTGCGAATATTCTTCGTCATTAATCTTGACGTCTATTTTACCGGATGTAAATACAATACTCATAATCTGTCTGTTTTATCCACCCAAAGGCCGTTTAGGAGAAATAACTGCGGTCTCTGCCGAAATTAAAGTTAAAAGCACC
>CAZCJF010000113.1:0-1668 GCA_964499095.1 uncultured Ignavibacteriaceae bacterium
GAATATTATTAACAATCTTGACTTCCAAAGGGATTAAAATTAATTTTTGACAATATCAACTTATGAAATTAACAAAACTTGTAACTACTCAGCCGGAACTAATTGAGCAATTGCAGAAAGAGTATTCATGATATCAACCTTCCTTTTCTTACATGTATCAATCACTGAACGTAATATACAAAAAGCCTGTTGTCCTTTTTTGAACTGTCCAGATATTTTTTGTTTTACTTTTACATTTCTTATAGCCCTTTCCGACGCATTGTTGTCAGGAGGAGTATCTCTATTATAAAGAAATGTGAATATACTGTTCCTATGTTTAATCAATGATTTTTGAAGAGCAAGAGTTTTACTGTTTATATCTTTTGGAATTGATTCTTCTAAAAGAATGTCAAGCTCTTGCTCTAATTCCAGTGAAACGGTATCTCCTCGAATATATTCTTCTTGCTGTTCTTTTAGACTTAAAGATTTTTTCAATAATTCTTTTAAACGTTTTGTCCAATCATTTCTCTCGAGCTGTTCCAAATACTTCAAGTCTCTTAGCAAATGTGCTATACACAACTGATGACCTGCGGCGACTGTCTTCAACTGTGCTGCCCAACGGTCTGAATTTAAAATTCCATTTGGTAAACCTTCAGGAAATATGTTCTCTATTGTTTGGCTTCCTCTACTCTCAGATGCAGTTAGAAATGTTGATAAAGCTGTCTGCCATATCCAAATCCAATATTTTTTGCTATTGACTTTTACACCGGTCTCGTCCGAACCCACTTGTTTTGATTGCGATATAGTTTCTTGAATTTTATCATATATCGGCTGGGCTTTCTGTGACATGCGATTTAATATATTATTTATCGTACCCTCGCTAATGGCTAATTTGAAAAAATGTTGCATACACTCTTTCAATCGCTGAAAAGGCAAATATTGATATACTGATAAATAGCTTACTAATGATTCTATGTTATGACCATATTGGACATTATTGCTAATATGTTTAGGAAATTCACTCTCCTGATGGTGACCACATGTTGGACATTTTTTACTGTTGCGTCTAAATTCCTTCACTATCACAGCTATTGGTGGAATATCAAATTCCTGTCTCTTTGATTCAAAATGAGATTCCTCATGTTCTAAATTACATCCACATTTACTGCAATAATTCGGATTCAATTCTATTATCTCATCGGGGTTGTCTCGCATTTGCAGGGTTGTACCTTTATGACCTGATTGACCACCCGACTTTTTGCCGCTTGGTTCTCGTAAACTTTGATTTCGTTTGGGAGTTGATATATCCGTAGAGGGAGGTTTGCTACTATTAGAACTATTCTTGATAGTCATAGCTTTGCGTAATTCCTCTTCGAGAAAAACTATACGCTTTTCTAAATTACTTATAATTTCTCGTAGCTGTTTGTTCTCAGCAATTAAGAAAATTACTTGTTCTTCTAAAGTCATATCTTCCCCCCAGAAAATAAATCTTTATGCTTACAAATATATACTTTACAAATATATGTAATTATTTTAATATTTTATTTGGTTGATTGAAAATATATTATTATTTTTTGGCTAAGTAGTTACATAAGATTTATTATATCCCTTATTTTAATCCAATCATTTATTATCAAATTGGAAACATTTTCTCAATACAATTACAATTGGGAGATAGTATTTTTTAAA
>CAZCJF010000114.1:0-1657 GCA_964499095.1 uncultured Ignavibacteriaceae bacterium
ATTTAAAATAAAAAAGGCTGTTTAATCAACAGCCTTTGTAGAATCATTATTTTTTACTAATCCTCTTCTCCATCATCATTATCATCTTTAAATGCTTTTTTAAACGATTGTGCGATATTATTATCAATATCATTTACGTTAGAAGAATCATTAGGATTTAACAGAACATTATTTTTAAAGAACCAGCTGTATGGATCGACTGAGATGGTTAAAGAGAGCTCTGAATTTTCTTCAACTGATAACGGCGGATTAAGCTCAAGATGCTGATGAGCGGGCTTTCTTGATTTATAAACAAATGGTTCACCATTATAATTACCCTTAACAATTACAGAGTAACGTTTTGATTCATTCTCGCCTTCTTTAAATTCAGGATCAGGCGGAACTTCAGAGCCCTGTATCTGATGAATCTTAAATTTAACTTCTTCGTAAACTCCTGACGGAATTACTCCAACTGCTACGTCAGTTGTCATACCCGATAGGTTCAGATTCACAACAAATGGCCCGACATTGACGTATTCTTCATCATCATTTACATCGCTTTGAGAATCAGATTCAAAATCTTCATCGTCATCGTGTTCAAGTTTTACATCACGTAAAAGAATTTTTACTTCAGTCAGTTCCAGTTCATCAAGATTAGTTTTACTTAATCCACTGCCTGAAGAAAAATTTAATGATAGAACAGAGTTGTTATTTTCTGTGGTATCACAGGAAATGAGTAAAATCAGAATAGTAGGGATAAATAAAAATTTAATCCATCTGTGCATATTTAGTTTTGCCGACATATTTGACTCCATTTTTGTTTACACATACTATTGTGCAAAAATTATTCCTTAAGGAAAATGCCTTATGAAACAGTACCGTGTAAATTTAAGGAAAAAATTTCAAGAAGGGAGTAAAAATTTTTACGAATTCAAATTGAGCAATTAAAAGGGCGAGCATAAAGCCCGCCCTTTATTAAATTATTATTTTTTATAAACCACAAATGAAAATGGTTTATCAGTTCGAGCTCCCAAACTGTTAGCAGTATAAATAATTAATTTTCCATCGACACTATTCCAACTTATTTCTCCTCCATCACCGGTAGTGATTGTAGCGATACAAGTATAATTAGGATAAAAGAAACTCTCTAAATCTATGCTTATATAATACACTCCTGTAGCTGGATGAGATGCCAGGGTTACATTAGAAGTAGTTGCATTTGCCATTACAGTACCGTTAGCAGCAAATTGCCCATAAGCAATTGGTACTAAATTAGCACTCGAAGTCTGATCTCTCTGAAATTCTCCAGTTATGAAAACTGTCCCATTAACCTCCAATTGTGAAGATGGTAGAGCAACATTTCCAATTCCAACATATCCGTTATTAGGATTAAAAGTCATAGCAGTTTTTGGCGTACCCATCCCTTCATTTACTAAAGTCATCGTAGCATCTTCTGCTACATCAAAATACCATTCAGCTAGAGGTTGATTATTATTTCCAATTATTAGTTGCTTTCCACCATTTAGTCTTAAATGAAGTAATCCTTCCGGACTTGTTAATCCAATGCCTATATTTTTTGTCGTTCCATCAAAAACCATTATGTCGCTCATAGTAAGATTATTGTTCAAAGAACTAATAGCAAATTTCTTATCTCTTCTCATTCCTATATTAATAAATT
>CAZCJF010000115.1:0-1600 GCA_964499095.1 uncultured Ignavibacteriaceae bacterium
CAATATCTACCCGCTCTAAATCCTGGGTTGTGTAAACACTATCAAGCACAGGCATAACTTTTACGAAATCCATATAATAATTTCCGTTGCCATCATACTTAAACCCAAAAGCTAAATTGGCATTTGTTAGAAATAGTTCTTTTATACCATCTCCATCAAGATCGGTATATCTTAGTTTTCCATAAATTGCTGAAAATAATCCTCTGATATCTATCTGATAAACCTGTTCGTAAATTCCTGGTAAAGAAGCTTCGAAGGCAAACAACCTTGTTACACCACCGTAAATGCTGCTCGAAAAATCCCCACCTATCCAAATTTCTGATTTTCCATTGCCATCCATATCATGAGTCATTATTGTAAGGAAAGCATTATAGGTTTCAAGTTCCTTCGTAAATTCGACCTGATATTGATTTCCTTGAATGTATTCATAGATATAAAACTTTCCGTAAATGCTTCCTGTTCCAAAATTACCTTTTCCATCGTGGTCAAAATCTCCGGTTGAAATTCCTGAAGTAAACCAATCTGGTTGAGGGCGATTATAATAGATCAATTCATAGTTGTTTATTATTGGATTGTATTTGGCAACATGGTTACTCCCAGCCCAAATACTATCCAAACTTCCTGCATCAAGAAAATAGATGATCTCTTGATTTCCATCACCATCAATATCATAAAAAATAACATCATTAAACTGATAAACAGGTGGAAATGGATTGTAATCAAAATTAAAATTGTTAATTAACTCTGTGGTTGATTTTTGTCTATAAAATCTCAAACCAACAGATATTAAATCTAAAAGGCCATCACCGGTAATATCTCCTAAGTCTTGAAACGAGCTGAAGGAATCTTGAATTACATAAATTTGATTAAATAAAGAATCATAGTCTTGCTCGTAAATTCTTTGTTGATAGAAAAACCGGTCTTGGTCGTATTGAATGCCATAACTATATATTTCATTTTTACCATTTTTATTTGCATCAACAGCGATGTACTTTCCATAAGGATTTACGGCGGGAAGACTGCCCCAGACTTTATAGTAATTATCATAAGCAGCAAAATTAATAGTGTCTAATTCAATAATAAGATTTGCTGTTGTTGTTTTATCAACAGTATTTTTTTTAACTGTCTTTTTGTTATGTCCAGGAAATTTTTTTATTGTTTTTAAGTAGTGATAGTTATTTTGTTTGTTGTAAATTTCCGCGGTACTGTCTGCCAGCAGTTTAACCTCATAGTTAGGATTATTTCTAAAATAATCTAACTGTTTAATCTGCGCATTTGTTGTTATGGCAATCAGCCATACTATAAACAAAAAATATTTTATCTGAAACATTTTTACCTCGAATTAAAATAATTTTGGGAAAGAGATTTAACTTTTCATAAGCTACGTAAAACCGGTTGGATAAATAATAAGGGTAAATGTTGAATGCTCAATGTTAAATGAGCAAAAGTAATTTCTAAAGAATAAAACATTAGAATTTTCATAGAGAAGAAAAAGATAGAGGCAACCATAAATCAGCGGCATCTCTCCAACCCCGGGAAAGTTGCAGAGAGAGAGAGAGAGTAAAATCGTGCCAGATAATTTTCAGTCACAAAGAATATT
>CAZCJF010000116.1:0-1600 GCA_964499095.1 uncultured Ignavibacteriaceae bacterium
TTTAAAGCATTGGGAATTTCTGAGGAAGAAGCGCAGCATAAATTTGGATTTTTAATGAACGCCTTTAAATACGGCGCGCCGCCGCATGGCGGAATTGCTTTTGGATTTGATAGAATGGCAATGATATTTGCCGGAGAAAATTCCATACGTGATGTAATAGCTTTTCCTAAAACTGCAAGCGCAGTCTCACTTATGGATGATTCACCATCCACTGTTTCAGAGGAACAGTTGAAGGAGCTGCATATAAAAGTGAGATAGAATATCCAATCCGTCACTGAGGACAAGTTCAAGATGGAGTTCAATTGAAAATTTGAACTGAGTTTTTATTCTAAATTATTTAGCTATTCGCCGTGAAAGATCCCTGCTTCGTCATCAAATTCCACATAAGCGGAATATCCTTTATAAGTCATAGTTTTACGCCTGCTGTTAATAAAAACCTTCTTACAGATTTTATTGCTCCTTTATCCGTTACTTTTTTGGGATGAGGACGATGGAAAACGGCACGAACTCCATTTAATGCTACCCTTATACTTGAACCTCTGCCCTCATATACTTCAGCACCAAGAGAAATAAAAATTCTTCCTATGTCATTCCAATTAATATTATTAAAAACACTGGCTAAATAGTTTCTGCTATTTTAATTTCGTATCTAAACTCTTAAGAAACTCTTCTGCTGTCAAAACATCTATTTTACTCCGCCTAAAGTCTATATTGTTTCTGGTAATGATAAGTGTAATGCCATTATTAACCGCTGTGTAATACTGGATTGCATCTTCAAAATCGTTGAATTCAGAATTAAGTGATTGCCCTATTACTCTTTCATCCATTGGTAGAATATTTATGAAAGTTTTTAATTTTCTTAGGCTTTTTAATGCTACGGAATTTGTAGTTTGTTTCTTTAGAAGGTAGTGCAGATTTGCAAAAATAAGTGGGGAAGTGTAAGCAACAATTTTATTTTGATTAATTAACGTAAATAATCTAGCTGCATGAATATAGTGCGGTTCCCTTTCAGCAAGTAAATCTAATATTGTATCCGAATCAACAAAAAGTTTAATCATTTGGAATATTTTGCCTCAATATGATTTCTATAAATCTCTTTCATATTAATATTCTCTGGTAACTTGATAATTCCGGATAGTTCAAGAACATTTGGTGAGATTTCAATATCCGTGATGCTTTCTTGATCAGATATCAGATTGAAATATTTTTCAACCATTACTGAAAGACTTTGTTTATTTCTTTGAGCATATTTTTTAGCACGATCAATTGCTTTCTTATTGAGTTTTAATGTTAGTTTGGCATTCATATAATTCTCTTTTATTATACGTAAAAATTTATACAACAAAATACGTATCGTTACTTCAATTTTCAAGTTCAACTATTAGCCACATAACTCGCTAATGACTTGTGCAGTATCTTTAATGGATGATTCACCATCTACTGTTGCAGAAGATCAGTTAAGGGAGTTGCATATAAGGATAAGATAATTGTAGTCTGATATTTATTATTTATAGTTGATTTTAGTTAATAAACAAGAAAATTTCCCATCAAGCGTAAAATTTACAAGTAATTATTTCCTAATCAGAACAGGCTGGGGGTA
>CAZCJF010000117.1:0-1574 GCA_964499095.1 uncultured Ignavibacteriaceae bacterium
GATGTTGAGGTAAGCTAAACCTAAAATTTTGTAAGAAAATAAGGTTTTTGAATAGTATAACTTGCCATCAAGTTTGAGAAATTTTGCCATCAAGTTTGAGAAACGTTGATAGTAGCAAATATGACAGTATGTCACGCCTATAATATCTCATTAACTAAGCGTTAATAATTTGAAAATTACCAATTAAAGCACTATTTTTACACCGTCTGCAATCAAATCAAGCAAAAGAGCTTCCGACTAAACTAACGGGTTTAGGGCCAGCTCTTCCCGTTACCGTAAGGCCGGGAGCTCCTTTACTGCTTGGTTGGGAGTAGACATGAACTGGCCCGCTTTTATCTAATAATTAGTTATTAACCACTCTGTTGACTTCGGCTTTATCCTTGTCTTACTGTGAATTGTAACCCCGGCGCTATGTTTGGACGCCTGTCTGCTGTAGAAATTAAATCCCTTGTATAGTTTTTTAATCATTGGATGCTTATAATAACTTAGTACAAACTTACCGTTAATATTCTTCAAAATCTCGGCTAATCTTTCATGATCCTTTGTCTTAAAATCTACACCCGCAACATTATAATAATATTCAACATCAACATAAGGAGGATCTAAATAGAAAAGAGTCTCTTTCCGATCATATTTCATAATTACCCTTTCAAAATCCATTCATTCAATTTGCACCCGCTTCAATCTTGCATTTATTAATGATAATCTTTTTAAGAAGGGCAACCACTTCCCGGAATATAATTTGGGAGATATAACTCCATATCCCCAACTGAAAGAATTTTGTGCAGAGAATGTTTGCGTCTTTATTATCGCATAATGCATCGCACGCTCAAGATCATTTAAAAATTTATCTTCAGATAATTTTAGCGCCGCCTCTTCGTACATCTCTCTGCTATGTAATGACCACTGAGCACGATGCTCGAACTCTTTATAATTATCTCTTATAATCTTAAAAAGATTGACCAGATTTTTATTTAAATCATTATATGTTTCAATGTTACTGGGATCTTTCTTGAAAAGGACCCAACCACCACCACCGAACACCTCACAATAAGAAAGCTCTCTGTAGTTCTCAGGGAACTTACTAATGATCCAGCTTGCCAGATATGATTTTCCACCGATATATGGTAACATAATAAACCTCTTAAATAATTGGTTAAATCGTTATTTTTACACGGGTGTTTATTTTGATTTTAATCTTGGTTGGGTAAAATCGATGAACACATCAATCGGAAGGGACATACCCTATGTACTCTCCAGAGGGCATTGATTTTTGTCGCAATCAAATCTGTAGAAGTTTTTAGATATATCCCTATTTAATATTGTTCAGGAAGAATGCCCTTTTTTATCATTTTTAAACTCAACAATTCCTGCATTCAAATCCCAGCGCAAAATATCCTCTGGTTGCTGATCAACTCTTTTACAGAACTCACCAATAACTTTTTGTCTATCTGATTGTAATCCTTGAATCTGCAACCCTAAATTTTGTTCTTTCAGTAAACTGTTTTCTAACTCAAGCTTTTCTTCTTTTGTAAGATGAAGCGTAGTTGTTTGATTTTCTTTTTCTTTCATTT
>CAZCJF010000118.1:0-1555 GCA_964499095.1 uncultured Ignavibacteriaceae bacterium
AATGGTCAGTTAAAGTTCTGGAAAGATTTTCCGGGGACGTCCTTTTTAGTTTTCAAAAGCGGAAGAAGTGAAAAAGATTTTTTTGGAGCCAGCATAGAAGGTTTATTGCATTATAATGGAACTGATTTAAAAGCTATTTACAAAACTTACCCCAAAAACATCGGGTTATACCGCGTATTTATTTTTGAAAAAGATATTTTTATTTCTGCTTATGAAGAAGACACACAATTAAATTTTATTATTAGGGGCACATTAAATAATTAAATAAAGGTGTTGCTGAGAATAAAAAGAATTATAAGATAATAGGAACGGTGCGGCAACACCGAAATAAACAATCATAAGAAACAACAGATAAAATCTTTATGAAAACATTATTTAAAATATTATCAATTCTAACTCTCCTGGTTTTACTTAGTGCCTGCAACACAACAGAACCCGAAGACATTAAACCCGGAAGTAGAAATTATGAGTGGACATTGGACACCCTTAAACTTAAGAATGGTGATTTTTTAATTCTTACACGGATGTGGGCAAATAATTCAAATGATGTTTGGGCAATTGGTTTTGGAGATGTAAGTAGAAATTTAATCTGGCATTTTGATGGAAATCGCTGGTCAACTGATTCGATTCCAAGGGGTATGTCGCCTACCGGTCTCTTTGGTTTTGGAAGTAATAACGTTTGGCTTGGAACAGCAGAAGGTGCTTTTTGGCATTATAATGGTTTCATATGGAGTGAGGTAAGTAAACATTCAATTACTGGATATGATAGGGTTGTAATTGAAAATATATGGGGAACTGCACCAAACAATATCTATGCTGTGGGATTTGCAGAAAATTACACTATCTTTGATTATAAAGCTATTTTGATGAGATATAATGGTACTAAGTGGGATTTTCTTCAAATACCGGATTTTAAGTTAAGTTTTACAAATATTCGACAACAATCAAGTACTGGTAACTTTATTATTGAAGCGTATGATTTATCTGGAATTAGTAATAACAATCGACTAATAATTTTTAATGGAAAAGATTTTATTGAGATAAACTCGGGTAATTAGTCAACGGAAATTTATGAAATGAATAGCGAAATATATATTACAATGAATAGAAAAATTTATAAATATTCAAACAATCAGTTGGCTCTCTGGAAGGATCTTTCTTCATACTTTTTTAGATATGGTGTTTATGGAAGAAATGAGAAAGATTTTTTTGGTTTTGCCGATGAAGGCATTTCATACAGCAAAGATATGGTTGGTCATTATAACGGAACTGATTTCAAAATATTATTAGAAACAAATCTACATTTTACTGGCTGGGGGGCTTATATAGATAACAACATCTTCATTACAGCATTTGATGATTTATCAAACAGCAGTGTAATTATTCACGGAAAACTAATAGAATAAATAATAGTTTTTAGGAGGTTAGAGAAAAAATTTTTAATAAAAAAGAGGAAGCAGTGCGGCAACACTGCTTCCAGGTTTTGCAAATAAATTGTAGGCTGCTCACCTATGGTATTTTAATACCGTTTTTATTTGCAAAACAATAATAATTG
>CAZCJF010000119.1:0-1529 GCA_964499095.1 uncultured Ignavibacteriaceae bacterium
AAGAACGAAAAAGGAGAGGAAGCAATACAGATTATTCATAAATACAACGACACATCTAAAACGCTTACATTAAAAAAAGCAGAGAAGTCAGGATATTTTCTCAGTGTTTTCCAGAATAAAGATAATATATCAGTTTCATTGAGTTATGGTGAAATTTTAATGATATATTATTTTCTTACAACTATTGGTTTTGAAATAATTAAAATTAAATGAGGTTTTATGCAAAGCAAAGCAGAACTTTACGATAAAATTGCTGATATTTACTATAAGAGAGAGAAAAATCGTTTTGAACTTGCTGATGAATATGGTTTGCCACCGAAAGAAATTTATTCTATTGCAAAGCATCGTGGAATAGAAATTTGGGATTTAAATTCAAGTCCAAAATTCATCAGAAATAATGAATTAGCTGAACTATACTCTCAGAGAAGATTTAATCGTGAGCAGTTAGCAAAAAAAATCGGCATAACATATAAAAAAGTTACTCAAACGATAAAAAACAGAGGTTTAAGTCTTTGGGACATCAAAAGAAAACGCAAAGAACCAAAGAAAAAAAATATTCCGAAAACCAAGTTTTTTAATTGGAAGGAATTATATTATTCATCTGATTATGCAAGAATGATTTATGATTTTAATAAATAATTGAGGAATAAATAATGAAACCAAATCAAATCTTACCGGTATCACAATCTTTGATGGCAGTTGGCAGACCGATTGCTTATTATCCGGAGATTGCTAAGATAATTGGCGTTAAAGCAACTATATTTTTATGCCAATTTCTTTATTGGCAAGGAAAACAAGATGATCCTGAGGGTTGGATTTATAAAACTCAGGAAGAAATTTATGAAGAAACCGGGTTATCACGCAAAGAGCAGGAAAGTTCCAGGCGGAAACTAAAGGACTTAGGAATTTTGGAAGAAAAGGTCGAAGGCGTGCCTCCGATAGTCCATTACAGGTTTAATTGGGAAGAATTGGATAAGCTAATTTGTTCAAAACGGTCAGTCCAATATGTCCAAAAGGGACAAATTAGCATGTCCAAAACGGACAAATACACTATATATACAGAGACTACAACAGAGAATACATACATAGGGAGTGAGTTTGAAAATTACAAATCGAAATGGAACACTTTTGCTAAAGATAATAATTTACCAACTATCAATCTAATGACAGATAAGCGTATCAGGAAATTAAAAGCACGGTTAAAGAATAAAAACTTTGATTTTGATAGGTTGCTGGAGCTAATACCTAAGAGCAGTTTCCTGCTTGGGGGAAATAAAAGCGGGTGGAAGATTGATTTCGATTGGTTAATTGAGAATGATGACCATTTTATAAGGATATTAGAAGGCGGTTACGGAATATCACAAAAAACTGAAGAAAAGAAATATTCTTATGAAGAAGTTTTACAAATCACAGGTGGTAAAATTCAGGGTAAATTCATAAAAAAGGACGACGGTTTCTGGTATAGAGTTGAGCATAAAACTTAAAATTCGATTAAACGCACAGAAACCTATGTTTCACGGCGTTTCACG
>CAZCJF010000120.1:0-1528 GCA_964499095.1 uncultured Ignavibacteriaceae bacterium
CCCGAAAATCATTCCACGTTATAATAGCACCACCATTACCATCAGCGATAATCTGAGGTGTTGTCTGATCATTTATTACCGAGGCAATTACAACGCCATTAGCTGTCCATTGAACTACGCCATTATTACTAATGCGCTGTGCATAGATATCATAATTAAAACCATTGCGAAAATCTTCCCAGACAATTATTGCGCCGCCATTATCATCTTTGATTATTTGAGATTGATCTTGATAGTTGGAAGCCAAACATATTGGGTTATTTACTGTTGGGTCAGTTGCCCATTGTGAGTAAACTAAAATTGTAAAGACAAAGAAAAGTAAAGAAGTCAGGATTTTTTTTTGTAAATTCATTACATCCTCTCCTTACTTAAGAATGCTTGTTAAACATTACTAATTAAGAAGAGATAGAGGTGCTTAACAAGCACAATTTATTTTTAGTTATTCTTTCTTGAATACAGGGGCAAGAACCTACTAACAAAACTCTTTCTTCAAGAAAGAATTTTTAATTAATAATTATATATGCTGATCAAAACAAAAAAAATTTTTATTTATTTCCAAATATGTTTGCCGCAAAGCGATTATTAATAATTGTTAATAGTTATCAGAAAGATAACGTTCCTCTTATGCTTAAATGATCAGCAGAATTTCGGTAGGATTTGAAGTTGATTCCTGCATAAAAATTACCAAACACATTATAAACCAACCCCCATCTTTGATAAACATCATCTTTTTCAGCAAAGGGGCGATGAAAATATCCGCCCATTTGTATTCCAAAGATTGCTCTTCCCATTAAAAACTCAATACCAGCCAGAATTGAAGCACGGTATGGATCTACTTCGGTATCCGGATTAATTCTCCTAGTTATTTCAACAGCTCTTCCATTCCTTTCGAGCTCTGCTCCAAGTGTAAAAGCAATAAACCTCCAGGTCTGCCAGCTTCTTGCGATTGTAATACCATACATTGGCACCTGCCCCGGCATTGGATATGGCATTGAAGAAATTCCCCAAGAAAAAGAAAAATCCCAGCGTGTTTTTTTCTCTCTCGTTAAGTACGGATCGGGAATATTTCTTATTTGGAAATTTGGTATTTCTAAAAAATAGTTTGCACTAATAGATGCTGCCCAGTAGTTTATCCCGCCGTTTGGTTCAAGTAACGCAGCATTGGATTGGTGATTCATACTTCCATCAATTTGCAGCTCAATCTGCTCCCAGGGTTTTAGCGTAATACCCCCACCGATTGATAACAGATAATTAAAATGAGTGGAGTACGACATGTTTTCAGGATGATTTACCTTATCAAATGGTTTAGTCAAATATCCAACTCCTGCTTTACCTTTAATATGAAAATTAAAATCATCAGGAAGACCGAAGAAGTAAGAGTAGTTAATTCCACCGGCAATTCCGTAACCAAGAATATCCGTTAAATCAAAATCATAAAAGGAAATGAATGCGCCAATTCTTGGATAGCAATTACAATCATTCCAAACATCATTGTTGTTTAAGTGCCAGAAAATATTTGCTTCGTACC